>NZ_JADBDR010000001.1:1308533-1308619 GCF_014873645.1 Paenibacillus sp. OAS669
GGCGGGGGTGTGGATGTTGGTGTTGGCGTTGGTGTCGATGTTGGTGTTGGCGTTGGTGTCGATGTTGGTGTTGGCGTTGGTGTCGT
>NZ_JADBDR010000001.1:1308716-1316634 GCF_014873645.1 Paenibacillus sp. OAS669
GATGTTGGTGTTGGCGTTGGTGTCGATGTTGGTGTTGGCGTTGGTGTCGATGTTGGTGTTGGCGTTGGTGTCGATGTTGGTGTTGGCGTTGGTGTCGATGTTGGTGTTGGCGTTGGTGTCGGAGTTGCCGTCGGTGTAGGTGTTGGTGTCGATGAAGAGCTGTCGGAAACGGTAATATTATCGAATTTCGCAACCGTTTTGAAGGCTACCAGCCCTACTGCCCCCGAAGTCAGGCTTGTATCCGTTGCAGAAAGCTGAAGGGCGCCGTTCACATACATTTTAATAGAGGAGCCAATGAGTTCCAGCTTCACGGTGTACCAGGTTCCGGCGGCCAGCCCATAGTTCGTTTTCGTCGCCAGGGTCGTGGTGGAACCGTTTACTTTTTTGCGGATCTCCAAAGTGCCTCCGCTGCTGTTATATAACGAGGCGGCATAGAAGTTATTGCCGTCCTTATACCGGCCGGCCACGTAAGTGCGGTTGGAGCCGTTGAAATTATCGATCTTGACATTCGCTTCTACGCTATAATCCGTCCAGGCGGAGCTGCCTGCCGAGGTGCGGCCTTCGTCCGTGCCGGATTGATAATACACATAATTGCCGTTGTCCTGAACAACGGACCAGATTCCTGTAGTCGCTGTCCAATTGTTCGCATTGCCGCTATTGAAATTATCGCTAAACAAGGTCGCTGCGCTTGCCGGATATATCACAAACAACGATAGCATAAGGGATAAACAAAGAATGAATGCGGCATTTCTCCGCCCGAAGCTGAGGCTCTTTAATAAACTCATAACGTACCTCCCAATAAATATTCTCCCTGCCTCTTTCTATCGCTAAAAAAGCCTTGTATGGGAAGCGGTTCGCTCCCCTTTTACCCTTTCTCTGAAGCTTTGACGAAAACCCACATTCGACTGGTAAGAAAATTGACCCCCATCATACAGCAGGTAATAGCCAGCTTCGACCACAGTACCTCCCAATGTCCATACCGGGTAAGCAGCAGGATGCCAAGGGTGGATAAACCCAAGCTTATCCCGTTCAGTATGGCGAAGCGGAGAAAAGCCCATGCCTTGCCTCGTCCTCCCCATTGACCGAAGGTCCATCGGCCGTTCCAATAAAAGCTGTTGATCGTCCCCGCCAAATAAGCCAGAATATGGGCTGCATAAACAGAAATTCCGCATGCCGAATACAGGACCAGGAAGACGCACAAGTCAACGGCCGTATTGGCAACCCCTACCAAGTTAAATTTAATGAATTGGCCGATCGTTCGAGCCGATTTATCGGATAGCTTCATGGCGATCCTGCGGTTCTGTGCGCGACCTGTTCTTCCGTTCCTGTGCATACCCTGCCCGCTCCCAAATAATATACAGCGGCCGCCCCTTCGTTTCGTCGTAAATGCGCCCGATGTATTCGCCGATAATCCCCAGAATGATCAGCACGATACCGTTAAAGAACAAATTGATTGCTACCGTCGAGGCCCATCCGGTTATCGTCGTATTGGTGAACAGCCTTTGGTACACAACGACCAGGATATAAATAAAGCTGACGGCAGACACCAGAAATCCCAGATAAGCCGCTGCCTTTAACGGTTTGTAGGAGAAGGACGTAATGGCATCTACGGCAAAACGGAGCATCTTGCGCAGCGGGTACTTGGTAACCCCGGCCCACCGCTCTTCCCTCGTGTATTCGACGAATGTCTGATTGAATCCGGTCCAGCTGACTAGCCCCCGTACATAACGGTTCTTCTCCGTCATCGATTTCATAACATCGCATACTTTGCGGTCGATTAAGCGAAAATCCCCCGCATCCACGGGAATGTCCACGCTGGTCATCGATTTTAACAGACGGTAGAACAGGTGGGCGCTCCATTTTTTGAACCAAGTTTCCCCCTTCCGCTCCAGACGTTTGCCGTACACGACGTCATAGCCGTTCTTCCACAGCTCAATCATTTCCAGAATGACCTCCGGGGGATCCTGCAGGTCCGCATCAATGACGACAATGGCTTGGCCCTCCGCATAATCCATCCCGGCCGTAATCGCTATCTGATGGCCGAAATTGCGGGCAAAATTCAACAGACGCACATTCGCATCCTCCGCGCAGAGCTCCTTTACGATATCGGCTGTCCGGTCCTTGCTCCCGTCGTTAACAAACAGCAGCTCATACCGCTCGTCGAGCGTATCCATCACCCGCTTGAGTCTGCGGTAAGTCTCCTCGATCACTTCCTGTTCGTTGAACATAGGAACGATAATGGAATACCGTATAGTTTCCTGCATAAAAGAAGTCCCTCGTTTCAGTAATGGAGTGTGTCTCTATAGAAGCCAGCCTGCCGCAGCAGCATGGAAACTTGCGGATAGCTCCCGTGGACTCTAGAAAAACTGCCACTGCGGAAACCATTTCAGCACATGCTCGGCGTATGACCGATCAATGACAAGTCCGGACAGGATAGGATAAAACAAGACGAAACAGAGTGCAGCGGCGGCCAAATAACCATACATCCATCCTATTTTTCCCTGCTGCGATTCTTTTATTTGCCTGTAATAGTAAGTAACCGCCAATATAGAAAAAGGCACCATTCCGAAATAATGATAAATAAACGTCATTCGGGGAACGAACATCCATGGGATATATTGCGAGAAAAAGGCGATGACGATAAAAATAACCGTCGCTTCTCTCGACTTGATCATTCTGAAAACGAACAGAAGGATCGCCAGAAATCCGCCCCACCATACCAAAGGATTGCCTATCGCAACGATACTCGATATAGTACCCGGCGGCAGCTCTGTCGCTCCGTAATACCACACGGGTCTGCTCATGACCGGCCACTGCCACCAGGAGGAGCTGAACGGGTGCGTGCCCTTCAGCTGGCTGTGATAATCGAGCATTTGCTTCTGGTACGACCATACTTCGGCCAGTCCGTGTCCTGTACCCGGAACAAGCATAAACGGGATGTAGGACAAGACATAGGTGACCATCGGAATGAGGATATAAAATACGATACATACGGCCAACGTAACCAACGTCCGCCGAGGAAATACATTCCGAATATGCTTCCATTCGGCAAGAAGGCCCGGATCGGTGCTATTCATGGACGCTAACCCTTTCCCGGCAGCCGCGTAGACGCGGTAATGCCAGAACAACCAGAGAAAGAAAATCAGCGCCAAGCCGCTCCCCGCATACAATACAATCCACTTGGAGGCTGCCCCGATGCCGAAGAACAGACCGCAAAGCGCAAGCAGAACCAGGGATTTCCGCCAATCTTCCGCAAACATTCTTGTACAGACGTAACGGTACATGAAATAAAACATCAGCAGGATAAAGAAAACCCCGTACACATCTATAGTGGCGATGCGCGTCTGTACGAAATGCAGCCCGTCTACCGTCAACAGGAAGCTGGATACAAACGCATACTCGCTTCTTCCGAACATTCGCTTGCCAAGCAAATACATCAGCGGAATCATAGCGATCCCGAACAGCGTTCCGACGATGCGCCAGCCGAACGGATTCATCCCGAATACCATAATTCCGATGGAAATCAATAGTTTACCCAACGGCGGGTGGGTCCATTCATATGGCTCGAGGTGATGCAAATGCTCGTAAGCGGTGCGCGCGTGATAAATTTCATCGAAGTACGTACCGTTCATATACGTAGACCGGTATGAAGCCTGAGAAGGCTCATCGATCAGCCGGCCAACGGTATCCGCTTTGGTTGGAGGATCCATATTCTCCCCCTTAATCGACAATACGGGTACCGGGATTTCGCTGCCCGATGCGTATACGGCAAGCTCATTAAGCGTAAATGAAGGACGTTCCACTGTCAGCTTAACATAACGTCCGGTTTCATGGACGGAAACCACCTGCCACATGAACACCTTGACGATGTCATTCGACACATGAATCGGGCGGCTCCAAGTTTGTCCATCCGCGCTGATCTCATAAGTGAAGCTTCCGTCGCCGACACCCGAAAAGCTGTTGATTCTCTCAATCGGCTTGCTCTCTCCCAAATCCAGTAGGACCTGCTCTCCTTCCCTGGATGCGAGCCATCCTGTTTCCGGCGCTTTGGCAGAGCCGAGATGGTACAAAGCCAATACGGAGTACACAAGCACCAGACCGCCCAGCAGCAGCGTATCCTTCCTTCCCCAATTGAGAGGCTTGGGCTCTGGCAGTCTCCAACCGACAGCGCTAGCCGATTCGCTCTCCGCAGCAGCGCCGGTTTGAATTCTAGCCTCGACGTCATCGCTTCGAGCGGCTTCGTCTTCTTGCAGGGACGCCATACTGGACATCTGACGGAGTACAATCGTTTGCCATGCCCATCTGCATAAATATAAAAACAGCATCACGTTGGCCAGTGAAACGACGGTCAACACGGCATCATCCGGAGGGATATGATATAGCTGCTCCAGGCTGCCCAGCAGTACTTGGTCCACATTGATGAAGTGAGTCAGGCTTAATCCGAGAAAGCAGTACAAGAGCCGCCTGTCGCGAAGATGCAGGAACCCCAGCAGGATAAAAAGCAGCGCGTAGTATAAATACCTTTCGTGCATTTTGGTCAGCACAACGAAAGTCCCTGTCATTAGAATGCCGGCAATGATGGCAAGCTGCTTCTCGTCCTTGCTGCTTTTCAGATACAAATACACCGTATACAGAAGCACGCAGGCCATCAGGATGACGCTCCATGACTGAAAGGTAAGGAACAGCGCTTGATCCGTGATCGGGGCGAAATTGCCCCCTAATAAGGTCATAATATTGTACGCATTCAAGCTTGCGTATGGATAGGATGATAAAGTTCCGAAATACAGGCTAAAGATCCAGAGCGGACCCTTCAATAGAAGAAAGGGAGCCGCCAACAGGCTGAACACAGCCAAGCCGCTTGCAAAGCTGGCAAGAAAAGATTTCCAGCTGCCTCTGCGGATGAAGACCAGCAGGAGCAGCGGGGCAAACAGCAGCGCTTGCGGTTTAATCAGAAGTGCCACCGCATAATATGCGGACGCCTGCCGCAGTCTGCCGCCCAGGACAGCCTCGATAAACAGGAGCATCCACAGCATGAAAAAGGAATCGACCTGACCCCATCCTGCCGAATTGACGATAATCGCCGGATTCAGCAAGTACAACACGGCAGCCCCGAGTGCCGCAGCGCCCCCTGCATGACGTGATCCCCATCGGAAGATGAGGTAAGAAGTCAGCAGATCGGTGAGCATTGCGGGGCTTTTTAAAAGGAGCAGAGCCCATGACGAATCCCATGAGATATGGAGCGCGCTGCGGATGACTCCTATGATGTATAAGACATAAATATATCCCGGCGGATAGTCGACGAACATATCGGTAGTATAGAACCGCATCAGTCCTGCGGAAGCGGCATGGTCCGCCCAAGCCTTGAACGTATTGACGTCTGCGTCATACCCGTACACGTTCCAAGCAATCACAAGCCGAAGCACCAGTCCTGCGCCCAGAACCGCCATAACGATTCCATGGGCCGGAGCTGTTTCCCGGCGAATCGTCCCCCTCCTCATCCCATAGCGGGAAACCAGGAAAAACAGCAGCATGAAGAGCATGCAATAAATCCAAGTTGTATTGATATCCTTCGCCCCCCATTTACAAGTGTAGTTCCTGATCGCCGCATCTTATTGCAAAAGCAGGCGTTCGGATGAGCCGTATCATCCGAACGCGTGAATGAATGTTACTCCCGTTGCTTTAGTTACGACCGATATTCGTGCCGCTCGGCGTTCCCGCTCCCTTCATGTCGCTGCCGGAAGCGAGCTTCAGGAAGCTGCCCAGGTTCGGTGAACCGTCTGCATTGCGGGTTAATGTAGGCGTCAGGCTGACAAAATCATCATCTGCCGCAACCAAGCCCTTGGCATTGGTGCTTTTATTGTTTTTCCACCATACGTTCGAGCTGTCCACATCGGTTCCGCTCGTCTTGTCGCTGGAACCGCCCTTATAGGACAAATTGTTCGTAAATTGATGCGTACCGGAGTCAAATGCAAAATTGCTTTGTCCGTTGCTATAGGACGTATTGTTTTTCAACGTTATCGAGCCCGGATTGCTGTTATACGTAAAGCCGTGCTTTTTGTTGAGATAAGCTACAGAATTGATGACGATGTGATTGACGGCGATTTGTTCTCCGCCCAGCTTGAAGCCGTTTCCGTCACTGTTGCTTGTGCTGCTGCCGGTCGAGGTTTGACCGTTATGATGAGCGATGCTGTTCTTGATGGTTACCGGACTGATGGCTCCCGTGTCCGACTTGGTATACAAATCCCAGCCGTCATCCGTATTGTAGGCGGAGATGCAGCCATCAAATACGTTGCCTGGACCGACCGTCAGCTTGGCAGCAAATCCGTCCGCATCCTCCCCGTTATCCGGATCAAAGTTATCGTGTGAATACGTATTGATAATTTCGTTGTAGCTCGGCCACTCGCTCTTGGCAGCCGAGGAAGCGTATCTGCCTAGCTGCAGCCCTGTATCCCTGTTATTGTGGATATCCAGGTTTTCGATTCGATTATAATTGCCTGCGACATAGACGCCGTTGTCGGCAGAGCCTTTAATCTCCAGCCCCTTGACAACCCAATAGCTGCCGTTGATTTGCAAGCCTCTGGCGTTTTGCGAAACGTCGGAAGCGTTATAAGGCTGAGAGGAGAAATCGAGCACGGGCTTCTCGGAGCCGTAAGCCACGATTTGCTTCTTGGCGCTGGCCGTACCGCTGTTCGTGCGATCTATCGTAATTTGTGTGGAGTAAGCATAAGTGCCTCCACGCAAATAGATCGTTCCGCCCGGTGCTACACGCGTAATCGCGGAAGTAAGTGTCGTCGGACTGCCGATAGCTCCCGAGTTGCTGTCCAGACCGTTCGGCGCCACATAAATCGTGCCCGTTGTCGGCGTCGCGGTTGGTGTTGCCGTTGGTGTCGGCGATGCCGTTGGTGTCGGCGATGCCGTCGGCGTCGGTGTCGGTGTCGACGTTGGAGATGGAGTTGGTGTCGACGCCGAGCTGTCCGAGACGGAAACGTTATCAAACTTCGAGACTGTTTTATAGGCGATCAGCCCAATCCCGCCAGACGTTAAACTCGAATCCGTGGCGGACAACTGCAAGGTACCGTTAATATACATTTTAATAGAAGTTCCAATGATTTCAAGTTTTACCGTATACCATGTGCCTGCCGCCAGTCCGAAGTTCGTTTTTGTGGCCAAAGTTGTTGTAGAGCCGCTTACTTTTTTGCGGATCTCCAAAGTACCTCCGCTGCTGTTATACAAGGATGCTGCATAAAAGTTATTGCCGTCCTTATACCGGCCCGCAACATAGGTCCGATTGGAGCCGTTCCAGTTGTCGACCTTCACGTCGGCCGTTACGCTGTAATCCGTCCAGCTCTGGCTGCCAGCCGAGGCGCGTCCCTCATCCGTACTGGACTGATAGTACACGTATGATGCCCCGTCCTTTACAACGGACCAGGTCCCATACTGCGTCGTCCAGCCGTCCGCATTCCCGTCCTCGAAGTTATCACTGAATAGGGTGGCGGCCGAGGCGGTGCCGAGCATCATCATGGCCGCAATCAGCGATATGCCGAGCATGAGAGCGGCGTACTTTCTTTTCATCCATCTCATTCGTACAATTACCTCCTTTTTGGGGTTAAACTGCTGCAGGCGTGTGCAGGATGCGCGAATGCCTTGTATCACCTCCCGTTTCATTTTCAATAAGGAATCATCCTGCCAGGCTTCGCCTGCTGTTCCGGGGAACCCCTTAAACGTATCTCGATCCGGGCGTTACAGCAATAAACACGATTTAACTATTTAGCCCCAAGGTATAATCCATCTAGGTCCTGGAATAATCATCAGCTTAGAAAATAGTTCTAGAGTAAAGGGCAGATAAATTTCTGCCCCTCCTCATCAAACCGTACGTGAGGTTTTCCCTCATACGGCTTTCCGATGTTCGTCATTCATG
>NZ_JADBDR010000002.1:0-590584 GCF_014873645.1 Paenibacillus sp. OAS669
TTCGACTTTCTCGGCATGCACCATCGGAAAACGAAAGCAGAAACGTCGCAAGGACGCGTCTACTACACCACTCAACAGTGGCTAACGCGGAAAGCAGAGGAACGAATTCGGGGCGTGGTGAAAGAGCGATTAGCTCCGCCAGGCATGCGATCCAAATCCATGGAAGAGCATGTGGCGTGGCTAAACCCAAAGATTCAAGGATGGCGAAACTATTACTACACCGCCTACAGCCAGTTAAAGCTGGCTAAGCTGGACTGGTACATCCTTCAGCGGTTCACAAGATGGTACGCAAAGAAAAGACAGCGAGCGAGATGGATGAGCTCATTTCAAGAAATGAAGTACATGACGAAGCTTCATGGATTAAAGACGCTACTGTGATCTGCATGCACATGAATGACGAACATCGGAAAGCCGTATGAGGGAAAACCTCACGTACGGTTTGATGAGGAGGGGCAGAAATTTATCTGCCCTTTACTCTAGAAACGGGATTGTTTTACATCGTTTTCCATAAAGGTTCATTGTTGGCAAGAAATGCGGAGGATTAAGGGGAAATCTATCAATTCTCGCAACTTTTTCCCCTTTTTTAAGTCTATAATTATGGTAAGTTTCGCCATAATGAGATCATTTATGTCATAATAGAATCTATCGTTACAAAAAATTTATATACATAAACTGAGGTGTATGATGAGAGTAATAACTACGTTGATGTCTTTTTTGCTGGTCTCTCTGCTTGCTTTTCCGATGATGGCATTTGCCGCCGTACCCAAGATCCAGCTGTACCTGAACGGTAAGCAGCTCGCGGCGGAAGTAGCTCCCCAAATCGTAAAGGATAATACGATCGTCCCTGTTCGGATTATCGCGGAATCTACAGGAGCCAAAGTCCAGTGGGACGGAAAGAACCGCAAAGTCACCGTAGATAAGTCAGGCACCAATATCCAACTGTTTATAGATAAGCAGGATGCTTTGGTGAACAACAAGAGCTTTAAACTTGAAGCCGCACCCATGATCATTGACGGCAATACGATGCTGCCTCTTCGTTTTGTCAGCGAGCAGCTCGGGGTCAAGGTCACATGGGATGAGCTGACGCGCTCGGTATTTTTATTTCAGGCCGATGAGGACGTGAAGGAGGTTGTTTCATCCCCTGTAGAGGGTGGAGAAACTAAGCCGGATTCAGGCGCAGTGGCTGCACCGGGCGATAGCTCCAAGCAGCCGGTCGTAAACGGCAAGCTTTCGAATGAACCGGGGGATAAACCGGCCGCCAAACCTGGCGATAAAGCCAGCGAGGGGGATGCATCGAAAGATAAGCCATCGGATAAGGACAAGAACAGTGGGGCTTCTACCGGCAAAGAAACAGCCGCTTCTTCGGATAAAACCGGCTCATCCGGTTCCCAGGAAACCGGTCAGGCTAAGCCAGGAGAAAAAGCCAAGGAGCCTGTGACAACCGTTCGCTCCATTACGCTTCAAGGAGACCAGTTCGTCGTCAAAACAAGCGGGGCGGAGAGCCAGCCTAACGTAACCAGAATGTCTAATCCGAACCAGATTGTTATCGATATCCCGTACAGCCAATTGGATCCATCCCTGAAGCTGAACGAAAAAGGCGAGGGTACCATCAAAGGGAATGAAAATAATGTCTCGCAGGTACGATATTTGCTATTTTCAAAAGAATCGTCTATCGTTAGAATAATAATAGATTTATTTAAAAAAGTAGATTTCAAGCTGTCTTCTGCCAAAACACCGAATCAGCTGACATGGACATTGTCACAGGCCAAGGATAAGTACAAGGTGGTCATAGACCCTGGACATGGAGGAAAGGATACGGGAGCAGTCTCCGTCACGAAACGCCATGAGAAGGATTTCGTATTATCTCTTAGCAAGAAAGTGAACAAGTTATTGGAGAAGGAATCCAAGATTGAGCCCGTTATGACACGCGAGGACGACACGTTCGTGGAGCTGGCGGACCGGGTCTCATTTGCCAATGAGATGAAGGCGGATCTATTCGTTGCGATTCATGCCAATTCTGCGGGAAAAGAATCTGTTGCAGGTACAGAAACCTATTATTATACCGAGCAAAGCTTGCCTTTTGCCAAAATCATGCATGAGCAATTGCTGAAATCTACGCAATTTCCCGACCGCAAGGTGAAGCAGAACAATTTCTATGTTGTGAAGAACACGACCATGCCTTCACTTCTGCTGGAAATTGGCTTTTTGACCAACCGTTCGGAAGAAGCAGCTATGTTCCAAGAGGAATTTCAGGATCAGGTTGCCGCGTCTATCGTTGCTGCTATCAAACAGCAGTTGAATATCGACTAAGGAGAGGATAGCGATGCAGAGACGGTACCTACACGGCGCCCTAGTCGGTTTATCGTTAGTAGTTTTATTGTCCGCCTGCGGACAAGCCAAGCCATCCCCGAATGCTTCCGGCGATTCCAAGGCCGGCATGGCTGCCGTTCAGTCACCGGCTCCGGGAGCCGAGACGAAGCAGACAAAGATTAAAGTCTATTTCGGTGATGAAAACGGCGAGCAGCTGGTAGAGCAAGAGAGCACTATTTCGTATAAAGACAATAACGAGAAATATGTTTCTGCTCTAAAAGCCTTGACCACAAGTCCCGACAGCAAAAGGATTGCGTTGTTGAAGGGCTTTACGTTCCATACGGTTTCGTTGAAGGACCAGACGTTAACCGTAGATTTGTCTATGGCGCCGGAATCCAGATTAGGTGCAGGCGGAGAAGATTTGGTGCTGCAGGCTTTGAAAAAAACTTTATTTCAATTTTCAGAGATTCAAAATTTGGATATATTACTCGACGGCAAAGCCGTTGATAGTTTAATGGGACATATGGAGCTTCCGCATCCGATGAAGCGCGGTTAACCGCGCTTTTTTCGGGGGCTTCGCATATCAGTTAACCGAGAGGAGCAAACACATGAGCAACAAGCAAAAGCATACGAAAAAAGTAGCCGCGGGATTAATAGCCTTATCTGTACTTGCCAGCAGTCCTGTATACGCTGCGGAACCAGTCAAGTCGAACAGCACGGTTACAACTACGGCGAGCTCGGCATTCACGGATGTCAGCAACGATCACTGGGCGATCAAGCATATAACGAAATTGGCCGCATTAGGAATCATTCAAGGTGTGGATAAAGGCAAATTCAGCCCGGACACCCAAGTCTCCCAGCAAGACGTTGTCATTATGGCAATTCGCATGATGGGTCTTGAGGATGAGGCGTTGAAGAATAAAACCGAGACTATCCTGCCTGTCACTCTTGATCAAAGCTACGCCAAGCCATACATAGCCTATGCATTCGATAAAGAGCTTCTCGACGTGAAAGAGGAAACGGAGGCATCCGGATCCAATTCCAAGACGGCATGGGGTTCCCGTCCCGCGACACGCGAGTGGGTAGCCA
The DNA here is from genome assembly GCF_014873645.1 of Paenibacillus sp. OAS669. Classification (NCBI taxonomy): domain Bacteria; kingdom Bacillati; phylum Bacillota; class Bacilli; order Caryophanales; family Paenibacillaceae; genus Paenibacillus; species Paenibacillus sp. OAS669. Next base: position 3,400 of record NZ_JADBDR010000002.1, read on the forward strand.
AGCTTGTTATACGCGCCATCAACAAGCAGGACCTGGCAAAACAAAAAAATGCAGACCCATCCATATTCAGTGACTCGAAGGATATGTCTTCCTGGGCAGTCGGTTATATCAACGCGGCGGTAAGCCTGGGTATTGTCAATGGAGTAGACGACAATAACTTCCAGCCGAAAGGCAATGTAACCCGCGCTCAAATGGCAACCTTCCTGAGCAGAGCGGATAAAGAGCTGACGACTCGCTCCGATCGCGTCGTGATCGGTTATATGATGAGCTTGAAGGATCGCAAGATGACGATTCTTGATAAGAAGGGCAAGACGACGGAATATACGGTTTCTACCGACACGGCTTTCTATAATGCCAAGGACGATAGCCGAATCCCGTCAACGCAATTGAAAGAAACGAATGAAGTGTACGTCATTCAATCCCAAGGGAATGCGGCCTATGTAGAGCTCACGAATGATGCGGAACAAATGGAATCTTACGAGGGAACGCTGGATCAGCTATACATTCCTAAGATGATGGTTTCCATCGCCCAGGGCAGTAACAAGGACCTGAAGGAACTGGAGCAGAATGTCACGGTTACCGATAAAGACGGGGGCGGTCTAAGCCTGAGCTCTATTCCTATCGGAAGTATTGTCGAGCTGAAACGCAATCTTCTCATTCCTAATGCCAAATATTCCAAAATCATTGTTAAGCAGGTTCCGATCAGCAAAAATGCATCCGGCTCTATCGTAAGCATTGACAAAAATGCCAGCACCATTACGTTCATGGAACAAACGACCGGGCAAAACGAAACCTTCCCCTTCAGCGTAAAACTGGCAATTACTCTAGCAGGCGGAGCATCCGGGGATTTGTCCAAGGTTCGTGTCGGAGATGTTGTTTCCTATGAGATTAAAAATAATGAAATCGTTGGCTTAAAGGTCAACCAGCAGGCTGACGTTGGAAGCTCTGTCGAAGGTACTATGACCAGCGTAAGCGACGATAAAAAAATACTGACGATTAATAAGCAGGACAACTCGCTAGGCGCTTACTATATCGCGGATAATGCCATCGTATCCATCGACGGACTAGGCAGTGCAGGTCTCTTTGATCTTGAAGTAGGGGATACGCTTAAGCTCGATCTGGTGAATGATAAGGTCGTGAAAGTTTCGGTGACAAGCCGATCCATCAAGCAGCTGGCCTTCGCCAAAATTGTCAACTACGATGCGGAGACAAAGCTCTTGACTGTTACCGATGACAATGGTACTCCTTATGCTTATAGAATGACCGATCAAACGGGAATCAGTTATTGGGATGCTCCGATGAACCTGGCTGATTTTGCGGATAAGTTCGTTAAGACCAAGGGTACGAAGGTGGATCTCAAGGTATCCAAGGATAAGATTGTGAGCATTAAATATGCCATGAACGCGGAAGGCACAGTGACCCAAATCAATTCGGAGGCTAACCAAATTACTTTGCGTGCTCCGGGAGGCCAAAATGTAACCTTTGGCTTGATGACTGTTATTGGAGTTGAATCTCTGGCCAAGCCGGGAGCGACAATAAAGGATCTGAAGGTTGGCGACAATGTTGTCGGCACTTTGAACCGGGATCAAGATCTCATTACACTCATCCAAGTGAAGAAAACGGCTGTATATAAAACGCTGATCAGCAATAAGACAGAAAGACAATTAAGCGTGAAAGACGAGAGCGGCGGACTGCTTGTATTCACAGTTGATAATAATGATAAAATCGTAAATCCGGGAAAAGCCACCCATAGCTTTGAGGATATTCTTATCGATGAATACATCAAAGTAGCCTATACGGGCAAAAAGCTGGAAAGCGTAGAAATGCTGAATACCGTTCGCGGTAAAGTAACCGGCGTAGATGCTGGTTCGGGAACGATTACCGTACAAGATTATTACAGCGGTGTTCAGGTCTTGCCAGTCGGTAAAAAGTTCGTCATTAATCAAAACGGAACGGCTTCTGCAGATTTGAACTCGATTAAAATTAATGATCGGGTGGAGATCATTAAAGATGCCAATGATCAGCTGATTATCTCGAAAGCCACAGCTTCAAAACGCAAGGTAGCATCCTACGAATCGGTTCTGAACCTGATGCAGCTGAAGCCGGGCAGCTCCAACGAGAAGACAAACTACAATTTTTATGCAAAGGCCTATCTGCATCAAGGTACCACTACAGTTGCTCCGGGTTCATTTGCTGAAAATGATGAAGTAACGATTTATGTGCTGGATGATAAAATTTACGAAATGGAAAAATAAGGTTACCTATTGCTAAAACAAAGGAACTTAGTTTAAGAGAGCACCGTCTAAAGGGGAGAAGCCTTTAATGATCTTCCCTTTGACGGTTTTTTCTGTTTTCCTGACTAATTTTTTTGTAAATTTTCTAGAAATGTTCGCATTTTGTCGGATGAAGTCATTGATTCCTTACTCATGTTTCGGTAAACTGAATTTTATACTACTAGAAAGAGGTAGCTTGTAACTATGAACAAAAAGCAGGTTCGCAGCATTCTAGATACGATCGCCGAGATGTTTCCGGATGCCCATTGCGAGCTTAATCACTCCAATCCATTCGAGCTGACTATCGCCGTACTCTTGTCGGCGCAATGTACGGATGAAACTGTCAATAAAGTGACTGCTGATTTGTTTCAAAAGTACAAGCGGCCCGAGGATTATCTTGCCGTTCCCATAGAAGAGCTGGAGCAGGATATTCGCAGAATCGGGTTGTTCCGAAATAAGGCGAAAAACATTCAGGCGTTGTGCGCCATTTTATTGGACAAGTACGGCGGTGAAGTACCTGAGCTGCACGAGCAGCTGGTCGAGCTTCCTGGCGTTGGCCGCAAAACGGCTAATGTGGTTGTATCCAATGCTTTCGGTGTTCCCGCCATTGCAGTTGATACCCATGTCGAACGCGTGTCTAAGCGTCTGGGCATGGCGAATTGGAATGATTCGGTTCTTGAAGTGGAAAAAAAGCTGATGAAGCTGGTTCCGCGTGATGAATGGACATTGACCCATCATAGGCTCATATTTTTCGGAAGATATCACTGCAAGGCACAAAACCCGCAATGCGATAGCTGTCCACTGGCTGATGCATGCCGTGAAGGAAAAAAACGTATGAAATCCGGTAGTCGTAGGAAACCTATACAGTAGCAATCTTTACCACAGCAAACAATAAGGATGGGATTATTATGAAGTGCATATCGGTTTATACAAGCAATTTCGAAGTGTTCTCTGACATCTATGAAGAAATATTGAAAACGCCATTGGCCGAAAATGAAGAGAAGCAAGTGGAAGGCGTAACGGTAATGGAATCTGGAGACGTTCCTGATAACTATTTGGACCGCATGAAAACAAAGCCGGAAGTTGTCGTGATGAAAGTGAAGGATAAAGATATTACGATCTTGCAGCATCGCAATTTGTTTGAAATTTTTATTCCTGTTAACGAAAGTGTGGTACACTAAAAACCGAAGAAATTCGGTTTTTTTTGTTGATTGGGAAATGCTGAACGACGAACCTTATCGCACGGAGGAAAATATGCTGTAAACAAATAAGGCGATTAAGGACGGTAGACTAAAGAGATACGGGGAGAATGGAATGAGCAATTTGACGGTTGTTGGGGATAAGATGGAGAGCACCATTCGTGCACTGCTTGAGCAGGTAGAGAAAGAGAAGGATGCAGAGAACGGGAAGAAGATCAAACAGCTGCTGCAAAAAGCACAAAGCGGCAGCTTCTATATAGCGTTTTGCGGACATTTCTCGGCGGGCAAATCGAGCTTGATCAATAAGCTTTGCGGACATCAGCTGCTTCCTTCAAGTCCGATTCCTACCAGCGCCAACATTGTGTCCATTACCAATGGGGAATCCGGCGCCAGAGTTGTTCACAGAGCGGCGGATGATGCCGAGCCTAAAGTGCAAACGGTCCCGCTTGCAGATCTCGGCGCATACTGCAAAAATGGCGAGGATATTGAAACGGTTAACCTTCGCTATCCGATTCCGTTCCTGGGAGAGCATGCGGCTTTGTTGGACACGCCGGGAATAGATTCGACGGATGATGCGCACCAGCTGGCTACGGAGTCGGCGCTGCATTTGGCTGACGTTGTATTCTACGTGATGGATTATAACCACGTCCAATCGGAGATTAACTTCGCCTTCACGAAGAAAATGAAAGAGTGGGGCAAACCGCTTTATTTGCTGATTAATCAAGTAGATAAACACAGGGATCAGGAGCTTTCGTTCGAGACTTATAGAGCGGGAGTCAAGGAAGCTTTTGCGAATTGGCACATTCAGCCGGATGGAATTTTATATACTTCGGTTAAGGTTTCGAACCACCCGCACAGCGAATGGGGGAAGCTGGATTGGCTTCTTGGCAAGCTGATCGAAAGCCATAAGCCCCTATCGGCACTTAGCCTGGAAAAATCAGCGAAGCATTTGGCCTCGGAGCATGCTCGCAAGATGGCCGAGCGCAATGAGCCGGTCAAGGAGCAGCTGCGCGCTCAATTGGCCGCGGATGAGGAATCCGGGAATGCGCAGCAGCAATGGGCGGATTTGAGCAAGGAGCTGGCTGAAGCAGAGGCGAAGCCGGAAGCGCTGCGGACCTCCCTGCGCAAAGAGATTGGGCATATATTGGATAACGCCAATATTACGCCTGCGATTACGCGCGATTTGGCTCACGAATATTTACAGAGCCGCAAGCCTGGATTTAAAGTGGGATTTTTCGCGGGAGCTGCGAAAACGGCTAAGGAAATAGAGCGCAGATTGCATGCGTTCCACAGTGATTTCTCCAATCAGATCGCCACGCAGATGGAACGCCATTTGCAGCAGACCTTATCCAAGGCAGCTGATGCGACGGCTTTGCTGCATGCAGATCAAGTGAGAGAAATCGTTGAGCGTTTGCACGTGGAGATCGAACCGCAATGGTTTGCAGAGCAGGTGAACGAGTCGGCCGGCTTCGGCGGTGACTATACTTTAAATTATTCAAAGCAGATCGCATCCGAGGTGAAGCTTCTATACCGTAAGTGCGCGTTTGATCTGGTAGATGAGCTGACGGAAGCTATGGCAGCGGCTCTGAAGCCGAAGATTGGCGGCCTGCAGGAACAGCTCGACGCGCTTGAGGGGCGCCTGGGCAGCCTGCGCGAGCTTGAGCGGCTTGCAGCAGCGGAAGAGGCTTACGCAGCCCAACTGCAGGCGCCTCTGGCCGCGCTGCATGCCTCTGCGCCGCAGCTGCCGGACCCGGCGGCTGCTGTCGCTGTCGCCGCAGGCGCCCCTGCAGCGCCGCAGGCCGCCAGCGATGCCGGCGCTGCTGCGAGCGATGCGCTCGCGGCGGTGGCCGTCGCGGCGAACCGCAACGCGCGCACCGGCGCTGCTCCGCTCACGCAGGGCGGGCATCGCGCCCGCTTGCGCGAGGCTGCGGCTAAGCTCGCGGACGGAGCGCGCGAGCTAGCGGGCCTCTCGCAGCTGCAGAGCATTTGCCGCTCCTTGCAGGAGAAGGCGGAGCGGCTTGAGAACAATCGCTTCACGATCGCGCTGTTCGGCGCGTTCAGCGCGGGCAAATCCTCGTTCGCCAACGCGCTGATCGGCGAGCGGATTTTGCCGGTGTCTCCAAATCCGACCACCGCGGCTATTAACAAAATCATGCCGCCGGAGCCGGAAAACGGCTGGCCGCACGGAACGGCCAAAGTCAAGATGAAATCGATGGAGCGTCTGACGGACGATGTCCGGTATTCGCTGGAAGTGCTCGGCATACCGACCACGGATTTTCAGGACGCGTTAAAAGCGATTCATCGTTTATCGGCGGATCAGGTATCAGCCAAGGGTAAGCCTCATTATACGTTCTTGAAGGCCGTAGAACGGGGCTGGTCGGCGGTAGAGCAGGACATTGGTGGCGAGCTGAAGGTAGATGCCGAGCAATTCGGCCATTATGCCGCAGATGAATCCAAATCATGCTTTGTCGATTTGATTGAGCTGTATTATTCCAATCCTTTGACCGATCAGGGGATTGTTCTGGTGGATACGCCTGGGGCGGATTCCATCAATGCGCGCCATACGGGCGTTGCCTTTAACTATATCAAGAACGCGGATGCCATTCTGTTCGTGACTTATTATAATCATGCATTCTCGCATGCGGATAAGGAATTTTTGCTTCAGCTGGGCCGGGTAAAGGATAGCTTTGAGCTGGATAAAATGTTCTTTATCGTCAACGCAGCTGATCTTGCATCGTCGGCCGAGGAGCTGGAAGGCGTGGTTGCTCATGTGGAGAGCAATTTGCAGCAGCACGGAATTCGACATCCGCGAATTTATCCTTTATCAAGCTATTACGCTTTGGAAGGCAAGCTGCAGCGGAGCGACGAAACCATTCAAGCCTCCGGCATCGCAGCGTTCGAGACAGATTTTGTCCGTTTCTCGCTCGAAGAGCTTACAGAGATTGCGATCCGATCCGGCCATGGTGATCTGAACCGGGCTGCCGATGTGTTAAAGCAGTGGATCGTCAGTGCCCAATCCGACGAATCGGAGCGGCAGAGCAAGGCCCGCGCCATTCGTCAGGCGTTGGATGAAGCTGTGCAGCTCCTGCAAGGAATCTCGACAGAGCCGGAGGAACGGGAGCTTCGCAAGGAAATTGAGGAGCTGCTCTACTACGTGAAGCAGCGCGAAGTGTTCCGGTTCGGAGAGCTGTTTAATCTGGCCTTCAATCCTTCCGTCTTTGCCGAAGAAGGCAAGGATGTGAAGAGCCTGATTCAAGCGGCATGGGACGATCTGCGCCGCATGATTTCCTTTGACCTGTCCCAGGAAATTCTCGCTACGACCTTGCGGGTTGAGAATTCGATCAACAAAACCGCAAAGAAGCGGAGAGAACAGTGGATGCAGTCCTTCGGAGCGGATCTTGCGGATTTCCAGCCATCGGCTTATGAGCCGCATACTTTCACGCCGCTTGAGGAAACCGAGCCATTTGGCGCGCAAGAAGCGGTTACGGTGAAGTGGCTGTCCGGCTTCTATAAGAATGCGAAGCATTTCTTCGAGGGAGACGGCAAACAGAAGTTACGTACCGAGCTTGAAGCCAGGTTGAATGATCCGTTAACGGGCTATGTGCAGCGGCAATCGGATCGGCTGGAGCTTTTCTATCAGGAGCAGCTTCAGGCTTGGTATAAGGATATGTCTGCTCAGCTGCAGCAGGAGCTGACAGAGTATGCTGAAGGCCAATTGGCCGCTTTGGAGATGCAAATCGATATCGGCGAGCTGCATCAGAAGCTGGGACGCCTGCAGCAAATACTCGGGTAAAAAACGGTTATAATGAAACATTATCTTTTTTCAAAGCGGTGGAAGAAATCGGTTGTCCAAGTCAGGACAGCCGATTTTGCCTGTTTTGTTGAAAGGGTTTTCATTTGGCGAGATATGCCAATAATCCTATGATATAAGTGGATTGTTCTGGCATTTTGTGAGGAAATGCGTTATTTTCTCCCGTTAAGGAGATTTATGACAGCATTGGATGTTGCTGTACCCCAGGGATGATGATAATATTCAAAAAAGCGAACGCTTTCGAACGCAGAAACTAACTGCCTCGAAAGCAATTTTTGCTTAAAGCGGCCTTTAGTGCTGCTAATGGAGGGGGACACCATGGAAGTCTTTAGGCAGTTAAAGGAGTTTTACTGGTCAGAGAAGAAGTATCTGTTCGCATCGATCTTCTCATTAATGACCGCAACGGCGCTTGGTTTGGTCTATCCGAATCTGCTTCGTTATTTGATTGACGATGTGATTGCGAAGAAAAATTTTTCCGTGGTGCCGTACTTGTCTTTGCTGGTTGTCGGGGTCGTAAGCTGTAAGGCGCTGTTTCAATTTCTTCACGGCATGAGCAGCGGGAAATTAGGGAACAAGACCGCATTTAATCTTAGGAATGCGCTGTACAAGAAGCTGCAGTATTTGTCGTTTCAGTACTACGACAAAGCCCGTACAGGGGATTTGATGTCTCGTCTGACGGCGGATTTGCAAGCGGTAAGGGATTTTGTCGGATTCGGCTTCGTGCAAATTTTAAACGTTTTCATGATGTTTACCTTCGGGACGATTATGATGATGACGATCAACTGGAAGCTGACTCTCGTTACGATGGTCTTTATGCCGTTTCTCGTTTTTACCGCGATCCGGTTTGAAGGCAAGATTCATCCGGCGTTTCGTTCGATTCGAAAATCGATGAGCTCCATGACAACCTCCGTTCAGGAAAATATTACAGGGGTTCGTACCGTGAAATCGTTTGCCCGCGAGCCTCATGAAATCGACAAGTTCTCGGAGCGAAACGAGGAATACAAGGTAAATAACGTAACGACTTCGGGAATTTGGGCAAAGTACTTTCCTTTAATGGAGCTGTTTGCCAATATGAGCGTCGTCGTCCTGTTAGGGATCGGCGGCATGATGGTCATCAACCATTCAATCTCGCTTGGCGAGCTTGTTGCCTGCTTCAGCTTAATTTGGTACATCATTGGTCCCATGTGGGGAATCGGATTCCATATTAATAACTTTACCCAATCCAAGGCGGCTGGGGAGCGGATCCTCGAAATCCTGCACCAATACGTCCACGTGAAGGATAAGGACAACGCTATTGCCCTGACTTCGGAGCAAGTAAGCGGACATGTGCATTTTGAGAACGTAACGTTCGCTTATACGGATAAACAGCCGGCACTGCAAAATTTTGAGCTGGATGCTCCTGCCGGTTCTGTTATCGGCCTGCTGGGGGGGACGGGTTCAGGGAAATCAACGGTCATTCAGCTGCTGCTTCGCGCTTATAACGTCAAGGAAGGGCGCATAACGCTGGACGGACGGGATATTCGCGATGTTACCTTGGAAAGCCTGCGTGACCAGATGGCCATCGTGTTCCAAGAGACATTCCTCTTCTCGTCGACGATTCGCAATAATATCGCTTATGGCGTAAAAAATGTATCGATGGATCAAATCATTCACGCTGCCAAGCTGGCAAAGGCCCATGATTTCATTATGGAGCTGCCCCTCGGCTACGATACTATTGTTGGTGAACGCGGACTGGGACTTTCCGGCGGGCAGAAGCAGCGGATCGCTATTGCGAGGGCCCTGCTCAAAAATCCAAAAATTTTGATCCTCGACGATGCCACGAGCGCGGTGGATATGGAGACGGAGCATGAGATCCAGCAAGGCTTCCAGGAAGTGATGAAAGGCCGGACGACATTCATCATTGCCCATCGTATCTCTTCGCTGCGTCATGCGGATGAAATCCTCGTACTGGATCAGGGACGTATCGTGCAGAGAGGCACACATGAACAATTAATGCAGCAGGAAGGTCCTTATCTGGATACGTACCATATCCAATTCGCCGATCATCCCGATGAATCGGAAGAACCATTCGCAGCAAAGGACGCACAAGGTCAACCTGAGCCGCAGCAGGCCGCAAATCAGGTGGCAGCAGCAGGACATGTCAAAATGAGGGGGTACGCACAGTGAGCAAGTCTGCAAAATCGGCGACCGCAAAGGCTAACCCGACTGGGCAGGAAGGTCAAAGGTTTGTCTATCAGGACGACGAACAGTTAGATAAAGAATTCGACTGGGTCCAGGTGAAGCGGCTCAGTCAGTACATAAAGCCCTATTCGAAGCAAATTCTTCCCGTTATCATTACGATGATGATCGTAGGCGCCCTTACCAAGCTGCTAAATCCGCTGCTGATCGCGTACGCGATCGACCATGCGCTGCGTGAAGGAAACACGAAGCTGCTTCTGCTGTGTGTGAGCGGGATGCTGGCGCTGTATCTGATTCAGTGGGCCGCCAACAATTACCGCATTCGTTACACCAACATGATAGGGCAAAAGGTCATCTATGATTTGAGACATGATTTGTTCAGTCATGTACAGAAGCTCTCCTTCAAATTTTTCGATAAATGGCCGGCAGGCTCGATTCTGGTAAGGATTACGAACTATGTCAACTCCCTGCAGGATTTGTTTACAAACGGGGTTGTCAACCTGCTTATTGACTGTGTTCAGCTTATTGGTATTATCGTGATTCTCCTGTTCTATAACATTAAGCTGGGCACCGCGATCATTGTTACCGTTCCGATCATGTTCGTCATCTCGACGAAGCTTCGCGTCCATATCCGCCGTTCCTGGCAGGTTGTGCAGACGAAGCAATCGAGAATCAACGCGCATTTGAACGAATGTATTCAAGGCATCAAGGTAACGCAAGCCTTTACGCAGGAAAAGGAAAATATCGCATTCTTCGATAACATGAATCTTGACAACCATAAATCCTGGAACCGGGCTTCGACCTTAAACCAGTCGTTCAACCCGATTATTGAAGTGACGGGAGCCATCGGCTATTGTATTTTGTTCTGGTATGGTGCTCATTTGATTCAACAAGGGGAGATTACGGTAGGCTTGCTGGTAGCTTTTGCAACTTATATCGGGCACTTTTGGGAGCCTATCAACCGGCTTGGACAAATGTATTCCCAAATGCTGATTGCGATGGCCTCCTCCGAGCGGATCTTTGAATTCATCGATGAAAAGCCGAATGTGGAAGAAGCGCAAGAGGCTAAAGTACTACCACGAGTTCAAGGGGATATTGAGCTTAAAAAAGTCGAATTCGAGTATGAGCCGGGCAGACTTGCGCTCAAAGGCATCGATCTCAGCGTTAAAGCAGGCCAATCCATAGCGCTCGTCGGCCATACCGGATCCGGTAAAAGTACGATTATCAACTTGCTCTGCCGTTTTTACGATGTCACTGGAGGGTCTATTACGATAGACGGCCATGATATCAGGGATGTCGCGATTTCCAGCCTGAGATCCCAGGTGGGGATTGTGCTTCAGGATACCTTTATTTTCTCGGGAACGATTAAAGATAATATTCGTTTCGGACGTTTAGACGCGACGGATGAAGAGATCGAATTCGTGGCTAAAGCCGTCCGGGCGCATGATTTTATCGTTAACCTGCCTCAAGGCTACGATACGGAAGTACAGGAGCGCGGCAACGTGCTGTCAATGGGTCAAAGGCAGTTAATTTCCTTTGCCAGGGCGCTGCTCGCAGATCCCCGCGTGCTGATATTGGATGAGGCGACCGCAAGTATCGACACGGAGACCGAGCTGAAAATCCAGGAGGCACTGAAGACGCTGCTGGCCGGTAGAACCTCCTTCATTATCGCGCATCGGTTATCGACAATCCGCAATGCCGATCATATCGTCGTTCTCGATCATGGGAACATTATGGAGCAGGGCAATCATGAGGAATTGATGAAGCAAAAAGGCATCTACTACGGCTTGATTCAAGCGCAGTATCGTTTCCTGCGCGAGGTCGGATAACGAGGAAGGCACCCTACAAGGTGCCTTTTTTGTGCTATTTGACGAGCGTCAGGAATAGGATAGGGAGGTGGACATTTCAAAACCTGATTGCGGGAGGTACATGTGGATTACATAGTAGGCTGGAAGAATAAATGGTTGGTCGTCGGCTTTAGCTTTATGACGGTGCTCATTATATTTTTGTCCTCTGCTTATGTCTATATGCTGAACCATATGGTAACTCGTTATCAAGTTTTTGTAGGAACGGAAAGAATCGGAGCCGTTGATTCGACGGACGTCGTCCGCGACTGGCTGCTCCGGAAGCAGGAGCAGGCCAGGCTCTCGTTTCCTGCCGTGCAGACGGAGCTTCGTATCGGAGATATTCATTATGTCCGGGAACGCGAATACAAGGCGGCATTTGATAATGCGCAGGTATTGGAGAAGCTCGAACAAAGAGCGACCGTTCGGACAAGCGGCGTTCAGATTCTTATCGACGGCAAGCCTCTTGGCGTTTTAAAGGATGAGGAGGCTGTGAACGCGCTGCTGAACCGGTATAAAACTAAATTTGTGTCCCCTGACTCTGCGTCGAATCTCCAATCCGTAGAGTTTGTTCAACAGGTGGAGCTGGCGAAGCTGGAAATCCGGCCCGAAGAAGTCGCGAACAGTGACGAGCTGCTTGCGGCCATCGAAACGGGAGGTGCCCAGCCGATTCAATATACCGTTCAACGCGGGGACTGTGTGTCTTGCATCGCGTATAAGTTCCATATCAGCCAGAAAGTAATCTATGATAACAACCCGTTTATCAAAAATTCAGTTATTCATGTCGGAGACGTGCTGAATCTTACGGTACTTCAGCCTTTGCTTGCCGTAAAAACGGTTGAGCGGCATGTCGAAACGATCGATGTACCTTATGATATTGAGTACATAGAGGATAGCACCATGAAAGCCGGAAACCAGGAGACGCTGGAGATTGGTGAAAACGGTTTAATGGAGAAAAGCTACCTGATCACCAAAATTAACGGCGAGCTTGTTGGGGAGAGTCTTTCCGGGGAAAAAACGATTCAGCCGGCCAAGAAAGCCGTGGTGAAGAAAGGGACGAAAATCATTCCGGGAGTTGGCACCGGTACGTTCATATGGCCGGTTTATCGTCCCAAGCTGACCAGTGACTATGGTCAAAGGTGGGGCTCGTTTCACCCGGGCACGGATATGGTATCCGAACAGTCGAACATTATGGCGGCAGACTATGGGACTGTCAGCTTTGCCGGATGGAAGACCGGGTATGGCAACTGCATCATCCTCGATCATCAGAACGGATACAGCACGTTATACGGGCATCTAAGCAAACTAGCGGTTACAGAAGGGGAAAACGTGCAAAAAGGCGAAAAAATCGGAATCATGGGAAGTACGGGGAATGCAACGGGGGTCCATCTGCACTTTGAGGTGCGGAAAGGTGACGTACAGCAAAATCCGTTAAAATATCTCGGGAAACTATCTGATTAACGTTGTTGGAACGGAAAAGAAATGCAGGCAACACGTAGTTTGAAGCGGGAAGCCTGGGGTTATAATAGAATGCAGGAACCGGGATTTGATGGAAATCTCCCGGTTTTTTGCTGTTTCCGGAAACTCTGCAAGGCTTATACCTATTGCGTTCGCATGAATCACCTTTTTACGGGACGCACATTTGCAAATCTGCTCATAAACCGCTACTCTAAAATGAAAGCGACTTTTATATGTCGAATGTTGGTAAAGGGGAGAAGTTGTCTTGCTATCCACTCGATTTTTGTGGCGAACCGTCGGGTTGGCCGCATTATTGTCCACTTTGCTGTGCGTATTTGGCTTTGTTTATGCAATCAACCAGATTATTTATCCAAAGAAGGTAGAGCAGACGGAGGCTGCACCCCCGCAGGAGGCGGCCAAGCCCCAGGACTCGTCGCTTGTTTCGAAGGATAAGATCCAAATCGTCGCCTTAGGCGATTCCTTAAGTGCGGGAACCGGCGATTTATCGGGAAGAGGCTATGTCGGTCAAACAAAGGAAAAGCTGGAGAAGCAGCTCGGTAAGCCGGTGTTTATTCTCAATAATTTTGCCATACCGGGATTTCGAACCGGCGATATTTTGAAGGATATGGCAGCGAAAAAAGACATGAGCACCGCGATCGCCCAAGCCGATCTGATCCTGTTAACGGCGGGAGGCAACGATTTGTTCGAAGGCGGGCAAGTGATTTTCACGGGGCAGAAGGATGAGGGCTTTAACCCTAAAGCCGCGCTGGACAGAATGCCGGAAGCGTTAAAGCGGCTAGAACAGATTCTGGATACGATCGCCAAGCAAAATCCGAATGCTATTGTTTGCTATGTCGGGCTATACCATCCGTTTCTTGATTTGGATGAGAAAAGAGAAGGCTCGCTGCTGATTCAAAAATGGAATCAGGCGGCATTCGAAATCGCGAACCGCTATCCTCATATGGTGGTTGTCCCTACGGCGGATTTGTTCGAGCTGAATCTCAACAAATATTTGTATACGGATCATTTTCACCCTAATCAGGACGGCTATGAACGGATAGCCGATCGAATCGTCCAAATTGTCAAATAGCCAAAAGTGCATCACCGGACCATGAGATAAGGGAGAGAACAGAGCAATGGGAAGCCAACTGGAAGTTGTCCTGTCAGTCAATAATGTCAAAAAAACGATTAAGAAAAAGCAGATTATCAAAGGAATCTCGTTTGAGGTGTACGCAGGCGAAATCTTCGGGTTTCTTGGCCCTAACGGCTCGGGGAAAACGACGACAATCCGCATGCTGGTCGATCTCATCACCCCGACGGAGGGGTCGATTACGATATGCGGGCATGATGTACATAAAAATCATGACGAAGCGCTCCAATATGTCGGTTGTATCGTTGAAAACCCTGAGCTCTACTCCTATCTAAGCGGATGGGAGAACCTGGAGCACTTTGCCCGGATGCTTCCTGGAATCGATGAACAAAGGATTCAAGAAGTGGTCGATATTGTCGGGATGGATGCGCGGATTCACGATAAGGTGAAAACCTACTCGCTCGGGATGCGTCAACGGCTTGGAATCGCCCAGGCGCTGCTGAACCGTCCGAAGCTGCTGATACTCGACGAGCCCACGAACGGTCTTGATCCTCAGGGGATCAAGGAGATGCGGGAATTTATCAAGAAGCTGGCTCAAACAGGCTTAAGCTTGTTCGTTTCAAGCCACCTGCTGAGTGAAATCCAACAGATGTGCGATCGGGTAGCGATCATTACGCACGGGGAGGTCATCAAGGTCGGCGCGGTAGAGTCACTGATCGATGAGTCGGCAAGCCGTGTGATTTGGCGTGTAGCGCCGGTAGTGAAGGCCGTTCAGCTGCTGGAAGCGAAGCCGGATATTCAGGTGCTGGAAATCGTTCTGAAGCAGGAAGAGACGGGCGGAGAAGATGCGGCTGTACACGATATTATTACGCAGCTGAATCCCGATGACATTCCTGCATTGACACGTGCTATGGTAGAAGCCGGTATCCAGCTGTACGGGGTCGAAACGAAAAGCCCGACGCTCGAGGATTTATTCTTAAGCTTAACGGAGGGGAAACGTATTGGTTAGCGTATATCCGTTAGTGAAAAACGAATGTATCAAAATTATAAAAAAGAAGCGGCTGTTAGTCGTGCTGCTCATCTTGGCCGCCCTCATCCCGATGTTTACTTATGCCCAGCTGAAAGTATCCCAGAATAATCTTAAGCAGTTCGGTACTACCGACTGGCGGGCGGAGCAAAGGCAGAAGATTGTCGACTATACGAGAAGCATCGGAAGCGCGCGTGTTCCGGAAGAATGGAAGCAGTTCCGCAAGGTTGAAGTTATGCTCGCTCAATACTACTTGGATAAAGATGTGAATCCGGCGTCGCCAAACGGGGTAACCTTTACAAGAGAATTTATTAAAAACGCAGTGGGGCTGTTCATTCCGCTCATGGTTATGGTTATCGCCTCAGACCTCGTGTCCTCCGAGCATTCGACGGGTACGATAAAGCTTCTCTTGACAAGGCCCGTCGGAAGATGGAAAATCTTGCTGAGCAAGCTGATCAGTTTAGTTTTATTTACATCGCTGGTTGTTACCTGTACCGCACTGCTTTGTTATTTGATTTCAGGCATTGTGTTTGGCTACGGCGGCTGGGACATGCCTGTATTTTTCGGCTTTAAAATTGTCGGATCCGAGGTGGACACCTCCTACGTTCGGCCGGTGCAGCAATGGCTGTACTTAATCATGGAGTTCGGCCTGGTGTGGTATGCGGCGATCATTGTAGCTGTCATGTCCTTGATGGTTTCCGTGCTAATCCGCAGCACCGCCGCGGGAATGGGACTTATGCTGGCCGTGCTGATCTCCGGCACCATCTTGACAAATATGGTATCCTCTTGGGAGACGGCAAAATATTTATTTATGGTCAATTTGCGTTTGACCGACTATTTAACGGGCAGTCTGCCGCCGATAAAGGGCATGGATTTACCGTTTTCTTTAATGGTTTTGACCGTTTGGGGATTCGTATCTATTATCGTATCCTTTACGGTTTTCACGAAAAAAGATATATTGAACTAACACAACGAGATGTTATAATGCACAATAGAACTAGAGCTTCAGGAGTAAAGGGGGGGCTTCGATGACGGAACAGGTAGATTTGTTTACCGACTCCACCACCGAGCGCACGGACTACGGCGCCGATGATATACAAGTACTCGAAGGACTTGTGGCGGTCCGCAAAAGACCGGGAATGTACATAGGCAGTACAAGCACTTCGGGTTTGCACCATTTGATTTGGGAAATTGTCGATAATGCCGTCGATGAGCATCTTGCCAAATTTTGTACAAAAATCGACGTGACGATACATAAGGACCAATCGATAACGGTTCAGGATAATGGCCGCGGGATCCCAACAGGCATGCACAAGATAGGAATCCCTACGCCGCAAGTCGTCTTTACGATTCTGCACGCCGGAGGCAAGTTTGGCGGAGGAGGATACAAGAAATCGGGGGGCTTGCACGGCGTAGGTGCTTCCGTTACGAACGCGTTGTCTGAATGGCTGGAGGTTACTATCTATCGGGAAGGTAAAACTCATCGTCAACGGTTTGAGTATTGGGTTGACGACAAAGGCGTAGAGCATGTCGGCGAGCCGACAACCGGTCTTGAGGTCATTGGCAACACCCGGCAGACAGGAACCAAAGTAACGTTCAAACCGGACAAAAGGGTGTTCCAGGGCGGAACGTCTGTTAACTACGATACGCTGCTGGAGCGCTTACAAGAGATTGCCTTTCTTAATTCCGGCTTGCAGGTGACGATTAAGGACGAGCGTTCCGATAAACAGGAGACGTTTCAATACGAGGGCGGCGCCAGCCAGTTCGTCAAGTTTTTGAATGAAGAAAAAAATGTGCTGCATGAAGTGATTCATTTTAGCGCCGAGAAGGACGATATCGAGGTCGAAGTGGCGCTGCAGTACAATGACGGCTATACCGAAACGATCGTTTCCTTCGTGAACTCGATTCCGACCCGCGGCGGCGGTACGCATGAAACGGGCTTCAAAACGGCATATACCCGTGTTATGAACGATTACGCCAGAAAATCGGGCATCTTGAAGGAAAAGGATAAAAACCTTGACGGCCAGGACCTGCGCGAAGGCATGATGTGCGTAATCAACATTAAGATGGGGGAAGTAGAATTTGTCGGCCAGACGAAGGATCAGCTGGGCAGCGCTTCGGCCCGCAGCGTAGTCGATTCCGTCGTATCGGATAAGATGGCGGTTTTCCTGGAGGAAAATCCCCAAGTAGCGCAAATGATTATGAAAAAAGCCGTTCAATCCGCCAAGGCCCGCGAAGCCGCGCGGAAGGCGCGTGAAGAAGTGCGCAGCGGCAAGAAAGGAAAGAGCGAAAGCTCCAATCTGGGCGGCAAGCTGACGCCGGCTCAATCCAAGGATTATTCGCGTAATGAGCTGTTTATCGTGGAAGGTGATTCCGCCGGCGGCTCTGCCAAGCAGGGGCGGGATTCGAAGCATCAGGCGATCCTGCCGCTCAAGGGAAAACCGATGAATCCGGAAAAGGCCAAGCTGCTCGACATCATGAAGAACGACGAGTATAAGGCGATCATTGCCACCATCGGGGCTGGCGTAGGACCGGAATTCGACGCATCGGAAAGCAACTATGCGAAGATCATTATTATGACGGATGCCGATACGGATGGCGCTCATATTCAAGTGCTGCTGCTTACGTTCTTCTATCGCTATATGAAGCCGCTGATCGATTCAGGCAAAGTATTTATTGCTCAGCCGCCGCTGTATAAGCTGACGAAGAAATCAGGGAAAAATACTACAGTCCGCTACGCGTGGACGGATGAGCAGCTCCATGTACTGACCAAGGAATTGGGCAAAAACGTGGAACTGCAGCGTTACAAAGGCTTAGGGGAGATGAATCCGGATCAATTGTGGGAAACGACGATGGACCCGGCAACCCGGACGCTGCTGCAGGTGAAGATTGAGGACGCGGCTAAAGCGGAACGGCGCGTTTCGACGCTAATGGGGGAAAAAGTAGACCCGCGGAAGCGTTGGATTGTCGAGAATGTCAACTTTACCGAGTTCGAGGAGTAGGTGAGTCGTGACGATACTGGAAAATTTTTTACCCGCATTTTTGGAAGAAGTCGTTGGCGACCGGTTCGGTCGCTATTCTAAATATATTATTCAAGACCGTGCGATTCCCGATGTGCGGGACGGCTTGAAGCCGGTGCAAAGACGTATTTTGTATGCGATGTATGATTCGGGCAACACCCCGGATAAACCGTACCGCAAGTCGGCCAAAACGGTCGGTGACGTTATGGGTAACTATCACCCCCACGGAGACGCTGCGATCTATGAAGGTATGGTACGGATGGCGCAGCCGTGGAAGATGGGCCATATGCTGGTTGACGGCCATGGCAACTGGGGCTCGATCGATGATGATCCGGCCGCGGCCATGCGTTATACCGAAGCCCGACTGTCAGAAATCGCGATGGAGTTATTGCGGGATATCGAGAAGCGTACGGTGCTGTTCAAGGACAACTTCGATAACACAACGAAGGAGCCTGTAGTCCTTCCTGCACGCTATCCGAACCTGCTTGTCAATGGAGTCAGCGGGATTTCCTCCGGCTTTGCAACGGAAATTCCTCCTCATAACTTACGAGAGGTTATTGATGCGTGCATAGCTTTGATGGATCGGCCTGCGATGCCGATCGACGAGCTGATGCAGGTCATGAAAGGTCCGGATTTCCCTACAGGCGGCATTATTATGGGCTCCGAGGGAATTCGCGAGGCATTTGAAACGGGCAAAGGGCGCATACATCTAAGATCACGGACCGAGATTGAGACGCTGCGCGGCGGCATCCAGCAGATTGTTATTACGGAGATTCCGTACCAGGTCGTGAAGTCGAGGCTGGTCACCGCGATGGAGAATATCCGTCTGGAGAAAAAAATCGAGGGCATCTCCGTCGTAAGAGACGAGAGCGGCCGCGATGGTCTGCGCATCGTAGTGGAACTGAAGAAGGAGGCCGATGCGCAAGGTATCTTGGCCTACTTGTTCAAAAAGACGGATTTGCAGGTCACCTATAACTTCAATATGGTGGCGATTGTAAACAAAACGCCGAAGCAGCTGGGTGTCAGAGAGATTCTGCAAGCCTATATCCAGCATCAGAAGGAAGTTGTGACTTTTCGCTCCCAATATGAGCTTGAGAAGGCTGAAGACCGCGCGCATGTACTCGAAGGCCTAGCCAAGGCGCTAAACATCCTGGATGAAGTCATTGCGACGATTAAAGCGTCGAAGAACCGTCAAGACGCACAAAACAACTTGGTTTCCCAATTCGGCTTTACCGAGCGCCAGGCGGATTCCATTCTTACCTTGCAGCTGTACCGCTTGACGAATCTGGAGATTCATGCGATTGAAAAGGAATTGAAGGACGTACAGAAGACGATCGCGCAGCTGCGCGGTATTCTGGGCAGCGAGAAGAAGCTCATGGCGGTCATTAAGGATGAAATGACCGAAATTCGTAATAAATACGGCATCGACCGCCGTTCCGACATTCAGAACGAGGTTGAGGAGCTGAAGGTCAATCTGGAGGTCATGGTATCGGCCGAGGATGTTTTTGTTACCCTATCCAACGAAGGCTATATTAAACGGACGAGCAAGCTTTCTTTTACCCGTTCCGGTGGGGAACTGGAGAAGACCGGCTTGAAGGAAGGCGATTATGTACGTTATTTGCTGGAAGTGAACACACTGGATAACCTGTTAATCTTTACGCAGAGAGGCCAGTATTACCTCCTGCCGGTGCATCAGGTCCCAGAGTATAAATGGAAGGAAAACGGAACGGCCATAGTCAATGTCATTCCTACGCCTAAAGAGGATCGGATCGTCAACGTCATTCCGGTACGGGATTTTGACGAACCGGGCAAATCGCTTGTATTCGTAAGTAAGCGGGGACAGGTGAAGCGTACGGAGCTGAAGGAATACATGACGAATCGCTCGATCGGCATCGTAGCCAGCAAGGTAGGAGAGAACGATGCGATCCTGGACGTTCGCGTCAGTACGAATGATCAAGATATTCTTCTTGTAACGAAGCAAGGAATGGCTATCCGTTTCAGAGAGGATGAAGTGAACCCGATGGGACGCGCCGCAGCCGGGGTTCGCGGAATTCAGTTAAAGGATGATGACGAAGTCATCAGCGCTGAGTGGATTGATGGGGAGGAGGGCGAACTGCTTGTCGTCACCGATCTCGGGTATGCCAAGCGTTCACTGATCCTGGATTATCCGGTTCAAGGCCGGGGCGGTAAAGGAATAATCACGTTCGAATTCAAGGACGGCAAACGGGTCAAGCCTAACGGAACAGCATTGGTGAAGGCATATGCCGTGAAAGAAGAGATTCTGCTTACCGCGGTATTGCAAAGCGGTGAACGGGTATCCTTCTCGTCGGAAAGCACGCCGATTGAACAGCGTAAATCAACCGGACGGCAAGCCGTTCCTATCTCCAAAACGGATATGATTACGGATCTGCTCAAGATCGATTAATCG
Organism: Paenibacillus sp. OAS669; assembly: GCF_014873645.1. Classification (NCBI taxonomy): domain Bacteria; kingdom Bacillati; phylum Bacillota; class Bacilli; order Caryophanales; family Paenibacillaceae; genus Paenibacillus; species Paenibacillus sp. OAS669. The sequence continues at coordinate 23,728 of NZ_JADBDR010000002.1, forward strand.
TAGCTGCTGTAATCGGAGTCCAAACGCTCCAAGCATTTCAACATAAGCTCCAATACGACCCACACAGGCATGGGCTCATCCAATTTATCCAGCCATTGTGGGTCGTTTATTATTCCTTTTTGCAGCGCCTTTTCTCCAATCAACTGCTTCCACGTTTCCATTCGCATATCACTCCTCCGCATGAATTGACAAGCTCCGCTTCTCTTGAAAAGCCCATGTAGCAATATATGTTGAATAGGGTCTAATGTTCCTCTTTTTTATCGTTTAATGTCTTAAAGTATTTATGCTGTTAACCTTTAAACCGCACGATGACAATGGTATAATAAGGTTACTAGCCAAGAAAACTCGGATCTAATATAGCAGAGCACGAAGCAATAGAGAGAATCGATTCAAAGAATAGTAGATGCAGGAGTGATGATCAGTGATTACTCAGGAATTTGCTAAGTTGTGGTGGAAATTATCCAAGGATTTGCGCAATCATATGGAAACCGAGCTGTCACCTACCTTGACGGAAGGGCAGCTAACGGTTTTGGAGCTATTGTCCGGTCACGAGAGGATGAAGCCGTCGGATTTTATAGAATACCTGGATACGACACCCGCAGCGATCACTACATTGCTGGACCGGATGGAAAAGGCCGGATTAATAAGCAGGGAACGCGACGGCAAGGATCGGCGCATCGTTTGGGTGCAGGTGACGGACAAAGGGAAACAGGAGTGCGAGCGCGGAGTTATTATCCGCGAACGGTTTTTACAGAGCTATTTGAGCCGTATTTCCGCTCATAATCAGCAGCTGCTCGTTTATTTGCTCGGAAAAGTGGCTAACGCCTAGTTGCCTTCTAGGGAAATTAAGGGTATTATAGGGATAACTGAGCTATGTGTAACTGGCGGAACATGGGGAACCATGAGGGAGCACATAGGATATTTGTGGCCGTACGCCTGGGCTAAGGTAAGAGGAATGCTCCTCTTGCCTTTTTGCGTTTTTACCACTTCCAAATGGAAAGGATGACGGAACATGAGCATCATTTTGGATGGCGCAAGTGTAGCAGCACGTATCAAGGAGCAGCTGGAACCAAGAATTAGGAGATTGACTGAACGGGGAGTAACCCCGTGCTTAGCGACGATTCTGGTAGGTGACGACCCGGCATCGGAGACCTATGTCCGTATGAAGGGAAATGCCTGTAGAAGACTCGGGATGGAATCAAGACGCATTCACCTTGAACCGGGCACAACTACAGAGCAGTTAGTAGAAGTCATTCGGCAGCTGAATGAGGATTCGACCGTCCACGGCATATTGCTTCAGCATCCGGTACCTCATCATATTGATGAACGGGCGGCTTTTGAGGCAATTCGTATCGAGAAGGACGTAGATGGGGTAACGACGCTTGGTTTTGCGCAGACGGCATTCGGGTTCGGCCTGTACCCGTCCTGTACTCCTGCGGCCATTGTGGCGATTCTGGATGCGTATCAGCTTCCGATCGAAGGCAAACATGCCGTTGTAATTGGCCGAAGCCCTATTCTGGGCAAGCCGGTCTCCCTGATGCTGTTGAACCGCAATGCCACAGTTACGATCTGTCATTCGAAGACGAACCAATTATCCGACATCGTAAGATCGGCGGATATCGTCGTTGCAGCGGTAGGAAAGCCGAGGTTCGTCCAAGGCAGCTGGATCAAGCAGGGAGCCGTTGTTCTCGATGCAGGCTACAACCAAATGAATGTCGGCGATGTTGATTACGAGGCCTGCCTCGGTATCGCCGGTGCCATAACTCCGGTACCTGCGGGTGTAGGTCCTGTGACCATTGCGACACTGCTGAAGCATACGGTAGACGCGGCGGAGAGATGCGACTTATAAGATGGGTTAAAACCGTTCGGGAGGATGCTCCTGGACGGTTTTTTCAATATCTATAGAGGATTTACATTTTGGGGCTTCACGCAAGGCGCCTGAATCTACTTCGTGGCCAAGCCAACCTTAAGGGGGCTCATTAGTTTGGGCTGTGCGAAACCTTATGGAAAAAGTTATAATATATAGAGTTTTTGTTATCGGTCTGACATTTATTTTTGGGCGGCAGGAAGGGGTACTTAGTGAACGATTATCCGGTTTTAGAAATAAACGGCTTGAAAAAAAGCATCCAGCAGCAGGAAGGATGGAAATGTTTATTTTCCAATGTTAGCACACGCGTAGCGGAGCCTTCGATCATCTCACTGCTAGGGTTATCGGGTCAAGGAAAAAGCACGCTTCTGAGGATTATCGCGATGCTGGATGCCGCGGAGGAGGGCACGATTCGGTACGAGGGGCGTGTTTCGACGCAGTGGAATCCGCAGGCTTGGCGTAAGAAAATTGGCTTCGTTGCACAGCATGCAGTCATGCTGGAAGGCTCTGTAGAGCATAATCTGAAGACGGTCAGTCTTTTGCATCGGCAGTCCTTCAATGCGCCATTAGCCATGGAATTGATGCGGAATGTTGGTCTGGAGGAAATGGATTGGAGCAAGAACGCGCAGGATTTATCCGGAGGAGAGAAACAAAGAGTAGCGTTAGTCCGTTCCTTGCTGATGCAGCCGCAACTACTGCTGCTGGACGAAATTACGGCTTCCCTGGATTTGCACAGCAAACAGGCTGTGGAGAAGCTGCTGCAAGCGTGGCATGAGAAATACGGAACCTCCCTGATCTGGGTTACCCATGATCTGGAGCAGGCGCGTGCAACGAGTCACAGAGTATGGTTTATGGCAGACCACACTTTGCTGGAAGACCGTCCAACCAGTGATTTCTTTGAGAGACCGGATACGGAAATCGGGCAAAAATTTCTCCAGGTCACAAAGTGCGGTGAAGGAGGCACTTATGAATAATGTGGCATTAAGCTTCACGCTTGTATTTATTGCCATAACGATCCTGATTTCGATGTGGCAAAAGCTAGGCTTGGGCAAAGAAATTGCTATCGGTACGGTCCGTTCTGCCGTACAACTGCTGTTCATCGGCTATGTGCTTCAATTCGTATTTAACGCCCGGCAGCCAGTGTTTTTAATTCTCATCTTGTGCATGATGATCGCCGTAGCTTCCTGGAATGCAGGCTCGAGGGGAAAAGGGCTCTCCGGCATCCGATGGCGAATCGCCATTGCGATTTCTACGACGGAAGGGCTAACCATGGCACTGCTGCTTGGTTTGGGAATCATAGAGAAGACCCCTCAATATATTATTCCGATCAGCGGGATCACCATAGGAAGCGCAATGGTCGTATCCGGCCTCTTCATTAATCAAATGAAGCGTGAGGTTCAGGCGTCCAAGGGGGAAATTGAGGTGCTGTTGTCGCTTGGAGCGACGTCGCGCCAGGCGATACACGAACCGCTGAAGCGATCCGTCAAATCCAGCATGATCCCTACGATTGACGGAATGAAAACAGTGGGCCTGGTCCAGCTGCCCGGGATGATGACCGGGATGATAGTCGCGGGAGCGGATCCGGTTCAAGCCGTTAAATATCAAATTCTAATTATGTTTACTCTCGTATCGTCGGCTGCATTAACTAGTATTATACTAAGCTTACTAAGCTATAAGCTGTGGTTTACGAAAGATGATAGACTTCGATCGCTATAAGTCCGGTTGATCCGGCTGTTGAAAGTGGAAAGAACGGCGGCTGCCCGTTTGGACCTTGGAGAGGTTAAAAAAGACAGCGGAGACCGCTGTCTTGAGTTTGTCGGGAAACCAATAGAGCTTGAACTACTGCCAATATACTCTGGTGGGGTATGCCCCTCCAGCCGCTATTGAAACCCGTGAAAGTAGACTATATTTAGCGGTATTTTCACGGGTTTCAAAGGCGGACGTAAACTCCTCCGAGGCATACCCCACCTCCATATGTGGCATAGTTCAAACAAAACACGGTTTCTAAACAACCTGAAGACAGCGGAAACCGCTGTTTTAGTGATTGGTCATAATGTCATGCAGTAGGAAAGCTCTCATTGAGCTATGAAAAAAGGATGCCGCAATGCGGATCAGATTAGCTCATTACTGGAATCTATCGCCCCAAAGAAACCAAGGGTACGCTTTGGGCGGATTCGAGCGAAAGCGCAGCGTTTCCTTTGTAGTAGGGTGCTCGAAGCTAAGCTCGGTTGACCAAAGAGCGATTTGCTGCCCGGGCTTCGTCAGGTGAGCGCCATAGCGCTGGTCACCAACGAGCGGACAGCCTATCGCAGAGAATTGAACCCGGATTTGATGAGGTCTCCCGGTGTGAAGCTCAACCCGGACAAGAGAGAGTCCTTCACTATGATCGACAACCGTATAATCCAATATAGCTTCTTTGGCTCCAGGCTTGTTGGGCGGCACTACGGAAACGGTGTTCGTCTTGGAGTCCTTGAGCAAGTAATGGGTCAAGGTTCCTTGCGGCTGTTTCGGCTTGCCATTCACCACGGCCGAATAGATTTTGCGTATGGAACGGGTTCGAACGGCATCGGATAGCCGCGAGGCGGCTTTGGAGGTTTTGGCAAATACCATAACGCCGCCTACAGGCCGATCCAACCGGTGAACGAGTCCCAAATAGACGTTACCGGGCTTCTGATGCCTGTGTTTCAAGTCCTGCTTAATCATCGTAAGCAAATCCGGATCCTGTGACTGGTCCTCTTGGGTCGGGACATTCACCGGCTTAACGACGACAATTACATGATTGTCTTCATATAATACCGGAATGGAGGGGAGAGAGGCCTGACCCATAGGTTAAGCCTCCCAGCGTCCTAGAATGCCGCACGGGAGCATAAGCTTGGATGCTGTAATCGGGAGTCCGATTTCGCCGCAGGTAATATTGCCTCCATAGGATCTGCCCATGGACATGGCCAAAATATTTTTCAGCACGGTTGCCGAAATCCCCGTTGTGTAAGAGTTGATCAGCATGAAAAGCGGCTTGTCCGACATAATTTGCATGCAGGACTCTACGAATGGGTAGAGGTTGGTTTCGAGCTTCCAAGTCTCTCCGCTAGGACCACGGCCATAGGAAGGCGGGTCCATAATAATGGCGTCATACCGGCTGCCGCGGCGCTGCTCCCGCTGGACGAATTTGAAGACATCGTCCGTAATAAACCGGACAGGACGGTCGCCGAGCCCGGACAGCTGCAGGTTTTCCTTGGCCCATTGAACTACGCCCTTCGATGCATCCACATGACATACTTCCGCGCCGGCATAAGCGCAGGCTACGCTGGCTCCACCGGTGTAAGCAAATAAATTCAGAACGCGAATGCTGCGTCCGGCCCCCTGAATCTTATCGATCATCCAATTCCAGTTCGCCGCCTGCTCCGGGAAAAGACCGGTATGCTTAAAGCTGGTCGGCTTGATATGAAATTTCAGCTTATCGTAGGAGATGGTCCAGCGCTCCGGAAGATCCTGTTTATATTCCCATTGACCGCCGCCGCTGGAGCTTCTATGATAGTGGGCATCGGCGTTTCGCCATTGACCGGTTTCCTTGCCAATCGGCCAAATGATTTGCGGGTCAGGACGCCGAAGAACGATTTGTCCCCAACGCTCCAGCTTTTCCCCGTTACCCGTATCGATTAATTCATAATCTTTCCAATCGTGTGCTGCAAACATGACGTTACCTTCCTTCTAGGGCTATACCCATGCATATCTTTGATCCTACCACATTTTACACTAATTGCTTGCACAATGCCATGCAAGAAGACCGGGGAGCGTCCCCGGTCTTTTGGAGTGTTTATTTATTTGGGCAAATCTACATGCTCAATCAACGCAGGCAGCTCTTTCGTCATGAATTGATTGTAGTTCTTATCAATGAGCTGATTTTTGATGGTTTCCTTCACATCGTCATAAGAACGCGTGGTGCGAGACTCTACGCGGATGATGTGGTATCCGTACTCGGTTTCTACCGGATCGCTGATTTTGTTCAGCTCGAGAGAGATGGTCGCTTTCTTGAAGGCATCCGTCCATTTGACTACAGGCTCGTTCGTGTACAAGCCTCCGTTGTCGCTGGAGCCGGGGTCTTCGGAGTACTGTTTGGCCAATGCAGCGAAATCCCCGCCATTTTTCAGCTTATCCTGAACCTCCTTAAGCTTTTGGGAAACTTCGGCCTCCGTGCGTGCCTTTCCGTTGTCATCTTCCTTCATAATCAGAATATGACGTACCGAGGCGCTGATAATGGACTCGTCGTTATTTGCCACCGCCTGGTCGTAAGCCGCTTTGACAGTAGGCTCGTCCGCCGTCGAATCGAGCCATGTCTGGGTAGCTACCACACCCTGAACATAGTTACGGATATCCGACTCGGTAATTCCTTGTTTACTCATGTCAGCCGCACGAGCGTCAAGAAATGATTTGGCTTCCGCGACTTGCTTTTCAGCGGACTCGAGAGCTTCCGCGCGGTCCGTTTCATTTAATTTACTGTTGATGATGCGGGAAGCGATAATCTGGTTAATAACATATTGTTTGAATGCATCGTCAGGTTCTTTGGCACCGTATTGCGGATTGGTCATACGAAGAATGTAGGCGAATTTCTCGTAATCCCCGCGGGTTACCTGGCCTCCTTCATAGGTGGCCACAACGGCAGCCATATCGACTTTTTTGCCGACCCATACGGTTTGGGTATCGCCGTCCCATTGGACTTCCTTGCCGAGGGCTTCGCTGACGAAACGAAGCGGCACATACGTGGTCCCGTTATAGATAAACCCTTGACCCTGTTCTTCGGTCGGCGTTTTCACGATTCCGTCAAACATATATTTGATGTTTTGAAAATATACTTCAATCTGTGTCCCGCTCGCATAAGCGACCGATCCGGTCAGCATGACGCCAAGGGATAGTCCAAGCACGAGCCCTTTAAACTTGTCGTTCATTGGGGGAATTCATCCTCTCTTTTACTAACTCATGATATAGTCCAGTAGAAGATATTCAAGCTCAAGCGGCAATTTCCTGCATACCCGTTAGAAAAAGGTCAACTAATGTCAATTTTATAGAGATCCGATCGCTTTTTAGCGGAGCTTGTAAAATAAAGATTTTCTTCGAGAATACATAGGAAATGAAATAAAAATTTACCATGTAGTGGAAAATAAGGATGTTTTCAGAATTGCTGTAGAATTTGAAAAGTACGGAAAGGAATTTGCAGCCCGATGTAGTATTTGATTAATAGAGGCCGCAAAATTGAACAAAAAGGGGATGTATGACCTATGATGAGCGTAATCCCCGGTCCGGAAGATCTTTACCTCTTCCATGAGGGGAGCTTATTCCGCAGTTACCGGGTGCTGGGAGCGCATTTTACGGAACATGAAGGCACCCTTGGCGTTCGGTTTACCGTCTGGGCGCCGCATGCCCGTGAAGTCCGAGTCATTGGGGATTTTAACTTTTGGAACGGAAGCAGCCACGTTCTCCGTAAGGTGAGTACCTGGGGAGTATGGAGCTTGTTCGTTCCGGGAGTCAAGGAAGGCGAGTACTACAAGTACGAAATCGTAACCGCCCAGGGCACATTGGTATGGAAGGCGGACCCGTATGCTTTTTACTCTGAGCTGAAACCGGGTACGGCCTCGCGTGTGACATCGTTGGAGGGCTATGAGTGGCATGATCAGGAGTGGCAGCACAAGCAGCAGTCCCCCTATGCACAGCCTATGAACATTTATGAAGTCCATTTGGGAACATGGAAAAAGAAGCCTGAAGACCAGTATTACTCCTATCGGGAGCTGGCTGATGAGCTGATCGACTATGTCGTGCATATGGGATACACGCATGTGGAGCTGCTTCCCTTGGCCGAGCATCCGTATGATCGCTCATGGGGATATCAGGCTACCGGGTATTATTCGGTCACGAGCCGATTCGGAACTCCGAAGGACTTCATGTATTTCGTGGACCGATGCCATCAGTGCGGAATCGGCGTTATTATGGACTGGGTTCCGGGTCATTTTGTCAAGGATGATCACGGACTGCGCCATTTTGACGGCCAACCTCTCTATGAGCACAAGGATCCTTCGAGAGCGGAGAAGCCTCAGTGGGGGACGATGTCGTTTGACTTTTCCAAGCCTGAGGTGGTTAGCTTCCTTATTTCCAACGCCCTCTTTTGGATGGATGTGTTCCATATTGACGGATTGCGCGTCGATGCGGTAGCCAGCCTGCTGTACTTGAATTTTGGCAAGCCGCGCAATGAATGGATTAAGAATGAGCAGGGCGGGGATGAAAATCTGGAGGCGATCGCTTTTTTGAAAAAGCTGAACCAGACCGTGTTTGCCCACTACCCTAACGCGCTCATGATGGCTGAGGATTCCAGCGATTGGCCGCTTGTAACTGCTCCGGTTTATTCCGGGGGTCTTGGCTTTAATTACAAATGGAATATGGGATGGATGAACGATATGCTCCGCTATATGGAGACTGACCCGTATTTCCGCAAAAGCAAGCATAATATGCTTACCTTCTCGTTTATGTACACTTACTCCGAAAATTACGTGCTGCCTCTATCGCATGATGAGGTGGTTCACGGCAAAAAATCACTACTCAACAAGATGCCTGGTGACTATTGGCAAAAATTCGCTAACCTCAGGGTGCTGTTCGGCTACATGATGGCGCACCCCGGCAAAAAGCTGCTGTTTATGGGCGGCGAATTCGGTCAGTTCGATGAGTGGAAGGATCTCGAGGATTTGGATTGGGAGATGCTCACCTATGACAGCCACCGCAGTATGCATCAATACGTCCACGATTTAAACCACCTTTACTTGCAGGAGAAAGCGCTATGGGAGCTGGACCATAGGCCCGAGGGCTTTACCTGGATCGACCCGCATGACCGCGACCAAAGCATCGTTACCTTTATCAGACATTCCAACGACCCGGAAGATTTCTTAGTTGCCGTTTGTAACTTTACACCGGTAACCCACGCCAGATACCGAATCGGCGTACCTTATGCAGGAGAATATAGGGAGCTCTTTAACAGTGATACCCCTGTCTATGGCGGGTCCGGACAGTTGAATACGGGCAAGCTGAAAACCGAGAAGGTGGAGTGGCATTCACAGCCCTTCAGTTTGCATATCACGATTCCACCGTTAGCAACCGTCTTTATAGAGCCTGTCAAGATTCGACGTAAAGCAATCGCTGGTAAAAGAGAAAGGGGATAGGTTGATGCGAAAAAAAGAGTGCGTGGCCATGCTGCTTGCAGGGGGAGAAGGACGTCGTTTAGGCGTATTGACCAGTAAATTGGCTAAGCCTGCCGTTCATTTTGGAGGGAAGTACCGGATCATCGATTTTACGCTTAGCAACTGCACGAATTCAGGAATCGACACCGTTGGTGTACTTACACAATATCAACCATTGGTTTTAAATACATATATCGGCATTGGAACCCCTTGGGACCTTGACCGCAAAAACGGCGGCGTTACGGTGCTGCCTCCCTATATGGAGCAGCAAGGCGGGGATTGGTATAAAGGAACAGCCAATGCCATTTACCGGAACATATCGTTTATCGAACAATACGATCCGGAGTATGTGCTGGTGATATCAGGCGATCACATCTATAAGATGGACTACGATATGATGCTTGATTTCCACAAACGAAAAGGCGCCGACGCAACGATCGCCGTCATCGAGGTGAAGTGGGAGGAAGCCAGCCGCTTCGGGATTATGAGTACGGACGATGATGACCGGATCATCGAATTTGCCGAAAAACCGAAGGAGCCCAAGAGCAACCTGGCTTCGATGGGCATTTACATATTTAACTGGCAGGTGCTCAAATCGTATTTGGGCAAGGATGAGATGAATCCTGATTCCAGCAAAGACTTCGGCAAGGATGTCATTCCACTCATGCTGCGGGAGCGGTTAAATATGTTCGCCTATCCATTCGAAGGGTACTGGAAAGACGTGGGCACGATAGAAAGCCTGTGGGAAGCCAATATGGATTTATTGGAGAACCAGCCGTTATTTAATCTGAATGATCCGGAATGGCGTATCTATTCCGTCAACCCGTGCCAGCCCGGACAGTATGTGGCTCCAACCGCACAAATCCGCCGCAGCCTGATTAATGAAGGATGCAGCGTGCTCGGAGAAGTAGACCATTCCGTCTTGTTCTATGGCGTGCAGGTCGGGGAAGGAAGCTTTATAAAAGATTCTGTCATCATGCCGAATGTACGCATCGGGAGCAACGTAAAAATATACAAGGCTATCATTGGCGAAAACACGACGATAGAAGACGGCTGCGTTATTGGCGAGCCTGACGAGCAATCCAATATTATTTTGATCGGCAGTAACGAGACTATCACAATGGCAGCAACGATGGCCAACTTGAAAGGGTGAGTTCTTATGAAGCGTATGATGGGCGTAATCAATCTGGTGAACGAGCCGGATGATCTGGAAGAACTGACCTATTCTCGCTGCGTGGCCTCCGTGCCTTTTGGAGCGAGATACCGATTGGTCGATTTTACGTTATCTAATATGGTGAATTCCGGCATCGAGAATGTTGCAGTGTTTACGCAGCATAAATACCGCTCCCTGATGGACCACTTGGGCTCAGGCAAGGAATGGGATCTGGATCGCAAGCGGGGCGGACTATTCCTGCTGCCTGCGATTCTTCATGAGACGACAGGCATGGCGCGCGGCGATTTATTTCAATTTTATAGCCATCGGGATTATTTCTACCGCGCCCGGGAAGAGTATGTCGTTATTTCACGCAGCCATATCGTGTGTAATATTGACTTGAACGACGTGTTGGATCAGCATCTGGAGAGCAATGCGGATATTACCGTTGTGTATAAGCAAGCGGACGATGAGGAATTCGCCAAATTCCGCCGGCTTGCCGTCAAAGAAGACGGCCAGGTCACTGTAATGGAGGATCAATCTGGCCGCCTGCGTAACGACAGCATTTCTATGGAAATGTATGTCATGAGCAAGGAGCTGCTGCTTGATATGGTAGAATCCTGCCTGGCGCAAGGATACGATCATCTGGTAAGAGACGGTATTATGAAAAATATCGATAAGCTGAGCGTCTACGGCTATATGCATCAAGGGCATACTGGCATAGTGAATACGATTCAAAGTTACTATAAACATAGCATGCAGCTGTTGAATCCGAAGGTATGGCGCGAGCTGTTCTTCCAGAAGCACCTGATATATACAAAGGTTAAGGATGAGCCTCCGGCGCGGTATGCGGAGAATGCTCATGCTCGCAATGCTCTGATTGCCAATGGGTGCACAATTGAAGGCAAGGTAGAGAACAGCATATTGTTCCGGGGCGTAAAAATACGCAAAGGGGCTTATGTAAAGAACAGCATCATCTTGCAAAACTGCGAAATTGAAGAAAATGTCATTATAGAGAATGCGATTCTGGACAAAGATGTGTTTATTAGTAGAGGTCGTGTACTGACTGGAGACAAACAAGCACCGTTTATCGCTTCCAAGACCAAGGTTATATAGAAAAAACAGCGTGTTGGAAGAAGACTTCCAGCACGCAATATAATAAAGGAGTGGTAGGAAGCCATGAAAGTGTTATTCGCTGCGTCGGAAGCCGTACCTTTTGCCAAAACCGGAGGCTTGGCCGATGTTATCGGATCTCTGCCGAAGGAGCTGGCCAAGCAAGGGATTGACGTAAGAGTTATACTGCCGAACTACGAGGATATCCCAGAGGTCTACACCAAAGCCATGGAGACCGTGGCGACCTTTACTCTGGAGATGGGATGGCGGCAGCTGTACTGCGGGATTCTGAAGCTGGAGCATGACGGCATTATCTTTTATTTTGTCGATAACGAATATTATTTCAAGCGCCGTGGCTGTTACGGATATGGCGATGATGCAGAGCGTTATGCCTACTTCTGCAGGGCGGTTATGGATTCGATGCAGCACATCGATTTCATTCCGGATATTCTTCACTGCCATGACTGGCAAGCGGGGATGGTTCCTGTGCTGCACAGAGTTCACTTCAGCTATCAGCCTGAATATGCGAACATCAAGACGATCATGACCGTTCATAATTTAAAATATCAAGGGGTGTTCGCCAAGGAGCAGTTCAAAGACTTTTTTGCTCTAGGGGACGAGCATTTCACCGGGTATGCGTTAGAGCAGTATGGAGGCGCTAGCTTTATGAAGGGCGGGCTGTTATACTCCGACTTTATTACTACCGTTAGCCCTACCTACGCTCAGGAGATACAGACACCGTTCTATGGAGAATATTTGGACAGTCTTATGCGAAGCCAGAGCGGAAGACTACTTGGCATCATAAACGGAATCGACTACGAAGAATTCGATCCGATGACCGATCCGCATCTGGAGGTCAATTACCGTGACTCCCTGCCGAAGAAGCAAATGAACAAAGTCAAGCTGCAGGAGAGGCTGGGATTGCCGGTCAACAAGGATGTGCCGTTGATCGCTCTGGTAACGCGTCTGGTGGAGCAAAAGGGCCTTGCGCTTATCGACCGCGTCATTGAAGAATTAATCCAGCTGGATGCGCAATGGGTTATTCTGGGTACCGGCGAACATCGTTATGAGCAGCTGTTCCGGTGGGCAGCCGACCGTTATCCGGACAAGCTGTCGGCGAATATTCTGTTCGATGAAGGATTAGCTCGTCAAATGTATGCCGGCTCAGATTTGTTTCTGATGCCGTCCCAGTTCGAGCCCTGCGGGATTGGACAGCTTATAGCTATGCGCTATCGCTCGGTTCCTATAGTCCGTGAAACCGGCGGGTTGAAGGATACCGTGCAGCCCTATAATGAATCTACAGGGGAAGGGACCGGGTTCAGCTTCGCGCATTATAACGCTCATGATATGCTGTATACGGTAGAAAGAGCTGTACAGCTGTACCATGACGAAGAGGCTTGGACCCGAATCATGGCAAACATTAAGAAGAAGGATTTCAGCTGGCGCAAGTCTGCGCAGCAATACGCTGCCCTATACGACCAGCTGGTAGAAACATAAGTGAAGACGAGGAATAATGCAACGACCTTAAACCAACGCCGTCATGGCGTTGGTTTACTTGTTCCTGCACAAACCGGAGAGGGGATTCCGATTGAAAACCAAATATGTAGTCACCGACTTGGATGGTACACTGCTTCGTTCGGACGGCGTGCTGTCTTCCTTTGCCACGAACGCCCTGAATCAGGCGTTGGATCATGGCATTATCATTACCTATGCAACAGCCAGAAGCTATAAGAGCTCTACAACCGTAGCAGGGAATGTGGATTGGAAATATCCGTTAATCTTATACAATGGCGCCCTTTTATTCGATCCTGTCGGCATGAAGAAGCTGGATGGAGCGTTTCTTAGTCCAAGCTTGACCGGGCAGGTGATCCGGTTAGGCAAGTCGTTTGATTTAAGTCCTCTTTGGTTCGCCTTAGACGAACCGTTCGAGGAGCGGGTGTTTCATGAACCGCTGAAGCGCAAGGGAGAATTGCAGTTCGTCTCCAGCCGTCCTAATGATCCGAGATTCCGGGAGCTTCCGGAGCTACATCATTCAGATCGGTATTCTACGCTAACTCTTACCTATATTGGGTATAAAGCAGAGCTCGAGCCTTTGATGAATGCGATCCGCCAACAGTTTGGGGACTTTGTTCATCTTCATTTCATGCCGGATGCCTATATTGCAGATCATTATTTTCTTGAAGTCAGCCACCCCAAAGCTAATAAAAAGGAGGGGCTGCTGAAGTGGGCGCAACGGTTAGGCTGCGACCCGGAGGATATTATTGTCTTCGGCGATAATTTGAACGATATCGGATTATTTGCGGCAGCCGGAACCGCCATTGCCGTTGATAATGCCCAGAAGGAGCTTAAAGCGATTGCGGATCAGATTATTGGTTCGAATGAGGAAGACGGTGTAGCTAATTATGTGATGGGCTTGATTCCGTCATGAATGATCGGCAGCCAGGTCATCATAATACATCGTTTCATTATTAAACGAACGATTGATAGACAAAAACGTATGGATGAGCTCGAAGAGCTCGGATTGATCCAATTGCAAAGACACGGTTTCTTCACTCGACGGATGGGTCGAAACGTTAAGCAGGATGGATTTGTGATCTTGATCGACTTGAATTTCCCATTGGTCTTTTTTTAGTACGCTTTCCCACACGTGCAATCACGCTCCCCTTTTTTTGCTATAGGCTCATGCTTGTTCCATAATTGGACATGATATTCATTATATGATTTCTTTTTCACAAATATGTCTTCGTAATAGAGCAAGCCTTGTATGGAAGCTTCAAATTTTTTCTTTTGTGGTATGGTGTAGACAAGCACTTAAAAATGAGAGGTTGAAAGATAAATAGCCGTAATGAATGAAAAAAAGCGGAGCAGCCTATGCTCCGCTTTCGTATACCATGATAGAATTCTTATTTTCGGGGCTCGCGTAACGTGCCTGTATCAGCTTCAATGCTAAGGCAATCGCTTTTGCGGTGATATTTTATTTAGACACGCTTCCTTCAAAAATAACCTCTTGAAGCGGCCGGCGGTTATTAGGTACCTCGCGCTGCTGGAGAGGCTCTGGCAGTAAGCTCGCGTCGCCCTGGTAGCCCAGCGTTACTACGGCGTGCAGTTCGAATTCTTCCGGAACATTCAATAAAGAACGCGCCAATGTCTTATCGAAGCCGCCGATAGCATGGGTAGCCAGACCGAGCAATTTGGCTTGCAGCGCCAAGTAACCCCAGGCTGTGCCGGCATCGAAAGTGTGAGCCGGATTCGCATCTCCATTAGCTCTTGTTTTGTCGGAAGCAACCAATATCAGGATAGGGGCTTTATCGGCCCACGAACGGTTGAATTCATTTAGAAATTGGTGGAATACGGCCAATTGCTCCTCTGTTTTAGCTACGATAAACCGCCAAGGCTGATCGTTATAGGATGACGGAGCCCAGTGAGCGGCTTCCAAAACGGTGAAAAGGTCGGTATCCGAAACTTGCTGATTGGAATAGGCACGAGGCGACCATCGATTCAGAAACACCGGGTTAATGGGATACTCGGATTGCCGATGGGCTTGAACCTCTTCTTGAACCTGATTAAGAACCAAACTGGATTGACTCATACAATAATACCACCTTTCCAATAGGAATTATATGTAATATAACATACTTATCATTAGTAAGCAACCGCACAATAATAACTTCTTATAGTAAACTATACATTACAGCGAGAACCATTTGCCATGATTTACAGATATTTCACAAAAATCTGCATAATTATCATATTTTCTTCATAAAAGTATGTGTAAATGGAAGTGATAAAGAAAAAAAGAGGTGCGGCCATGTATTATTGTATCTGTTGTAAATATTTGCATTCCTTTCACCATACAAAGGAAGAAGTTGTATTTAAAAGCGGGTTTCACTATGTACAATCCAACCTGTATCCTGCAGGATTTTGCGGATTAGGCAAGCTTTACGCGAAAGAAGATCAGCCTGCAACTGCATAAGAATCAAAAAAGCCCCTCACGAAGAGGGACTTTCGTGCTATTAATAGATAGGACCGAAGCGGGGTCTGTCCAATAAAGCGATAACCAGCAAATCAAATAATACTAATGGAATGATGAACGGGAAAAAGGAAATGGTAGCTTGATTGCGTCCGCTCGGACGAATGGCTTGAATATATACTTTATCATGTGTTACTTTCATGATTTTGCCTTCATAGGTATCTCCTTGTACGGTTGTGATCCGGACGTTTCGATGCATATACTTTTTGCATTGGTTATAGGTATGGGAATGGGACATAATAACCCTCCTTTCTAGCGGGACATGATATACTATATGCGATTCTATTAATGAAGGTTCGGGATTCATATAGCTCTTCTACTCTTATTTCTATCGAGCAGAATTGATATAATAAGTGTGAGGAGATGATGATGATGGGTCGAACGGCCGCTTTTATTTTTGCGCATCCGGATGATGAGACTTTTATGTGCGCTTGTTTAATTAAACAGCTTGCAGAGAACGGGGAGAATCCTGTACTTCTGCTGGCTACCCGAGGCGATGCCGGAAAAAAGAATGGCGATGTAGCCCATTTGACGAATGAGGAGCTTGGAACGCTTCGGGAGCAGGAGATGGCTGGTGCGGCTAACATTATTGGTATAAGCAAAGTCGAGCACCTGAGATACCCTGACGGGAAATTAAAGGAGGTAGAGGAGAACGAGTTCGTGGGGCGTGTGGTTGATTTTATTCAAGAGCATCAGCCTCAAGTGGTCGTCACCTTTCCGAAGGACGGAGGCAACTTTCACCCCGACCATATGACGATTTCCAAAATAGCGACTTCGGCCGTTCTAAGCGGGCGATGCCCATCGGTTCAGAAGCTTTATTACATAGCCTCCAGCACGCTGCAAGAGAGCGGCCATCATCCTTCTATTACGTTGGATACGGAACCATATTGGTCCATGAAAGCAGAAGCGCTGCGAGCGCATCAATCGCAAATTTATGCGATTCAGAGATATTTCGGCGATCTGGAGTCGTTTCCGGAGAATCGCCGGTATGAATCCTTTGTTCTTGCGTGGGAAAGAGGTGCTTGGTACCCTGCAAGATTAGAGCAGTCGATTTATGATGGGATCATCTGATAGAGGCTGAACCAAAAGGGGAGAAGATTCAATTGACAAGACAATATGCTATCGATATGGCAAAAAAATTATTTAGGGAAACCGAGAAGTCCCATTACGTCATATGGTTTCCGGATTCGAACGAATATGTTGTTATGGATCAAGACGAATTTGCCAGAAATAAAGACGAACTGAATAGATCGGTTGTATTCAGCATTGAAAATTGATGGAAGTACAGGAGAGGAGGGGGTCCCCTCCTGCTATTCCCATCCCTTGGGTTCCGTCTTCGGCTTCTTGAACAGCGATATTTTTTGCCACCATTTTTGGTGCTGATTCTCGTTCAGAATGCACCTTACCTGCTGCATCAACAGCTTGGCCCTGTCCTCACCGCGATAAAGCTTCAGTTCTTCGTAAAATTTTTCCGAATCCATTGATTTCACCTGATGTATGTAATTTGCGTAGAGCACTATCGTAGCAATTAATTGCAGCCAATTCAAGAATAGAACTGGAAGGTCAAGGGAATACCAGCGAACCGACATAAGAAATGAGGAAGTTATTAGACGTGAATACCTATGGTTTGATCCTGACGCTCCATATCGTAGCAGGCACAATATGCCTTACAACGGGCGCGATATCTGCTTTCGCCCAAAAAAGAAAAGGGCTGCATACCACCGTGGGTGAGCTTTATCACGCTTGCTACGTCGTTATTCTTCTAAGCTCCGTTATCATGGCTATCATGCATTGGGCGGAGAGCGCCTATTTGTTTTACATCGCCATTTTTTCATACGGGCTGGCCTATTACGGGTATATCGCCAAAAAAAGACGACGTCCCGGATGGATAGGACAACATATCGGCGGGATGCTCGGTTCATATATCGGGATCATAACCGCTGTACTAGTCGTTAACGGACATCACATTCCTGTGCTGAATCAGCTGCCTATTCTGGCCATCTGGTTCCTGCCCACCATTATAGGAACCCCGCTTATTGTTATGGTGGGGAGACGATATAAACGAAGGACGAAGGCTTGAGGAATCAGGCTTTTTTTTCGTTTCGGGGCTCCCGCAAAGCAGCCGAATCGGCTTTGAGGCTAGGCCCACCTTGCGGTTTTGTCGCTGCTGGATATTACGACCATTTCTGGTATGTGCTATGATAGGGTGTATAAGCCTAATAAGGGGGAACGAGCTATGGCAGTTTTTTATCTCGTCAGACATGGAGAGCCGGATTGGGGCTTGAAAGAGGAGAAGCAATTGCAAGGAGCGATGAGAGACTTCGTTCCGTTGACAGCGACTGGAGTGCTTCAAGCTGAGCAAGTGATGAACTGTCATCCGTATTTACGAGAGTGCGATCTGTTCCTATCTTCACCGTATACGCGGGCGCTTCAGACAGCTGCCATCATGAACCGAACGTTGGGCAAGCCTTTGCTGGTAGAATTTGACCTTTACGAATGGACACCGGATCAATGGGAGGCAGCTTCGGCCGATGAAATTCACGAGCTGTGGAAGGATTATATGCTTCACGACGGTTGCTGGCCAAAGGGAGAAACGCGGCTATGGGAGACCAAGGCAAGCTTATTGATTTCACATATGACGGAGAGTAGCGTTCATGAATAAGATCAAGATCCAGGATATTATAGTCAGATCCTTCTTGCTGGGAAGCCTGTTCCTGTTTGCTTATGTTCCTGCTTACTTTATAGCCGGCACTTCTTATTCTTTAATTTCACCGATCCCGGCAGACCATTCACGGTCAGTCTCATGGATTTATTATGGTTTTATCTTTTGCCTGATTCCGTATACCGTCACAGGTCTCATGTTGAACGGCATGTGCAAGAGAGCGACCTGGAAGGATTTCGTTCATGCTGTTATCGTGACGACCGTGGCGGACAAGCTTCTGATTGTCTTGTTGGCAACCCTGCTGGCTCAGGGCTTCCCGCAGTCATGGTACGGATGGGGATTTCCGTATGCAGGCTACAACCTCATGTGTGAGGAGCTTCCGTTTTACTGCCGAAGTTACATAACGGAATACCATATTGCCGATACCATCTTAGGGGCGGCATTTATCTGCTTGGGCTATTGGATTGGAGGCATTGTGAAGCATAGAGTAAGTCATGTATAGGCCAAGAGGAAATTCGATCCAAAGCCGATTACCTTAAAAAATAGGCTCCCCAGGTAGGCAGACTTTAAAAACAAGCTTCAAATTCCGATAAACATCTTTATGGAAACGAGAGAGTTTTCCTAATACAACAAAATTTTGAAACGGGGTAACAGGCAATGACAATGATTGGTATTGATTTGGGAACCACGAACAGTCTGGTTGCCTATTGGACTGAAGAAGGGCCCAAGATTATACCGAATGTGCTCGGGGAAAATTTGACCCCTTCCATAGTCAGTGTAGATGAAAATGGAGAAATTCTGGTTGGGCAAATCGCGAAGGAACGGTTAATCACACATCCGGAACTTACAGCAGCCGCCTTTAAGCGGTACATGGGGACGGAGAAAATATTTCGTCTTGGCCGGTACTCCTTTACCCCTGAGGAGCTGTCTTCGTTCGTCGTCAAATCTTTGAAATCCGATGCGGAAGCGTTCCTAGGTCAAGAGGTGACAGAGGCGGTCATCAGTGTTCCCGCCTATTTTAACGATACGCAGCGGAAGGCTACCAAGAGAGCGGCGGAAATTGCCGGTCTTAAGGTAGAGCGGCTTATCAGCGAGCCAACAGCGGCGGCCATTGCCTACGGACTGCACCAGGAACGGTCGGATACAAAGTTCCTTGTCTTTGATTTAGGCGGAGGCACCTTCGATGTATCGATATTGGAGTTTTTCGAAGGGGTTATGGAGGTGCAGTCCATAGCTGGGGATAACTATTTGGGGGGCGAGGATTTTACGCAGCTCCTCGTTTCCTATTTTTACGAAACCAAGGGTATCGACTACCAGGAGCTGGATTTCAAGGCGCGTTCCGCGCTATTCAAGCAGGCGGAGCTGTGCAAGCGTGCATTGGGCAGCAATCCAACGGGACAAATGAGCTTTACCTGGCAGGATCAGGAGTACGAGCTGACTTTGGATCGTGCCGGCTTTGAGAAAATTGCCGGCCAGCTCATATTTCGTCTGCGGCATCCCATCGAACGCGCGCTGCGGGACGCTTCCCTCTCGCCGGATGAGTTGGATGCGGTCATTCTTATCGGTGGGGCAACGAGAATGCCTATTATCAAATCGGTTGTCAGCAAAATATTCGGCAGGCTGCCGTTCAGCCAGATCAATCCGGACGAAGCAGTAGCTCTCGGGGCTGCCATCCAGGTTGCGCTTAAGGAAAGAAACGAAGCGCTGAAGGAAGTCGTTCTGACGGACGTGTGCCCTTATACATTAGGTATCGAAATAACGAAGCGATTGGGGAACGGCCACTTTGACGACGGTCACTTCAGTCCGATCATTGAACGCAACACACCTATTCCCGTGAGCAAGGTGGAAAGGTTCTACACTATACACGATCAGCAAAAAGCGATCCAGGTCGTTGTATTCCAAGGGGAAAGCCGTAAAGTTGATCAGAATATAAAGCTTGGCGAGCTGTCTGTTCAAGTACCTCCGGATGAAGCGGGCAGGCAAGCGATCGATGTCAGATTCACCTATGATATTAACGGGATTTTGGAGGTGGAGGTGACTTCGGTTAGCAATGGGGTCAAGCAGAAGACCATCATAGAGAAAAATCCGGGCAAGCTGACGCAGCAGGAAATCGAGAACAGATTGAAGGAGCTGCAGGATATCAAGATTCACCCCCGGGAACGAACGGAGAACAGGCTGCTTCTTGCCATGGGAGAAAGGCTGTATGAGGAAGCGCTGGGTGAGAAGCGGGCGGAAATAGCCTTTTTGCTGGAGCAATTCGAACGGGTTCTGGCTTCTCAAAACGAGCAGGAGGTTAAAAAGGCTGCCTCAACACTCAAGAAGCAGTTAGAGCATTTGGAGAGGTGGCGTGACTTTTAATGCAATTGTGGGACATACTCGGGGTGGAGCCGACGGACGATGTAGCTGCCATCAAGAGAGCGTATGCTGCCAAGCTGAAGTTGCATCATCCCGAAGAAGACCCGGAGGGCTATCAAAGGCTCAGGGAGGCTTATGATCAAGCCGTAAAATGGGCTAAAAAGCGAAGCAAGGAGCGCAGCTCCGAACAGGAACAACATAAGCTCGAGGCCTCCGCAGCCTTGGATACCGAGCAAGCAGAAGCCTATGGAAGGAATGAAGAGCCTGAGGAGGACGAATGGGAGGAGGACGACGATGAGGACGAGGAATATGATGAGGAATCGGAACAGCCTTATCATGTTCATAGGCTATTATCCTATATTGAACGGAATGAATCTCTGAATGCCAAAAGTCCGGTAGAATCGTTTTTATCGCAGGTGGAGTCATTATACCAGAACTTTAACTCGCGGGTAGATACGAATGCTTGGATAGAGCTGTTGAATGCGGATGTCGTATGGAACGTTAATTTACAAAGCAGCCTGTCCCAAAGCTTGCTTGACTTTTTGGAGGAAGAGCATTATTACTTGCCGGAAGACGTATGGAGGCTTCTCGAACAGGCGTTTCATTGGAAGGAGCAGGCCGCCCAGGATCCGGATTGGTTTCAGGGGCATTACCCCAAAGTATATGCCTACGCTGTAGCACATGAACAGCCATTGCACAGGGGATATTCGGTTCTTCTCCAAGCTTCGGATCTGGACTATGACGCTTTTCTGGCTTATAGGGAAAAAGGGCTGCTTGCTTTTCTGGAGCAAAATTATCATTTGGCCGCAAGCCTGCTAAACCAAGCGGAGGAACGGTTCGACTCCGATCCCGATGTCATTCGGCTGCAAATGGAATGCTCTATACGGTTAGGTCATTGGGAAAATGCGTTGTATGCATGCAACCAATTAATGAAGGTAATACCGGATTCGCTGGAAGCGTATTTGAGCCGGGATCGGGTTAGGCTTGAAGAGGGACATGCCAGGGAGGCATTGCAGGATCTCTCCAGGGTTCTCGAGCAAGCTCCAAGCCACACACTCGCTCTTTCCCTTGCCGGGAATTCATACAAAAAGCTTGGGGAGCCTGACAAGGCGCTGGAAGTCTATAAAAGGCTTCTGCAAGCGGATCCTAATGATATCGAAGCTATGCTTTCCATAGCGGAAATTCAGGCGCAAAAAACAGAAGAGCTGCGAAGGAAGGGAGGAAGCGGCAAGAGAGCGGAGCTGAAGCGGCTTAAGGTGGAGCTTGGAAGGACTCCGCTGGGATTTAGACTGAAGCGAAGCGCATTCCTGCTCATCGGAGGAAAGTGGTTCACTCTGATTGCGATCCTTGCGCTTCATATTTTCATTTATTCTTCCTTTGTGAAGCATACGGGGGAAACTCCCCTTGGTTTTATAGCCAATCTCGTAAAGCCTGTGGAACTAAAGACCATTACCTCAACAGCCGATCTGGAGCTTCTTCCTCCGAAAGTCAATGCCGTGAAGGTGAAGCTGTCCAACGCGGCTTACATGGGGATTAATGAAGTGGTGACGAAGGACGCTAACGGAAAGCCTCAAACGTTGTACCTTTCAACAGCCGAGGTAGAAAAAGAGGGGCTGTCATCCCAGGTGGAAGGCTACCTGAACATCGGTTATTTGAATGGAGACCCTATTCTTATCGTCAGCAATTATAGGCAGGCCAAAGACATCTATGATAACAAATCGATTGAAATCAGTGGAACTGTCCGTCCGCTGGAATCGGATGAGATGCTGAGAGAATACGATAAGTGGAAAAAGAAATTCCCTAAAGCGGTACAGAATCCGTTATATGAAAAATATTTGGATTCAAAAAAGAAGAAGCCTGTTCCTACCCGGTCCATTCTTCCGTTCCGCATCTACGTATATACTTTTATTTTGCTTCTGTACTACATTTCATTATCTAAAGAAGTAAGAAGAGTGTGGAGGTTCCTCCGCTATACTTAATGGTTAAAAGAGAGGATCGACAATGAACCCTGCTGCTGAGCAAATCAAATTAGCTTCCCAGCCTTATGTAGAGGCCTTGACGGCGATGTGCATTGTAGGGCGCGACGGAGACTACCATGTACAGAATCCGGAATGGATTTATTCGAAAAGAAGCTTTATGCGCAACATGCTTACCCACTGGGGGGTCGGAAGCTCAGATGAGCTTAAAAAAAATATAGAATGGTCCATAGCAACGGGTCAAAGAAAAGAATTTGATGATATGGCCCTTCTGCTGTCCTCCCTTTCGGAAACGGACAGAAGGCGGTATCTGGAATCGCAAAAAGGGGATACGGCCCAAAGCTTTAAGCTGTCCATCGTAAACAGCTATCTTGGGAGAATGCCAGCTGGAGGTATAGCGGCGAACGACTATACGTGGGCTGTCTTTAAATGCTGCGCGGGACATAAGATGGATTATTTAACCGAGGATGAAAAATGGACTTATATAGGAGACATTATCCAATTGGTTAAAAATCAATATTCGAATTGGAAAGACTATCTGATCAGCTTTACCGTTGGCGGCGCTTTTAATTCCACGCTTCAAAGCAGTGATTATATCGGTGAAAACCAGGCGATTATCACTAAGCTGCTGGTGTCTGATTACAGTCCGTTGCGGCAGGCGATTTTAAAGTAGCGGGGGAACAAAGGAGGCGGGTTACCTTCTGGGTTTGTTGAAAAACCTGGGAGGCTTGAAAAATTGCGTCGGTACCCCGGTAGGGTATCCCCCTCCGGTCGCTGTTGTTCTCGGGAAATTTTGATTATATTCGCCATATAGCGGGAATTCCCCGAGAACAAAGGCGAACGCTATCGCTCCTACAGTGGACACCCCACCTATAACCTTTGCATTTTTCGTATGATAAAGTTCCTCAACAACCAGGGAGGCGGATTACCGCCTCTCTTTGTTTTTTGGGAAAATAGGAAAAGAAAGGCAAGATGGAGATAAAAGAAAGCATGGACACAAAGCAAGAGGAGTATGGTATAATCTCCCTGTTCTGACATCGATTATTCATGACTTATCAACCGTCAAGAAGGAGATGCATATTTTCATGTCGTTTATTCAAGTGCTGGATAAAGGTTACGTAAGGCTTGTTAATCATATGGGATCGGATTTATCGGTCGTGAACGCAGCGCGCGTGTCGTATGCCAAAGAATCGAAGGAGCTGGAGCCTAAGGATATCCGGTTACTTCAATTTTTGGCAAGAGAGGGCCACACGTCGCCTTTCAGACATGTAGTGCTGCAGTTTGAGGTCTACGCCCCGTTAATGGTGGCTAGACAATGGTGGAAGTATGTTGTCGGTTCCGCTCATATGGAAGGGACGGGTGACAGCCTGGAAGGCTGGAATGAATCCAGTCGAAGATATATTACGGAGGAGCCGACCTTCTATATTCCCCGGGATGATGAATGGAGAAGCAAGCCGGCCAATTCCAAGCAAGGAAGCGGCGAACCGATAGATAAAGAAATCGGCATGAAGATGACACAGAAATTAATCGATTATATCGAGCTGGGCATTCAAAAATATGAAGAGGCGCTCAATAACGGAGTATGTGCAGAGCAGGCACGGTTATTTTTGCCATCGTACGGTATTTATGTTCGTTGGTATTGGACGGCTTCTTTGCAATCCGTGTGTCATTTTCTGAATCAAAGGCTGGAGCATGACGCTCAGAAGGAAATTCAAGAATATGCAAAAGCTATTTTGGAGCTGAGTAAGCCGTTATTTCCTTATTCCGTAGCAGAGCTAATGCAGCAACATGCTGCTACCGGCCAGGAGTAATCAGGGATGGAGCTGAGCTTCCAAGATAATGCGGG
This sequence comes from Paenibacillus sp. OAS669, assembly GCF_014873645.1. Taxonomy (NCBI): domain Bacteria; kingdom Bacillati; phylum Bacillota; class Bacilli; order Caryophanales; family Paenibacillaceae; genus Paenibacillus; species Paenibacillus sp. OAS669. The sequence goes on from NZ_JADBDR010000002.1 coordinate 47,947, forward strand.
ATGTACCGCTGTAGAGGTCGCGGAGCTATTCAGGCGTTCCGGTATTCGCAGGCCGGTTGATGATTTGGAACGGATTCAACGGATGATAGCTTATGCAGATGAAATATTGACCGTAAGGGATGGCTCCAAGCTAGTCGGTATAGTTAGAGCGGTAACTGATTATGCGTACTGCTGCTATATTTCGGACTTGGCTGTAGACCGCGCCTATCAGGGAATGGGGATCGGCAGACAGCTTATCGAGAGGTTAAAAAAGAAGCTGGGGGAAGAAGAAATTCAGTATGTGCTGACCTCGGCTCCCAAGGCAGTCGGATTTTATGAAAAAATAGGCTTTGAACGGGCCGATAAGGCTTTTGTAATAAAAAGGAAGAAAAACTAGAGTGCCCTAGGTTCATACGAAGTTGCCAATGAATGGAGGCTGGTGATTAGAATGATCGTCAAACGTATTGTAGCCAATATAGCTGCTCAGGATATTGCTGCGGCCAAGAGCTTTTATCACGACATTCTTGGTCTTGATTTATGGATGGATCATGGCTGGATTGCGACCTATGGATCCAATCAGGAGATGAATGTTCAGATTAGTGTTGCATCCTCAGGGGGCTCCTCGACACCAACGCCTGATTTATCCATCGAGGTCGATGATGTTGATGCTGCTTATGGCCTGATGAAGGAAGCGGGATTTCGTATTGAATACGGGCCTGCCAATGAACCTTGGGGTGTCCGCCGCTTTTATGTCAGGGATCCGTTCGGCAAACTGATTAATATACTCACTCATACTTAAGTGGACTTTTGCCCTGATTCTTAAAAACCGCAATCCATAAGAAATACGGACGATAGTTGCATGCTATGATGGGTTTATCAAAATTGTAAGAGAGGTTGATGACCATGAATGTAACGATCTCAAAAGGCCGGCTGTGGACGGGGAGAATCTTGAGCTGGGTAACGATTCTGTTTATGCTGTTTGACGGTGTGTTCAAATTGATCAAGCCCGCTCCGGTTATTGAAGGAACCGTCACTCTGGGCTATGCCGAGCATCATATTATGGTAATAGGAATTTTGGGGCTGATTCCGACTATTTTATACGCGATCCCGCGCACATCGGTTTTGGGTGCATTGCTGCTGACTGCTTATTTTGGCGGTGTGGTTGCGACACATATACGGATGGATGCGCCTCTGTTCACCCATACTTTATTCCCTATCTATCTGGCAGTTCTGACCTGGGGGGGCATTTGGTTAAGGGATGACAAAGTGCGAAAGCTTCTTCCTTTCATTCAAGCATAAAAAGCTTAAGGACCCTCCACTGGAGAGGTCCTTTTTGCAGATAGTTACCATTAACAAAGGGGGGCTTGCCATGAACGACCATTATTTATATCACTATTACGAAGCGGATAGGGGGGCTTTTCGTAACTTATCCAGCTTAAGCGATGAAGAGGCGCATAAAGTCATGAATGACTTAAAACAGGACCCCGCGTTGTTCGCTAGTCGGCGCTCGGATTCCTATTTGGCCGTTAGACGTGAATTGGAGCATAAAGCCAGAGAACTGTTTATAGCGAAAGGCGGAAAACCGCTAAATCGTTATCCTCATTATATGACGCTAGGTCCGTGTAACTGGATCAAGGAATGGTATAAAAGCGGGGCCGAGCTCCGGATCGCTTTGAGAGAATTTGATGATCGCAGCATAAGCTTCACTTATGGGGACTTATTTCCTGCTATGAGATATAACGACGGCAAGCCGTACCGAGGAAACGTCTATACCAAATCAGAAATATTCGGTTTGATTCAGGAGTTCGGATTTCCCCAGGAATGGAATGCGGACGGCACCTGCGGACCGGAGAGATATATCGAGGTTCAGATATGGGATGAGGCAGTCATCGGGAAATATGCCTTAAGATAAGATTCAGTCCAGTATTGGCTCATATTCGGTCCACGATAACCCGAATCGTTTCCAGCCTCATTGAACTCTCCCTAAGGCATTTTTATCCTCCCGACATTTAGACATATTTCCCTTATTATTCCATAAGGCATGGGTCATGTATAGGGGTTCATGATGCACTAATTAAGAAGATAAGGAAAATAATGGTTTACAACCCCAAGGCGTTTTGTTAAAATACTCGATGGGGAACGTATGTTTGTTATTTGTTTGGGGTATTTTGTTATAAGTGATCTTTCCCTTGGTATTTTGCAAGCCGGCATCATAAGATAAGTAAGGTCAGAGGAGTCAATGACTCTCAGCGATTCGAAGATTAGCTCCCTGCAGAGACATCAGAATCGGTTTCAAACCAGATGCGCTCAGGTAAAGGAGAGAAGAATTCATGTCCATTTTGGAAAAGCTTCCGCAGGCCATTGAAGCCAGTCTGCCGGCACAGCCCTTATTCGCCGCGTTGGCTGATGTGGATGAGGAAGGTCATTACGGTGAGCGTTGGCTCATTGTTATGGATGATGAAGTAAGGGTTTTCAATGCGCAAGGAGTGGGTCTTAAGGAGTTGCCCATATCGGGGATAACCGAGTGCCGTCTTGTGTCGGCGATAGGAGGTGGCACCTTAATTGCCGATACGGCAAAAGGGCCGATAGCCCTTATCCGGTATACCTCCAGCCATGCGGGAAAATTCGGATTCGCAGCGAAGCTGATTAAAGCGCTGTCAAACCAGGAGGAACTTCCAGTGGCATCCGTGAAGGATTTGCCCAGAAGATGCTCCCAATGCGGAACACCTTTGCTAGAGGGAACACAGGTATGCTCCGTCTGTACCGATAAAGGCAAGGTGGCTGCGAGGCTTCTCAGCTATGCGAAGCCTTACCGCGTACAGATGACGACGGCTGCACTAATGCTTATTGCGGCGACTTTAATGGAGCTAATACCGCCATTTCTTACCAAGATCATAGTGGACGATGTGCTGCAGCCCAAGAGCTTCGGACTCGCGCTTCTCTGGTTTGTGCTTGGACTCGCAGGAGCCAGAGTCATGCTGTCCTTGATGCAAACCCTCAGGGGCTATATGGGAGTATGGGTCGGAGGCAAGCTGATGGGGGATATCCGCAAAGATATTTATTCCTCGCTCATGCGGCTGTCCCTAGGGTTCTTCGATCGCAGACAAACCTCGCAGTTTATCGGCCGGGTTAACAGCGATGCAGAGGCCATGCGGCAATTTTTAACGGACGGAGTCATGTGGATTACAGGCCAGGTGCTGATGCTCGCCGCGATCATTACGATGATGGCCAGCCTGGATTGGAAGCTTGCCATTTATGCGATTATTCCTACTCCACTGATCGTCATAACCTCCATGATCATTTGGCCGACAATCCGCGCGCGTTGGTATAGGCATTGGAGAGCCATTAATCGGCTGAATATGCTGGTGGGTGATGCGCTGCAGGGGATTCGCGTCGTGAAAGCGTTTGGTCAAGAGCCGACGGAGATGAGACGATACGGTGATGCCAATAAAGATCTGGTCGAGCAAAATATTCGTGCCGACGGCATGTGGCAGGGGGTATTTCCTTTATTTGCCCTGATCTCGACCTCTGGCGCTATATTGGTGTGGTATTTTGGAGGCTGGATGGTGCTCCGTGATGAGATTTCGCTCGGTACCTTGATGGCTTTTACCGCTTATCTCGGCATGCTGTTCGGACCGCTTCAATGGTTCAGTCAAGCGTTGAACTGGACCAGCAGAGCAATGGCTGCCGCAGACCGCGTTTTCGAGATTATGGATACGCCGTCGGATGTACCGGACGATATTGAGCCGGTTCTGATGGATTGGGTAGAGGGGCGAGTGGTGCTTCATCAAGTATCTTACGGCTACGAGGCTCATCATCCGGTACTGAAAAATATCGACCTGAACGTAGCCCCCGGCGAGATGATCGGTCTGGTCGGTCATTCCGGTGCAGGGAAATCAACGTTAATCAATATGATCTGCCGCTTCTATGATCCGAACCAGGGACATATTACAATAGACGGGATCCCGCTTAAGAAGATTAAGCAGGAGGATCTGCGGAAAAAAATCGGCGTGGTCCTGCAGGAGACCTTTCTGTTCGATGGAACCATCACGGAGAACATCGCCTATTCCAAGCCGGATGCTACGCCGGAAGAGATCATGAGAGCGGCCAAAATCGCCAATGCCCACGATTTTATCGTCCGGCTGCCCGATGGCTACGATACGAAGGTAGGGGAGCGGGGGCATCGTCTTTCCGGTGGTGAAAAGCAGCGTATCGCCATTGCGAGAGCCATTGTGCATGATCCGCGGATCCTTATTCTGGACGAAGCGACAGCTTCGGTCGATACCGAGACCGAAAGGCAGATTCAGGAAGCCATTTCCCGCCTTGTAAAGGGTCGCACCACGTTTGCGATTGCCCACAGGCTTTCTACGTTAAGAAACGCTGACAGGCTCGTTGTGCTGGATAAAGGACAAATTGTCGAGATAGGTACCCATGAGCAATTGATTGAAAAAAAGGGAGCCTATTACAAGCTGGTAGAAGCCCAGAGAGAGCTGTCCAAAATTAAGGGGGTGCAGAGCTGATGCGCGATCCATATGAAATTGTTCTATTGGATTCCCGTAACGTCTGGCTCGGAAGAAGCGCGGGGGGCGTCCTGATGGCTGTTATCGATGGGGTAGAATATCCGGAAGTTCTCTTATACCGTGCCTACCCGTTCTCAAGGCCGACCGAATACATCTCCGTACGCACCCCCAAAGAGGAAGAAATCGGCATCATTCATAAGCTTAGCGAGCTTGAAGCGGGCAGCAGGGAAGAGGCGGAGAGAGAGTTGAATCTGCGGTATTTGATTCCCCGAATAACTCATATTGAGAAAATAGCCCAGAAGCCGGCATTATGGATTTGGAAGGTGGAGACCACGCTAGGACCGATGACACTGGCTCTGCGCAATCTTCATGAGCATCTCCAATCACCTGCACCGGGACGCTATTTAATCTCCGACATTGAGGGCCGCCGCTGCGAGATTGAGGATATCAACGCATTGGACTCGCATAGCCGTAAGCAGTGGAGCAAAATATTGTAGGTCAGGTTCAAATGCCAAAAAGCTATTGCTCTCTTTAAGGAGGCAATAGCTTTTACATTTTGCATTCTTTCACGTTGATTATCCTTCCATTTTCTGGTAGGTGTTATCTCGATTTTCTCCAATACACGCCATAATAATCAATAGGGACAATAGGTTCGACGATGTTATACTGTGCCCTAAAGTCGTGAACGGCTGCCGCGCAGTTGGGTAAGCCGTAATCATCAATAATAAGGTAGCCGCTGACAGACAGTTTTGGGTAGAGGCTTGTTAGGCTTTGCATCGTAGACGAATACATATCTCCGTCCAATCTGGCAATAGCCAGCTTTTCGATGGGTGCAGTAGGTAAGGTGTCTTTAAACCATCCTTTGAGGAAGCGAACCTGCTGGTCGAGGAGATCATATTTGTGGAAGTTGCTGCAAACCTCATAAAGGGATACCTTCAGGTAGTCAATGGTATGGAAGATGGCGCCTTCATCTACAGGATAATTTACGAGGTCCGGGGCAGGCAGCCCTTCGAAGGAATCGGCAACCCATACGGTTCGGTCTGTAATACCGTAGGCTTTGAGGAACCCCCTCATAAAGATACAGGAGCCGCCTCGCCAGACACCCGTTTCAATAAAATCTCCCTCAATGTTATCAGCGATGACCGACTTCATGCATTCATGCAATTGGTCCATCCGGATTCGGCCTATCATACTGTGAGCTATAGCAGGCCAATCAAGCCCTTGTCTTCGGTTCTCCGGGGTAGCCCCTTGTTCATGCTCGATCCATATTTCATATAAAATGGTTTTCTTTAATAATTCCAAGTAAAGCTCTTGTGCTGAAACAGCGGTCATGCAGGCAACATCCTCTCCACATTTCGCTACGATAAAACCAATATATTCGTTATTTCCAAATGTGTATAAGCTATTGCCGTATAAAGTCACAAAAAGCTATGCTGATTGACGGGAAACGATACCAAACATAAAAAGGCTTGCCGGAGAACTTGTCATAATCCGGAGAGCCTCTACAAGGAGAAATGAAATATTGTCAGCAGTTGTTAAGCCGATTGGAATAGTTGGAGAGCATCACCCAAGCATAGGGAATGAATAGCTTAAATCAAACCTTCCCTTCCAGAGGAGTGATTATGGATATAAACTATTGTTATGTAATCATTAGGGGGGCAGTTGATGACGAAAATTCCTTTGTTTATTGTCACTGGAGCAAGTGGAGTTGGAAAAACAACGGTTATGCAAGAACTGCGTATTATAATGCCTGAATTTGATGTATTCAGCACGGATCTTGATAATTTCGGAACAACAGCTTCCAAACTGGAACACCAGGATAGGTTTAACATTTTGTTCCATTTTGCCAACGCGGTTGCAAAATCCGGAAGAGGAACAATCATTTGCGGCACGCTGATGCCTTGGGCAGCTGAGAAGTGTGATACTTACAGTAAATTCAGTGAAGTATGCTTTATTAACTTACATTGTGACGATGCTACCCGTAACCACCGTTTGCGTAACCGGGCTGATAAAGCAATTTGGACTGAGGATAAGCTAAAGGAGCATGAAGAGTTTGCTCAGTGGCTTATTCATAACGCAGAAACTGCATACAACCCGCCCATGCCCACGATTGATACTACATCGACTCCGCCCTTACAAGTAGCAGAGCAAATTAAACGATACGTCTTAAGTAAATGGGATGGTCGCAAAAGGGATACAGAAGATAAGGTTGAGGGATAAGATAGTTAATCAAACCTCCTTGTTAAAAAAACGGTCAGGCTGTCGAGAAACCCTATCGTACAGAAAAATGCGAAAGGTAATAGGTGGGGGATCCTTTGGAGGAGCGATTACGTTCGCCTTTATTCTCGGTAAAGGCTTTCTTCGATGAGAAGAATATTCCCACGAAGAAAGCCTGGGTTGTAGAAAATCAAAGGCTCAGCTTCTCGAATCTGGTTGTAATATCCTTTATTAACAGCTTCGCTGCCAGGATGCCGCCAGATGTGTTCCATATAGGCTCATTGACATTGAAGGCCCGCTGCTTTTTGACGACGTTCAGGTTTTTGCCGAGAGGACTATTCAGCCATTCTTCAGCTGTCTTGGTTGCCCCGGTTTCTCCTTCACGATCGGAAGTGAAATAGAAGAATACATCACCATCCAGCACTGACATTTGCTCCGTAGTAATATCGGCGGAGAAATCATTTTTATCTTGCGACTCGGGTCGCGCAAAGCCCAGTTGCTCCAATATGACCCCGGCAAAATTATTTTTGTAATAGACGCGAACCTTTCCAGGTTGGAAACGCGCCAATGAAATGCGCATTTTTGTTTTATCGCCAAGCGCCGCTTTGGCCTGCTGGATCGCTTGGTTATAGCTGTCGAGGCTTGCTTTGCCTTCCGCTTCCTTATTTAAGGCTTGAACATACAGCTTGAAATTCTCAACCATGCTGTCGCCGAGATTTTCTGTAAACACGGTAGGAGCTATGCTGGATAGCTGAGGGTACACCTTTTCCTGACGAACCTTGGTTCCGAGGATGAGGTCCGGCTTGAGACTTGCAATAAGCTCCAGATTCGGCTGGGTTTCGTCCCCTACAACCTGAACCCCGGTCATTTGGTCCTTGATATGATCGAACCACGGATCACCAATCCACGATTTAACAGCCCCGACTGGCTTGATCCCAAGCTCGAGCAAAGATTCCGTTCCCTGGTTCGTCAACACGACTATGCGCTGGGGGGTACCGGTAATGGCCGTTTCTCCCATAGCATGCTTGACCGTGCGTGTAACCGGTGTGGATGCTGTGGCTTTGTTGTCTTCAGGTGCTTTGGTTGCTGTCGGACTTGATGGGGTGCCGCAGGCTGAAAGCAGCAAGGACAAGACAAGAATGATGGTTAGCGACACCCATTTTTTTGAACGTAACAACAGAAAAATCCCCTTTCATTTCCCTTTAATTTATAATGATAATCATTATCATTTAAAAATACGCAGACGAAGCCCTTGGATTAACGGAACAGTCGTTTACGAAAAAGCACAAGGTTACACGTGTAACTTATGGTATAGTTGTAACATTAATATAAAAATAATGATCACGCAATGCTTGCTGCATGGATTTTTATCAAAATGGACAGATAAGGGGAAGTGTCACACTTTGAATGAACAAACCGGCAAACAGGCTTTACGGTCACAGGAATGGATGCAAACGGCTTTATTCCAGCTTATGGAGAAGAAGCCCTATTCCATGATATCGGTAACAGAAATTACAGAAAGAGCCGGGCTTGCCAGACAAACCTTTTACCGGAACTACCAGGACAAGGATGAGATTCTCCTTCAATACCTGCATGGATTATGGAAGGGAATGCGGGATAACGCAGCAAAACCGGCTGCTTTCGACGAGGAGATGTTCGTCACTCTGTTCCGTCATTGGAAAGCCAATGCTCCTTCCTCGCTGCTGCATAACATAGAATTAAAGGACCGCAAAATCAGACAGCTTATGTATAAAAGCATATGCGATTTTTTTGACGAGTTGTCTGAACAAATGATACAGGAGAACACCAAGGTCACTGAAGGTGCCTACCGGTTCTATGCCCATAAGTCGCTATCCTCTGTGGTTCATATGATGCTGATGGAGTGGACCTTGAATCAATTTCACCTGGCGCCGGAGGAAATCGGACGGATGGTAAGTCATTTCACCGATTCGATTCGGAAGCATCTATAGATCTAAGGTGATATGTTTGGATTTATTGAGCCAATGGAAAAATGCGGTGTAAACCTGTTGACAAAACTCGCTAAATCCTATATTTTGATATTAACAATATGATAATAACAATTTAGAAATAATAAATATCCATAAGTTGAATAAAACTGTTTCGTTAGTGCTAGTGTTTGTTGAGATATAGGGACAGCGGGTCGATCGAGTTATGGCAAGGGAGTGGAGATTTGATGATCTACAATATGGAGGATTTACAAAAGGCTTGGCAAGCAGGGGAAAAGCCAAAGTTCGTGTTCTTCTGGGGGCATACTCCGGCGGCAAACGGCACTGTGAATGCAAGCTGCTTTAGCCAGTGGTGGAGCAGCCATTTTACTGTGGAAGGTGTGACCTACTGCTGTACAGAGCAGTATATGATGGCGGAGAAGGCGCGATTATTCGGAGACAATAACATGTTAGAAGCCATAATGAACACAATCTATCCGAAGGAGATGAAAGCGTACGGCCGGGCAGTCAAATCTTTTGATTCCAGGGTTTGGGACAGTCGATGCTATGAGATTGTTAAACGCGGGAATATGGCGAAGTTTGAGCAAAATCCGGAGCTTTGGAATTACATGAAAACAACGGGCAATCGAATCTTGGTGGAAGCAAGCCCCGTCGACCGGATCTGGGGAATCGGGATAGCCAAGGATGATCCCCGTGCGCATAATCCAATGAATTGGCAAGGCAAAAATTTGCTCGGATTTGCTTTAACCGAGGTGCGGGACCATTTGTCCAAGCAATTAGTGTAAATCAAGGCCAACATACCTGATCTTTGTGCTAATCCGCAAAGATCTTTTTCTCTTCCATATAGTAATTCCGGAGCCATCAGCCTATCATTACCTGTAATGCCGTTTACAGCCAGTTTAAACTGCGGTAATCTAGTATAACGGGGAGGCGCGATCCAGATTGAACGTTATGTCCACATTACTGCAGTATGTAATGAAATATAAGCTGCTGAGCGTAATCTTTATTCTCAGTATAATCATAGAAGTCGCCTATGCAGTAGCGGCGCCTCTGAGTCTCAAATATATGGTAGATGATGCGTTTATTCCCAAAAATCCTCGCGTGTTTCTTATCATTTTGGGTATTTTGGTTGGCGGGGGCTTGTTGAACATTGCAGCAGGGTTAAGCGGGGATCTATCCTTGGGCAAGCTGAGCGGAGAAATGATTCGCGGCTTGAGAATGAAGCTGTTCCACCATGTACAGCTGCAATCGCTGCCCTTTTTTCAGAGGTACCGTGTCGGTGACCTGGTAACCCGCTTTGCTTCGGATATGGGTTCTATAGAACGGGTCATCCGCGGGGTGCTGCCGCTGTTATTAAGGGAAGCTATGAGCGTAACGCTCGGAATTGCCTTGCTGTTATTGCTTGAATGGAAACTGACGCTTGCAGTGCTTGTTGGCTCTATGCTCATGATTGTTGGTCCCAGATGGCTGCAGCACAGGGCGGGGCATGCGAATATCCGCTTTAAGGAAGCACAGGAGCGTTTCTCTAACACCATTGATGAGATGGTTAAAGGCCATAAAACGATAAAAGGATTGCACTTGCACAATAGGTTCAAGGCACTTGCGGCCAAGCAGATTCAAGAGCTGCTTACCTTCGGGTTCAAGCTGCACCTAACCAATTCCATCATGGAACGGCTGCCGCTAACGACGCTGCTTATTTTGAACGGAACGATGATTGGCTTCGGCGGTTATTTGATCTTCCATGACGAGATGACAGTTGGGGGCTTTATGGCGTTTTTTACCTTATTTATGAGTGTGGGGCAATCCGTATCCAATTTGACATACCTGTTCCCCAACTGGATTGAATCGCAGATCAGCTTCCGGCGTATCGGTGACCTGTTCAACGAACGTGCCGAGGTTATCGAGGTGGCGCAGGCAATAGACCTTCCGATATCGGTACCATCCGTTCGTATGGATCGGGTTACCTTTGGCTACGATGATCACAGCCTTCAATTAAAAGAGATAAGCCTGCATATCGAGGCGGGGGCCTACGTCGCTTTTGTCGGGTCGAGCGGGTCCGGTAAGAGTACGGCCTTACAGCTCCTAGCACGTTACTTCGATCCAAAGCATGGAATCATCTCTATTGATGGTCATGATATAAGGTTGGTGAGCGAGAGTTCTTTACGCAAGCTGTCTACGCTTGTTTCCCAGGATACGTTTTTATTTCATACAACGGTTCGTGATAATCTGGTGCTGGACGGCGAGAATGTTTCTGATGAAGAAATGATGGAAGCCGCTCGAATGGCCAAAATTCACGACGTCATTTCCGCATGGCCTGAGGGATACGATACATGGATTTATCAAGAAGGCGGGACCTTGTCCGGCGGTGAGCGGCAGCGTATGGCTGTTGCAAGGGCACTACTTAGGCGGCCGAAGCTGCTTCTGCTTGATGAGGTCACGTCCGCGCTGGACCCGGCCACGGAAGCAGACATCAATCAGCTGATTCAGCAGCTGCGCGGAGAGATGACCATCGTCTCGGTTACCCATCGGCTCGCATCCGTCATCCATGCCGATCGGATCTATGTATTCGAGAAGGGGCAGATTGTTGAATCCGGAACTCATCAGGAGCTTCTCCAGCTTCACGGGACCTATCTGACGTTGTGGGAGAAGCAGCATGGCTTCCATTTGTCGCAGGATGGACTTAGCGTTACGGTGGATGCGGAAAGACTGTCCAAGCTTCCGTTCTTCGAAGGAATTGGAGTGGAGCTGCTCCAAAGCATAGCGCCATTATTTATTACCGAAAGAATCCCGGAAGGGGAGACGATCATTCGTCAAGGCGAAGAGGGAGCTAAGTGTTACATCATCGTTCGAGGCTCGGTGGAGATCTTGAAGCATGTGGACGGCGAAGGGAACAAGCGGGTCGCGGTTCTCCAGGATGGCGATCATTTCGGCGAAATTGCATTGCTTACTAACAGTCCCCGTAATGCGACCGTTCGCTCCATAAGTCCTGCCGTCTTACTATCCGTACGACGTGAAGAGTTTCATCAGTTAACCAAGCTCTACCCGCAAATGCTTCAAACATTGGAGAGGACCCTTCTGCAGCGCATGTGATCTAAAGCAAAGCCATCAAGATAACCCCATCTTTTGCAAGGTGGGGTCTCTTATTTATCTGTTGAAGGGGCATGGTTCGATTGGAATGGAGATCATAAAAAGCCCGCCGATGATGTTGTGCATGAAATGTCGGATGGTTGAAGAAAGCATCTGCTAATCTAGATGTGAAGGAGGGGAAGCCGATGAACGTGCTAGACCATATGAACAAAGCGTTGAGCTATATTGAGGAGCATCTTGCAGATGAGATTGACTTTCAGGAAGTATGCAGGCTCGCGTATTGCTCGGAATATCATTTTCGAAGAATGTTCTCATTCCTTGCCGGTGTGTCGCTGTCTGAGTATATCCGGCGCAGACGGCTTACTCTTGCCGCATTGGAGCTCACGAACAGCCAGGCCAGAGTCATCGATATCGCCATTCAATATGGATACGATTCAGCGGATTCATTTGCAAGAGCCTTTCAAAGTCTGCATGGCATTACGCCGTCGGAAGCAAGAAATAAAGGCCAGTCGTTAAAGGCGTTTCCCCGCATGTCCTTTCAACTTACTGTTCAAGGAGGAAGCGAAATGAACTACCGTCTGGAAGAGAAAGAGGCTTTTCGTATTGTTGGGCTGAAGAAGAGAGTTCCCATCCAATTTCATGGGGTTAACCCGGAGATTGCATCTATGTGGAAGAGCTTGACCCCGGAGTCCATTGCCGAGCTGAAACGGCTTTCGAATGTGACGCCATCGGGCTTGATTAGCGCGTCCGTGAACTTTGCCGAAGGCCGGATGGAAGAGAAGGGGGAGCTGGATCATTATATCGGCGTGGCAACGACACAGCAATGTCCGGCTCATTGGGAGGCGCTCGAGGTGTCTGCAACGACCTGGGCGGTTTTTGAAGCTGTCGGCCCGTTTCCGCAAACGCTCCAGCAAATCTGGGGCCGCATCTATTCTGAATGGTTTCCATCCTCCAGCTACGAGCTGACCGAGGGTCCGGAAATTCTGTGGAACGAGCATAAAGATACCTCTTCCCCGAATTATAAAAGTGAAATCTGGATTCCGGTCGTCAAAAGAGCCTAAACGTAAGTAGTTTCACCCAATCATGAAGGATATGGAGTTTCCTGTACGGAAACGTTTCTCCATATCCTCTTTTCTGTTGCGGTTCTTGATTGAATTGTCTTTTATGCTGTCAATTCGGTACAATAAGCATAACTACGATTTTTTAAGAAATGCGGAAGGAAAAGGCATCATCCGTTTCGATTCCGCTTGGGGAGTGAACCTTTGATTTCATGGCTGAGATGATTCGCAGCTTCCGCTCGAAAATGATCCTGCTGTTTGGCCTTAGCATGTTATTTTCCGGAAGTATAACTTATTCGCTCTATAAAATTCTACAAATGTATTATCACACGACCAAGTATGAAGATCCTTTGACGAAGGTTCGTTTTTTCATGAGAGAGGTAGGCGATATTAACTGCTTCTTGCTTATTTTTATCCCCCTTTCGGTCTTATTTTTCTTTCTTCTGACTAAACGGTATGCCATGTATTTTCACGAAATTTCGAACGGTATTTACCAGCTGGCTAATGGTGACTTTAACAGTCGTATTTATATTCCGACCAATGATGAGTTCGGGGATATTGCCAGAGACATCAATCTGGCGAGCGAAAAGCTAAGGCAGGCGGTGGAGAGAGGAGATTTCGCGGAAACGAGCAAGGAGCAGTTAATCCTGAATCTGGCCCACGATTTGCGTACGCCTCTCACCTCCGTGCTGGGGTATCTGGATTTTATTCTGAAGGATGATCAGCTGAGCCCGGAACAAGTGCAGCACTATACGAGCATTGCTTTCACCAAGTCGCAGCGGCTGGAGAAGCTGATTGATGAGCTGTTCGAGGTTACCAGAATGAACTACGGCAAGCTGACGATCGAGATGAATCCGCTTGATCTAAGCGAGCTGCTCAGCCAATTGAACGAGGAGCTGTACCCTCTCTTTGAGAAAAACAACCTGATCACCCGTTTGGAAGTGGCTCCGGGTCTTAACATTAGGGGGGATGGTGACATGCTGGCGCGAGTGTTCGAGAATCTGCTGACGAATGCCGTACGATACGGGAAAGACGGCAAGTTCATCGATATTATAGGCCATAAGGAAGAGAAGGAAGTGGTTGTTCAAGTCGTAAATTACGGTGATCCTGTCCCGTCAGATGAGCTGCCACATATCTTTGATATGTTTTATACCGGAGACAAAGCAAGAACCCATCAAGAAGGAAGTACAGGGCTTGGCTTATTCATTGCAAAAAACATCGTCGTTAAGCATCATGGAACCATTTCAGCCCAAAGCAGCCTGATCCGTACGTTATTTGAGGTGCGATTGCCTGCGGAAGGCTCAGCATCAGGGCCCAAGGCCAATTCTCGTCAGGATTGAATTTAAAAGGGCAAATCCTTCATGAAGGTAACCCGGTGAAAGTCGGCTTTGAAAAGTCTAGCAATGCTTTTCATAGAGTCGGGGAGGAGGACAGATGGAACAAGGGATGAAGAAACCGAACAAGAGGGAACAAATGAAATTGCTGCTGAAAAAAGCGGGTTGGCATGAAGGCAGGCACGTAGATATTTCGGGCTTTGAACGCCGCTGCAACGAACAAGGCATTGATTTATTCGATAGCGCCAAGGCTTTTCTGCAAGAGTTTGCCGGCATTGATGACACCGTCTATTTCAAATATCATCATAGTCACGATTCGCGATTCTCCGATTCCTGGTACGATTATACCTTTGATTTCAAGCCGGATGCGCTTGAGGAACTAACTTCAACTGAAGATTATTATGACATAGTGAAATTTGCTCAAGAAGACTGCTTCTGTTTAGGCGAATCGGGCTATTATTATTCTGCCGTTGCCGCCATCGGGCGGTCGGGCAAATTGTATTTCAAGCATGATTATGAAGACGTAGTCCGTGTTTTTGATGATCTGCTGGAAAGCATGGAGCATGAATTAAACGGACATGAGCTTGTCCTTTCTTCGCTTTTCGAAGAAAATAAGGTCATAGTTTCCACTCTGTGGGGAAAACGCGTTTCTCCCGACAAGCGGCCGAATCCTTTCCAATGACATTAATGCCACAGAGTATATTAAGTGGGGAATGAATCAAACCTTACCAATCAAAAACAAGGTGGAGAATGCTATGCGACGTTTTTACCCTATCCAGCCACCTGTCCTTCAACGCAGATTATCAGAATCCCATTATCAATATCGCGAATATATGCCGAGCAAAGTTTTGGAATCCTATGTGGCTTGTTATTGGGCTTTGCACACTTGCGCAGCGAATGGTAATGCCTTGCACCGTATCATACCGGACGGATGCGTAGACATTATTATGGATCTCCAACCGGCCTCTACGGCAAAAGGTGCCTTCGTGGTAGGACTCATGACCAACTATGAAACGATGACCTTATCTGCACCGATATCCACGTTCGGGATCCGATTTTATTCCGATAAAGTATCTCGGTTGCTGAGATATCCGGTTTCTGAGCTGGCTGGAAATCCCGTTCCTCTGACAGATCTATGGGGAAGAAAAGGAGAGATCTTGGTAGATGAAGTACATTCATCAGAGGGGATTTCCGAGATAATCGAACAGGTTGAGTCCATTTTACAGACATGGCTGCTGAACCTAGACGACTTTTCCCATTCGCTGCTGCCAACCTTCATGCAGTACATCTATGCTAATCGGGGCAACACGACTGTTCAAGCTTTGTCGGATCAATTTTGTTACAGCGAACGGACGGTCAGAAGAATCTTTAAGGAAGGGCTAGGTATCAGCCCGAAAGAAATGCTAGATATCATTCGGTTTCAATATCTATTACGGGAATGGTATGACGGCAACCGCACCCCATTCAGTGAAATGGCATTATCCTACGGCTACTATGATCAACCGCATTTTACCCGCCAATTCAAACGTTACTATGGAATGACTCCCGGAGAAGTACTTGTGTAGTTGTCCGTTTTTTACAAGCAAACCAGGTTTGCTTATGAAATAATAGAAACATAACTATGGAATGGAGGATAACGAAATGAAGCCGAGTATTTCAGTGCTTACACTAGGAGTAGATGATCTAGAGAGGTCGTTGATCTTTTACCGGGATGGTCTGGGATTGCCCACACAGGGGATCGTAGGCAGGGAATTTGAGCACGGGGCGGTTGCCTTTTTTGATTTGCAGGCGGGTGTAAAATTAGCCATCTGGAATCGCCGCGACCTTTCCCACGAAGCCGAGGTTCCATTGTCAGCGCCGAGCTCTACCGAAATGACGATCGGGCATAATGTTGGCAGTAAGGAAGAAGTGGACCGAATTATGGAGCTGGCCCATAAGGCCGGAGCTGTTATAACAGATCCTGCACATGATACGTTCTGGGGAGGATATTCCGGTCACTTCATGGACCCGGACCATCATTTATGGGAAATCGTTTGGAACCCGGCGTGGGAATTTGAAGTCTGAGCTTCGGGCAACCCGCCCAGGACTAGGACGCGGCTGCAGACATGAGTCGGCAGCCGCGCTGCGGTTTCTATAAGTGAGGATTCCCCATGCCCTGCTTTTCCATATCCTTAGCTTCTTGAATCGCTTTGTTCATCTGATC
Organism: Paenibacillus sp. OAS669; assembly: GCF_014873645.1. Classification (NCBI taxonomy): domain Bacteria; kingdom Bacillati; phylum Bacillota; class Bacilli; order Caryophanales; family Paenibacillaceae; genus Paenibacillus; species Paenibacillus sp. OAS669. The sequence continues at coordinate 64,312 of NZ_JADBDR010000002.1, forward strand.
CTGAACCATCCGCAGCGCCGTCTGGCTGTCCTTCGACTCCTTAAAGATCAGAGGCTCGAATACCGAGGAAGTCTTGGGATCGATAAAAGTCAGACCCGGTTTGCGCGGAGCAGGCATGGCGCTCTTTAAGGCAAACAACGACTGCAGATTTTTACCTTTTAGCTCGGGCAATCCTTGCCCGTACGCCTGTTGAACGGCCGGGCTGAGCAAGGGAGAGCTGATGCCTTGCTTGGCGCGTTCGATTTGAACTTCTTCCGAAAGAAGATAAGCAATAACCTGGAAGGCAAGATCCTTCTTTTTGGATTGATTTGTAATAAAAGCACCTACCGAATAGGGCTGGTATTTAGCTTCAGGCGCCTCCGCGAACACAGGAACGGAAGTGACGTCGAAATTCAAATCCTTAGTCTGCATCCAGCCTACGAGGCTCTCTTCGACATCCACCGCCATAGCCATATGGCCCTGAGGAAAGTCCTTCACCGTAGTGAACTGGTTGCCGGGAATATCGTAAAACCGCCTGAGATTGTCTACCATCTTTACCCATTTGTCCGAGACCATGGAAGCCTTATCTTCCTCTGGATCCAGCGCGGGCTCGGAAAGCTGGTTATAGGTCATGTAGTAGGCAGGGTGCTGCTGAAAGCCTTTATAAGTTATTTCACCTTCCTGACGAGTCAGCTTCTTCGCCAATTCATAGATCTCGTCATACGTCATCCCCGGTTTGGGATAATCCACCCCGAATTTATCAAAGATATCCTTGTTGTAATAAAGCAAATAATCGCTACCTTCAAAGGGTAGAGAATACAGCTTTCCGTCCGACGAATTGACCGATTGACGGAGCCAGGCCGGATCCAATTTGCCGGTGTCGAAATTGTATTTCTTGACCAGCTCGGTCATATCCCATTCTAGATTGTTCTTGCGGATCGACCGGTACGTGTTCCGCCGGGCATCCTCCAGGATAATGTCAGGGATTGTTCCCGCCGCAATCAAATCCTCGTACCGCCTGCCCGGATTATCCCATTGAACATGCTTAATCTTGATCTCGGGAAAGCGCTTTCGAATAAACTGTCCAATAAGCTTGTCAAAGTTTTCTTCCTTGGTGTAGCGTTTGTTAAACAATTGATCACCTGTAAAAATAAACAGTTCATTATCCGCGGATTCGGATATTTTGTTCGTTTGTGGGCTTAGTTCGGAAACCGCCGGAACATCCTTGCAGCCCGCCAGGACAGCGATGGTAAGACCGATCAACAAAGGTAGGGAAAGCCTCCTGCTATACATGACAAAACTCCTTTCATTTTCGATTTATGGGATCACAGGACTCCTGCCAGTTCACCTCCCGAAAATTAGTTGGACATACAACCACTTACTGTAACTTTTTCTAACTTTAATATGGAACAAATTACAAATCATTAGGGGTATTTTTTAAACTATGGGTTATTTCTTGCATCTTTGTTTCATGCGCTTTTTGCCTAATAAAGGGGGGGAGAAACATAGGGGGAACCACTTGATGTTGCAATGCACCTAACGGACAGCAAGTCCAAAATATACCCATAACGATGAATGCGGAAGGAGGCTATTACATCTTGGGAGGGTCTTGAATAAGCTGCTGCCCTTGCAGGGCTTGGGATTGAAATTCATCAGGCAGACAAAGAAAAATTACTGTACTTGCTGCAGTCAAACCCCTGTTCCCCTTCCCCTGTGGAGGTTTTTTCTTTTCAAGGTGGTATGCTAAACTGGAATCAATAACAAAAATATTCCAGCAACAAGGAGGTGATGTTCCATGACAACGAACAGCAAACCCAATAGATTAGCCAAGGAAAAGTCGCCATACCTGCTTCAGCATGCGAACAACCCGGTAGACTGGTTCCCTTGGTCAGAGGAAGCTTTCGAAATCGCCAAGCGTGAGAACAAGCCCATCTTCTTATCCATCGGGTATTCAACCTGCCATTGGTGCCACGTCATGGCGCACGAATCGTTCGAGGACGAGGAAGTCGCGGCTATTCTTAATGAGCATTACATATCGGTCAAGGTGGATCGTGAAGAAAGACCCGATGTGGATCATCTCTACATGACTGTCTGTCAAGCGATGACCGGGCAGGGCGGATGGCCGCTGACGATTGTGATGACGCCGGAGAAAAAGCCGTTTTTTGCCGGGACGTATTATCCCAAAAACCGTCGCTACGGGCGTCACGGAATGATGGATATTTTGCCGCGGCTCGCGGGGAAGTGGAAGGAAGACCGGGAGCGGGTGATCGAGACCAGCGATCAGATTGTGACGGAAGTGGAGCAGCGGATGCTATCGAACCTGAAGGGCGAGATCTCGGAGCGCACGCTGGATCAGGCGTATGCCCAGTATGAGGAGCTATTTGACTCCACGTATGGCGGTTTTGGCGATAAACCCAAGTTCCCTACCTCGCATAATCTCTCGTTTCTTATGCGGTATTACCATCGCACCGGCAAAGAGCTTGCACTGCAGATGGTAGAGAAGACGTTAGATGCAATGCATCGGGGCGGTATGTACGATCATGTCGGCTTCGGATTTGCGAGATACTCTGTAGACGAGAAGTGGCTGGTGCCGCATTTTGAGAAAATGCTCTATGATAACGCGCTGCTGGCCTGGACCTACCTGGAAGCCTATCAACTGACTGGTAAGGCGAAATATTCCCGTACGTCCGAAGAGATATTCGCTTATGTGCTTAGGGATATGACCGACCAGGCAGGCGGCTTCTACTCTGCGGAGGATGCCGACTCGGAAGGGCACGAGGGGAAGTTCTACATATGGGAACAGGATGAGATTCTGAAAGTATTAGGCCCCGAGGACGGCAAGCTTTATAGCGACCTTTATGATATTACCAAGGAAGGCAATTTTGAAGGCCGGAGCATTCCTAACTTGATCCAGCATGATGTGGATAATTATGCCCGGCTCAAAGGATTGGATCCCGATCTATTATCTGAAACCATCGGGAGATGCCGACAAACCTTGTTTGCATACCGTGAGCAGCGCGTACATCCGGGTAAGGACGATAAAGTACTGACCTCCTGGAACGGACTTATGATCATGGCCTTGTCCAGAGGCTATAAAGTGCTGGAACGGTCGGAATATCTGGAGGCGGCCTCCAGTGCGGCTCGCTTTATTGTCTCCCGATTAAGGCGTCCGGATGGAAGGCTGCTTGCCAGATACAGGGACGGAGAAGCGGCGTTCGCCGCATACCTGGATGACTATGCGTTCCTGGTATGGGGACTAATCGAGCTGTATGAAGCGTCTTTTGAGCTCGAATATTTGCAGCTGGCTGTCGAGCTTAATGGACAGATGATCGAATTATTCTGGGATGAGGAACAGGGCGGTTTATTCTTCTACGGAAGCGACAGCGAGCAGCTGTTTTCCCGGAACAAGGAGATTTACGACGGTGCGCTGCCTTCCGGCAATGCGGTAGCTGCCATGAATTTCTTGAAGCTGTCCAAGCTGACCTATGACGCCAGGCTGTCGCAGATTGCCGAGAGGCAATTGCAAGCCTTCGCAGGCTCGGTTGAACGGTATCCGACAGGACATTCGATGCTTCTGATCGCTCTGGATTATGCGTACAGTCCTTCCAGCGAGATTGTCATTGCCGGGGATCCCGAATCCGGGACAACCAAGGAGATGCTTGCCGCGGTGCGCCAAGGCTTCAGACCCCATTCCTCCGTATTCTTGGTACCGCCGGGGGAAGAGGGCGAGAAGGTTCGTCAATTCCTTCCTGTAGTTCAGGACAAACAGGCAATCGGCGGCAGGCCGACGGCGTATGCTTGCGAGAATTTTGCATGTCATTCCCCGATTACAGATTTGGAAGAGCTGGAAGAAGTGCTGCATTCTTCATAAGAACTATCTCCTTAACGGAAAGCCTCCTTTTTTTATCAAGGAGGTTTTTTGTATTCCAAGAAGGAATTTGACGACATGCCACGAATATGGAATAGCTGTACTAATATTATTGGAGCATGAATATCCATTAGGTGCCTTTGTGAAGACAAAGGGTAACAGGGAATCGGGTGCAAATCCCGAGCGGTCCCGCCACTGTAAACGGGGAGTATCTTTCATCATGTCACTCGGTGTAACGACCGGGGAAGGCGAAGGAAGCGAAGATCCGTAAGCCAGGAGACCTACCTGATGGTATGCACCCAGATCCCTTCGCGGAAAGGAGAGGTGTACGAGAATGAATCGGCAAACATTAGAGGTGTTGTCGTATTTTCACACGTACCCGTGACCTATCCTGCTGGATAGGTCTTTTTGTTTCATCACATTAATGATGGAGGATGTATCGGATGAGTAGAAGAAAATGGGGCAGCAGCCTGCTGCTGGTGTTAGGGTTCGTCTTGTACCTGATGGTCAATGAGCCGCAATCGGCGTATGCCATGCATATTATGGAGGGCTTTTTGCCGCTCGGCTGGGCTGTATTTTGGTGGGTCGTCTTCATTCCTTTCTTTATTCTTGGCCTGAGAGCTTTAATCCGTATTACGAAAGAAACCCCTGAGCTCAAAATTATGCTGGGCTTGGCCGGAGCATTTACCTTCGTATTATCTGCACTGAAGATCCCTTCGGTCACAGGCAGCAGCTCGCATCCGACCGGAACCGGTCTAGGAGCCGTGATGTTCGGCCCTCTGCCGATGAGCGTATTAGGCTCCATTGTATTGCTGTTTCAAGCCTTGCTTTTGGCGCATGGCGGTTTAACGACGCTGGGAGCCAACGCTTTTTCGATGGCTGTGGCCGGACCGGTCGTAGGGTATTTTGTCTATAGATGGATGATGCAGGCGACAGGGAAACAAAAATGGTCCATTTTCATAGCAGCGGCTTTGGCAGATTTATCTACCTATGTAGTCACTTCCTTGCAGCTGGCGCTGGCATTCCCGGCGGAGCAGGGGGGTATCGCGGCTTCCTTCGTGAAATTCGGTGGTATTTTTGCCATTACCCAAATCCCTCTGGCTATCAGTGAAGGCCTTCTGACGGTATTGATCTGGAACTGGCTTCAAGCTTACAGCCCGAATGAATTGTCCCTGCTTCAACGCAAAATGAAAGGAGCCCGCGAATCATGAAAACCAGCTCGAAAAATATGCAGATACTGGCTGCCGTAGTCTTATTGGCCGCTTTACCATTGCTGCTTGTCAAAGGGGATTTCGGAGGCGCGGATGATGCGGCCGAGGAAGTGATCAAATCGCTCCATCCGTCCTACGAACCTTGGTTCTCTTCCTTCATAGAGCCTCCTCCGGAAACGGAAAGCATGCTGTTTGCCCTGCAGGCCGCCCTGGGAGCCGGATTTATCGGATACACGATCGGTTTATTCAAAGGAAGAGCGACCAAGCGTAACCATGATTAAACAAATCGACGTCATTTCTTATAGCAATAAGCTGCGAGCCGTTTCTCCCATGTGGAAAAGCGGTTTCGCTGCTCTTTTGCTCCTGCTGTCCTATCTGTCTCATCCTGTTGTTCAGCTGTTGATGTTCATCTGGATCTCGGCTTGGATTGCGGGTTATGCCAAGGTTCCGCTCAGGTTATATAGTTCACTTCTGTTCAGTTCGCTTCTATTGTTTGCAGCAAGCTTGCCCGCTTTATTGTTGGAAATTCATTCGTTTGAACAAGGGCAGTTCCGGGCAGAAGGCCTGACGCTGCTCGCTTATTCTCATTGGTCTCTGAGTTTGAATCCGTCGGGCGTAGAGCTGACGGTGAAGCTGCTGTGCCGAATTATGGCTTGCGTAGCCGCATCCATGCTGTTGATTCTGACTACTCCCATGCCGGAGCTGTTCCAGGTCATGAAAAAGCTGCGGGTGCCTTCTCTGGTGCTCGAATTGATGCTGATCACTTATCGCTTCTTGTTTCTTCTTCTGGATACGGCTCATGACATGTATACCGCTCAACGGGCCAGAGGAGGGCAGCAGGGCTTCACAGGAAGGCTGAGGGACACAGCACTGCTAATCGCCCGGATGTTTGCCAAAACCATGCAGCGCTATCAAGGGCTGGCGAACGGAATGGTATCCCGGGGCTTCACCGAAGAGATTCGAATGGCCCCTTACCAAGGCGGGGAGGTACCGGCAAGGTATAAGTGGGAAGGCAGCATCGGTTGGATTTTGCTGGCAGGGTTGGAATGCTGGCTTAGATGGAGGGAAATCGGATGAAATCGATATTGGAAGCACGTGGTCTAAGCTACAGCTACCCGGGCACAGCCTCTCAGGCGCTTCAGAATCTGAACGTGAATATACCTGAGGGGAAAAAAACGGCGATCTGCGGCCATAATGGCTCGGGGAAGTCTACCTTTTTTTTACAGGCCATTGGCATTCATCGTCCGGTGGAAGGAGAGCTGGTCTGGAAGGGGAAGCCGCTTTCCTATGATCGAGGTACACTCAGGCAGCTCAGGCAGCAGATCGGCCTCGTATTCCAGGACCCCGAGCAGCAGCTGATATTGAATACTCCCGCAGAGGATATCTCTTACGGATTGCGTAATGCCGGTATGAGGGAAGAGGAGATTGCCCGCCGAACGAATCAGCTGCTCGTCGCTATGGAGCTGGAGCAGCTCGCGGATCAACCGATGCATCACTTGAGCCTGGGGCAAAAGAAAAGGGTTGCGCTGGCCGGTGTATTGGCGCTGGAACCTGAGCTGCTGCTGCTGGACGAGCCGACTGCCTATTTGGACCGGCGTTCCGAGCAGCAGCTGATAGAAGAGCTCGACCGCATACACCTGCAAGGCATTACGGTCGTCATGGCTACACATGATATGAATTTGGCCTATGCCTGGGCTGATTGGGTATTAGTCATGGATAAAGGCCGGTGCGTGAGGGAAGGGACACCGTATGAAATATTTCGCCAAGAAGAGGAGCTGAGGATACTCGGCTTAGAGCAGCCCATACTTCTGGAATTATGGAGCGCGCTGCCTGAATCCTTGAGACAAGGGAAGCAAGCTCCTCGTGACGTGAAATCATTTAAACGGTTCATGCAAATAAACGGTGCAGACCTATTTCAAAATGCAGCAGGGACCATGAGAGCGTAGACCCAGGCCGTTTGCTTGGCATCCGGACCTACTGGAAAGAACAAAGCTCCAAACGGATAGCGACAACAATTCGTCGCATCGTTTGGAGCTTTTTTACATAGAAAATAATATAAGTTCGGGACTCCCGCAAAGTACCTGAAGCTGCGTCAAAGCCAAGGCTAATTTTGTGAGGTTTTCTTATGCCATCATTATTTTTCCTGAATCATTGTTTTCCACAGATCGGCTGTATCATAGCCTAGACGCCAAGCGGCAACGCCAGCCAAATTGTATTTCTTGGCCAATTCCAGACGGGCTTTGACCGTATCCTCATTTTCCAGCCAGAATACGTAGGTATCCCCATCCTGAGTATATTGCACCCGATACTGCTGGAACTTGTCATCCCATGTTTTCGTCGCATTTTTGCTTGCCATCAGGGCAGGCAAATCTTTCATTAATAGCGCGCGGTTATTAACAAGATTACCGGAGCTGTCAATCTGCCATTCACGAACATAGAACGGAATGCCGATGATCAGCTTGTCCCGCGGGATGCCGTAAGCGAGAAATTCCTGAATTCCTTCCTCTACCCACTGCAAGCCTGCAACGGAGCCGGCTTCCGTACTTCCTTTCCAATGCTGGTCATACGTCATGGTGATAATATAGTCGACAATGCTGCCGAGCTTTTCATGGTCGAATGCGGTTTGGGCATTCCATTTGGCGCTGCCGCGAGGCAGGTCGATGGAAATCAGGAGCCCTTTCTGGTGGGCGGTGTCGGTCAATTTTTGAATGAAGCCGGTGTATGCGGCCCGATCTTTGCCCGATAAGCTCTCAAAATCGATATTCAAGCCGTTGACGCCAAGAGCGGACGCTTTGTTAACTATAGCATTAATGAATTTAGTCTGTGCGTCTGCACTGGACAGGAATTGAGTAGTCAGCGCGGAATCGAACTGATTGCTCACTAGCGGCTGAACCGAGTAGCCCTGGGCTTTAAGCCACGCAACCGTATCCTTGTTCGACGTATCCGTTAAAGCGCCTGAAGCATCCGCTAATGTAAAGTAGGTCGGTGAAACGACATCCAGCCCGGCAGTGTTGCTGACCTGACTCCGGATCGTATCATTGCTGGAGCTTCCGTTCCAGCCCCAAAATTGCAGCTTGCTGAAATTGTCCCAGATCTTGGTGCCGTCATCCAGAAGGCGGATGGACGCGTTGCTGTAGCCCATCGCATAGCTGACCGCATTCGTAATGCTGGAGGAGTCCGAGATCCAGTTATCACTCTGATATACCTGATAATACGGATAATTAGACCATATGACCGGCTTGGAGCCTGGCTGTCCCGGATCCTCATTCACAATATTCGTATGGGCATACTGCTGAGCGTAACGGATAGCATCCTCTACGTTCAGGAAGGAGTCCAAATACTGGTTGTATTGATACACCTTATACGTCTTGACGTTGGAAAATACGATTTGATTCCCCTTCGAGCTGTTCACAACGGTCGAGTTGGACCATTTCAAAGATTCCTGGATAGCGTCTTCCAGGTAAGCGAACGACCATGCGTCGCTTGTATTCGCTCCTTGGTAGACGCGATAGATTCGATCTCCGGAACGGAGCGCAGCCTTGGTATCGGCGGATAGGTTATCCCATACCCACTGGTGATTGGTCAAATCAATAATGTGGGAATTGCTCCATTTGGCCGCTTCCGCCTTAGCTTCGTCTAACGTCGCGAACTGCCAGGAGGACATGGTGTTATCCCCTTGGTATACCTGATATTTAGGGTAATTATTCCATACCCAGCCATCCGATTGCAGGTCTCTTATGCTGGCATGCGTCCAGTTAGCCGCTTCCCGTTTGGCCTGGTCCAACGTTGCGAATTCCCAGGAGGAGCGGCTGTAGCCGTTTTGATATACTTTATAGCGGGGGTAGTTGTTCCATAGCCATTTGCGGGAAGCAATATCTTCCACGTGACTGCTGGCAAATTGCTTAGCATAGTTCTCCGCAGTCTTATAATCGGAGGTTTCGAGCAAAATCCGGTCGTCCTGATAGACCCGGTACTTGGACGTCTTGTCCGCAGCCATAGCATGTCCAGCGGAAGAAAGGAACAAAGCCATGACAGATACGATCAGTACGGTCTTGCGATTCAACATGCATCAGCCTCTTTCTACTAAATCTATCCTATTAAACGCTCTACCACCCTAAGAAGTTGCGATGGTAATTAGTAGAAAGTAAGATTCGCAGCTTTTGCAATACAAAAAACCCCCAGGCAGGAGCTGAATGGCTCTTGCTTGGGGGCGTGACAGTTAGGCTATATCCGCGACGATCTCATCTTCAAGTTTCAGCTGGATTTGATCGCGGAATACCCGGATGTTCATCTGAGTCAGCAAATACCGCTCGATCGCCTCCAGGATGTTGGCGGCGATAATAATTTGACTTCTGCCTTCCGAGAACACTTCGGCGGAAAAGCCGTAATCATCGTCAAACATTAGCTCCACTTCAACCTGATTAGGCTGAATTTGCTTGCGCTCCGCAAAATGAACGCAAATCGCATTAATAATATCCTGTTCCGATAATCTCATAATACTAGGACCTCGCCGTTTCTTTCAGAATTAATAGCGTTTAGGCTGGTTGTTGAATTTGCGCTTATCCCGGAAATATTGTACCAGCTTGACCACGATGGCAATCAGAGCGAAGATCGCCAAGATGTTGACCAGCAATCCGAGAATATTGCCTAGCATTCCCATGTTGCCGAACAATCCGCCGAACAGCATGCCGGCCAGACCGCCGATGAGCATCCCCTTGAAGAAGCCGCCGCCGCTAAAAAATCCAGGCTTGGTAGCTGTCGTAGGATTCGTCGTTCCGTTGGTCGTCTGCTTCGAAGCAGCAGGATCGTTCTTGTTCACACCACTATTCGGTGTTTGCGTCGTGTTGCTCGGGCTGTAGCTCTTCTTCGGCGACTTGTACTTAGCCGCATCCGCAACGCCAACCGCACTGAACGAGAAAGCTACGGCACAAGCCATCATGATGATTGATAATCGTTTCCACATAGTCTTGACCCTCCAAGTAATTTTGTAAAAATAGAGCGTTTCTAAAAGTTACTACGAATAATCTGGTCAAAGGTTTCAGTTTTTATCCCTTCTTGGTACAATGGTACTAGTAATATATATAAAAACTATTATTCAACCATAAGAGGCGGTTGCTTTATGTCACAATATCCTCAAGCTTATATCGATTATTTAATTTATTTCCACGCGGAACGCGATTATTTCGAATGCCATGAGGTTATGGAAGCTTACTGGAAGGAGCATCCGGGAGACCCGCTGGCTTCTTGCTATGTCGGGCTTATTCAAATTGCCGTTGCACTCTACCATCAACGGAGAAATAACCTGAACGGAGCGCGAAAAATGATGGCCAGCGCTATGACGAATCTGACTGACGAAGGAATGCAAGCGCTTGGCATTGATCCGAAATCGCTAAGGTCAATGCTTCAGGAACGGCTGACCCAGCTAGCTGCCGAAGCTCCCGTTTTCGAAGATATCAATCTGCCTTTAACGGATGTACAGCTTGTAGAGGCTTGCAGAAAGCGCTGCGAGGAAAGCAGTCTGCATTGGCAGTGTGCCAGCGACTTCTCCAATGGAAGGCTGATTCATAAGCATAAGCTTCGTGACCGGAGCTCTGTTATTGCAGAAAGGGAGCAAAGCCGTTTGAATAAAGCGCAGCAGCGGGGTAGATCCTCATGACCAGTCTGACGAAGCTTGGCAAAGTCGTCGTCGTAGACGATGAACCGAATATTGTAGAAGTGATCCGATTATATCTGGAGCATGCAGGCTACGAGCCTTTTATCGTGTATAGAGGCAATGATGTGATGCAGATGATTCGGGAGCAGACGCCGGATATCGTACTGCTGGACGTCATGCTGCCAGACAAGTCGGGCTTCGAGCTATGCAGTGATATCCGCAATGAACCGGGGCCGCTGTCAGCTACGCCTATTATTTTCCTGACGGCCAAGGGGGAATCGATCGATAAGCTGAGGGCGTTTAACCTCGGTGTAGATGACTATATTGTCAAACCGTTCGATCCTAACGAGCTCATCGCCCGAATCAAGGCTGTGCTTCGCAGAACGCAGGCGCAGACCGCTTCTGTGATGTCATCCTCGGCGAAACCTCTCAAAACCATTCTTCGGATAGGGACACTCATGGTGGACCCGGAACAGTATAAAGTGACGATCGGAGGGGAGCGGATAGATCTGACGCCCAAAGAAATTGAACTGCTCCATTTCTTGGCTTCCAACCCGGGCCGAGTCTACTCGAGGGAAGATTTGCTCGGGTACGTGTGGAATTTTGACTTTAGCGGCGGCACGCGAACAGTCGATGCCCATGTCAAAAATTTGCGCAAGAAGCTCGGCACGAATCCCGACTGGGCCATTCAAACTTTATGGGGCATAGGATACTCCTTCGAGGTCTCCCGTCATGCTTAAACGCTGGTACCGAAGCTTTTATATCAAGATCTTTTTATCGTTTCTGGCGACATGTATCCTGTTTTTTATCGGATTGGCGCTTTTTTGGAACAGTTATTTCACAGATCTTTTATATAAGGACAAGAAGGATTTGCTTTCTTCGCGGATGGCCGAAGTGACCAAGCTGCTGCCTTCCGTTGCGGACGGGACGATCTCGACTCGGGAGCTTCGCTTCGGCATTAGAATTATCGCTAGAAGCATTAACGGCCAGGTGTGGCTGATCGATGCCAAAGGAAATGTGCTGAACGGATCGTCGGAGCGGGAGGGCACGGTCATACCGAGTGCGATGGACAGCTTGTTTATCGAAGGACTGAAGGGCCAGACCGGCTTTGTTGCGGGACAATACAAGTTTGAGCACCGGCCGCGGGAAGGGATATTGACGTATTATGCCCCTGCGCAAATGAACGGACAGCCGATCGTTGTGTTTTTGAATGTTCCGATACTGGAGGTTAGCGAGGCGCTGGCTACCGTGCGCTGGAATATCATTGTCCCGCTGGTTTTCTCGTTGATTGCCGTTGCTATCATTCTGTTTATTTTATCCCGCAAGCTGGCCGGACCGCTCCAGCAGATGAACCGTGCGGCGCTTGAGGTGGCCGGAGGGGATTTCTCCACGCGTGTGCCTGTCACATCGGAGGACGAGGTCGGCGAGTTGGCGAAGAGCTTTAACTTCATGGTGGACCAACTGGTTCAATGGGAGGATGCGCGGCAGGAGTTCCTCGCTAATGTATCCCATGAGCTGAGATCCCCGCTAACGACATTGCGCGGCTTCATTATTGCAATGAATGACAAGGTCATTCCCGTAGAGAAATATGATCATTATTTGAAAATATGCGACAATGAGGTACAGCGGCTGCAGCGTCTTGTGAACGACCTCCTGGATCTGGCAAGAATTCAAAACGGCAGCGATGTATTTCAGACGAGGCCGATCTCGTTAAACGAAGTGCTGGGCCATGTTCTTACGCTCATGAAATCCCCGATTCACGAGAAGCAGCTGGTGCTTCACGAGTTGATTCCATATAAGGAAGAACCCGTTATGGTCGAGCTGGACACAGACAGGTTTATTCAAGTCATGCAAAATTTAATCTATAATGCGATTCAATTTACGCCGACAGGCGGGATCATCACGGTAGAAATGTACAAGGAAGGCGATCAGGCCGTCATCTGGGTCAGGGATACAGGTATCGGGATGGAGCAGGAGGAGCTTCATCGAATCTGGGACCGTTTCTATAAGGTGGAGCATTCCCGTACCTCGGTATCGGGCGGAACTGGTCTTGGCCTTACCATCGTCAAGCATCTGGTCAGCGGGATGAAAGGGAGCATCAGCGTGACCAGCAAACCCGGCGCCGGGACCGATTTCAAGCTGACGTTTCCGTTGAGTGAGGAGATGTGATTTTTACATAATTTTCACAAATCACTCATAATTTCATCAAAGTTAGCAAGTATCCTGTCTCTATACGAATAGAGCGGGATTTTTTTTCGCATGGGGAAGTGTGGCCATACATGAGAAGGCCTTGCAAACGATTGCTTCCTTTACGATCATTATTCCGCCGCTACGCGGTCACGTTTCCATGGTAGAGACGTCGGCAGACGATAATCCATGGAGAACCGCTTGTTCGAAATGGACGGCAGCGTCCTTGATACAGGGGGTGGCTTATGTTCACTTGTTTCACCCGGTTGGGAATATGGATATGTATCGCCGCAGCCCTGTTGGCCGGATGTGTCAGGAAAGAACCGGTCAAACCGTCGCAGCAGTCCGCCTCAACGATGAAACAGGAAGATGTCCAGAGCGACAAGGAAAGGGAAATGGTGATTCTGTTTCAAGGTCTGGTTCAAATGGATAAACAGGATCATCTTGCGATTAATAGAAAACAAGCCGAGGAGCTGCTTCCTGCGGTCAGACGCAATAGCATTGTGGGCGAGCTGTCCATGGCCGAACAGCAGATCATCGTAGGCATTCTGACTGTCGAGCAGAGGCGGTTTGTTACGGATTATCAAAACAGTGTTCATGATCATATTCAGGCGATGAAGGACAGGAAGGATATGGATGAGCTGAATAAGGAGGAAAGGGAACGTATGGTTCGGGAGTTCCAGCTTCGCCGTCAAGAGCAGGGTCATCAGGAGCACAACGCTCAGGAAAGCAGCAATGCGGACTCTGATGCTCCATTGCCCCCATCGGATCCTGCAAGAAAGTCATCAAACAACGTAGAGCAAAGGCTGATTCGCCTGTTAGAAAATAAATTGGAGGTAGAGAAAAAGTGACTAAAGTTTGCAAATAAAGGAGTATTTTTTCTTGAAAATAACGCTGAAAAGCGATAAAGTAATTCTCACAGGACAATCTGTTGAGACAGTTTCTGTAAACGGCTATCAGAAGAGGTGTGAAGTTCTATGAGTAAATTACTACAGGAAATTCTTGAGTACAATCGGTTCTTTGTCGAGGAGAAGAAATACGAGCCTTACTTGACGTCCAAGTTCCCGGACAAGAAGTTCGTTATTCTAACCTGCATGGATACCCGGTTAATCGAGCTTCTGCCGGCTAGCATGAATATTAAGAACGGTGACGTGAAAATGATCAAGGCGGCCGGCGGCGTTGTATCCACTCCATTCGGAGGCATCATGCGCAGCTTGATCGTAGCCATTTATGAATTGGGCGCTGACGAAGTGTTTGTCATCGGACACTACGATTGCGGTATGAGCCACTTGAATCCGGAAGCAACCAAGAAGAAATTTGTTGAGCGCGGCATCAAGGAAGAAACGCTCCAAACTCTTGAGTATTCGGGTCTGAACATCGAGAGATGGTTGAGAGGATTTGACGATGTAGCTGAAAGTGTTAAAAACAGCGTGAATCTCATTAAGCATCATCCGCTCGTACCAGATATTCCGGTTCACGGCCTGATCATTGATCCGGCTACAGGCAAGCTGGACGTCGTATCGGCTGACTAACTGCTGAGGGCAGTGCACGGCCAGCTTCGATACATGTCGAAGTGCTGGTCGCGCCTCTCTTGCCCCGGCAGTTAGTGGGTTCTTTTATCAATCAGGCGCATGTAGGCATTGTAGATTTGGCCGCTGCTTTTTAGAATATAGCCTCCATTGTCGTTGTAACCCAGAGTCATTCGCTCTTCAAAATAGACCTCATGCTTTTTCTCATACAATACCTCGTAAGGGGTACCCTCCGCAGTCAGGTCACGATCATCCGCCTTATCGACAATCCATAAAGTAGGAACGCCGCTCACCGCGCATCCGCATCCTTCCGAATCGTACACCAGCTTCAGCTTCTCTTGCCCATTGATTTGATGTTTTTGCAGTTGTTCGACAGCTTGCTCTGTAAAAGTAATATGCATAAGTAGTCCTCTCCTTTTTTGTACCCATTATTGTAGCATATATGGCCCTTGGATGTCTTCGAGCTTATAGCAGGAGTCGAGTTGCTTCTCTTTTCCAGACGAAGTATCATTTAGATATCGCTTTGAAAGGGGTGCTGTCCAATGAGTAAGCCAGGATTTGAACAGAAGCTTACAGATTTCAAGGAATATTTGAAAAAAATGAAGAGCTACGAGGAAGCCATTGGCCTCTTATATTGGGACATGAGGACAGGAGCGCCCAAGAAAGGCATTGCGACCCGTTCGGAAGTTGTCGGTATGCTATCAGGGGAATATTTCGCCTTGTCTGTGTCTGAGCAAATGGGAGAGATGCTGGAATATTTCAAAGAACGGGATACCTATGCGCGGCTCAGCCGAACGGATCGCACGATCGTCGATGAATGCAAAAAGGAATATGACCGAAGCAAAAAAATTCCGCAAAAGCTGCATCAGGAATACGTCGTATTGACCTCGCAGGCCGAATCCGTGTGGGAGGAAGCGAAGGAAGCATCCGATTATAAGATGTTCCAGCCGTACTTGGAGAAGATCGTGGCGACCAATCTGGAATTCATTAAGCTATGGGGCTATGAGGGACATAAATACAATACGCTGCTGGATATGTACGAGCCCGGAATGACTGTATCCAAGCTGGATCAGGTATTCGGCGCTTTGCGGGAGAAGGTGGTTCCGCTTCTGGCTGCTATCCAGCAGTCGAATCACAAGCCGTCGACCGGATTTCTTCAGCAAACGTTTGAGAAGGAGAAGCAAAAGCAGTTCAGCTTGTTCATTCTGAAGCAGATGGGATATGATTTTGAAGCGGGACGGCTGGATGAAACGGTGCATCCGTTTGCTACGGGGCTGAACCCGGGGGATGTAAGAATCACCACGCGGTATTTGCTCGATGACGTGAACAGCGCACTTTTCGGAACCATTCATGAAGGTGGCCATGCGTTGTATGAGCAGAATATTTCGCCGGAGCTCATTGGAACACCGCTCTGTACGGGCACGTCGATGGGCATTCATGAGTCGCAGTCCCGCTTCTGGGAAAATATGATCGGCCGCAGCCGTCCGTTCTGGAGACGTTATTTCGGCGATTTGCAGCAAAATTACCCGGGTCAATTCGATTTGGTCTCCGTGGAAGATTATTACCGAGCGACGAACGAAGTGAAGCCTTCGTTGATTCGTATTGAAGCGGATGAGCTCACGTATAACTTACATATTATGGTTCGCTATGAGATTGAGAAGGCGCTGTTCAGCGAAAGCGTAAGCGTTGCGGATCTGCCGGATGTTTGGAATGAGAAGTATAAGGAATACCTCGGCGTCGTTCCTAACAACGATGGAGAAGGTGTTCTGCAGGATGTTCATTGGGCGGGAGGCTCGTTCGGCTACTTCCCGTCTTATGCTCTCGGGAACATGTACGCGGCGCAAATCGGGAGGACGCTTCGTAAGGAGCTGCCTGATTTTGACCAGCTCATAGAAGGGGGAAAGCTGCTTCCGATCAAGGAATGGCTCACCGACAAGATTTATCAATATGGCAAAGAGCTGTCACCGAACGAAATCATTCTGCAAGTAACCGGGGAAGAATTGAACCCAGATTATCTGGTGGATTATTTGACAGAGAAATACTCGGACATCTATAAGCTGTAAAGCATCCGCTCCCATATAAAGGGATACGTTATATTTATAGGAAGAAGCCTGGCGCAAGAGCTTAGATTAGAGCTCTGCCGGGTTTCTTTTTTGCATAAATTCATGATAATGATTTTCAAATTCATTGACAATTGATAACGATTCTCATAGAATGAAAAAGAACCATTTATTCCTTCATCATATTACTAGAGAGACAAAAGAGGATCTGCATGAAAGCTTTATTTCGAAGTACCCGGGCCAAAGTAGCCGGTCTTATCTTTTTTATGATACTGTGTGCCGTTTCCAGCGCATGCAGCGTTATGTTCGGGGTAAATAATTATTCCTGGAATACAGTAGTGGAGGCCTATACGGCTTTTAACAATTCTAACGATCATCTGATTATTCAAACCGCAAGAGTACCGAGGGCTCTTATCGCCATAGCGGTTGGTGCCAGTCTGGCGGTTGCCGGAGCGTATATGCAGGCTCTAACCAGAAATCCGCTGGCTTCGCCAAGCCTGTTCGGCGTCAACTCGGGAGCCGCCTTTTTTATTGTGCTGCTGGTCGGTTTCGGACCTTCGGCTTCGATGATGACGCTGACTTGGGTCGCTTTCCTGGGTGCCGCTATAAGCGCGGGTATCGTGTATATGCTCGGTTCATTAGGAAGAGATGGGCTGACCCCTGTGAAGGTTACATTGGCTGGTTCGGCCGTCACGGCCTTCTTCTCTTCTTTAACGCAGGGCGTCCTGCTGACGAACGGAAAAGCATTCGATCAGGTGCTCATTTGGCTCGTCGGCTCGGTTGCAGGGAGAGAGCTGAGGATGCTAGGGGCTGTAGCGCCATACCTTGTTATCGCTCTGGTGGGAGCCTTGATTCTTGCCCGGCATATTAATATTTTGGCCATGGGTGACGATGTCGCCAAAGGCCTTGGCCAAAGAACGGCTTACATAAAGCTTGCCGCAGCCGTCATTATCGTCATATTGGCAGGGGGCTCGGTGGCCGTAGCAGGGCCTGTCGTCTTCGTAGGCATCATCATCCCGCATATTGCCCGTTATTTGGTAGGCAACGACTACCGCTGGCTTGTGCCTTATAGTGCGGTGCTCGGAGCCATCTTGATTCTTGCCGCCGATGTGGGCTCCAGATTTATTGCGATGCCGAAGGAAGTTCCTGTAGGGGTTGTCACCGCATTGCTCGGCGTTCCTTTCTTCGTGTATATTGCACGTAAAGGAGGGAGATCGTAGTATGAGCAAGTATTTGACAGTACGCAGTAAAAAAGCTGCCTTCTCTTTTCTTATTAGTAAGAGAATGTTATGGGTCATATTAGGCTTGATCATCGTTAACGCGATTGTGTTTGTTATAGGAACCGGTGTTGGCTCCGTAAAAATTGCGCCGCTCGAAGTTATCAAAGTGTTATTCGGAGTCGGCTCGGGTACCGAGACATTGATTGTGAACTCACTCCGACTGCCGCGGATGATTATTGCCGTATTAGTCGGCGCTTCATTGGCGGTATCCGGTGCGATCCTTCAGGGATTGATCCGGAACCCGCTGGCATCTCCCGATATTGTCGGTATTACGGGGGGCGCTTCGCTTGGCGCGGTATGCTTCTTCTTTTTCCTAGGCAGCACGATGAGCATTCAGTGGCTTCCGCTTAGTGCCATTATAGGTGCTTTTGTCTCTACGTTCCTTATTTATATACTGGCCTGGAAGAAGGGCGTATCACCGCTTCGTATGGTCATGATCGGGATCGGGATGTCCTCGGCCTACAGCTCCATTTCCTACATGCTTATGATTTCCGGCCCTGTCATTCTGGCCAATAAGTCAATGACCTTCATGACGGGCAGCATTTACGGGGTTTCCTGGGAGAAGGATGTCTGGGTCATGCTTCCCTGGGTCGTCGTGCTTCTGCCTATCGTGCTGCTCTTGGCTAGGGAAGTGAACGTGCAGGAGCTGGGGCAGGATATTGCCGCAGGAGTGGGCAGCGCCGTACAGGCCAAACGGGCTTTGCTTATTCTGCTCAGCGTTGCGTTAGCTGGAGCGGCAGTAGCCATTGGAGGCACGATCGGCTTTATCGGCTTGATGGCGCCGCATATAGCGCGCAAGCTCGTTGGCCCGGCCTTCGGCGGAGTACTGCCTGTGTCGGCGTTGGTCGGCGCATTCATATTACTAATAGCGGATTTGGCGGCAAGAACGCTGTTCTCGCCCCTTGATATCCCTGCAGGAGTATTTACGGCGGTAATCGGCGCACCTTTCTTCGTCTATTTGTTGTATAAAAACCGCCATTCATGAAGATTAAAGGAGATGACTTCGGATGCACGCTTTGGAAGCCAATGGCTTGAGCTTATCCTATGGAACCGTACCTATATTTCAAGATTTGAGTGTGAACATTCCAAAAGGAGAAATCACCGTGCTCATCGGCAGCAACGGATGCGGGAAGTCTACGCTGCTCCGTTCTTTGGCCCGCTTGCTAAACCCGCAGAAAGGGACGATTGTTCTTGACGGGCATGAGCTGGCTAAGCTTCCTACCAAGGAGATTGCCAAACGGTTAGCGATATTGCCGCAAGGCCCAACGGCTCCGGAAGGACTTACCGTATTGCAGCTGGTAAAACAGGGGAGATACCCCTACCAAAGCTGGCTTCAACAATGGTCGCATGAAGACGAGCGGATGGTGCGCATGGCGCTGGAGAAGACCGGCATGACGGAATACAGCGAGCGTACGGTAGACTCATTGTCAGGCGGTCAGCGTCAAAGAGCGTGGATTGCCATGACTCTGGCCCAAGGAACCGATACGGTTCTGCTGGATGAGCCTACCACCTATTTGGATTTGACGCACCAGGTCGAGGTGCTGGATCTGCTGTATGAGCTGAATGAGAAGGAACGCCGTTCCGTCGTCATGGTGCTTCATGATATTAATTTGGCTTGCCGGTATGCACATCATATGATTGCCGTAAAGAATGGGGCTATCTGGGCTCAAGGGAAGCCGGAGGATATCGTCACGGAGGCCATGATCAAAGGAGTATTCGAACTGGAATGTCAAGTATTGAAGGACCCGTTCTATGGCACACCGCTGTGCATTCCCTACGGGAAGGGCAGAACTGTCGGTCTGGAACCGGAAGCACCAGAGGCGTCCGCCAAGCAGCCAACAGCGAATCAACGTACAGAAGCTCGTGTACCTACGACTGCTTAGGGTCTCTAAAGCAAATTAGCGAAACCGTCTTACTCTCTTCTTGTGAGAGTACAGGCGGTTTTTTTTGTACATTAAAAAGCTTATGATTCTAGGGTTTCTCTGATCAAAGCACTTGAATCGGCTTCGAAGGCAAGCCCAGCTTTGTAGAGTTATTGCTTTAACCTTTCTATGGGCTAGTGCATAGACTATCACATCAAAGAAAACAGATGGAGGGACTTGCCTATGAACAGGAAAAGATGGAGTGCGGCCATAGCCATCCTTCTTGCGGCCGCTATGACATTGACCGCCTGCGGGCCCAAGAAGACCGAAGAGGTGACGAAGGTGCGGATCGGAGAAGTTACAAGGTCCATATTCTACGCACCGGAGTATGTAGCGATCGCAAAAGGATTTTTCAAGGAGCAGGGGCTGGAAGTAGACCTGACCACAACGTCCGGCGGGGATAAGACTATGACGACGCTTCTTTCCGGGGGGATTGATGTGGCGTTGGTCGGTTCAGAAACGTCGATTTACGTACAGCAGCAGGGCAGTGGCGACCCGGTTATCAACTTTGCCCAATTGACTCAGACGGACGGTACGTTCCTTGTGGCGCGCAAACCGCAAAGCGGTACCTTTGACTGGAACACATTGAAAGGCAAGACGTTTCTGGGTCAGCGTAAAGGCGGTATGCCGCAAATGGCGGGTGAATTTACTTTGAAGAAGCATGGCATTAACCCGCAGAAGGATCTGAATCTCATCCAGAACGTGGATTTTGCCAATATTCCTTCCGCTTTTGCTTCGGGTACGGGAGAGTATGTGCAGCTGTTTGAGCCCCAGGCTACAGTGATAGAAAAGGAAGGAAAAGGGTATGTTATTGCTTCCTTCGGTGTAGAAAGCGGCAAATTGCCGTATACCGTCTTCATGGCGAAGAAAAGCTTTATCGATAAAAACAGCAATACGATTCAAAAGTTCACCAATGCGATTCAAAAAGCGCAAAATTGGGTGCAATCGGCCAGCGTCGATGAGATTACCGACACGATAACTCCGTTTTTCCAGGATACCGATAAGCAAATTATAAGCTGGGTCGTCAAGCGCTATAAAGATCAGGGCTCATTCGCTGCCGATGGCATTATCGACGAGCAGGAATGGAACAATTTGCAGGATGTGATGGAGGCTGCCGGAGAATTGAAGCAGCGTGCGGATTATAAAACACTGGTCAACAATCAATTCGCTGAGAAGGCGAAGCAGTCGGTGAAGTAATGATGCTGGTTAGACCAACTTGTGATTCGGGAGGAGGGGTATCATATGCAAGCCGTTGTGGAGCTGGATGGGCTATCTCATGTATATGTAAACGGCCGCGGAGCGACAATGGCTCTTAAGGAAATCAGTCTGCATGTGAATCAGGGGGAATTCGTCAGTATAATAGGCCCCAGCG
This sequence comes from Paenibacillus sp. OAS669, assembly GCF_014873645.1. NCBI lineage: Bacteria > Bacillati > Bacillota > Bacilli > Caryophanales > Paenibacillaceae > Paenibacillus > Paenibacillus sp. OAS669. Next base: position 85,373 of record NZ_JADBDR010000002.1, read on the forward strand.
GCTGCGGGAAGACAACGCTGCTCTCTTTGATCAGCGGGCTGTTGAGGCCGACGCAGGGGAGTGTGCGCATATCCGGGGAGTGGATCAAGCAGCCGTCCCCCAAAGTAGGCTACATGCTGCAGCAGGACTACTTGTTTCCATGGCGCACCATATATGAGAATGCATCCATTGGGCTCGAACTAATGGGAAAGCGTGGAGCCGACTCCAAAGCAATCGTCATGGAGCTGCTGGATGACATGGGGTTATCGGACTATGCGGACAGCTACCCTCAGCAGTTATCCGGGGGCATGCGGCAGCGAGTGGCTTTGGTACGGACATTGGCGACGGAACCGGACATCCTGCTGCTCGACGAGCCGTTCTCCGCGCTGGATTATCAGACCAAGCTGCAGCTGGAGGATCTTGTTGCCGTTACGCTGAGATCGCGCAATAAGACGGCTGTGCTTGTCACTCATGATATTTCCGAAGCGATAGCGATGAGCGACCGGATCATCGTGATGCAGCCTCGTCCAGGGAGAATTCGCGCCGCAGTGGAGGTTCCAGGGCCGATACGGACGGCTTTGCCGCTGAAGGCAAGAGAGGAAGCCGGATTCCACGATCTGTTCCATCAGCTGTGGGGGCAATTCGAAGAAATGGATGCGGACAGGAGGGATTCGAATGAGTGAGATAACTCCATTTAACCCGTCTTCCGGCGGTGTCAACGATGAGCAGCTGACCCGGCGGGAATATAAACGTTATCAGGCACGGGCACGCAAAACAACTAGGCAGGTTCGGCTTACCCAATGGACCTTATTGCTGCTATTTATGGGATGGTGGGAAGCCGCCGGACGATTGCAGTGGATCGATACGCTGCTGTTCAGTTATCCGAGCCGGATCGGTGCGCTTCTTTACACCAAGCTGTTGGATGGTTCCTTGCTGCTGCATGTGGGAGTAACCCTGTGGGAGACGATTGCCGGCTTTCTGTTAGGAACCTTGTTCGGTACAGCCATCGCTACCTTGATCTGGTGGTCTCCTTTTCTTTCGCGGGTTTTGGATCCCTATATCGTTGTTTTAAACAGCTTGCCGAAGGTGGCTCTAGGTCCCTTATTCATCGTAGCATTGGGACCCGGAGTGCTATCCATTATAGCGACCACCTTGTCTATAACCGTTATTATTACGATTTTGACGGTGTATGGAAGCTTCAAGGAGGTTGATCCCAACTATACGAAGGTGATCCGAATCTTCGGAGGCAATAAGCGGAAAGTGTTTCAGCATGTCATCCTGCCGGCTTCCTATCCGACCATCGTTTCCACGCTGAAGGTGAACGTCGGTCTCTCATGGGTCGGGGTGATCGTTGGTGAATTTTTGGTATCGAAGGAAGGCCTCGGTTACTTGATCATATATGGCTTTCAGGTGTTCAATTTCACCTTGGTTATCGGCAGCGTCATTATTATTGCGCTTGCGGCAACCGTGATGTACCAGGGCGTTGCCTACCTGGAAGGCAAGCTGATAGGGAATAAGCGGCGCTAGTCTTCTTTAAAGCTTCGAAAGGAGCTTGGTTGTTGAAAAAACTATCGGAAAAATGGTGAAAGGTGAAAGGTGGGGTATTCCCTGTAGGAGCGATAACGATCGCCTTTGTTCTCGGAAAATCACCGCTATAAAGCGAATATAATCAAAGTTTTCCGAGAACAACAGCGACCGTAAGGGGATACCCCACCGAGGTACCGACGCGATTTTTTCAGAACATCAGGTTTTTCAACGGAATCAAGCTTCGAAAGAAGCTTTTTTTCCTCCAGTTCCTTGGACAAGCGCTGCTCACGAATCATTGGCGGGTATTTTTGCCTGAGATGGGGAAAACGATAAGAAGAGCCATATTCGATCAGAATGGCAAACGATTGAAGAGAGGTTGTTCTATGGGTATCCGCGTCATCAAAACGGCCGTAGCCGTTCTTGCCTCGATCTATATTGCCCAGTGGTTCGGGGTTCGATCTCCGTTATCCGCCGGCTTGCTGGCTATTCTGGGTGTCGATGTGACCAAGAAGAAGGGCTTGCGAACATCCTTTCAACGCATTGCCGCCTCTCTTGTCAGTGTAACCTTATCGTCTATCCTTTTTGGCGTGTTAGGATTTGAGGTATGGGTCATCAGCTTATGTATCCTAATTTTATATCCGATACTTGTCCGATTAAGGTTAAAGGAAGGGGCCGTAACAAGCTCTGTCGTCATGTTTCACATCTTTTTGGCAAAGCCGATCACGATTGATCTCATATTAAATGAAGTCGCCTTGCTGCTGGTCGGGCTGGGTACGGCAACCCTGATCAATATTGTGTATATGCCACGGGAGGATAAGCAGCTGCACGCAATCAGGAAAAGGCTGGATGAATGCTTGTCCGGCATTCTTATGCAAATCTCTATGCATTTAAAAGATACTGATTATATCTGGAGCGGAAGCGAGCTATTGGAAGCGCAGGAATTGCTGGAGCAGGGGCTTGAAGCCGCTCGTCGTTCCACGGAAAATTCTTTGTTTCAAGAGGAGTCGTTGTGGACGTCTTATTTTATTATGAGAAATGAACAAATGGATTCCATAGACCGCATGATCCAGCTGGTAGCTCAAGTGTACCAAACCTTGCCGCATGGAGAGCTATTGGCCGCCGTGTTTGAACGGTTAAGCGAAGATGTCAAGGTAGACTATTACACCGGGCGATCCGAAAAGGCCATGGAGTCATTAATCGGAAGCTATAGACAAATGCCTCTCCCGCTCAGCCGCGAGGAATTCGAGGTGCGATCAGCGCTGCTGCAGCTCATGATGGAGCTGAAAGCATTCCTCGGCGTGGCCAAACGGGAGAAGAAGCAATGAACCGCCGAAACTATGAAGAAGGCGTAGATTACATAAAGCGGGAGATTGAATGAGGGGGAGGAAGGTAAACCATTCTACTCTCCCCCTATTCAACAATTGTCTGATTAAGCTAGTTTTTCAATAACAATAGACGCACTTACAACAGGCGTGCCGCCACCAATTGTGCTTTGCAATGTCAAGGCGCCCATGTTATCAATCCGATTCAACGTTAAGGTTCCGCCGGCAGTTAAGGTTGCAACAACTTGACCTTGATAAGGCTGATTGCCTGCGCTAGTACCGTAATTGCTGCATGGTACCAAGGTTGCCGGTGCAGGACCTGCTCCGTCCGGGTCAAAAAATAATCCGAATGCATTGTCTCCCGGCGTAGGGAATACTTCCCAGCTAATGTTATAAGTCCCGGTTTCCAGGATGTTGATGGTTGAAGGCGACGTGAAGCTAATTGCTGTGCCGGTTACGATGGGATTATTAAACGTTACGGCTCCTCCTTGACCACCCGGGGTTGGTGCTGCGGCAACAATCTGATCCACGGTGCTGCACAGGAAAGCAAACGATGCTATTCCTCCGGCAGGCCCTGGAGGTCCTGCTGGTCCAGTCTCACCAGTCGGTCCCGTTGGCCCCGTTGGTCCGGTCTCGCCAGTTAGTCCCGTCGGCCCTATGGGTCCTGGAGGCCCTGGAGGTCCTGCTGGCCCCTGAGGTCCTTGGGGTCCTGGAGGTCCGGGAGGTCCCGGTAATCTACCCATATTAATCACACTCCTCAATTATTTCCAAGCGGCGACTGTCAAGGCAGGGCGAAGATTCCCTAGCATCTATCTAGTCTAAGAACAACGTATTCAACAGGAATGGATTTGGTGCGAAATCTATGTAAACGCATATTTTCTCACCCATTGTATTGTTGTCCATACCTTTCCTCTCCGGCGACATACATTAATTTACGACTCTCTTGGGACAATGAGGAGGAAAGTGATGAATAAGACAACCGGTTATGTCGGAATTCTGGTTGCAGGCCGTAAGCAAAGAAAGTATATGCTGAAGCAATATCTTGACAACAATGCTTCTAATATGAAGCTTTATTGTTTCACACCCTCTTCCATTAACTGGGGACAGAAGAGAATCGTCGGGCTTCACCGATTGAACGGCAAATGGGTTGATGCCCACTTTCCCTTTCCTCAAGTTGTTTACAATCGTTGCTACAACAGGGATTCCAAGCTCATCGAACGTCTGGAAGCCGTCATAGGACGCAACAAATGCTTTAATCATATCAATCGGTTCAACAAGCATATCGTTTCTAAGAAGCTAAGCCGGTGGCTTGCTCCCCATTTGCCGGAAACGGTTCTATATGATAAGGAAATGGCCGTGCATTTTTTGGGGACCCACAGACATCTGTATTTTAAACCTTGCTTCGGAAACAAAGGGAAGGGGGTTTATCGCGTAGAGCTGAAGAATTCAGGGGAAATCGAGATCGGATACCATCATTATACACCGCATATTATAGTAGGTGATATGGCGCAGTTTCAAGAAAAAATCCAGCAGCTTCTTGGTTCAACGCCGTATGTTATGCAAAAAGGAATTCATGTAAAACCGCTGGGAGAGCAGACCTTTGATATCCGCGTGCTTGTCCAGAAAAATAAATCGGGTCAATGGGCTGTTACGAATGTGGTCAGCAGAATCGCGCATAAGGGCTATTTTAATACAAGTATTTGTGAGAACGTATGTTTATCGCAAGACGTACTTACACAGCTATACTCTCCTGAAGAGATGAATGCTATTCTATGTTCTATCTACGATACCAGCCTGAGAGCAGCGGAAATTCTGGAGATAGACGGCAGGCATCATCTAGCGGAGCTTAGTGTGGATTTCGTGTTGGACAACGAGGGACATGGCTGGATCATTGAAGTGAACGGCAAGCCATCCAAAGATTTGTACGATGGGATTCATAAGCGGTATCGAGTGTATAAACGGCCTATGGAATATGCAAAATATTTGTCCAAACATAGGTCCAATTGAAGAGAGTAATCCACTTCCCTTTTCTATAAAAGGGTTTCTTTGTTTTAGGGGAGCGACAGTTAGCAAAAAGAATGTCCCTTGAGACAGAAGCATAGGGGAATATCTTCATGATGAAAGAAGGAGGGCAAGACGGGGGATTTTGTTGAAGAGATTTCAAGCTTTGAAAGGCATTTCATAATGAATTTACGAATAATATTAATTCACGTGAATTTGTTTTATCAACATTTGCCTATGTCCTGCATACAATTGTAATGAATGATTGTATGGAGGAGGTTGAAAAGATGTCAATAGATAAAGATTTGCATTACAGAGAGATCTATACGAAGGCTGTCTGCGGCAAAGGTCGTAAATTTTCGCAAGTAACGAACACGGTCACACCACCTCATGCTCCGACGAGTATTTTGGGTGCTTGGATCATCAACAACCAGTATGATGCGGTGAAGTCCGGAGATCACGTGGAAGTAGTGGGTACTTACGACATCAACATTTGGTATTCGTATGATAAAAATACCAAAACCGATGTTGCGAAAGAAACGATTTCTTATGTGGAAGCAGTGGGTCTTTCTTATCTCGACAAAAAGCACAGACCGTCAACGGCCGAAGTCACGGCAATGGCCACTCAAGAGCCGAATTGCGTGGAGGCGAGCATTTCCTCAAGCGGCGACAGTGTCATCATTCGCGTGGAGCGCGAATTCAAGGTCGAAATGATCGCGGAGACCAAGATTTGGGTTGTGGTGAACCCTCATGGCAGCGATGATTACGAGGACAAAGCCGTAGACTTCGACGATGCGGAGGATGGGGATTTCGAGGATCTGGATCCTGATTTCTTAGATGACGATTTGAACTGATTCCTGATTTCATTATATGTAGCTGAAGTTCATTTCGGGAGAGGGCGTCAGCCCTCTTTTTTGTTTCAAAGGTTGTTCGCCTAAAAAATAGGCATGAGTACAGCGGGATGGCATAGGAATCCCCCAAAGGAGGCTGCTAATCATGGGTGTATATATCCTGCATTCTAATGAACCGACCTTGCATTTGCTTCTGGAACGAGTCGAGGTTCCGCACGGAACGAGATTGGCAGCTTCTTCGGAATCCGCCTGTGTCATCCACTGGGGCTGTTTTCACGCGGAAAAATCAGGCCGAAGCGTTCTGCAATCGGTCAAGTATATATTACGTGCTTCCAATCCGAGGAGGGCGGCAGACATTCTGCAGCTTCACGGAATTCGTATGGCCGACGGGGAGGAAGCCGGGCAGCTGCGGTTTACCTATGAATTTCTTATCCCTGTCTTCCATCTTCAGGCGCTTGCGCTGTTTCAAAAGTCGAAGGGCGTGTTCATCGGCATGCCCCATCCGCTGAATCAGCAGCGCGCGACGGAATTTGAAGAGGTGGGGAGCGAGACCTCCTCCTACCACGGGATGAGAGCGAAGCGGGAGGCCATCAAGAGCATCTATGCATTGGGTCTGGATTATGGCGTTGTAAAAGTAGGAGTTCGTCCTGGAGGCGAACTAATCATATTGGAAGTTTCGGCTGTCCCCGAGCTTACGGAGAGGCTTGCCGAGCTGTTTGCCGATGCCATTAACCGGTATGCTAAGGAATTGGAGACCAGCTCCGATAAGCATGCCGATGAGGTTATGGTGGGGGCAGACCCGGAGTTTTTGCTTCTCAATGCTCAAGGTAAGGTCATTTTTGCTGACAAATTCATGGACAAAGAAGGTCCCATCGGCTGCGATGCGATCGTTCTTCCGAACTTTCGTAAAATCTATCCTTTGGCAGAGCTTCGTCCTGAGCCGAGCAAGGATATTAGGCAGGTCGTCATGAATTTGCGCCGTACGATGCAGCTGGCGGCAAGAAGCATCAACGACGGCAATTTGCATTGGGTCGCGGGAGGGATGCCGGTGAAGGGCTTCCCTCTTGGAGGGCATATCCATTTCAGCGGTGTTAGATTGAGCAGCGAGCTGTTGAGGGTGCTGGATAATTATTTGGCTCTGCCGATTGTCCTGTTAGAAGGAGAAACGACGGGAGGAAGAAGGCCGAAGTACGGATTTTTAGGGGATTTTCGCAGGCAGCGCCACGGCGGTTTCGAATACAGGGTTCTGCCAAGCTGGGTCATATCTCCGACGGTGACCAAGGGGGTATTGGCGCTTGCCAAGCTCATTGCGGATCATTACCAGATGCTTCAGGCAAGACCGCTTTCCGAGACGGATGTGCAGGAGGCCTATTACAAAGGCGATAAAACGCGGATTCGCCCTTTAATCCCGGCATTGTGGAGCGATCTTATGAGACTGCCGGGTTATCGCAGGCACGAGTCGTATATTGCTCCTCTCAAATCGCATTTATTGAAAATGAAAGCATGGAATGAGCAGGAGGATATCCGCCCCAAATGGAAAATCGGGCCTTTTCAGAGAAAAGAAGAATCGTCTATTAATTCGTGATATAATAGGGAGCAAGCTAGTAGAAGCAGCTTACATAAAGCAAGTCAGAGATGAAGTAGCATGGAGGAACGAGCATGGCCAAATATACGCCGATGATCGAGCAATACCTCAGCGTCAAGGCCGAGGTGCAGGATGCTTTTTTGTTTTTTCGCCTAGGCGATTTTTATGAAATGTTTTTTGAAGATGCGGTGAATGCCTCCAGGGAACTAGAAATTACACTGACCGGAAGGGAAGGGGGAGCCGAGGAACGCATTCCCATGTGCGGCATTCCCTATCATTCGGCAGATAACTATATAGCCCGGTTGATAGAAAAGGGGTACAAGGTAGCGATTTGCGAGCAGGTGGAGGATCCTTCCCAGGCGAAAGGCGTTGTGAAGCGGGAGATCGTTCGCATTGTGACTCCGGGAACAGTGATGGATTCAAGGCTTCTGGGAGAGTCAAGCAACAATTACATGGTGTCGGTGACGGAAACCGGACACGGCATGTACGGCTTCGCGGCCTGTGACATTTCAACGGGCGAGCTGTTTGTGACCCGCTTGGAAGGGACGCTCTCTCTTGTTGCCGATGAGATGAATGTATATCATCCCTCGGAGCTCCTCGGAACGCCGGAGCTGCTGGAGCGGCTCAAGGAGCACATGTCCGCCTCAGCGGGACAATCGCTGGTCATCACTCCTAGACCTGGCGGCAAGGTACATAACGGCATTCAGCTTAGTGATTTTTTTGCGGCTGAAGAGCTATCTGCCCTTCATAAAGAGGGCCAAGCCTGCGTGGAGCAGCTCATGCTGTATCTTACAGAAACGCAAAAGAGATCCCTTGTGCATATCAAGCACATCCGGGTCTATGAGCCGAATCAATATATGATTATGGACCCGTTCACAAGACGGAATCTGGAGCTTGTGGAGACGGTTAGAGACCGGACCAAGAAGGGGACGCTGCTGTGGCTCCTGGATAAAACGATCACGGCTATGGGCGGCCGTCTGCTGCGCAGGTGGATCGAGAAGCCGCTCATGAGCGAATCGGCGATTCAGGAAAGGCTTGAGGCGGTGGACAGACTCTATCATCAGCTGATTGTCCGCGATGAGCTGAAGCAGTCCTTGAAGGAAGTATATGATCTGGAGCGCCTGGTGGCCCGCATTTCCTACGGCAGCGCGAACGCAAGAGATCTGCTCGCGTTGAAGTCATCGCTGCAGCAGGTTCCGAGGCTTAAGCAGGTGTGTGAAATGTCGGGCTCCGAGACGCTGACGAAGCTCACCTCAAGAATGGACCCCTGCCAGGATGTCATGTCCTGGATTGAAGAGGCCATAGCGGAGGAGCCGCCGGTATCCGTTAGAGACGGCGGTATGATTAAGCCGGGCTACCATGCCTACCTGGATCAGCTTCGCGAAGCCAGCACGAACGGGAAACGCTGGATTGCAGAGCTGGAGAAGCAGGAGAGGGAGCGCACCGGCGTCAAGTCGCTTAAGATCGGCTATAACAAAGTGTTCGGATACTACATTGAGGTTACGAAAGCGAACTTGTCCTCCCTGGAGGAGGGGCGCTATGAACGCAAGCAGACCCTCGCTAATGCGGAGAGGTTCGTCACCCCGGAGCTGAAGGAAAAAGAAGGACTTATTCTCGAAGCTCAGGAAAAAATGGTGGATCTCGAATACGAGCTTTTCATGCAGCTGCGGGACAAGCTATCCGCTCACATTTCAGGGCTCCAGCAGCTTGCCGAGCTGATTGCGACGGTAGACGTATACCAGTCGCTGGCAGCGGTAAGCGCGGCGAACCGTTATACGCGTCCTCAGATTGGAGAATTTTACGAACTTCAAATCCAAGAAGGACGGCACCCGGTCGTAGAAGCCGTCATGCAGGACGGCGTGTTCATTTCCAACGATACGAAGCTTAGCACGGATGAAGGGCATATGCTGCTGATTACCGGACCGAATATGGCAGGAAAAAGCACCTATATGCGTCAAGTTGCCATCATCTGCCTTATGGCCCAAATCGGCTGCTTCGTACCCGCCGAGTCCGCTAAAGTCCCGATCCTGGACCGAATCTTTACAAGAATCGGTGCGGCTGACGATTTGATAGGCGGTCAGAGCACCTTTATGGTCGAGATGATGGACATTCAGGTGATGACGGAGAAAGCGACGGACAAAAGCCTGGTCATCATCGACGAGTTAGGCAGAGGCACCTCGACAGGGGAAGGAATGTCCATTGCTCAGGCAGTCATCGAATACCTGCATGATCGCATAGGCTGCAAAACGCTGGTGTCCACCCACTTTCACGAGCTCGCTCATCTCGAAGACACACTGAAGGGCCTGCGGAACTGCTGCATGGCCGTTAAGGAAAGCGGACGGCAGGTCACCTTCCTGCGCAAGCTGATTCCGGGGGCCGCGAGCACTAGCTACGGTATCTACTGCGCCCAAATTGCCGGGCTGCCTAACGGCATCATTGACCGTTCCTACGAGCTGCTTCACGCTTTTGAAGCGCGTGCTGACCTGGTACAAGGCCATGCACAGGCGGCTGCAGCCATGGAGGATGCAAGGGATAAGGCACCGGTAACGCAGGGGGATAGCGATCACTCTTCACATGAACCGGCAGCTGCGCAGGAATCGCAAGGCGTTGGCGAGAAGGCGGATTCATCTGTGATACCTGCACTGACTCCGGCCGAGCAGGTTAAAGAGACCTCCTACGTTCAATTAAGCCTGTTTCAAGAAGCGCAGCCGGTGTCGGACAAGTCGAAGAAAAAGACGGACCCGCGAATGGAGCAGGTTGCAGAGCAGCTGAAAACGGTGGATTTAATGAATATGACACCGATGATGGCCATGAACTTTTTATATGAATTGAAAAAACAATTATCATAAAGCTCTAAATTCCAGTTTTGTATCTTGAAAGGATGAATGTCTATGAACAGGATCGGCAACCGATCCATGGTACGGCGCACCGCTGCTGCCCTAATCTCTCTTTCCTTATTATTTCCAACCGTTCCTACGGTATTTGCCGCCGACAAATCGGATGCCGATACGACACGCCTGACCGAAGTGCTGGATCTGATCGAGCAAAATCATGTCAGTGCCCCGAGCAAGCAAAAGCTGACCGATATTGCGATTCAATCGATGGTGGAGTCCTTGAATGACCCTTATACTATCTATTTCACACCAGAGGAACTGAAGCAGTTTCAAAATTCGTTGGAAAATAATTACGTAGGCGTCGGAATCCGCGTTCGGGCGGAGGACAATAATGCCTATGTAACCGAGGTGTTCGACGGTCCTGCGCAGAAGGCAGGGATGCTTCCCGGGGACAGAATAACCGCTGTAAACGGCGAGTCGGCCGAAGGGTTAAAGCTGGATGATGTCACCAAGAAAATTTTGGGACCGGAAGGTACAGCTGTATCTGTTACGGTGGAGCGCAATAAGCAGTCTCTGGTCCTTCAGATGACCAGACAAACGATTCAGGTGCCTGTCGTCACCCATAAACGGTTCGATCCGGGGGTCGGATATATTCGCGTCACCGGATTTTCAAGCGAAGCCGACGAGCAGACCGCTGCCCAGTTGGCCGAGCTAAAGCAGCAGGGAATCCAGAGTCTGATCCTGGATTTGCGAGATAATCCGGGCGGCCTGGTCGAGTCCGCTCAAAATATGGCCAGACTGTTTGTAAAGGAAGGCGTGCTGATTCATACCAAAGATAAAAACAATGTGGATACTCCGGTCAAGTTCTCCAATGGGACAACCCAGCCGTTCCCTCTGTATATCCTGGTCAACGAATACAGCGCCAGCGCTTCGGAGGTTCTGACGGGAGCCTTGCAGGATTACAATGTGGTGGCCAAAGTCATCGGCAAAAAGACGTTCGGCAAGGGAAGCGTTCAGTCCGTCTATCCGCTCTCTAGCGGGGGCGCGTTGAAGGTGACGATAGAAGAATACTTGACGCCGAAGCTGCGCAAAGTGAACAAAGTCGGACTGAATCCCGATGTAGAAGTCGATGGAGAAGTGCCGCAGCTCATTACGGCGCTGCATGAGGCAGGCGTTAACAGCGTGAATGTGGAGCTGAGCAAAAAAGGCGTATCCATCAACAAGATTGACGTAGAGGACAGCTTTAACGTTGTTCGTGACAACGGAGAACTGTATGTTCCTTCCAGATTGCTTAGCTCACTGTTGAACGCATCGATCCAATGGAATGCCGAGCAGCAGGCGGTTGAGGTGTCCGTGAATGATTCGAAGCATACTTACAGCACCGCAGACGGTTCGCTTCTGCTTCATAACGGATCCAGCTATTTGAATGTGAACCGCTTTAAGCAGGACTTTCCGGAGCTGAATTGGTCCGATACGGACGGTCAAGTGGAGTTAAGCGTTACTAAGGGGTAATAGCTATGGGTAAAATAAAAATTTTGGATGAGCATATTGCCAATCAGATAGCAGCCGGCGAGGTTGTGGAGCGGCCCTCCTCCGTAGTTAAAGAGCTGGTGGAAAATGCCATTGATGCGGGAAGCACCCGGATTGATGTCGCGATCGAAGAAGGCGGACTTGAGCTCATTCGCGTTACGGATAACGGCACCGGCATGGAGAGGGACGACTGTGAGGTTGCCTTCTTCCGGCATGCGACTAGCAAGATCGCGAGCTCCCAGGATCTGTTCTCGATACGGACGCTGGGCTTCAGGGGGGAGGCGCTGCCAAGTATCGCGGCGGTGTCGAAAGTAACCTGCGTGACTTCCACGGAAACGAACGGCCTGGGCTACAGGATGGTCATCGAGGGAGGCACGGTCAAGGAATTTACGGACGCCGCTTCCCCGAGGGGCACGGATATACAGGTACGCGAGCTGTTTTATAACACTCCGGCCCGGCTCAAATATATGAAGACGATACAGACTGAGCTTGGCCATGTTTCGGACTTTATCTACCGGTTAAGTCTGGCCCATCCGGAGATTGCTTTCACTTTGAAGCATAACGGGGGCCAGCTGATTCAAACGCTGGGTAACGGAGACATGCTGCAGGTGATTGCGGCCATCTATGGAACGGCAGTGGCCAAGAATATGCTGCTGATCGAAGGGGAGCATCTCGATTATTCTATTCGGGGATATATCGGCAAGCCCGAGACGACCCGGGCCAACCGAAACGGCATCTCGACGGTGATCAATGGAAGATATATCCGCAATTACACCCTGATTCACGCTCTAATGCAGGGCTATCATACCTTGCTGCCCATTAACCGCTATCCGATAGCCGCTTTTCATATCGAGACGGACCCGACGCTTGTCGATGTTAACGTCCATCCGGCGAAGCTGGAGGTGCGGTTCAGCAAAGAGCAGGAGCTGATTCAGTTCGTTGAGGAGCAGGTTCGGCAGATCCTGAATAAGCAGGTGCTTATTCCTTCCGCGGCCACGGCAGGCAAGACGAAGAAAGAAGCATTCGTGCAGGAGCAGATGGAGCTGTACCGGGCTTCCGGCCTGCCTCCGGTTCCGCCTGAACCGGTAAGCGGGCAGGCAGCTTCTGTTGAAACCAGCGAAGCAGTTCGGTCTGGAGCACCAGGAGCATGGGGAGCCGGCACGGCCGGCAGTATTCGCGAAATGAACCCTTCGGGTCCAGCGGATCCGTCCATTGCACAAGCAAGATCAGTAAGAAGCAATGAACCGAAGGAAAGCTATGGCGGCCGTTATGACGGTTACAGCGGATCATCGGCGGCTGGATCCTACAGCTTCGATCCATCGAAGACTCAAAGCAGTGGATATGCCCAGAGCCAGTCAAGCCTTCGGTCGGGAACAGGTGCTTATGGGGATCGTACCCCTGAACGTACCCAGGCTGAGCAAGCGGCGGCGAGCAGTGCTCTGCTTCGATCCATTACAGTGGATCAGGAGCAGGAAGCCCCCTCGCTTCCGGCCTTTCCGAAGCTGTACCCCATCGGGCAGATGCATGGGACCTATATTGTTGCGCAAAATGAGGAAGGTTTATTTTTAATCGACCAGCATGCCGCGCATGAACGGATCAATTATGAGTATTACTATGAAAAGTTTGGAAAGCCTGCAGAAGCCAGTCAAGAGCTTCTGGTACCTATTACATTGGAATTTACGCCCTCCGAGGCCGAGAGGCTGAAGGAAAAACTGCCTATGCTGGAGCAAGCTGGGGTTTATTTGGAGCCGTTTGGTGGAAATGATTATTTGGTAAGAGCCTATCCGCATTGGTTCCCTTCAGGCGAGGAACGCGCTCTGGTTGAGGAAATGACCGAATGGCTGTTATCCGAACGTAAAACAATTGATCTAGGAAAGCTGAGGGAGAAGGCGGCGATTATGTGCTCCTGCAAAGCGTCGATCAAAGCGAATCAAAGCTTGAGCACGCTCGAAATCGAAGGCTTGCTCGATCGGCTGGCAGCCTGCAGAAATCCCTATACTTGTCCGCACGGACGGCCTATCGTCATCAGCTTCTCCACATACGAGCTGGAAAAAATGTTTAAGCGGGTGATGTAGTTGCTGATTACAACCTCGTATGATCCACGTCAAGAGCAGCTTGCGCTCGCACAACGGCTTTTGGAGCAGCTGAAGCAGATGGAAGGAGTTACAGGACCGCTGCGGATCGTACCAAGAGCCCGGCTCTCTCTGCCTCAAATGAGGGAGCGTTATAAAGAAATGGACATCGTGCTTGTATCCAGAGAGCGAATAGAGTATTATCATGAACAGCAGCCTGCAATGTTTTTTCATCCCAGCACGGCAGCGATTCGTATCAAACGGCTGCTGAACGGGGAACAGGATACTTTGCTGCACTTGGCTCAAGTCCAGATGGGGGACACCGTATTGGATTGCACCGCTGGATTAGGGTCAGACTCCATCATGTTTTCATTTGGAGCCGGTGAAGCCGGAGCGGTAACGGCATTGGAAAGCAGTCCGTTACAATTCTTGCTGCTGGAGCACGGGCTGGGCTCTTATGATTCCGACATTCCCGGAATGGTAGAAGCTATGCGGCGAATCCGAACGGTTCAGACGGATCACCTGGACTTTTTGCGCCAGCAGAAGGACAGGTCGTTCGATGTCGTATACTTCGATCCGATGTTCCGCAAGCCGATTCATGAATCAAGCTCCATTCGCTCCATTCGGGGGATTGCCGATTCAAGAGCGCTGTCGGAGGAAGCAGTTGCCGAAGCGCTGCGGGTTGCCCGGAGGACGGTTGTCATGAAAGAACATCGGGATAGCGGTGAATTCGCCAGACTGGGCTTCACAGAAATGCACCGCTCAACAACGAAAATTGCTTACGGAGTGATAAGATTGTGACTGAGGCTTTGAGAAAGCCTGGGCTTCTTGTCCTTGTCGGACCCACAGCGGTTGGCAAGACGAAGCTGAGTATCAGGCTGGCATCCGAGTACGGAGCCGAGATTATTTCGGGCGATTCCATGCAAGTGTATCGCGGAATGGATATCGGTACGGCGAAAGTAACGCCGGAGGAGCAAATGGGAGTGCCTCATCACCTGATCGACATTCATGACCCGGATTATCCTTTTTCCGTTGCGGAGTTTCAAGAAAGGTCCCGTAAGCTGATTACGGAGATTCACGATCGGGGTAGACTTCCTTTTATGGTAGGAGGCACCGGTTTATATGTTGAATCGGTCTGCTACGACTATCAATTCAGCGAAAGCGGCTCGGATGAAGAATACCGGGAAGAGCAGCGCCTGTATGCCGAGAAGCATGGGAATGAAGCGTTGTGGGAAAGGCTGCGCGAGGTGGATCCGGAGACGGCCGAAAGGCTGCATCCCAACGATCAGCGTCGAATAATAAGAGCTCTGGAAGTATTTCACTTAACAGGAGAACGGCTTTCGGAGCAGCTAAAGGTACAAAAAAAACAGTCTCCCTACGAACTATGTATCATCGGGTTGACAATGGACAGAGCTTTACTATATAAACGTATTGAAGAGCGTATCGATCTCATGCTGGAGCAAGGTCTGGTGGAAGAGGTGCGGCGTCTTCGAGACCAAGGTTACGGAATACAACACATCTCGATGCAGGGACTTGGCTACAAGGAGATTTTGGGCTATTTGGAAGGGGCAGCGACCCTGGAAGAGGCAGTTGTTCAGCTGAAGCAGGATACCCGAAGATTCGCCAAGCGCCAGCTCTCGTGGTTTCGCCACATGAAGGATATCGAGTGGGTTGATGTGAGTAATCTGGAAAATTTTTCTGCCCACTTGGATCAGATTCATGCTATAATAGCAGATAAGCTAAAAATCGAACGTCAATTTATTTGAGGGGGCCCATGATGAACAAATCGATCAATATTCAAGACACATTTTTGAACCAGCTGCGCAAGGAAAATATCCCGGTTACCGTCTATTTGACTAATGGGTTTCAAATTCGCGGTATCATCCGTGCGTTCGATAATTTCACCATCATCATTGATAGCGAAGGCCGCCAGCAGATGGTTTATAAGCATGCCATATCAACCTTTACTCCACAGCGTTCCGTTTCATTGATGCAGGATAACAACGCCGAAGGCTAAGACCCTGCTGCATTGGAAGCCAGGACGTTAACGCAACATTTCGGCTCTTTGAACCGTCTAATTTCATAACGTCCATAAGAGCAACCCATGCAGTAAGGGTTGTTCTTTTATTACCACATCCAAATGTCTAAGTTCTATACAGCGCTAAGCGCGAAGTAACGGCATTTGGATTGGCGAATAAACGTACATCTAAACGTGGTTGCTCATCTTCAAATGACCTCGATAGATGTTTATTTCACCACATCCAAAGACCAGCTTGATAGAGACAAAAGAGGTGACGGAGAGAGATGACTACTGCCAAGAAACCACCATCGGGGAAACCGAAGAAAAAGAAGAAAAAGAGCAAGTTTAGTGCAGGAAAAGCTTTGATGTTTACGTTTATCGCCGCCGTATTAGCTCTGATATGCGCTTTAGGCGTCTATATTTTTATCATCATTAATGGAGACAAACTGCTGAAGGAAAATATCGACAAGCTGGATATGGACGAAGCTTCTCACATCTATGATGTTAGCGGAAATGAAATAGCGACATTGTCGAGGGAGAATCGTGAGGTTGTACAGCCCGAAGATATTCCTCTGAAGCTGAAGGAAGCCTTTATAGCGACGGAGGACAGACGCTTCGGTCAGCATTCCGGGATCGACTTCCTGGGGATCGGCCGTGCCTTGGTGAAGGACATTGTGGCAAGGAGCGCGGTCGAGGGCGGCAGTACGATCACACAGCAGCTGGCCAAGAACGTGTTTTTATCCAGTAACAAAACGTTTTTCCGTAAAGCTACGGAAATGTCGATCGCGGTTGCGCTTGAGAATAATTTTACCAAGGATGAAATTTTGACCAAGTATTTGAACCGTATTTTCTTTGGGAACCGCGCATTCGGCGTGAAAGTGGCGGCCAAAAAGTATTTTAACGTTTCAGATCTAAATCAGCTGCAATTATGGCAGATGGCGACTCTGGCGGCTATTCCGAAAGCGCCTAGCACTTATAATCCTATATCCAATCCGGAAAAGTCGAAGGAACGCCGGTCGGTCGTATTGAAGCTGATGCAGGATCAAGGTTATATTACAGAGGCTGAACGGGCCCAGGCGGAGGCGGTCGAATATGTACCTCCCAAAACGGCTGCAAACAACAGCAATGACTATTTGGCCTTTACCGATTACGTGCTGAATGAAGCGAACGATGTGTATGGGCTCACCGAGGACGATGTGCTGACCAATGGTTACAATATTTATACGACCATGGATTCTACGGCGCAAAAAATTATGGAACAAACCTTTGCGAACGATAAGTTTTTCCAGAAGGACGGTCCGGAACAAAAGATGCAGGGAGCCATGGCCATCGTCAATAATGAGGACGGCGGACTCGTTGGTATCATTGGGGGAAGAGATTATGTGGCCCGCGGCTTGAACAGGGCTACAATACCTCAACAGCCGGGATCCTCGATCAAGCCGATTATTGCGTACGCTCCGGCTATCGAAAGCGGCAAATATACGCCTTACAGCATGCTGCAGGATAAGGAAGTGTCGTATAGCGGTTATTCTCCTCGAAATTACGATGGAGTCTACCGCGGGCAGGTCTCGATGTTTGACGCCGTCAAGCTTTCCATTAATGCTCCGGCGATATGGCTTCTGAATGAGATCACCGTGAAGAAAGGGATGGATTTTGCCGTTAATATGGGCATTCCGCTCGATCCGGTGAAGGATCGAAACCTGGCTATCGCTTTGGGTGGATTGACTAAGGGAGCAACCCCGGTTCAGATGGCAACGGCGTATGCCGCATTTGGTAACAATGGCTATTTGAACAAGACCCATTCGATTATCAAAATTCAAAACGATAAGGGCGAAGATCTGTATACATTCAAGCAAGAACGGAAATCCGTCATGAGTCCGAAAACGGCTTACTATATGACGCAGCTTATGGAGGGCGTAGTAGGTCCCGGAGGTACAGGGGCGGCAGCTAAATTCAACCGTCCGTTGGCCGGGAAAACCGGATCTACGCAAAACGTCATCAAAGGGCTCGAGAAATACAATCGTGACCTGTGGTTCACGGGGTATACTCCGGAATGGAGCGCAGCAGTATGGATCGGCTTCGATAAAGCAGACGCGAAGCATTACGTTACGATGAGCAGCGGTGCGCCGGCCGTTATCTTCAAGGAAGTCATGCAAAAGGCACTGGCGAATAAGCCGATGACACAGTTTAAAAAGCCGGATAATGTTCCGGAACTGGGTGCGCCGCCTAAAGCTATAGGTGATTTGAAGGCGGAGTATGACAAAGATACCAGGTCGGTCATGCTGAGCTGGACCGGCGTAGGGGACAACGTATCCTATCAAATCTTCCGCAAGGAAGATAAGGATAAGGATTTCCCTGCCGAACCTGTGCTGATGACCCCGGGAACTCAAGTGAAGGACATTGCCATTCCGGGAACCACGTTTCAATATGTAGTGGTGCCGCTCAATCCGGATAGCGGATCCGCTGGCGCGCAATCTAACGTGGCTACCGTAGTCGTCCCAGGCGATACTAATGCGGATGGCTTGGGTCAAGGGCAGCCGAATGGCCAAGGACAGGGTCACGGCCCGAACGGCAACCAGGGCCAAAATGGGAATCAGGGACCGAACGGCAACCAAGGTCAGAATGGAAATCAAGGCCAAAACGGCAAGCCCGGACAATCCGGCACTTCTACGGATGGCAAAGGGCAGAACGGCGGAGCTGCCGGCGGCAGCGGACTGCCTGGCCAAACAGGCAATAACGGTCAAAGCCAAGGCCAAGGGCAAGGGAGCAATCACGGTACTGGAAGCAATACCGGGAACACGAACCAGGGCTCCGGCCAAGGAACCACTGGCGGATCCCAAGGCACTCCGCAGCCGGGCGGTACGCCCAAGCCCGGCGGCAATACCGGCGGCACCGGGGGAACCGGCGCCGGCGCAACCCCTGGCACCGGGTCGCAAGGCTCCGGTGCCGGAAGCACCGCTGCCCCGGGCACGGGCAGCGGCAGCGGAGGCGCAGCAGGGGGCACAGCCCCTGTAACGCCTCCGCCGGGGGCGGGCGCGCAAGGCGCTACCCCGCCGCAGGGCAGCACCGAAGCGGCAGTGGCTTCGCCGCCGCCGAGCGGTGCTGCAACAGGCACGCGCTGACCGTGCGTGCCGTAACCACAGAGCCGGTTCATACGGCTCTGCAAGAGCAAAACCTCCAAGAGTCCATCTTGGAGGTTTTGTTAATTTTTGGCCAGTCGTAGTATAATAGGGGATGTGGACTTGTCCATAAAAATCACATGTATGGAGTTGAAGGATGGAACATGAAAGCATCACTAGCAGCCAAGATTTCTAAATGGGCTTCCCTTGCCGTGGTATGCGCACTATTACTGTCCGCTTGCGGGACCAAGCCTGCCCCGGACCAAGGAAAGACGAGTGCAGGACAACCAACGGCGAGCCAACCGCCTGCAACCCAGGCATCTCCGCAGCCTCAGACTCAGAAAAGCTGGTCTTCTCCGCCAGAAATGAAAATCGACCAAAACAAGACCTATCAAGCTACGGTGACGACGTCCAAAGGGACATTCAAGATCGACTTGTTCGCCAAAGAAGCGCCTAAAACCGTGAATAACTTTGTCTTCTTATCCAAAGAGGGCTTCTATAACAATGTCGTATTTCACCGCATTATCCAATCGTTTATGGTTCAAACGGGTGATCCTGAAGGCACTGGACGCGGAGGTCCCGGATATAAATTTGAAGATGAGCTGAAAACGAGCCATCAATATGAGCCCGGAATTGTAGCGATGGCGAATTCTGGATCGAATACGAATGGCAGCCAATTTTTCATTTGTACCGGCGAGGACAGCAAGAACCTGAACAAAACGCCGAACTATACGATCTTCGGAAAAGTGTCCGAAGGAATGGATGTCGTACAACAAATTGCGGCGACACCGGTGGAATCGAACGGAAGGGAAAAGAGCAAGCCGACCGAGAAAGTAACCATTCAGTCCGTAACCATAACCGAAAAATAAACGGCCAAGCCATCAAGAGAACGAGCGGGATCGATTTGTACAATGGATTTAATGATACCCGGCCCTAGGCTTGCATACACATAGGAATGAACATGAGCAGCGTGGAAGAGGTTCCGCGCTGTTTTCCTTCTGACGGTGAGCAATGCCTGCACACCATTAGCGAAGACTCAATGGACGAAAGGAGAGGAAGTCTGTGACATCATTCATAACCAGATCGGAGAGATATCAAGGCTGCTTGCTTGGACTGGCCGCCGGGGATGCCTTAGGTACGACACTTGAGTTTCGTCCGCCCGGCAGCTTCGAAGCCATAACCGACATGATCGGAGGAGGCCCGTTTCAATTGGAAGCGGGACAGTGGACGGATGATACTTCCATGGCTTTATGCTTGGCGGAAAGCCTGCTCCACTGCCGGATGTTTCATCCGGCGGATCAAATGGAGCGCTACGTTCGCTGGTACAGGGAAGGGTACTTAAGCTCCACCGGGACCTGCTTTGATATCGGGAATACGGTGAGAGCAGCATTGGAGCGGTATGAGGAGACGCTGGAGCCCTTCAGCGGCTCGATCAAGCGGATGGCGGCAGGGAACGGGGCATTGATGCGCTTGGCTTCGGTTCCAATGTTTTTTGCCAGTCATCCGGAGGAAGCGCTAATCCGTTCCGGAGACAGCTCCCTGACTACGCACGGGACGGTTCTGTCCGTAGATGCATGCCGCTACTTCGGCGGGCTCATTGTTGGGGCTCTGCAGGGCAGGAATAAGGAAGAACTGCTATCGGCCGGTTTTTCACCGGTAGAGGGTTACTGGGAGCAGCGTAGACTGGTGCCGGAAGTCGATCAGGTCGCCAACGGCTCCTTTAAATCCAAGCAGCCTCCGGAAATTAAAGGAACGGGTTATGTTGTCGATTCACTGGAGGCGGCATTGTGGGCATTTTATCGCAGCAGCAGCTTTGAGGAGGGCTGTCTCATGGCTGTAAATCTCGGGGACGATGCGGATACCACAGGAGCCATCTACGGGCAGCTGGCAGGCGCCTATTATGGAGTCCGTGCCATTCCTCCCGATTGGCTGAACAAGCTGACGATGAGGCCCTACCTGGAAGAAACGGCTGTCGCATTGATGCAAGCCTCCGAGGATTCTGCCCGACGGGAGCGTGTTCTATGATTCCCGTAACGGGGTTCAATCATGTTACGCTGAAAGTGAACGATCTTGCGCAGTCTCTGCCGTTCTACCTGGATGTCCTGGGAATGAAGCTGGTCCACCGGGGACTAAGCGACGTTTATTTGGAATGGGGGACTGCCTGGATATGCTTGCTGCAGCGTCCGAATGATCCATTGGGAGCAAAGTCATGTACAAGCGGAATGGATCACCTGGCCTTTTCGATTGCGGAGGCTGATTTTCCTGCTGCAGTCGTGAGATTGCAAGAAGAAGGTGTCCCTATCGTCAGAGGACCGATCTGCCGGGGCGGAGGCTGGAGCATCAATTTCCTCGATCCCGATGGCATAGAGCTGGAGCTGTTTACAGGCACATTGGCGGAGCGGATGAAGGTGTGGACATAGTGCGGTTAAAGGGAAAGAAGAAGACCAGTATATTCTCAAGATGGATTATCATCCTAAACCGGCTGCTTCGTTTGCTGCTTGCCTTGTGTATTCTCGGGCTGGCATGGGCTGTGTTTTTACTTTGGAAAATGGAGTCGTTCCCCGATAACCCGCAGGCGCGCGGCGATGTAGGCATCGTGCTTGGTGCGGCATTATGGAAGGACACGCCCAGCCCGGCTTTGAAGGAAAGACTCGACAGAGCGGTGGAGCTGTATCGTGCCGGCCAAATTCCCCGAATCATCGTCTCGGGCGGTCTGGATTCTGTCTACTCCAAGCTTACGGAAGCCGAAGGAATGAGGAATTATTTACTCACACAAGGCATTCCAGCTGGCGTGATCACCATGGAGACTCAATCCACCAGCACTTATGAAAATTTATTGTTTTGTCAGCAGCTGCTCAAGCAGCAGGGCTGGACTTCCGCCGTGATTATAACCCACAGGTACCATGCCGTTCGGGCCATGGATATCGCTGCATTTCTTGGGTATGAACAGTTCGAAGCCTCCCCAGTGGATAGCAAGGTTCTGATGATGTATTGGCACAAAAGCCGAGAGACGCTAGCCTGGACCAAGTGGGAATTGGATAAGCTGCTTATCCGGATAGGATTGGAGTCAAAGCCGATGGATTCTTCCGCTATCAAAGCGGGGTTCATCGGCTCTTCTTATTTCCAGACATATTATTCGGGGGTTACTCCGACGTTGTATAAACTTTCTTTTAAAGGATTCTCTCGACGAGGTCTCGCATGCTAGGCAAGGATTTCTCGCCGGTAATGATACTTGTACAGTGGACGGAAGCCAGCGCTTTGGTACAGCCGGACTGCAGCCGTGTTGCTCTCGACCACTTGCAAATACATGCGGACAGCCCCTTGGTCCAGGCTCCAGCGTGCTAACTGATGGAGCAGGGAACGGCCTAGGCCTTGTCTGCGCATGGAAGGGTGAACGACTACGTTGAGGAGAGCCGCCCAATCGCCTTGAATTACGGATGTGCCTAAGGCAGCAGTACGCTGGTCACGGTGCATGCTGACGAATCCTTTGGGGGACTGGATTCCGGCTAAAACCCGATTATAGAAATCGTATGTATGAGCACCGTAATCCTCTGCTTCCAAAAAATCGGTCAGCCATATCCGGTCATGTTCATCTTGAACGGTATATTGGAGGGGGAGCTCTTTTGCAGGAGAGGTAAGTTCCATCATTTGTTCTATATCGGCAATCATGACGGTGCTCTCGCCCTCTTTGACAAAGGAAAGGCCTTCCAGCATTGGATCCAGCCCGTCCGGAGAAGCTTCACTAATCTGGATAATAAGCGGTAAGTCCTGCCGACGATAAGAATTTCGAACCTCTTCGAGCCATGCTGGATTGTTGGGGATGGTCCCGTAGGTTGATGTCCATACGCTATTGGCTCTTTTGGTCGTACCCTCGGAGACACGGACTAGCCAGTCTGCATAAGGATGAGCGGTTAGAGCAGGCCAGGTGTGAACAGCCAAACGTTCTAAGGAAGCTATGAGGCTTCGACGTTCCGTCTTGTTCAAGATATCCCTCCTTGGTTAGTATGAACAGTATAAAAACACAAATTTATGTATAAATATACACATCCATCAACATGTTAGTCAACTAGATATTGGAGAGTCGAAGCTTCAAAATAAGAATCCCTGTTACGCGGGGTATGGTATAATATGGATCATGGATTTCAAGAGCAACCAGTTTCTTTTCAGATTGTGAATGGTGTTAATTATTAATACCATTAAGTCTTGGATGGGGAATCGCATGTGATAAAATCCCTTATTTTTGATTTTGACGGTTTGATTCTGGATACGGAAACACCGGATTTCGAGTCCTTTCGGAAGATGTTTGAAGAGCATGGAGCAGAGCTGTCCCTTGAGCTTTGGGGACGAAGCGTGGGACGGATGGCTCCGCCTTTGAACCGTACGCTTATCGTAGATTACGATTCCATGGTGGATATGCCATTAGATGAGGTTATCGCTACCGTTACCGCGCAAACTGCATTTTTATCCCAAAGGAGGGAGCAGGATGATGTCTTACGATTCGGAGGACGTACAGCAAATGGGACATCACAGTGACAAGCAAACCATTTTTTTGATTCGGCACTGCAAAGCGGAAGGGCAGGCGTACGATGCTCCATTGACAGCAGAGGGCGTTCTTCAAGCTGAACGGTTATCCGCTTGGCTTGCAGCGTATCCTATCCAATATGTAGCGTCAAGTCCCTTTACCAGAGCTGTTCAAAGTGTGAAGCCTTATGCAGAAAAAATGAATAAACCTCTGATGACGGATGTGAGATTCTCCGAAAGGAAGCTAAGCGAAGAGAACAGGGAGGATTGGCTGCAGTGCCTGGCACGCACCTTTGAGGAACCGGATTTATGCTTTCCCGGAGGGGAATCCAATAGAGAGGCTGCGGGACGTGCGGTTGAGGCTATAACCGAGATGCTTGAGCTGGGGTACAGCACCTATACGGTTGCCTCGCATGGCAATCTTATTGCGATCTTATTAAACTACTATGATAGCCGGATAGGGTTTGAGCAATGGAAGCAGCTATCGAATCCCGATGTGTTTCAGTTAACCTTCCGGCATCGTCAGTTTGAAGAGCTGCAGCGGGTATGGGACTAGAATCGTCCCGACGATAGTCCTGAGATTATTTGGGTAGTAATGATTTTCTACCACTAAAGATCAGGCGGTTTGTTTTATAATCAGAATCAGAAACGCTCCCATGCTTAAGAGAGGGGAGGGACCCCATGAAGGAAACGGTCCGCTTTCCGGCCGGATTTTGAATTTTTGCAAATTGGCCTTACAATAAGAAAAGAAAATGGGCACATTCACCTGGGCTTCTGCGTATACTGCTAACACCAAGTAAAGAGGTGATACGCATGAGTGGACGTGTCGTACCGACGGATCAGATCCAGATTACGAAGAATGCCCATCAAATCAATGTGGTATTGCGTAATCCTGAACCGGTAAGTATGAGCGCCGAGTCAGAGCCTCACTTTCATGGCAAACCGTTGTCCCAGCAAGGGCAGTTCGGGGAGATCATGAAGGAGCTCGATCGGATGGTCGGTTTGGACAACGTAAAGGAGCTCGTCTTCGAGATTTATGCGCTGCTGCGCATTGCGGGTTTTCGGGCTGAAGTCGGGCTCATGGCCAATAGCCAGGTGTATCATATGATATTCAAGGGGAACCCGGGAACCGGCAAGACGACGGTTGCGCGTATTATCGCCAAGCTGCTGCAAACTATGGGTGTGCTGAACAAAGGGCATCTGATTGAGGTGGAACGCGCCGATTTGGTAGGCGAATACATAGGGCATACAGCCTTGAAAACTAGAGAATTGGTCAAGAAAGCGCTGGGAGGCGTTCTATTTATTGACGAAGCCTACAGCTTGGCACGCGGTGGAGAAAAGGATTTTGGCAAGGAAGCGATAGATACGCTGGTCAAAGCAATGGAGGATCATAAAAACCAGTTTATTCTTATACTGGCGGGGTACTCGGCGGAGATGGAGCAATTTCTGCAGACCAACCCTGGACTCCCGTCCCGATTCCCCATCCAGCTGGATTTTCCCGATTATACGGTGGATCAGCTGATGCAGATTGCAGAGATGATGGTGAAGGAAAGAGAGTATGCGCTGACCCCTCAGACTGAAATGAAAATACGCCAGCAAATCGTCAACGAGAAGCAGCAGAGCGATAGCGAAGTGGCTTTCAGTAACGCACGGTATGTTCGCAATCTGATTGAAAAAGCCATGCGAAATCATGCGGTTCGATTGCTGAATCAGCATACACAGCAGCCAAGCAAGCAGGATCTGATGACGATACGGCCTGAAGATGTTAAGCTGGAGCGAAAACCTGCAAAGGAGAACTATAAATTTATATGAAACCAACAACACATACGATTGAACACGAGCAAGAGAGAGCTGTATTAGTCAGCCTTGTTACTCCGGATTTGAAAAGGCAGGAGGCCTATTCACCCGAATATTCCTTGAATGAACTGGTGAGTCTTGCGGAGACGGCCGGAGTGATTGTCCTTGATACATTATCGCAGAACCGCGAGACGGTGGATACCAAATGGTTCATCGGGAAAGGAAAGGCCGAGGAGCTGAAGCAGCTATTGGATGAACATAATGCGAACACGGCGATCTTCGATCAGGAGCTCTCCGGCGCGCAGGTCCGCAATCTGGAGCAGTTTCTCGACGTTAAGATCATCGACCGCACCCAGCTGATTCTTGATATTTTCGCCGGCCGGGCCAAAACGCGGGAAGGCATTATTCAGGTGGAGCTTGCACAGCTCAGCTATTTGCTGCCGCGGCTTTCCGGACAGGGCGCCAACCTGTCCCGGCTTGGCGGCGGTATCGGTACGAGAGGACCGGGGGAAACGAAGCTGGAGACGGACCGCCGTCATATCCGCAACCGGATCAGTGAGCTGAAGCAGCAGCTGCAGGAGGTTGTACGGCACCGGACCTTGCACAGAGAGCGCCGCAAGAAGACGGGAGTTTTTCAGGTAGCTCTGGTAGGCTACACCAACGCGGGGAAATCCACTCTGTTAAAGCAGCTGACTCAAGCTGATGTATATGTGGAGAATCAGCTTTTTGCTACCTTGGACCCGACCTCACGCACTTTCGAGCTGCCAGGCGGCAAAGAAATCGTGCTGACGGATACGGTAGGGTTTATTCAAAATTTGCCGCATGATCTTGTAGCCGCATTCCGCGCAACTCTGGAAGAGGCCTGCGAAGCCGATCTGATTCTTCATGTCGTGGATGCTTCCTCGGAAATGATGGATACTCAAATGAAGGTCGTGGATCAGGTTCTAAGAGAGCTTGGCGCTCACGGCAAGGAACGGATCACCCTGTTCAACAAAGTGGATTTATGTACACCGGAACAGGTGGAGATGCTGACGACGGAAGGGGAATTTTTGCGGATTTCCGCTTACCGTGAGGAAGATTTGCAGCGGATCGGCGAGCTGATTGAAGCGCGGCTTATGGGAGAATGCAAGACGTTCCGTATCCCTGCGGAAAAAGGCGACGTGATCTCTCTGGTCTATCGCGTAGGCGAAGTGCTGGAGAACGAGGTAGACGGCGGCGACATGCTGCTGCAGGTAAGAGTAAACAATAAAGAATATGATAAGCTGGGGTATTTATTGGCTGCATACGCCATGGATCAGGCACAGAATGAGGGAGAGAATTCGGAGCATGTTTAACGAACGCATTACGGCATGGATGGAGCGTGCCGAGCAGGTTATTGAAGAGAAGGTCAAAGAAATCGACCGTATTGTGGATCAAAATCAGTGGAAAGTAATTCGCGCCTTCCAAAACCAAAAGGTCAGTGATTACCATTTCTCCGGTTCTACGGGGTATGGTTATAATGATCGCGGGCGCGAAGTGCTGGATTTGGTCTATGCGGAGGTGTTTGGAGCGGAGGCCGCCTTGGTGCGGCCGCATTTTGTGTCCGGGACTCATACGATAGGAACGGCGCTGTTCGGAGTTCTAAGACCGGGGGACGAGCTTCTGATGATTACGGGCCGTCCTTACGATACTCTGCATAAAGTGATTGGGAATCCTGGCGACGGGAAAGGCTCCTTGCAGGATTGGGGCATTGCATATGGTGAAGTGGCGCTTCTAGAGGACGGCTCGCCTAATTATGATGAAATCCGTACACGGGTTACAGAACAAACGAAAGTGATCGGCATTCAACGGTCCCGCGGCTATTCGTGGAGACCGTCTTTTACGGTGCAGCAAATCGGTGAGATGGTGCGTTTTGTCAAGCAGCTGAAACCGGACGTAATCGTATTCGTAGATAATTGCTATGGCGAGTTTACCGAGCTGATGGAGCCAACTCAAGTGGGTGTAGATCTGATGGCGGGCTCGTTGATCAAAAATCCCGGCGGAGGTCTTGCCGCTACGGGAGGATATATCGCCGGTAAAAGCGAATACGTAGAGCTGGCTTCCTACCGATTGACGGCTCCGGGTATTGGCGGCGAGGTTGGAGCTATGCTGGGCACGATTCGCAGCATGTATCAGGGCTTTTTTCTGGCGCCCCATTTGGTCGGACAGGCCGTGAAGGGGTCGATCTTTGCGGCAGCTGTGTTTGAACAGCTTGGTTTCACCACGCATCCTCACTGGAATGATCCTAGAACCGATTTGATTCAAGCGATTCAATTTACAAGCGACCGGCACCTGATTGCCTTCGTACAAGGGATTCAGCAGGCCGCAGCCGTGGATGCGCATGTCGTTCCGGAGCCTTGGGATATGCCAGGCTATGAGCACCCGGTCATCATGGCTGCAGGCACCTTTATTCAAGGTGGCAGTCTGGAGTTATCCGCCGATGCGCCTATCCGCGAACCTTATATTGCCTATATGCAGGGCGGGCTAACCTATTCCCACTGCAAGCTGGGTGTGCTTACCGCATTGCAAAATATGATAGACCGCGGCCTACTGTAATTAATGCTGACACATTTCATAAACCTAACATAACTTGACACATTTATGTAGTGAGGTTACAATGAAGCTAGGTTTTTAGATTACAGGGGTGAACAGGTCATGAGTGATGATATTCGCCGTAATATGGCGCTTTTTCCGATTGGAATCGTAATGAAATTGACCGATCTGACCGCTAGGCAGATCCGGTATTATGAACAGCATGAGCTTGTCATTCCGGCAAGAACCGGAGGCAACCAGCGGCTATATTCCTTTAATGATGTAGAGCGTTTATTGGAAATCAAGGACTTGATCGAAAAAGGGGTCAACATTGCTGGCATTAAGCAAGTGCTCCTGCCTGTCTCCAAGGATTCGGAGGAAGCAACTGTACTGAACGAACAGTCCGAAGTGAAGCGAAGAGAATTAACGGATACTCAGCTGCACCGTATGCTGAAGCAGCAGCTGTTAGGCGGCGGCAAGCGGCCGGGTCAAGTATCCTTGATCCAAGGCGAGCTATCGCGCTTCTTCAAGAAATAAAAGCTTCTCTAGAGCATGTTCTGATTGTGTAAGAGTTCGTCTTACGAACATGCTCTGTTAGTTTACATAATCTCAAGGAGGAGAAATGGACCGTGACTGAGAAAACATACACAAAAGAGGATATTTTGCGCATAGCAAAGGAAGAAAACGTTCGGTTTATCCGCTTGCAATTTACCGATTTGCTGGGGACGATCAAGAACGTGGAGATTCCGGTAAGCCAGCTTGAGAAGGCATTGGACAATAAAATGATGTTCGACGGCTCCTCTATCGAAGGCTATGTTCGTATCGAGGAATCCGACATGTACTTGTATCCGGATCTAAGCACATGGGTCATTTTCCCATGGGTAACGGAAGATCGGGTCGCTCGCTTGATTTGCGATATTTATTTGCCGGATGGCCGGCCATTCCCTGGAGACCCTCGCGGTATTCTAAAGGCTGCGCTGAAGGAAGCCGAGGAAATGGGCTACACTGCTATGAATGTAGGACCTGAGCCGGAATTTTTCCTGTTCAAAACCGACGATAACGGCAATCCGACCATGGAATTGAACGATCAAGGCGGATATTTTGACTTGGCTCCAATGGACCTGGGTGAAAACTGCCGCCGCGAGATCGTATTGACCTTGGAGGAAATGGGCTTTGAAATTGAAGCCTCTCACCATGAAGTGGCTCCAGGACAGCACGAAATCGACTTTAAATATGCTGATGCTATTAAAGCGGCGGATCAGATTCAAACCTTCAAGCTGGTTGTTAAGACGGTAGCAAGACAGCATGGTTTGCACGCCAGCTTTATGCCGAAGCCGCTGTTCGGCGTCAATGGCTCGGGTATGCACTGCCATCAATCGCTGTTTAACGGCAAAAGAAATGTGTTCTACGATGAGAGCGATAGACTGGGTTTAAGTGCTGAAGCCCGACATTACATGGCAGGCATTTTGCATCACGCTCGCGCCTTTGCGGCCATCACGAATCCTACGGTGAACTCTTATAAGCGTCTTGTGCCCGGCTATGAAGCTCCTTGCTATGTAGCATGGTCCGCAAGCAACCGCAGCCCGATGATCCGTATTCCGGCTTCCCGCGGCTTAAGCACTCGCGTGGAGGTTCGTAACCCGGACCCTGCTGCCAACCCGTATTTGGCGCTAGCTGTCATGCTTAGAGCCGGCTTGGACGGCATTAAGAACAAAATGCAGCTTCCTCCTCCGACAGATCGCAACATTTATGTCATGTCCGAAGAGGAACGCGAGGAGCAGGGCATTCCTAGCCTTCCGGTTGATTTGAAGCAGGCTCTGGATGAGCTGCTTCGGGATGATGTCATCTGTGATGCCCTAGGCGATCACGCACTGGCCCATTTTGTAGAATTGAAAGAGATTGAATGGGATATTTATCGTACTCAAGTGCATGCTTGGGAGCGGGAGCAGTATTTGACGCTATACTAAGCTAAGATAAATCTCGCTGAGTATTCGCTATGGCCCGGGACCTTCTGGTTCCGGGCTTTTATGGTGTGCTGGCGGGCAGAGGCGATTCGCAGCAACATGATTTCAAACCATATATTTACAAATGGAAAATAAAGTTATATACTAGTACTGAACAATCAGTACTAAATGAGGGTGAGCAAATGACACGAACGAATACACCCGATGCGAGGAAACGGATTTTACAAGCCGCCACCCGGGTATTTGCAGAGAAAAGCTTTGAAGGAGCCAGGATCGATCAAATAGCGGAGGAAGCGCATGTTCCCAAATCCTTGATTTACTACCATTTTAATAGCAAAGACCAAATACTGGAAGTGTTGTACGAGGATTTCATCCGGGAATATCGTGAGCTGCTTCAGATAGCGAAGACCGATACTCATGATTCTAAAGCAAACACTATGCAAAGCAGGCTGCAGACGATTTATAGGGAGTTTGCGGTACAAAATTCCGATGTGATCCGTATCATGTTTATCGATTCGCTCAAGAAATCCAACGAACAGCCGGTCATCTATAAAGTAGTGGAAACGATGATCCAGGCTGAGCAATCCCGGATGGGTCTTGCCGAGACAGATCAAGCGTATGATCCTGACGAAAGACGGATCGCGGAATTTTTTACGGGGATTATCCCTCTGTTCGCGTATTTATGCTATTCGGAATCGTGGATTCGTTATTTTGATATTGAGAAGAAGCGGTTTGATGAATTATTCCTTTCCATTTTCATGTCTTCACATGGAGCTTACCATAAGGATCATCAGTAATTTTTTTAATTTATTAATACTGAATATTCAGTACTAAAATGTGGGAGGAAATGACATGAAATCATCCAGCAAGGAAACTCTGGCGGCCATTAAGCAGCATCTCAGGCAATCGTTTACCTTTACCCGAAAAACCGTAGAACAAATTCGCTCGGAGGAAAGGGAGGCAGTTCAAGCGCTGCCCAAGCTATCTGGTGTGAAGACGGAACGAGTTATGGTCGGCCATATCCAAGGGGAATGGGTTTTGGCCGGAGAGGCGGCCGAAGATGGTAATGACGCCATTTTGTACTTTCATGGAGGCGCGTTTATCTCGGGCTCATGCGATACCCATAGGG
Source organism: Paenibacillus sp. OAS669 (assembly GCF_014873645.1). NCBI lineage: Bacteria > Bacillati > Bacillota > Bacilli > Caryophanales > Paenibacillaceae > Paenibacillus > Paenibacillus sp. OAS669. Next base: position 116,174 of record NZ_JADBDR010000002.1, read on the forward strand.
ATCTGGCGGCCCGAATTTCCGAACAGAGCCGTACCCGAGTGCTTGTCATTGAGTACCGTCTTGCTCCTGAGCATCGTTATCCTGCGGCTAATGAAGATTGTTTAGCAGCCTACCGTTGGCTGATGCAGCAGGGAATACCCAGCGAGCAAATCATGCTTGGGGGAGACTCTGTCGGCGGCTGCCTGGCATTGATGACATTATTGACTTTACGTGATGCAGGGGACCCGCTGCCGGCTGGAGCTTTCCTGCTATCGCCCCATACGGACTTCTTATACTTTGATAGTGAATCCTATATCAGCCATGCGAGCTCGGACCCGCTAGGTAGCCTGGAAAGCTCCAGGTTATGTGCGGAATATTACTTGGGCTCCTTATCGCCAAAGCCACTGTTAATGTCGCCACTAAACCAGAATCTTCAAGGGCTGCCTCCCTTACTTATTCAAGTAGGGGATCAAGAGGTGCTGCTCGACGAATGTACCCGATTGGCAGACAAAGCAAGGGCTTCCGGGGTTGATGTCACGTTGGAGGTTTGGGATCAGATGTGGTGCGTTTTTCAGCAATTGGCAGGCATCTTGCCGGAAGGAGAGGAGGCTATACGGCATATCGGCGGGTTCGTTACAGGCCGTTTGCATAAATAGAAGGAATATAAAAGAAGCCAAGGTACAGGTGCCGCCTGCATCTTGGCTTCCTTCCGTTATACTTGGGAATCGTCTTAGTGAATGTCGCGAAATACGCCTACAACACGGCCAAGAATGGTCACATGCTTGAGTCGAAGGGGCTCCATGGTGGAATTCTCCGGCTGAAGGCGGATATGATCCTTCTCCTTGAAGAAGCGCTTGACCGTGGCTTCGTCATCCTCCGTCATGGCAACGACGATATCTCCATTATTAGCCGATTGCTGCTGGCGAACAATGACGTAGTCCCCGTTATGAATCCCTGCCTCGATCATACTGTCGCCAATTACACTGAGCATAAACACGTTATGATCTCCGACATAATGCGAAGGCAGAGGGAAGTAGTCTTCAATGTTCTCCGTAGCCGTAATAGGTACACCAGCTGTTACGCGTCCGATCAAAGGTACCCTGGAAACGGAAAGAGCGAATTGGCTTCCTTCCGTCGATGAGCCGTCCGTAATTTCAATAGCACGAGGCTTGGTAGGGTCTCTGCGGATCAGACCCTTCTTCTCCAAACGCTCCAAATGTCCGTGAACAGTCGAACTGGAGGCTAGTCCAACGGCTTCTCCAATTTCACGTACGGATGGAGGATAGCCTTTATCTTTCACTTCGTTCTTAATAAATTCCAATATCGCCAGCTGCCGATTGGATAGTTTGCTCATCAAGTATCACTCCAGTATTGGTAATAATTAACCAAATTATATCACAGAACCGGAGTTCGTACAAACATAAGTTCGAAAAAAAGCATTGACACAAACAAATGTTCGCGTTATTATGAAAAACAGAACAAATGTTTGGGGGTCGTGATCATGTATATGAATGAACAATTACTTACAAACTCGGTAGTCTCGGTGCAAGGAAACAGACGGAGAGGGGAAAATCCCAACGGTACCAAGAGGAGAATGAGAGGGCTGTTTGTCGTTGCGATAGTGATCCTGATAGCCAGCATTTGCCTTTCCTTTATTGGCGGGAATTCGGACGCATTTGCGGCTGACACCGGAAGCCATCTGGAGCAAACCGTCGAAGTCGTCAAAGGAGATACGCTATGGGGAATTGCGAGCAAGTACGCAGGAAAGGGACGCAATGTCCGTGACTATATGTACGAAGTGAAGAAAGTGAATGATTTGAAGTCTAATGTACTTCAAGTAGGTCAAGTCCTGGTTCTGCCTTAAGCCTTGTTGTTCTCACTTCTGTTTCGACTGCACTTGACAATCGAATCCTGTAATGTCAAAGTATAATTTGATGCATTTTTAGCTGTGCTTGAGAAAGAGCCGGAATGCGCCTGAATCAAGCCTGACATGACCAGGAGGATTACAATGAACGAAATGGAACACGATCAGTACATTAAACGGATTAATGAGTTGGCACGCAAAGCGAAATCAGTGGGGCTGACAGACGAAGAGCTCGAAGAACGCAACGAACTTAGAAAGCGTTATATTAACGCATTTAAGAGCAATTTGCGCAACCAGCTGGAGAACATCAAATTCGTTGATGATGACAACAAGCAATAATTAGGGGGACTTCATTTCATGCAGTTTGGGGCAGTGGAGCAGAGCAATATGGCATTTTCCAAGCAAGTCTTGGGTATGACGATAATACAAGATCCGGTTTATACACCGGGATATATCGCACTTGCTCATGTTTCGCTAACTGAATAGATGATTCCTATGTTGGATGATTTGGTAGTATCTGCCTTCTAGATGCTCCGGGTACTCCAACTTTTTGGCGTATTCATACAGTACTTTTATAAGGAGATTGAGATATGTCTCGTAAATGGGAACGGATGGTTCTTAAGAACTCTAAGAAGGTCAATAAGGCCCGGGCCAAGCAGGGCAAGCCATTATTGAGCGAATCCTCCTCGGACGGAGCGGTTACGTTACGCGGGAGAAGCTGGTTCATGCCTTTACTGCTGGTTTGCGTCGGCATTTTCTGCTTTATCGCTTTTCGCAATAACTACCAGAACGATAGTTTGTATTGGGTGACCGGCGGGAGCTATATGGTCTTAGGTTTATTTATTTTCCTGGTACGCCGGCCCTTCCTCAAGATCGGTAAGGACTACCTCGTTTCGCGGCGTTTTGGAGGCGATCGGCGGGTAGAGCCTGCGCAGATCCAGGAAATCGTTATTCAAAAAGACGCTGTAGCGATAGCTTTGACTACGGGCAAAAACAAATGGGTATTTACGAAATTGTTCCACCAATTTAATATGGAAGAGTTGTCGGAGCAGCTTAAGCAATTTGCGGCTCGGAATCATGTAGAGCTGAAGAACGAATAATCAATGGCTCCGAAGGGAACCACTACAGATTTTATGGGGAAAAGGATGGAAGACTAGGATGAGCATTCAAGCGGTTTTATTTGATTTGGACGATACGCTGTTGTGGGATGACCGGAGCGTAAAGGAAGCTTTCCAGGCGACTTGTGAGGAAGCGGCCAAGCATTATTCTCTGGACCCTGCGGCTTTGGAGGAAGCGGTTCGTAAGGAAGCGCGTGCTTTATATGAATCTTACGAAACATTCCCATTTACGAAAATGATCGGAATTAATCCGTTTGAGGGACTCTGGGCTAATTTCACCGAAGGCGAGAACGAGAACTTCCGCAAGCTGCAGAAGCTCGCTCCGACCTACCGGACGGAATCCTGGACACGCGGACTTAAAGCATTGGGCATCGATGACCCTGAGCTGGGCTACCGCTTGGGCGAGCTGTTTCCAGCTGAGCGTCGTAACCGGCCGATTGTCTATGAAGAAACCTTTGAAGTGCTGAAGCAGTTAAAAGAGAAGTACAAGCTGCTGCTGCTCACTAACGGCTCGCCGGATTTGCAAAATGAAAAGCTGGCAGGAGTACCGGATCTGGCCCCATATTTTGACCATATCATTATTTCCGGGAATTTTGGTGAAGGAAAGCCTGCTGTCTCTATATTTAACCATGCAATGGAGCTTCTTGGGATTACAGCAGATCAAGGAGTTATGATTGGGGATAAATTGACGACAGATATTTTGGGCTCCGGACGTGTAGGCATGCGTAACATGTGGATTAACCGCCATGGAATTAGCCGTACGGATGAAATCATTCCTGCTTACGAAATCAAAAGCTTGCGTGAAATTCAGGGCATTATTCAATCTATTGGTTAATTGTTATAAACAATAAAGACCCTCAGCTCGAGGGTCTTTTCTAATCATTACAGCCATTTTATAATATCGGGGTTCCCCGCAAAGTATCTGAATCGGCTTCGAACCAATACCCCACTGAGTGGGGTTATTTGGTTAGGCCTTTTGGAAGGTAGGATCGTCGAACGGATGAGCAATCCAGCCCTCAGTTTCAATAAATAAACGAACGGCTACGATTTGGCGATTGTCCATCAAGGTGAAGAAATGAGGCTTGTGCTCAGGAACGGAGATTACATCACCGGCTTCCAGCTCTACGTCGAAGTAGCCTACATCATCAGTGCCTTTGATAATGAAGATCCCTTTACCTGCCGTAATGGCGCGAACTTCATCTTCTGTGTGCGTGTGAACCTGCTCGAACTTTTTCAGCAATTCGTCCAGATTCGGAGTCGCATCGGAGAGTGCGATGATGTCCCAAGTCAAGTAGCCGCGGCGGCTTGCAAGGTCTTTGATCTCAGGCTCAAAAGTAGATAAGATCTCTGCCTTTTCTTCATCGCTAAGAATAAATTTTTCCTGCAGGTGGGCCGGAAGCTTGCCTGGATTCCAATGCTCATACAATACTTCTTGCTTATCCAAAAATGCTTTAACATTTTCTTCGCCGGAGATGCGTTCATTAGTGCTGCGAATGCGAATTTCTGCCATGCTCATCCCTCTTTCAAATCATAAATTAGTTCTTTACTTATTATAGTGCAATTTTTGATATATGTCGATTGGATATTTGCGATAATTCCAATAGGGATTATAAGAAATATAGATGGACACCTGTTCGGAATACCTTTTCATTGACGAACGTTTCTGTTAAACTTAGGGTTACATTATTCGCCTTTTTGTGATATACATGATGGATATAGAATAGACATGCAAGGTAGAAGTTGTCGGAAGGACGCAGGTGAAAGGAAGAGAGCAATGAATAAAACATCCTTGAAAGAGCAGCTCCAAAAGAAAATTATGATTCTGGACGGCGCGATGGGCACGATGATTCAGCAGGAAAATCTGACCGAGGCTGATTTTGGCGGGGAGGACTTAGATGGCTGTAATGAGTACTTGGTCGTTACCCGTCCGGACGTCATTTCCAAAATTCATGAAGCTTATTTGGCCGCTGGTGCGGATATTATTGAAACCAATACTTTCGGTGCTACCAGCGTAGTACTGGCTGAATATAATTTGCAGGACCGTGCACGTGAGCTTAACCTGCGGGCCGCTGAGTTGGCAGTGGAGGCAGCACGGAAGTTCAGCACGCCGGAATGGCCGCGCTATGTTGCCGGAGCGCTTGGACCAACGACCAAGACCCTGTCGGTAACGGGCGGCGTTACTTTTGATGAGCTGGTAGACAGCTACTATGAGCAAGCCTTGGCATTAATCGAATCAGGCGTCGACGCCCTTTTGCTTGAGACATCCCAAGATACATTGAATGTAAAAGCAGGAAGTATCGGCGTTCGCAAAGCCATGGAGACGACGGGGATTGAATTGCCGATTATGATTTCCGGGACGATCGAGCCGATGGGGACTACGTTGGCCGGTCAGAATATCGAATCCTTCTATATTTCCCTGGAGCATCTGAAGCCGGTCTCTATCGGACTTAACTGTGCTACAGGACCTGAATTCATGAGAGACCATATTCGGACTCTGTCCGATTTGGCAACGACCGCTGTCAGCTGTTATCCGAATGCCGGCTTGCCGGATGAGAACGGGAAGTATCACGAATCTCCGGAATCGCTTGCGAAGAAGCTGGCCGGCTTTGCCGAGCAGGGATGGCTTAATATTGCAGGCGGATGCTGCGGTACTACGCCGGATCACATCCGTGCCATGGCTGAGCTTCTGTCCCAATATAAACCAAGAGAGAGTGCCAAAGGGCATCTCCCCGCTGTGTCCGGGATTGAGACCGTTTATCTTGAGGATGCAAACCGCCCTTACATGGTTGGAGAGCGCACGAACATTTCCGGATCCCGTATGTTTAAACGCCTCATGAAAGAAGGCAAATTCGAGGAAGGCGCGGAAATCGCGCGTGCACAGGTGAAGAATGGTGCGCAGGTCATCGACATTAACGTACAGGATACCGATATCGACGAAGCTTATACCATGGAAAACTTCTTGAAGGAAGTCGTCAAAAAGGTAAAGGTTCCTTTGATGATTGACTCGACATATGACCATATCATTGAATTGGGCTTGAAATATTCGCAGGGGAAAGCGATTATTAACTCCATTAACCTTGAGGATGGCGAAACCAAGTTCCAAAATATCGTTCCGCTCATTCATAAATATGGCGCTGCGGTTGTTATGATTCTTATTGATGAACGCGGTCAAGCCGTATCCCGTCAAGCTAAGATGGAAGTTGCGGATCGGGCTTACGAGCTTCTGACCAAAAAATACGGCTTGAACCCGTCCGATATCATCTTTGACCCGAACATGTTCCCTATCGGTTCCGGAGATCCTCAATATATCGGCTCCGCCGTGGAGACTATCGAAGGTATTCGGATGATCAAGGAAAAGTATCCTGAATGCAAAACGATTCTCGGGTTGAGTAATATTTCCTTTGGGCTGCCGCCAGCTGGCCGCGAGGTGTTGAACTCCGTCTATTTGTACCATTGTACAAAGGTCGGATTGGACTACGCCATTGTAAATACGCAGAACCTGGAACGCTATGCTTCGATTCCGGAGCATGAGAGAGAACTGGCGGAGCGGTTGATTTTTGATACGAATGACGAAACATTGGCTGAATTCGTTGCGCATTTCCGTGAGAAGAAAGTCGAGAAGAAGGAAAAGATCTCGAATCTGACGCTGGAAGAACGTCTTGGTTCTTACGTTGTGGAAGGAACCAAGGAAGGCTTAATTCAAGATTTGAATGAGGCAATGACGAAATATACACCTCTTGAAATCATTAACGGACCTTTGATGAAAGGGATGGAAGAGGTTGGCCGCCTGTTCAATAACAACGAGCTGATTGTTGCGGAAGTGCTTCAAAGCGCAGAAGTTATGAAAGCTTCGGTTGCCCACTTGGAACCGTTCATGGAGAAAACGGAAAGTGCCGTGAAAGGTAAAATTTTGCTGGCTACGGTAAAAGGCGATGTCCATGACATCGGGAAAAACCTTGTAGAGATTATTTTGTCCAATAATGGATACCAGATTATTAACTTGGGAATCAAAGTACCGCCGGAGCAGCTGATCGAAGCTTACCGTAAGGAAAGGCCGGATGCGATCGGTCTGTCTGGTCTGTTGGTAAAATCAGCGCAGCAAATGGTCATTACCGCGCAGGATTTGAAGAATGCAGGGATTGACGTACCGATTCTGGTCGGCGGCGCTGCATTAACCAGGAAGTTTACCAAAACCCGAATTGCTCCAGAATATGAAGGCATGGTCCTGTATGCGAAGGACGCGATGGATGGACTGGATATCGCCAATAAACTAAGCGATCCTAAGCAGAGAGAAGAATTGGTCCGAGAACTTAGAGAAAGCATGGAATCCGATGTGAAGGAAGCGGGTAAAAAGCCGGATGCCATGCCGGAACTAACCCGGGTCAGAACATCGAGCGTAGACCGTACCTTGCCCGTTCAAGTACCGCCGGATCTGGAGCGCCGCGTCTTGCGGGATTACCCGATCAGCCATATCATGCCTTACATCAATATGCAGATGCTGTTGGGGCATCATCTGGGTCTGAAAGGCAAAGTTGATAAGCTGCTGGCAGAAAAAGATCCGAAAGCTATGCAGCTGAAGGAAACGGTAGATGGGATTTTAGCCGAGGCACAGAAAGAAAATATTATCCGTGCGCATGGGATGTATCAATTCTTCCCTGCTCAATCGTCCGGGAACGATATTTTGGTTTACGACCCTAACGATTTCACGAAGGTGCTGCAGAAGTTCAGCTTCCCGCGGCAGGAGACGGAGCCGTATCTCTGCCTGGCGGATTATTTGAAATCTACGGACAGCGGAGAAATGGATTACATCGGTTTCCTCGTGGTTACAGCGGGTCATGGCATTAACGAAAAAGCCGCTGAATGGCGTGAGAAGGGAGATTATTTGCGCTCCCACGCTCTGCAATCGACCGCGCTGGAAATAGCGGAAGCCTTGGCGGAACGGGTACATGAAATGATAAGAGACACCTGGGGCTTCCCGGATCCGGCTGAGATGACGATGCAGGAGCGATTCGGCGCCAAGTACCGCGGACAACGCTTCTCCTTTGGCTATCCGGCGTGTCCGAACCTGGACGACCAGCAGCAGTTGTTTGCGCTTTTGAAGCCGGAGGACATTGGAGTCCATTTAACCGAGGGCAGTATGATGGAGCCGGAAGCTTCGGTTTCGGCGATTGTTTTTGCACATCCTCAGGCCCGTTATTTTAATGTAGAGAAAGTTTAGGCATGATAAATGGAGTGGGGTTCGCTAAAGTGGACTCCGCTCTTTCCCTATAATCCAACATAATGAAACGGGGCAGCTTACGTGGAAATTTATTTTTTGGGCACAGGGGCCGGAATGCCTTCCAAAGAAAGAAATGTGACTTCCATCATCCTGAATTTGCTTGCGGAACGCAATGCTTACTGGATGTTTGATTGCGGTGAAGGTACACAGCATCAGGTGCTTCATTCCCCGGTCCGGATCGGAAAGGTAGAGAAGCTGTTTATCACTCATTTGCACGGAGACCATTTATACGGATTGCCGGGGTTATTGACGAGCCGATCATACCAAGGGGGAGATTCGGGCACCCCATTCACTATTTACGGTCCGAAGGGAACGGAAGCATTTGTACGAACGGCCCTGGACGTTAGCCAAGCGCATTTGGGCTATGAGCTGGAGATTAAGGAATTCACCGTATCTGAGGAGACCGTGCTGTTTGAAGACGAGCAGTTCATCGTCAGTGCTGGGCCCCTCGTACATAGAATTGACAGCTATGGCTACCGTATCGTTGAGAAATTACAGAAAGGCCGGCTGCTGGTTGAGAAATTAAAGGAGCTGGGCCTTACGTCCGGTCCATTGTTTGGGCAAATCAAGAAAGGCATGGATGTCGTGCTTGAAGACGGTAAGCAGTTGAAGGCAGCGGATTTCATCGGCCCTTCTTATCCCGGACGGGTCGTAACTATTCTGGGAGATACACAGCCCTGCGAGTACTCCTTGAAGCTGGCCAGAGGAGCGGATGTCCTGGTGCATGAGGCAACCTTTGCGGAGCAGAAGAAGGACCTGGCCGTTGCTTATGATCATTCCACTGCCATGGACGCGGCAAGAACGGCAAAAGAAGCAGGGGCGGGCATGCTCATATTAACCCACATCAGCTCACGGTATCAAAAGGATGAGGCTGAGGTGCTTACAGAGGAAGCGCGCCAGATCCATCCCAATACGCATTTGGCGAGAGACCACGCATCCTATGAAGTGTTGCGCAAAAACAAAAGAGAGCCCGAGAATGAACCCTAAAGATGGAAATGCCCCATCAAGGATGGGGCACAGGATGTTGAAAAAACCATTCTGCGTGGAACTATGTTAGATATGTAGATGGGGTATGCCACGGAGGAGTTTACGTCCGCCTTTGAAACCCGTGAAAATACCGCTAACTATAATCCCTTTTCACGGGTTTCAATATCGGCTGGAGGGGTATATCCCATCGGAGTATATTGGCAGTAGGTTCAAGCCCTATAGGTTTTTCAACAGAATGGCCCCATCGAAGATGGGGCTATTTGTGAATCCGGCATATTGAGTTATTGCGACTCTTGATGAGCGGTTTCGTCTCTCATTTCTTCGCGGAATGCGTCGAGACTTTGTTCTCTGCGCTCATTTTTAGCTTGCAGGGTTTCTTTCTCTTGAGGACTGATTTCCTCGGCATGTTCCGCTAAATATTCTTCGGTTTGCTCCATATTTTCAATAGTGTTGTTGATGCTTTTTTGCAAATGTGCCGCATTGTCAGCACGATTATCAGGTTTTGCCATGAGTACATTCAGCTCCCTTATCATATTCATATGGGTATACGGGATTGCATACCAAAAATACGATTCCACGTTAGGGCAAAAATTATTCATCATGCTTCGGATACGAAAGGAGACAGCTATGCTAGGGATTACCATTCTGGTCGGATTTTATTTCCTGGGGTATGTTTTGCATGGGGCCGCGCATATTCCTCTGCCAGCTAATGTGATTGGACTTATTCTATTCACACTGTGCCTGTTTCTTAAGGTCGTTAAATTGGAGTGGGTAGAGGATGCCGGTCAATTTTTAATCAAGCATATGCTGCTGTTCTTCGTTCCTTTTGTGGTGGGGACGATGGTCTTTTTTCAATACATAGGGATTTATGCGGTTCAACTGTTGGTCAGTTTATTCGCGAGCACAGCGGGAGTACTTCTCGTAACGGGATGGACCGTTAAATGGATGAACCGTAAGGGGGAGAAGCAGCATGAGTCTCGATGAATTTGCCTGGCAGCCTTTGTTCGGGATAGCGCTGTCTTTGATCTGTTATACCGTTTCGTTATGCTTGAACCGCAGGTATGCATGGCTTCATCCTCTATTTTTGAGCTCGGGCTTGATTATTGCTTTTTTATTGGTAACGCAAATTCCTTATGAAGCCTATCAGAAGGGGGGCGACATGCTGGTCTTTTTCCTGGGTCCGGCGACAGTAGCACTCGGCATCCCGCTGTACAAAAATGCGCTGCGCATCCGCGAGCATCTTCGGGCGATTATGGGAGGCATCACCGCAGGAGCGATCAGTGCACTTGTTCTGGCAGCCGGATTCGTTTGGAGCCTTGGCGGCTCAAAGGAGCTTATGGTGACCATGATGCCCAAATCGGTAACCTCCCCGATTGCATTGGAAATATCAAGGCAAGCCGGGGGAATCCCGGAGCTTACGGCGGTTCTGACTGTCTTGACCGGATTAATAGGAAGTATGTTCGGTCCATACCTGTTAAGGAAATGTGGGGTCCGTGATGATATTTCTCTAGGAACCGCTATGGGCACGGCTGCTCACGGGATTGGTACGGCGAGGATTATCAGAGACTCGGAGCTTCAGGGCAGCATCAGCGGTTTTGCTATGGGGATTGCCGCTATTATTACGTCCATCCTTTTTATTCCGCTATATTCCTGGCTTCGTTAAAGGTAAACAGAGTGCTTTCCAGCGCTCTGTTTTTTTGTTTGGAGAAAGGCGCCATTCTTACAAAACATTAACAACACGCAAACGCCCGTTTAATAATCGTTTGTTACGCTTACTACGTAGTCCATTCCACTTTCCTGAGAAAGGCGTGTTGTCCATGGTACAAACGGCTGCTCAAATCAGCCCTCAGTCTTCAAACTTGTCCGTCAAGCTGGCTACCCATTCTGATGAATTGGAGCAGGCTCTGCGTTTAAGGTATCAAGTTTTTGTTGAAGAGGAAAAGAACATGCGGTTGTTGAACGACACCGGCTTGGAACAGGATGAATACGACACGTATTGCGATCATTTGATTGTTAAAGATATGGATTTGGATCAGGTTGTCGGAACGTACCGGCTGCTTCCGGGAGAACGCGCACTGACCGCCAATGGCTTTTACTCGGAAACAGAATTCGATTTGTCCTTATTTCAGGAGCATAAGGCCCGCTCATTGGAGCTTGGGCGCAGCTGCATTGATCCGGCTTACCGCGGCGGCAAAGCGATCCAAATGCTGTGGGAGGGCATCGCACGATATATTGCAGACCGTGATATTCAATATTTAATCGGGTGCGCCAGCGTTCACCTGCATTCCTTGGAGGAGCTTAACTTGATCTACAGCATGCTAAGAAATAAACAAGTGATCACAGACCGATTCGGCATCCGGCCCTTGCCAACACACCGGATTCAGGGCCTGGAATGCTCGGAATATGAACTGACCGACAAGGAATTGTTTCGCAGGCTGCCGCCTTTGATGAAGGGATATCAGTGGCTGGGTGCGGAAATCGGCGGGGATCCGGCGTATGATGAGCTGTTTGACACAGTCGATTTTTTCATAGTGCTGGAAAAAGACCGCGTGACTCGCAAGTACCGGAAGCATTTCTCGCTGGACGGAAATACATCGGGGGAGTAAGCGCCCACAACACCTTCATTCAGGGAACGATTTGGAGGGAGATCATTGTACGAGTGGATCGGAATCATAACGAAACATCGCCGATTGTGGGCAAAAGTAGCTTGGGGATGCTCTTTGTTCCCGAACACTATACTGCTGCTTTTGTGCAAATGTCTTGGAGACGTATGGTATGCGCTATCCCGTAAGGGTCTTGCAGTCCGGGTGCAAAGCAATATGCAAGATTTGCTGAACGAACGTTCCGGAAAGAGATTGCGGGGGTACTGCAGGTCTTATTTTCATAATCTTGTCATCACGATGTTTGAGCTTTGGATAGAGTCGTACCGATTGGAAAAAATGGCGGGTCAACGATTTCAGGCGGAAGGGGAAGAGCATCTGGAAGAAGCCTTATTATTAGGCCGTGGAGCTATTGTGTATACGCCTCATGTAGGCAACTTCTTTTATTACTATTGGTATCTATGCCAAAAGTACCCTTGTCTTACTATCGTCACGAGCGGCAGCGAGGAGCTTCAGCCGATGTACCATCGTTTCCGCGATATGGGGTGTGCCGGACTCGATTATGACGCTACCCCGCCGTTAGAGCTGATTCGCAAGCTTCGCCATCATTTGGCTGCTAATGGGGTCGTGTTCCTATTGGGCGATTTTTACCGGCCGACCTTCCCGCTATCGCGCTTTTTTGGCAAAAGCACAAGAACCCCCGAAGGGGCCGCGTCGCTCGGGATCGATTATCAGGTGCCTATCATTCCGTTTCATGGTAGACGAATCCGCCGATTTGTTCATAAGCTGACCTTTGAACAGCCGCTCCATCTGTATGCCAGTTATCAGCGAACGCAAAGAGCGGAGGCAACGAAGGTGCTGAATCGCTATATGGAACGGGTCATCCGCGAGGCTCCGGAGCATTGGTTTTACTGGTTCAACGCCGAGGAACGGTGGGAAGAGGGAAGTCATCATGCAGCGGAGCACAACTCCCTATCTATGGATACTTCTGATGAGAAGAATAGCCACACATCCTATTCTGCTTGAGGCCGGCAAGTACCATGAGCCAAGAGCCATCATGCTTCGCCGATAGGCAATAATCAAAGAAAGAAGGTTGAGCTTCAGGCATTCCTGCAGGAGGTGCGCATGGACACAGCGAGTCATCTATTGTTCGGGGCAACGTTAGGAGGGCTGGCGCTCCTGGATCCTGTCGTTGTACAGCAGCCTGTTCTTGCTCATGCTATTATGACGGTCACGCTAATAGGGTCGCATGCCCCGGATTTCGATTCGATTGCAAGGCTTAAAAGCTATACGGCCTACATTCGAACGCATCGCGGCATTACGCATTCCCTGCCCGCTCTTTTTATTTGGCCTCTGCTTTTGTCTGTACCTATAGCAAGCTATTTTCATGTCTGGACTTATGTTCCTTTACTATTTAGTTGGGCGATGGCAGCCGTAGTATTTCACGTTCTTTTAGATTGGTTCAATGTATATGGGGTCCAGTGCTTCCGGCCGTTGTCGAATAAATGGAAACATTTGGATGTCCTATCCTTGTTTGAGCCCTTTCTCTTTGTGATCCATAGTGCGGGGGTGATCATGTGGTCCATCACTGGAACGACAGGCGAAACGGGATGGCTATTTCTCGGGATATATATCATCACTTTCATGTATATCTTGATGCGGGCTTATCAGCATGGCAGGGCCGTCCGGCAAGCCGAACAGATTCTGGGGGAAAGAGGGGCTTGTCAGGTTCTTCCTACCTGGAGATGGAGCCGGTGGCAAATCGTTACGGAAACGGAGAAGCATTTTTTCACGGGAGTATTGGAGCGAGGGGTTCTTGACATTCATGACATTTATGAGAAAAGACCCTCGGACACTATCGTGCAAGCAACACTTGCGGCTGACGGGGTTCAAGCGTTTCTATATTTTGCTCAAAGGGTTCTTGTCCGCTGCAAAGAGGAAAACGACGGCTATCTCGTCGAATGGCGGGATGTCCGGTTCTGGTACAATCACAAGCTTCCGTTTGGAGTCGACGTGCAGCTGGACCGCAACCTTAATGTGGTGAACCACACCCTGGGCTGGAGGAAAAGGGTATGGGATCCGCCATACGTGTGAGAAGGCCTGAGAAGGCCTTTTTTCGCGGCTAAGCATGTTGGTAATTGATAGTGTGAGATCTGCATTTCCCGGGTCATGATAGAGAGGCGGCTCGCGGCAAAATGGTATAGAGCTTGAAGAGCATGGATTCGAATTCTTCTGCTAAAAATGGAATGAAGATCCTCTTATTGGGGAACAATAGAGGAAGTGAAAAATGATAGTCGAGAGGGTGGACGCTATGGATTTTACAAGTCACGATATAGCCATTATCGAACAAGCGTTGCAACGGGCGATTAGCTCGGAACCAAAAGGCTCGAAGGTCAATCACTACCGGGAAGTGTTAAGCAAGCTGCAAAACAAGGCGGAAGCCGCCATGAGCATGCCAGGCAAGCAAACGATGGAGCATGACGGTTTGAGGTATGACTACGACGATTCGTCGGATCTACTCTAAAACTTTTCCCGGGAAAGCGCAGGAAACGACATAATATTCAGAAAATTTAAACTTTACTTACACCATACTTCGACTGCTTTCCGGGAGTTACGGCTTCAAATAACATCAAATTGGTACGGTATAACGATGATCTGTCGAAATCATGAACCCTGACGGTACTTACTGTGAGGGTTATTTTATTGGAACACAGAACCAGGATTCAGTCCTTGAAGCATTTGCGGGAAAAAGAATCGTCCAAGAAATCAACGGGAGAAAAGCCTTGACAATTAATTAGCGAGGAACTATAGTTATTAAAAATAAGTTGAATAAGTACGGCGAAGGATTGAGTCTCGGAGAAAACCTTATCCGTAAACATGCCCATCATGGTTGGTGGCGTTGTTTACTATGATAAGGTTTTTTTATCTTTTGATACTGCCGGGAGGACTGGAAAGCGACTGTCGAACCGTAAGTTTAGCAACTAGTATCATCTTTGGTATAAGGCTTTGATAAAGAATGTAAGCGTAAACATCTATGCTCAAGGGGGAGAATTGTATGATCAAATCGCTGAAAAAAGTCACTTTGTTAAGTCTTATCGCTATGACGGCATTAACCGGCTGTACATCGGACAGCAAGCCTGCGGCGGAATCGAAGCCGGAGGAAGCCGAATTTAAAGTGTCGACAGAGCCCGTTACACTAAAGTTCTATGTCAATGTAACCCGGTTATCGCCGCCTGAGTACAACAAGTTCTTTGTAGAGCCGCTCCAAAAGAAGTATCCGCACATTACGCTGGAGAAGCTGGAAGGGGATCTGGAAAAGCTAATTCTTGCCGGTGAGACACCGGACCTTATTTTGTCCGATAATGACTGGCATATGCCGCTCGTTGCCTTGGATCTGCCGGCAGATTTAACGGATTTGGTCAAAAAATCCAAGCTGGACCTCGGCAAGTTTGTCCCGGAAACGGTTCAGGCTATCCGGAACCTGGACCCCAACGGGAAGGAGCTGCAGGGAATTCCTTTCAGCCGGAATACGGGAGTATTATTTTACAACAAAGATATTTTTGATAAGTTCGGTGTTCCTTATCCGAAGGACGGCATGCTCTGGAGTGATGTGCTGGAGCTGTCCCGCAAGTTAACGAGAAAGGATGAAGGGGTTCAATATATCGGCTTCGATCCGCGTTTTCCCGATCATATGATCAGCCCGTACTCGCAGCCGTTTGTTGACCCCAAAACGAATAAGGCGCTGATTGATATCCCTCTGTACCATAAGATTCTTGAAGTGTTCCGCGCGAATTATGAGCTGCCCGGCGTTGTCGACGGGAAATCGTATGCCTATGCGACCGGTACGTTTATCAAAGAGAAAAGGTTGGCCATGATGCCGGAGTGGGCTTCGAAAATCATCAGTGACCTTCTTCAAGCCGAGGAAGAGAGTCAGGCTCCGAATTGGGATATGGTGACGAATCCCACCTTCGAGGATCAAGTAGGCAAGGGACGTCATGCGCTGACGGATATGCTCGTTATTACGAAAGGCAGCAAGCATAAGGAGCAAGCGATGCAGGTCATCGACCTGCTTACTTCTTCGGAGATACAGATGCTGGTTAGCAAGTATTCGCGGATAACCGTTCTGAATGACCCGGAAATCATCAAAGCCTTTGGCACGGAGAACCCGTCGCTCAAAACGAAAAATACGGCGGCCATATTTAAATATCCGCCGGCTCTTACGCCGACACCGAATAAATACGACAAAGAAGTTCAAACGTTAATTCGTGATATGCGTCAACCCATTGCTCTTGAGAAAAAGGATATCAACACAGTGCTTAGAGAAACGCAGGAAGCGGCCGACAAAAAAATCGCTGACCTGATGAAGCAGCAAAAATAAGAGCCTATCCGAAACATTGACCCTGACGTTTATAAGGCCCCGAACTAGGGGCTTTTTTATTTTGCCTACGGGCGTTATAATAAGGGGAACAGTCGTTCTGATGAGGTGTGATGAAAGCATGATTCGAAAGAAGTCGCTGTCAGACTTAATTCAAGTATTCAAAGCTAGTGAAAATATAGTGAACTGGCATACATTTGAACCGCAAGAAGCAAAGACGAGACCTATTCCCGAAAGCGTAGATCCGAGATTAAAAGCGGCGCTGAGTAAGAGAGGCATTGGCCAATTATATACTCACCAATACACAGCCTATGAAACGATTCGTAGGGGCGAAAATATCGTAGCTGTAACCCCGACCGCTTCGGGAAAGACCTTATGCTACAACCTTCCGGTATTACAGGCAATTGCCGAAGACGATGGCAGCCGTGCCCTGTATTTGTTCCCGACGAAGGCTCTGGCGCAAGATCAGAAAAGCGAATTGAACGAGATTATTGATGAAATGGGAACCGACATAAAAAGCTTTACCTACGACGGCGACACTTCCCCGGCTGTCCGGCAAATTGTGAAGCAAGTCGGTCATATCGTCATTACGAACCCGGACATGCTGCATGCAGCAATTCTTCCGCACCATACCAAATGGGTAAGCTTGTTCAGCAACCTGAAATACATTGTCATAGATGAACTGCATACATACCGGGGCGTCTTCGGCAGCCATGTAGCGAATGTGATTCGCAGGCTAAAACGAATCTGCAAATTTTACGGCAGCAATCCCTTATTTATTTGCACGTCCGCGACCATCGCGAACCCGAAGGAATTAGCAGAGCAGCTGACGGGGAACCCTATGCGGCTTATTGACGATAACGGTGCTCCCAAGGGAAAAAGACATTTTGTATTTTATAACCCGCCAGTCACCAATAAAGCACTTAACCTTCGAAAAAGTGCAACGGTAGAGGTCAACCATTTGGCCAGGGAGTTTTTAGCGAATAAAATACAGACGATTGTTTTCGCCCGAAGCCGGGTGCGGGTGGAGATTATATTAAGCCATTTGCAGGAGCTGGTAAAAAACGAGATCAGCGCAAAATCCATAAGAGGATACCGGGGCGGTTATTTGCCTAAGCAGCGGAGGGAAATCGAGAAGGGATTAAGGAACGGGGAAATCCTCGGCGTGGTAAGCACCAACGCGTTAGAGCTGGGTGTAGACATTGGGCAGCTGCAGGTTTGCATTATGACGGGCTATCCCGGAAGCGTCGCAAGTACATGGCAGCAAGCAGGCCGTGCCGGAAGACGGCATGGGGAGTCGCTAGTCATCATGGTAGCGAGTAATACGCCAATTGATCAGTACATTGTGAAAAATCCGGAATATTTCTTCGACCGGTCCCCGGAATCTGCGAGGATTAACCCGGAAAATCTCATTATTTTGGTAGATCATCTGAGATGTGCGGCGTATGAGCTTCCATTTAAGAAAGGCGAAGAATTCGGGCCTTTAGAAATCGAAGAGCTTTTGGAATATCTGGTTGATGAAAGAGTGCTGCATTATTCGGGAGATACGTTTTACTGGGCGAATCAGTCGTTTCCCGCAAGTGAGGTAAGTCTGCGTTCGGCTGCACAGGAGAACGTCGTAATAGTGGACCAATCTGACACGGCGAACGTGAAAATCATCGGGGAAATGGATCGCTTTAGCGCCATGACTCTTTTGCATGATGAGGCTATTTATTTGCATGAAGGTGTACAGTATCAGGTCGAAAAGCTGGACTGGGACCATAAAAAGGCTTACGTAAGGGAAGTTGATGTGGAGTATTACACGGATGCAAACCTGGCAGTGCAGCTCAAAGTATTGGAGATCGACAGAACGGAGAACAGGGGAGCTGCGGCGGTTAACTTCGGTGATGTTGTCGTGAACGCCATGCCGACGATTTTTAAGAAAATCAAATTAACCACGTTCGAAAATATCGGGTACGGCCCCATTAACTTGCCCGAAGAAGAGCTGCATACCAGTGCTACTTGGATAGAATTGAACAAAGTAGATGAGAGCATAGGAACGAAAACGCTGGAGCAGCTGCTTTTGGGAATATCGAATGTGTTGAGACATATCGTTCCCATCCATGTCATGTGCGACCGAAGCGACATACACGTCATTTCACAGATTCGGGCCGCGCATACGCAGCTGCCTACGATTTTCATTTATGACCATTATCCGGGCGGAATCGGATTGGCCGAGGACGTTTATAAGCGGATAGACGAGATCAAAGGCGCCGCAAGAAACTTGATTCGAAAATGCCCTTGTACTGACGGCTGCCCTTCCTGCATCGGTACGGAAGTAGAAGGGATGAACGCAAAACATATGAGCATTCGGCTATTGGAGCAAATATGAAGCATCGAGGGTGTATGATATCTAACGGCCTTGTACATATGACGGCGGGATTAACAGGAAAACAGCTGTTGTTGAAACTGCTTGAACAACGGGAGGTGCAGCAATGAGCAGCTTGCGCGAACGTCTTCTAAGGCACAAGAAGCAGGAAGCGGGTACAGTGAAGCAGGCAGCCGTTCCAGATGAGGCTGCGGATTCGACCGCGAGTAGTGAGTGGGGTATCGTGGAGGCACGGATGGCTCATAATGAATGGGGATCGTTCGTACTGCGCCGCCGCGTGTATGAGAGCTCCTTCAAGCACGGGTGTTACGCCTTGGGGGATTTGGTCGGGCAATCGGATTCGCTAATGACCATCCTGTTAAAGGGCGACCTCGATGCTCAGGAGAGCAGCCTGCCGTATAACAAGCTGTTGTATTTGGATACGGAGACCACGGGACTTGGAATTGGGGCGGGGAACATTCCCTTCATGATCGGTATCGGATTCTATGAAGGCGATCAATTTGTCGTGGAGCAAATGTTCATTCGGAATCCCGCGGAAGAATTGGCCATGCTTCATCATCTGCAGGAGAAGCTCGTGGCCTACCCGTATCTGGTTTCATACAACGGCAAATCCTTCGATTGGCCGCTTATTAAGAACAGATATATTATGAACAGGATGCCTTCAGAGCCGGATATTGCGGGCCATTTGGATTTTCTCTACCCGTCGCGAAGTCTCTGGAAGCACACGCTTCCGTCCTGCCGGCTAGGGAAGGTAGAGGAGGAGCGGCTGCAGGTAATACGCCATGAGGATGTTCCCGGTTCACTGGCTCCAGCGTTATATTTTCAGTATTTATCAGAGAACGATGTTTCTATTGTAAAAGGGGTTTTCGTTCACAATGAGCTCGATATTTTATCGTTAGCCGGGCTCTCGGTACATTTTTCCCGGGTTATACAGGGCAAGATCGATTGGACCCTTATGGGTCTTGAGGAACAATACAGGTTAGGTTTATGGCTTCATAAGCTGGGTCTGGAATGGCGTGCGGAGCAGATCTTCGACCACTTAAGTGAACGGCTGTTCCAGGCGGATACGGAAGGGACACAGGATGATTATTTGCTGCCGCTCGCCCAGGTATTTAAGCAGCAGCACCGCTACGAAGCCGCTTGCCGGCTGTGGGCGGCGTATATTGATCGTAAAGGGCATCGCAGCCTGGCATCCCTGGAGCCGTACATTGAGTTATCTATGCACTATGAGCATAGGGAAAAGCACCTGCCGCGGGCTCTTATGTATGCGGAACAAGCCCTGGATAAAGCTTGGCAGCGTGATTCGTTAAGAAGGCCACAGCGTACAGTCAGTAGCCCGCGGCGGGGAAGCAGGGGGCTATCCACTGAAGAACGCAAGCAGCAGTCCGAAATAGCCGAACTGGAAAAACGAATTGCAAGACTTCGCAGCAAAGCGGTAAGGATGAAGGGCTCGGACGGAACTGGAGCTATATCCAACGCTGCCTCCGCCAAAAGGCGCGGAAAGGCCGCCGTCGGGAATCAGGAATGGACTATGGACAGCTTGATCTAAAAAACAAAGCTGGAAATCGGCAATAAACCTAAGAAAGAGCGGCAGTAAGAGCATAAATCGTCCTCTTAATGGAAATATTTGAAAGCAACTGCACTGACGGTTCCATTAAGAACATGGAGGTTATACGATGCCCGAGCTGCCGGAAATGGAAAATTACAGGCTGCTGTTAAATCAAAGATTAATTGGCAGGATCATTACGGATGTTCAAGTGGAACGAGAGAAATCTATCAATGTTCCCGTTCCCGTATTTCAACGCGCACTGATCGGAGCTTCGATCAGAGAGATCGAGCGCAGAGCGAAGCATTTGCTGTTCCACCTAAGCACTTCTAATGTGCTTGTTCTTCATCTAATGCTTGGAGGAATGATGTTTTACGGTACGGAAGAGGAGAAGCCGGACCGGACCGTGCAAGTGACGTTAAGCTTCGGTGCTATGCATCTGTACTTCATTGGCCTGCGATTAGGGTATTTACATTACCATTCATTGGAGGAGGCGGACCGGCTTCTCCAGAAGCTCGGACCGGAGCCTCTAAACGCCGAATTTACGCAGGAACGATTCGCTCAGCTGATGCGGAAGCAGAGAGGGACTTTAAAATCCGTACTGGTAGACCAAGGAGTTATAGCGGGTATCGGCAATTGTTATTCGGACGAAATTTGTTTTGAAGCGGGACTTCTCCCCTCCAGACGGAGCCAGCAGCTCTTGGATAACGAGATGGACCGATTATACCACTCCATGAGGGGAGTCCTTGCTGAAGCGACGCGCAACGGCGGTTATATGGAAATGCCGTTGTTTGCGGAGGACCGGTTGACCGGCGGGCATGATAAGCAGTGTAAAGTGTATGACCGGGAAGGAGAGCCTTGTGCTCGATGCGGCAGTCCTTTGGTGCGTCAGGATGTTTCCTCGAAAAAATCGTTTTGCTGCCTGCATTGTCAGCATTAGGGGGTACGGAATGAACATAGGATGCCATATCAGCATAAGAAACGGTTTTTTGGAAGCAGCCAAAACGGCCTTAAAGCTGGAGGCGACAGCTTATCAATATTTTCCGAAAAATCCGCGAAGCCTGACGGTGAAGCAATGGAACGCTAAGGATGCGGAAGCCTGTGCGCGTTTTTGCCGGGAGAACGGGATTTATTCCATCGCGCATTCCCCTTATCCGACGAATCTTGCTGTAGATGATCCGGGTCTGCATACGGCTACGGTGCAGTCGCTGCGCAACGATTTGCAAATAGCCGAAGCGTGCGGATCCGTTGGAGTCGTTGTCCATTTTGGCAAATATAAGGGAACGGACCCGTTACAAGGCTACAAAAATATTATACAATGTCTACATGATGTGCTTTTCGACTGGGAAGGACGAGCCAAGCTGCTAATCGAGAATCAGGCAGGCGACGGATCCTTGATGGGAACGACACTGGAGGAGCTTGTGCAAGTTCGCTCATTGAGCGCCTTTAAGGAGCATATCGGCTTTTGTTTTGATACGTGCCACGCATTTGCAAGCGGATTATGGCCTATAGGCCATGAGGGATGGAGTCAGCTGAAGGACCAGGCCGTCCGTTTGGGATATTTTGATCATTTGCTGGCTGTTCATCTAAATGATTCCGTGTATGAAGGCGGGCAGTTCAGGGACAGGCACGCTATGATCGGCAAAGGGTACATTGGAGAACAGCGGTTTCGTGAGTTTCTGCAAACGATAGACGGGTTTGACCTTCCGGCTATATTGGAAACGCCTGTTCTTCGAGGGCATACCCATGCCGGGGAGATTCGTCTGGTACGCCAGCTGGCCTCAAACTAGCACGGTTTCGCAAGAGAGTGGCTTCCCTTACTACATATTCTATTTGTCAATACATAGTTGTTGTTCTCGTCAAGGGATCTGTGCTTTCCTTTCTAAGGAGATGATCAATTATTATTAATGTATTTATGGATGATCTGAGGGCTTGTCCCGAAGGATTTGTACTGGCTCGTAACTCAGAGGAGTGCAGACTTCTTCTGGATGAGTGTGACATTAACGTGCTTTCGCTGGATTTTGATTTGGGGTGGGATCAGCCGACAGGAATGGATGTGGTTCTGTATATGATCTCGGCGAATCGTTATCCCCGGGAGATCTATCTTCACAGCTCCAGCATCGTGGGCAGAAAACAGATGTACGAGCTGTTATACCAGAACAAGCCGGAAAACGTAAAATTGGCTAGCGGTCCCGTACCGTACGAAATGCTGCTCCACATCGCTAAAACTAGACAAGAATAGGTTGTGATTGTTATGCAAATCATTTCTTTGGAAAACATTCATTTTATCCGTGAAGAACGGGCGATATTATCTGAAGTCGGTATTCAGATTGAACAAGGACAGCACTGGGTCATTCTTGGGAAAAACGGATCAGGCAAGACGACCATCCTGGAGCTGATCAACGGATATCAGTTCCCGAGCAGCGGGCAGGTTCGCGTGTTGGATCATATTTACGGCCAATGCGACGTTCGTGAGGTGCGCAAGCAAATCGGCTATATCAGCCAATCATTGTACGAAAAGCTGAATCCCGGCGATCCGGTCTGGGAAGTTATCGCTACCGGTGAATACGGGTTTTTGCGTTTTTATGAAGAGATTCCTGCGGAAGTACGCGGGAAAGCGTTGGAAATGCTGGAGGAGGTAGGCTTGAGGCATCTTGCGGATCAGCCCCTGGGCACTCTATCCCAAGGCGAGCGGAAGAAGATAATGCTGGCCCGCGCCTTAATGACCAGTCCTAAGATTCTTATTATGGACGAGCCTTGCTCCGGACTCGACTTGTACGAACGGGAGCGGCTGCTGGAGACCATTAACCGTCTCGGCAAGCAGCAAATTACAGTAGTATACGTGACGCATCATATCGAAGAAATTATGCCTATGTTTTCTCATGTAGCTTTGATTGATCAAGGGAAAATAATCGCGTCGGGTCCGAAGGAGGAGGTTCTTAACGAGGAGAATCTTCTAAAGACCTTCCAGGTTCCCGTAGCGATGGAATGGTTTCAAGGACGTCCTTGGATTAAGGTGCTATAATGACAGAACAAACCCATTCAAGAAGTATGTTTATAGGAACGTCAAATCATGGCTTCGGCCAGCACGCGCAAGAAGAAATCAGACGATTATTTGAAACGCAAGTCCAGTTTCGTCATATTATACCTGCTGAGGTCTTTACATTTACGATTCAGGAAGACAAAGCGTCCGTCATCGAGAAACTGATCCATCATGAGCCTATGTTTTTGAGACATATGCAGCCGGTTGATGCCGAGCTGGAATGGGACGGCTCGATGGAGGCGCTGCTTCAACCTATAGCTGGATCTCTTAAGCTGGAGGAAGACTTAAAAACGGCCGTACAAGTGCGGAAAACAGAGCAGGTGAGCTCGGAGATATCCCTCGGGGATTATAAGCGGGCTATAGACGAGGTTTTGGAGAAGGAATATTCCATTATTCCGGTTGTTAAAGACGCGGATGTGATCGTATCGGTCTTTTTGACTGCGGACAAAGCCTACTTGGGTGTGTCCAAGCCCGAGCATAACCTGAGCGATTGGTCCGGAGGAGCAATCCGCTTCCGAAAGGAAGAAGGTCAAGTGTCCAGAGCCAAGTTCAAGCTGCTGGAGGCAGAAAGAGCATTCGGCCTTGAATTTGGGCAGTACCGGTCAGCGCTGGATATCGGAGCGGCACCCGGAGGATGGACCTCATTGCTGCTGGAACGAGGGATGAAGGTGACGGCTGTCGACCCTGCGAAGCTCGACCCGAGCTTACTGCGCAATCCCAAGCTTACTTTTCTTCAGAAAAATGCAGCCGACGTGACCTTCCAGCCGCAATCGTTTGATCTTCTCGTATGCGACATGAGCTGGAGTCCGCGTCAAATGGCCAAATTGGTCAAGGGGTTGCTGTATGCTCTTCAAACAGGCGGCACGGCTATCATTACGGTTAAGTTGATGCATAAGAAGCCGTTCCAAACCGTTCGCGAGATGGTGGAGGATCTTTCTCCCGAGCTGGCTCTTCAAAAAGGGAAGCAGCTATTCCATAATAGGGAAGAATTGACGGTATTCTTTATTAAAGCTTAGTTTTTCGGAGAAAGGGGAGGGTAGCTCTAATGCAGGCGGGGCAACCGTATTGGGATCATATTTTTGCAGAACCGCAAGACAGCAAGCCGGACTATGATGATTGGCTCCTAAAGCATAAAGGATTGTTAGAGGCTTCCCACGAGATCCCAATACTCGACTTAGGCTGTGGAGCCGGCGGCGATACATTATGTTTAACCGAGCTTGGCTATCGGGTTATTGCCTGCGATTTCTCCGAAGTGGCATTGAGCCGCGTCAAAATGCATATTCCTTCTGCAGAGGTCTGTAAAGTGAATTTGGCGGAGCCTCTGCCCTTCGAGAAGAATAGCGCTCAAGTTATAGTTGCTGATTTGAGTCTTCACTATTTTTCTTGGGAAAAGACAGAAGCCATTTTTAACGAGCTTCAGCGAGTACTTGTCCCGGGCGGTCACTTGCTCTGCAGAGTCAATTCTATTCAGGATGTACATTTCGGCGCAGGCGAAGGCAACGAAATAGAACCTCGCTTTTACGAGCAGAATGGCCAATTCAAGCGTTTTTTTAACCGGGATGATCTGATTCGTTTGCTGAGCAATTGGCAGCTGGAATTTATACAGGAAGCTACTATGAATCGTTACCATAAACCTAAGAAGTTATGGGAATTTGCTGCCGCTAAGCCAAAATAGAATAGCTGGATGTATGGGGGGGAATTAGCAGTGAGAAGGCTCCTTGTTCCAGTCGGCTTGTTTCTCGTCATTGCTGCTTTGGGATTGCTTTTTCTGCCGCGGGACACGTACAATCCGCAGCGTGTGACCCAACGCGGTTCATCCATGATGCAGATGGAGAATCAAGTCAATGCGCAGGCTGCTGCGTTGATAACGACTCACTGGGAAGGGAATGCCTACGCCATACCGGACGATCCGGAGCTTGAGACAGATTCAAAGGCGCCGCCCTTATGTGAAGGTAGTTCATTAAGTACGCCCCGGCAGGTCGTTGACGTGCCTGTTGCCACCCTGTGGAGTCAACCGAACCAGGCTAGAGCCATGGATCACCCTGCGCTACAAAACCCGGCCCCAATAAAGTCCTGGCTCCGAACGATGAGCATTCCCGATAAGCTGTGGCTCGTGGGGAAGCTTGAAACCCAAGTGCTTTTAGGTACGGAGGTGGCAGTGCTTGGGGAGCAGGGGGATTGGGTGCAGGTGACGGTACCGGATCAAGCTACACCTAAAAATGAGAATGGATATCCCGGGTGGGTTCCCAAGGTACAAATTGCAGAACGGACTATTGCCTATGATGCTTGCCCCGTGGCTGTTGTATCCAAGCCGACCGCATGGCTCTATGAAGATGCTGTAAGTGACCGGCCTACAGAGGAAATCAGCTTTAACACGAAGCTGCCGGTTCTTACGGCAGAGGGCTCCAGGGTTGGTGCAGTAGTTAGAGAAGGAGAAATTCGGTGGGTCGAAAAGGCGGATGTCAAGATCATGGAGCCATCTATGCCGGCTGATCAATTAACCCTGCAAGTCACAGGGGGAGAACTGGTGAACACCGCTAAAGGCTTCCTGGATCTCCCGTATCTTTGGTCTGGAACGTCAGGCTTCGGCTTCGATTGTTCCGGGTTTACTTATGCCATACATCGGTTTCACGGGATTGACATCCCGAGGGATGCCAAGGATCAAGCTAGACAAGGAACGGCCGTGGCTTTGGCTGATGTAGAGCCTGGTGATTTGTTGTTCTATGCTTATGATAAAGGAAAAGGCAAGGTTCACCATGTGGCTATGTATATCGGTGACGGCAAGATGATTCATTCCCCGAGAACGGAACGAAGCATTGAAATCATTTCTATTCATACACCGTCCTATGCTCAAGAATTTGCCGGAGCCCGCCGTTACACGGCAATATCTATTTAAGCCATTATTGATTCTTACTTTATGACTTACCGCATGAAGCACCACTTCCCAAGACTTGGTCTTGTCAGTGAGTGCTTTTTCCATAGCTTGCTATCAAAAGTGAAATTGTGGGGGGATTGGCTATGCGTTTGACTGTATTGGGGCCATGGGGAGCGTATCCTGCTGCCGGAGAGGCAAGTGCAGGGTATTTAGTGGAGCATCAGGGACATCAGCTTCTGCTCGATTGCGGCAGCGGAGTCCTGTCTGTTGTCCAAAAGCATACGCGTCTGCAGGATTTATCCGCTGCCATCATCAGCCATCGGCATCATGATCATATTGCAGATTTAGGATGTTTGCAGTATGCTTGTCTGATTGATTCGGATCTACGTCGCAGGGAGGTACCCTTACCCATTTACATTGCAAGTGATGGTTTGAGCACGAATGAGCCCTACCGATCTATGAAAGGTTCCGAAATCCGGTCAGTATCGGAGCATGACGTGCTGCATCTTCATGGGATGGAGTGCTCCTTTTTCAAAACATTTCACGAGGTTTATTGTTTAGGTATTAAAATAAAAGCCGGCGGCAAAACGATTGTCTACACTGCGGATAGCTGCTTTGACGAATCCTTGATCAGCTTCTGTCAGGGGGCCGATTTGCTTATAGCCGAAACTTCATTCTATGCGGAATTTCAAAATGCCAGGCAGTATGGTCATATGAATACAACGGAAGTAGGCTACTTAGCCAAAATGGCCCGGCCGGGTAAAGTCATACTGACTCATCTTCCGCATTTTGGAAATAGAGAGCAGCTTGTAGATGAAGTATCGCAGCAGTATGACGGAGAAATTTTCTTAGCCAAGTGCGGCTTGAATTTCGAGATTGTGTAAGGAGGACCATTATGAGTGAAGAGCATCAACATCAATATGATGAGCTGCGTGCAGCCATGTATCGCTTGTTCAAGGATGCGGGATATGAAAATATAGATTTATTACGCTGTATCGATGCGCTGGAACGGGAGCAGGAATACCAACAAAAGCTGCAGCTGCTGACCCAAGAGAACCTTCGATTGAAGGAGCAGGTAAAAAGATGGAGGACCGCATCGGTCCTGAAGGAAGGCAGTATGTCCAGCAGGCTGAGGGATGCACTAAGAGAGTAGACTAGAGACGGTAGAAAGAGGAAAGAGGTGACCTTATATGAGCGGCGGTTGGATTGCTGTCATCGTCATTGGTCTCATGATTGTACTCGGAGTCTTGTTCATTGTCTCACGTAAGCAAACCGCTGCAAAAGCAAAGCCGAAAACGAATGTTATTCGAATGACGGAGTTCAAAAGACAGGATAAACGCTCATCTGCCCATCTGCAGAAATGCTCCTATTGCAAAAAGAAAACGGACCGATTAACCTTTTATGCCGGTGTTCACGGATCCGCTGTTGGGGTTTGTAAAGAGTGCAGATCCAAGGCTGAAAAACAAGATCTGCTGCCGTTATAATAACGATGGTCTACGGTGCCTCATTGCAATTGTCCAGATTGACTGTTAGAACCGGCTTGCCGGGACATCAGATCCATACTCCAATCTATCATCCCGTTCATCATGCTGAGAACGAGGTTAATAGCATCTTCATCGCTAAGGGGCTGGCTTTTGGTATTATTCGAGATGTACTCTTGCATCTTGGTTTCTAATTGACTGGTCAAATCCTTCAGTTTGGCGAAGTCTTTGGCGATGTCGCTTATGGAATTGGAGCCCGAATTGGAACTGCCGCTGTTTTGCTGCTGCTGCGATTGGCCTCCGCTTGATTGTTGGCCCCCTTGGCCGCTGGAATCGTCCGATTGACTCTGGAGCAATTCTTTAATTTGCTGAAGTTCGTCGGTTAAGGATTGCTGCTGTTCCGTAATTTGCTCGATTTGCCCCTTCAGTTCACGATTGCTGATCATCACTTAAGCTCCTTCATCGTATTATGAGGTTAGTATATCCATGAGCCGTTAATTTAACCAAATAAGACCATAAGTCCATTCATGAAATAAAAATGACTAAAATAGTTGAAAAAACCATATTTTATGTTATTATATATACAAATACATTACCGCAAGCGGAAGCACCGCTGTTCAAGAACTTTTTCTTGTTCAGTTGGTGCTTTTTTTGTGCGTTCGTTTTTAGGAGGCGATATGGAAATAACGAATAAAGTCAAAGCAGCCATTGTCGTTGCCATCATTTCGGCAGTTTTGGTGGTAAGCGGAATATTACAGCTCAAGGGGGCGATGTAATTCTCAGCGGACAAGGGACTTGATCAACAAAGGGGGAGGGGCACAACAGAAATGTCCAAAATGAAGCTGGTCGTATTGGATACAGATTCCTATTTTATAGAACGCATCACAGCATACATCCGTACCTCGGATTTTGCTTCGACGTTTACTGTCTCTGCTTTCACGAATAAAGAACAAGGCTTTGCCTATATCGAACAGGCAAGCGAGCAGTATATTCTGCTTGTCCATGAGAGCTTCATGCCTCTGCCTGAGAGGGTTTTTCAAAGACAGAGCGGCTGCATGCTCATCCTGAGTGACTTTCCTGCTTCCGGGGATATCGTGGAGTACCCGGTTCTGTGCAAGTTTCAACCCTTAAATCAGCTGTTGGCTCATGTGATTTCTCATTATAATGAGTTCACCTCGAGTCAAATGCTGAAGGGGGACAAGGAGACGCAAGTGGTCTCCATCTATTCCGCTGTAGGCGGGAGCGGGAAAACATTAACCGCCCTGCATCTTGCAAGAGAATTATCGTTGGCGGGAAGAAGGGTGTTTTATCTCAGCTTGGAACAGCTGCCATCGTCCATTTGGGTTGAGTCCGATACAGGGGGAGAGGAGGATTCTTCCTTTTCCCGGATGCTTTACTACGGCAAGTCGGACAGCAAGCTGCAAATTGCCAAAGTGGAGCGATATAAGAAAAGGCATAGCATCTGGGGCTTCGACTATTTTCCCGGCAACTGCGAGCCGCTCGAGCTGGCGGAAATGTCCGCAAAAGATACGGAGATGATGGTCAGGGCAGTCCTTGCCTCTGGCGCATACGATTGTGTGCTGCTTGATTTGGACTCAACCTTGTTCCCGCGTGTCGAGGCTGCGTTGAAGATCAGCGATCATATCTTGTGGCTGATTCAGGATGACTGCATTCAATGGGATAAATGCTCAGTAAGAATGCGGCAGTGGATGGATAGGCAGGAAGAGCCGGCGTGGTCGCATAAATGCAGTCTGATTGTTAATAAATTCAACGGGGCATTGAGCAGCAGCGAGAGGAAGCTGCCTCTTCCGATTTCCGGTTATTTGCCGTACATACCCGAATGGAAGTCCTACGCCCGATTAGACATCGTTCATAAACGGGGGACGTTCAGCGAAAGCCTGACCTCACTGGATTGGTTCCGATCATCGGCATTGGGAGGGAAGGCAGATGTGGGCTGACGAGATCGTTATAGAAATGAAGCATAGAGTTAAAGAAAAGCTGGATTTATCGGTCTCGCTATCTGATGAACAGCTGATGGACCTGATTGAACAGGAAGTGTTTTCCTATTCCTTTGATCAATATTTTACGGCAGGCCAGAAGCATCAGCTTATTATGCGGTTATTTCATTCCTTTCGCGGATTGGATATTTTGCAGCCGCTGGTCGATGACCCGACCGTATCGGAGATCATGATTAACCGGTATGATCAAATTTTTATCGAACAGGATGGCCGAATCAGCTTAACGGAAATGAAATTCGAAAGCAAGGAGAAGCTGGAGGACGTTATTCAGGCTATCGTGGCGCGCGTGAACCGGGCTGTCAACGAGGCCAATCCCATAGTAGATGCCCGATTGCTGGATGGGTCTAGGGTGAATGTTGTATTGTCACCTATTGCGTTGGAAGGAGCGGCGATGACCATACGAAAGTTTCCGGAATCGCCGCTGACCTTGGACATGCTAGTAGCCAAAGGATCCTTGACTGATACTGCAGCTTCTTTCTTGATCCGACTCGTCCGGGCAAAATATAACCTCTTCATTGGCGGCGGAACCGGGTCGGGAAAGACCACCTTTCTCAATGCATTATCACAATACATTCCTGATGACGAGCGGCTGATTACGATCGAGGACTCCGCCGAGCTGCAGATCCGAACGGTACCTAATCTGGTTCGTCTGGAGACTCGAAACGCCAATACCGAAGGCAAGGGAGAAATCACGATCCGTGACTTGATTCGCTCTTCCTTACGGATGAGGCCTAATCGCATCATTGTCGGTGAGGTCAGGGGGGCAGAGGCGTTAGATATGCTGCAGGCAATGAACACGGGGCACGACGGCAGCTTGTCCACAGGACATGCCAACTCAACGGAAGACATGCTAAGCAGACTCGAAACGATGGTGCTTAGCGGCGCAGCTCTTCCTGTTGAGGTGATTCGCAAACAGATTTGTTCTGCGATCGATGTCATGATTCACCTTCAAAGACTGCGGGACCGTTCACGCCGTGTGACGGAGATTAGCGAGATCGTCGGTATGGAGGGAGGGGAAGTCAAGCTGAACCGGTTGTTTGAATTTGTAGAACAGGGAGAGGATGCCAGCGGGAAGGTCATTGGAGAGCTTAGACCTACAGGCAGCGCTTTAATGCATACGGATAAACTGGCTATGGCAGGTATCGCCGTATAAATGAAAACGTTAATTGATTAAAGGAGACAGAGCTTGAGTTATATCATTCTTACCGCTGCTGCGGGGGCATTATGTTGGGTGGCTTTGACACTCTTTCAAAACTTGGCCAAGAAGAAAACAGATCCGTTACCGGACAAGGATGGCCACAAGCTGAAATGGAAGCCATCATTGGCCTATAGAAAGACTAAAGGAGACGATACAGCTGCTTCGTCGTTAATCCGGTACGATGAGTATTCATTAAGCCTTACGGAAAGGTGCATTTGCATAGTTATCGGCAGCTTGGTGCTGGGTATCATAGGATATATTTTTTATAAAAATGCAATCGCCGCAATGGTGCTGGGCTGCGGGGGATTGTATTCCCCGATTATATGGCGTAAGCAAATGATCCGCAAGCGTCAAGCTCAGCTTCAGCTGCAGTTCAAGCAGGCGCTCTCCTCTCTATCTTCTGCTCTTGGCGCGGGAAAATCGGTAGAATCGGCCTTCAAGGAGGCATTGACGGATCTGCGTCTTCTCTACCCCGATTCCAACGCGTTTATTGTTAAAGAGCTGGAGACGGTAAACCGGCGGATTGAAAACGGAGAAACGGTTGAAGCAGCATTAAAGGATTGGAGCGATCGGGCGAAGGTGGAGGATATTCAGCAGTTTGCCGACGTATTCGTAACCTGTAAGAGAACCGGCGGCAACCTGGTGCAGGTGATCCGACGAACCGCTGCCATCATTCAAGAGAAGCTGGATATTCAACAAGATATTCAAGTCATGATGGCGCAAAAGCGATTTGAATCCAAAGTGCTGACATTCGCCCCTTTAGTCGTTATAGCTTTATTGAATTTTAGTTCACCGGATTATATGGAGCCGTTATATCAAGGAACAGGACTACTGATAATGACTACAGCGTTACTGATCCTGATCGGCTGCTATGCCATTACGAAATGGATTATGGATGTTAAGGTGTGATGCCGGATGGCGATGCTTATAGCTTTGAGTATCGAGCTAGTTGTAGGTTTGCTGATTTTCTGGACGGCGTATCCCCGATATAGCGGCTTTGTGAAGGAGCATCGTAAAGTATTGAAGCTTTATTGGCTAGCACCCCTTGCTTTAGCTTTGATGGATCGCCTCCGGCTGACAGACCGATTCGGAGATGCAATCTCACGCGTACATCAGCAGATGATCGGACTATATGGTAGCAAGCAGGCTCTGATCCGGACCAAATGCTTTGCGGCCGATGTCCTGTCGGTCAGTATGTTCCTGTTGATCGGTTGTACGCTCGTTGGGATAGTAGCCGAAAATAACGAGATGCTTGGTTATGGAGCTATCTTGATACTGTTTCTTCCTTTTGTTCTGTACAAAGAGTTAGCGAATCAGCTTCGTAAAAAAAGACGCCAGATGCTGCTGGAGCTGCCTGAGGTGTTGAATCAGCTCGTTCTATTGGTGAATGCGGGAGAAACCGTGCAGAAGGCGCTTCAGCGCTGCATAGAGAACAAACCGGACATCGACAAAAATCCTCTTCTGGCAGAGCTTGCTATTGCTGCATATGAAATCCGTATGAATGTCTCCTTCAGCAAAGCGATGGAGGATTTTAATAAAAGATGCGGCGTTCAAGAGGTTTCATTGTTCACTACGACATTGTTATTGAATTATAAACGAGGCGGCGACGAGCTCGTCATGTCATTGAAGGAGCTGTCTTCAACACTGTGGGAGAAAAGGAAATCGTTAGCCAAAACCTTGGGTGAAGAGGCATCCTCGAAGATGGTATTTCCCATGGTATTGATTTTTCTGGTCGTCATGGTTGTTGTTGCCGCACCGGCTATATTGCTTATGAATTAGATTGAGTTCGTACAACTGGAGAGGAGTAAAGCGAATGAATGGGTTAGGTCAAGGAATTCGAAAATTTTGGAACGAGGAGGAGGGGCTGGGTACACTCGAAATATTGCTCATATTGGCAGTACTAGTCATCATAGCAATAGCTTTCCGTAAATGGATCATGCAATGGGTGAAGGGACTGTTTGACTCGGCTAATGCGGAAATTACCGACCAATCCGGCACGATCAAGAATGATGCGGATAAAATCAGCCCTTAAATTACAGTCAAGGCAGGATGGTGCACGAATTCTTCCTAAACCAGGACAGGCAAACGCGTACAGGTTTGTCAATGATACGAAAGGAAGCTTTACGATAGAGGCGAGCTTTGTGCTTCCAGTGATATTACTAAGCACGCTGTCTCTGCTGTTTCTCGCTCTCTATGTTTATCAAACCTCGTCTGCATTTCAGAATGCAGGCGTGGCTGCCGATCGCGCCGCTTTCATCTGGGATAACAGTAAGAAGGATGTCATTACAGGGGACTACCCCGTAGATCAGAATGATGGATTATATTGGAGACTTCACAGCGACAGCATGTCGGATCTTTTCCGGTTTCTTATCCCGAATCCAGCGGCGCAAATAACGCTTCCTGCTGCGACCAAGGGCAGCGATACCGGACCTGAAGGAAAATTGACGAAAGTGGGCCGCAGTTTATCACCAGACTGGAGCGGCACGATGAGTTACTTGAATAGCGGTATCTCTAGGGAAGTGACCGTGAATCTGGAAAAGCCGTTTCGTTCGCCGCAATTTATGATTCGGAAGCTGCAGCAGCAGGTAAGCTCGACTGCGTCGGCTCAAGTGGTCGATCCGGTTGAGGGGATCCGGCTCATTGACTTAACACGGACCTTTATTCAAGAAGTCCAGGGCAAAATCAAGCCTGACGCCGCATTAAAGGCCATGGTTGAGCCCAAATCAGTACCCGATCCTGCCGCTGTCATAAACAATCACGAGAGTGCGGCCAGCTATTTGCGCACGTTGGTGAACGGAAAGGAGCAGACCATGGTTGTCAATGGCTCGACCAAAAGGGTAGTCGATGCATTGGATGCGAATAAAGTCGCCCATCAAGCCTACTACACCTTTAACGAGAACCAGCTCAGGAAGGAACAAATGCCCAAGGATGCGGCGCTGCTGAGAGATGGGGGTCAAGTAACCGGAGTTGTCTGGCATTTCTTCAAGCTGTCCAAACAGGACAAGGTCAAGCTGTCTAACGGTCTTCGGCAGGAGCTGGAGCGTCAGGGTATCGTTGTGGTCATTCACGAATGACAGAACGATACCAGGCAATCTTGCCAAACATGCAAGCAGGAAGGAGGGATGAATGCTGTTTCGGTTGCGGCGGTTATGGAAAGAACAGGGGGGAGCGGTGTCCTTATATCTACTATTGATTCTTGTTCCGGTATTTTTATTTTGTGCGCTGTTAATTGATTTTGCCCGTATTCAGGTTGCTGATAAGGAAGCAGAAAATGCAGTGAAAACAGGGGTTCGCTCTACGCTGTCCTCCTTTTCGCCGAAGCTGCAGTCCTATGGGCTGTATGCCTTGAATCAAAAGCCGGAGGAATCCAAGGCGCTTTTTTTGAAAGTAGTTGAAGGAAATGTATCTCAAGCGGTTGCATCGAACTCCTTTCAGTTTATTGATCAGAAGGTAGAAGCCGACAGCTCAAATCTGACATCGATGTATTCTCTCGGCAATCATATGGTATTCAAAAAACAAATAGTAGAAGAAATGAAATACCGGGCGCCGATGATTTACTCCTTGGAAATGGCGGATAAATTCAAGAAAACGGGACTTGCATCTACGATGGGTCAAGCCTCCCAGTTTTCCCAAAATGCCGCGAAAATCGAGAAGCTGATGGAGGAACGGGACGATGAGCTGGACAGGGCGTGGAAGGAATGGTCGGCGATATACCAAAAAGCGGTGGCGATGCATCCCTTCTATAAGACCCAGCTTGAAGCCTTGAATAAATTAAGCGACAAAATCGGGCTGCATACTATTGAAGAGGTCAGGCAATCCATTCAAGATTCCAAAAAGCAGCTGGTTGATTTGCGGGACGATGTGAAGCGTATTGATGGAGATATTCGCTCTCTAATGCAAGCGGGCTCATCAGCCGCATCCGCGATAGATTCTCTTTATGATCTTAAGGACCGTCTTCAGGATGAAATCAAAGCTGTGAATGATCGAATTAAGGATTTGGAGCAGCTGCTGGATGACTTACTGGAATATGCGAAGCTGCTGGCCTTTTTGAAGGTGAAATCAACCGGCGATTTGAATGAATTAAAGGATTTGCTTAAAGCATTTGAAGCTTCTTTGAATAAAGCCAAAAAAGCGAATGATCAGTTGAATGCAGAGCTAGGTCTTGTCCAATCCCAAAATACGGCTTCAGGCTCTTATGATGCCAACCAAGTATTTCAAGCCATCCATATGATTTCCCGCTCCGAGCTTGATGATTACGGCAGCAAAGCGGCTTCTACCGTTGCTCTTTTCTCGGGATTGGAATCTCAGTTATCCAGCGTCATTCTGTTTGATGCGCAAAATTACCGCAATGCAGACCAGGCGATCCAATCGTTCTGGAAGCAAGCTCAGGAGCTGCACTCGGCCCAAAGTGCAAAGGAGTCGCAGAGAAATAGCAAGAAGCAAGCGGTAAATACAAGCAAGCAGGAGCAGAGGAAGAAAGCGCAGGCTTATCTCGATCAGGTAAAGGCAGCTCTTGGAGGCTGCAGCATTCTTGGGTCAACCGATGCATTCAAACAGCATTACATAACGCTTCAGGGGGACCCTGGCAAAGGAACAAACGGATACTATCAAGCATATATGGAGACCAATCAGGAAGCCAACTTATCTCAGCCTGTTCCATCCATAGAATTGGATAACGCGGACAAAGCCGGTTTTAGCGCGATGAAATTGATTTCGGATTTCACCAATCTGCTTACGGATGTTAGGGATGAGTTTTATGTGGATGAGTTTGCTGTTAGTAAATTCAATTACCGGACCTTCGGTCTGGAGAAGGACAGCAATGGCAATGTGAAGGGGGCTTTGGAGCCATCGGAACCAGGGAAGCACAAGCTGGCGAATCAGGAGCTCGAATATTTATTGTACGGCGGCAATTCCTGCGCAAGCAACTACTCGATGGCATATGCCGAGATGTTCGCCTTCCGGCTTGCAGTTGATACGGCAGAGGCATTACTGGAGCCTAAAAACGAAGTCTTGAATCTCGGCTCGCCGTTGCTCGTATTTCTGGCAGCCGTAGCTGAAGGAGCTATTCACGCTCAACAGGATATGGCGAAGCTGACCCAAGGGGAGATGGTTCCTTTATCGAAGAAGCTGGGCAGCTTTTTCACCATGGGCTACAAGGATTATTTAAGAGTGTTCTTTTTACTGCACAGCCGGGATAAAGTTCTGTTATCTCGGATGCAATCCTTAATTCAATTAAATACTGATATCGACTTGCTTCAGAGCACCACGTATATTTCCGGCACTGCATCGACCTCCATCCGCTTGTGGTTTTTACCTGGACTGATGCGGCAGCTGGGAAAAGCCGGACTTACTTCCTGTCAGGTTAAGCTCGGCAGATGCCAGATTACCAAGACGGGGGTGATGGCGTATTGAAAGCCGGCGGCAAGCCTTGGATTGAACGGGTACCAAACAAGGCGACCTGGAGGGATGACCAGGAGGGCGGCATCGTGCTGGAGGCTGCGCTCGTCCTTCCATTATTCCTGTCCTTTATTTTAGTTCTGATTGCTTTTATTCAAATATCGCTTGCAGAAATGGCGCTGCAATCCGCCGTGACCGACACGACGAAAGTCGTGGCAG
Organism: Paenibacillus sp. OAS669; assembly: GCF_014873645.1. NCBI lineage: Bacteria > Bacillati > Bacillota > Bacilli > Caryophanales > Paenibacillaceae > Paenibacillus > Paenibacillus sp. OAS669. The sequence goes on from NZ_JADBDR010000002.1 coordinate 152,520, forward strand.
CCAATATGTACCCGGTGGATCTGTTGTATCAGCAAGCCAGAAGCAAATGGAACCAGAGCGCAGCGAGCGGGTGGATTGATAAAGTCGTTGGCCAAATCGAATCCGCTAAGCAAAAGGCAGTGGATACGGAACAGTTCATCGAGGATTATGAACGTTGGATTCCGGACCCTGTCGTTCAGCTGGTGGAATGGGAGAAAACCTATCGGGAGCATTTGGAAAACCTGGGAAATGCGAAGACCGAGGAGGCCAAGAAGCAGCTGGAGGAGGCATACAAACCCTTGTTGAGCAAAGCCGTAACACCGCTGGTCGCTCATTATGCGAATCCGGCACGGATAAAAAAAGACAGGCTGAAGGTGACGAAGGTGATCCTACCGGATCTCGAGCATAAAGAAAATGCATTTGTCGGCATTGAGGCTCAATACGAAGTACCGTTATCGATTCCATTTTTCAAGAAGACAGTCATTGTTCGCAAGCAGGCGTTCGAGCGCGCATGGGTTGGAGGAACCGGATGATCTTTACAGTGCTAACTTTTGGTATGATTATCACCGCTTTTACGACGGATATATGGCGGCGTAAGATTCCTAATTGGCTTACCCTATCGGGTTGGATTACAGGGATGGGGCTTCATACGGCGATTTCCGGAGGATCAGGCGTTCTATATGCCCTTTTGGGCACGGCTCTCGGGTTCATACCGATGCTGATCCTTTATCTTATTAAGGCGGTAGGAGCGGGGGACGTAAAGCTGTTTGGGGCTATCGGCGCACTGGCCGGAGGAGAGATGGTTCTCCAGAGCATGATATATTCGATATTTTATGCCGCGTTGGTGGGATGCATTATTTTGATATGGCGGCGGCTTTGGAAGCAGACGTGGCAGCGCCTTGCAGCTATGCTGTTCCATTTGATTGCTTTGAAGGATACATCACAATGGAAGCCTTACCTTTATTCCTCCCATCATCTACGGTTTCCGTTCATGTGGGCCGTACTCCCTGCTGTGATCAGTGTGTATTTTCAATTATTTTAAACTTTTCGATGAAAGGAGGTCCGAGTGTGAATCAGTCGATTTACGGCCTACAGGTCGATTACCAGAATCAGAATGGCCATTATATGGTGCTCTATAAAGAAAACGGCCTCCGTAAAGACGAGCTTTCCGCTTTTCAAATGAACATGCTTCTGATGAACCGCATTCCCCGGCTGCTGGAGCTTCATGTGGAAGAAGTAAATCATAATACCAAGCTTTATTATAAGATTACTGACAAAAAAATGCTGTCCCATTGGCTTCGCCTGGGGAGTCTTTCCATTAAGCAGTTTTTTACCTTGCTATATACGATCGTCGATACGCTAACGGAAAGCGGCGTTTATATGCTTGAAGAAGGCAAATATATTCTTAAAGAAGATTATATTTATTGTGGGAATGATTTAACCGATATATATATTACGTACCTGCCTATGGAAACCCTGGTAGATAAACAAACGGTCTCCGTCGATTTGCAGCATTTAGCCTCCAGGCTGGTGCATAAGGTCACTGAATTGAGCGGCAGCGGGTACCAGGAGCTGATGAATTATCTTATGGATGAATCGTTTCATCTGCCTGCATTAAGACAGCTTCTCCTTAAACATATGAATCAGGCCGGTCAAGAGAGACAAGATGAGATGATTATGCAACAGGCTGCCTTGCATCGGCCGTTAGCAATGCAAGCTCCGGAGCTTGAAGATGCAAGAGTTCGGCAAGCCTCAGGAACGATGCCGAAGCATCAGGATGAAGATCTGCCTAAATGGACTCCTCTGATCCCTTTTGCATCTGCACAGGGCGCCGCTCCTGATAAAGGAACTGACCAAGGGGAGATCCGGATGCCACTCTCGGATGCCTTATCATTGAGCAAGGGAGAATCGTCCCTGGTACCATCTCCTGACAAGCTGAAGCTTCCGGTGATGCTGATCGGGATCTTACTATGCTGCTTGGTATGGAAGCTGTATTTGGAGCATCCTGGAGAGCCTTGGCTTTATATCTGCATAGGGTCGACGATGTTCATTGCAGATCTGGTATTCGTCGCCTTATGGATATGGAAGCCTGCTGTACGAAGCTCTGAAGTCAATGGGAATGCTGCAGCGCAAGAACCGGCACTGATGGCGGAACAAGCGATTCCTGAAGCGATCTTATCCAAGCTTGGTTCCAAGACCAATAAAGACCAAGGCTCGGAATTAGCCGCATTTTTGAAGGGGCTGCCCAAGGAACCGGACGCCAAAGAATCGGCCTGGAAGAAGCTTTCAGATGTTCAAAAAAGCTTTACACCAAATGAAACCAGCTCCATGAAAAGTCCGGGTAAGGAATCGGACCATTACTACCAAGGGTTGGAGCATCGCACGACCCTGCTTCCCAGATCGGATGCCACCGTTTTGCTGAATAGCCCGATAAGTCCAGCAGCCTCTGCTTATCCGTATCTGGAAACGAATCAATCGGGTCATGCGTCCAGAATAAGTCTTATGAAGCCATGCTTTGTCATAGGAAGGGCAGGGGATGGAGTCGACTATGAGCATAAAGAAACCGGCGTATCCAGACTTCATGCCGAGTTTGTTAGGGAAAACGGCCAATATGGAGTGAAAGATCTCGGCTCACGTAATGGCACTTATGTCAACAATGAATTGCTTGCACCTTACCGGGTATATTCCTTGAACGATGGGGATATAGTCCGGATTATTAATACCGAATTTATTTTTAAAATGGGGTTGTAGCGGTTGAGAACAACTTTTGCCGTCCATTGGCACTATGGGATAGCCACACATTCCGGCTGGTTTCGGATGATGAATGACGATCGGTCTCTGCTTCGAATCGGCACTACGGAGCAAGGGGATCCGTATGCCGTTGCGGTGATTGCCGATGGTGTCGGGGGAATTGGTGACGGAAGCCGGGCAAGCGATGCGGCGATGGATCACGTAAGACATTGGCTGGACAATCAGCTGCCCAAGCTGCTGAAGACAGCGAGGCTGAGAGGAGCGTTCATTCAATCCACCAAAAAGCTGCTTCACGAAATCAATGTATCGTTGCTTGAGATGGGAAACCATGCAGGAAGTCAGATGAGCACGACACTGACCCTGCTTTTTCTGCTGAATGAAACTTATATACTATGCCATATAGGTGATTGCAGAGTCTATTATTTTCATCGGCAGCGGTTGAAGCAGCTTACCAAGGACCATTCCTGGGTTGCCGAGCAGGTACGCAAGAGGAAAATGACTCCTAAGCAGGCCCGCAAACATCCTCATCGTCATGTGCTACTGCAGTGCCTTGGCGTTCAAAAGGAGCTCAACATACAGTATCGGAGCGGTTTTTATAGCCCGAACAGTCTTTTTCTTCTGTGTACAGATGGGCTGTACGATCGGATGTCCCACTCCAAAATCGAGTATTTTTTGAAGGACAATGAATCATCGGAGCTGAATCTCCAACAGGTCAGCGACCTGCTGGTCGATAAGGCGCTGGATCAGCGTGCAAATGACAATATCAGCGTGCTTCTGCTTTCGCCATTAAACAGGCCGCTGACTCTTCTTCAGCGAATACGTGACAGACTGAAACACTGTGATTATCTATTCCCTGCGGATTGGAGGAAGTGGTATAATAAACGATCATGATGAGGAAAAGCCGAAAGCTGACCCTTGATGTCGAATACCATTTCTTAATTGAGAAAGGAAGAAGATGATTATGCTTACTCATGTTGTCTTTTTTAAGCTGAAGGACCGCAGTCCGGAATCTGTTCAAACGACCGTAAATGTGTTGAAGAACATGGAGGGTAAAATCCCTGTACTAAAATACATAGAAGTAGGGACGGATGTGCTGCATTCCGAAAGATCCTATGATATTGCGCTGATCACTAAATTTAATTCGCTGGAAGATTTAAGCGTATACGACAATCATCCTGTCCATGTGGAAGTAAAAGCCCATATGAAGCAAGTGCTGGATGGGACAAGCATTTGTGTCGATTTCCAATCTTAATGGCACAGTTAAAACAAAAAAACCGGTTCAGGTGAATGACCATCACCACAGAGCCGGTTTCATTATCATTAACCACAGCATGACGAACAAGACAAACATATAAATATACAAGGAACGGGCCAGCTTGTTGACCAGTCTGACTCTATCATGATCCGGCTGACGCAAGCGGCGTATGGTCGGGGAAAAGGCGCGGGCCATAAATATAAGCGAAGCAATTAATACGATCCATGTGCCTAAGATAAACGGTGTGGTCCAAGGCCATCCGCCAAGCCACAGCAGTAAAAGTCCGGAGACTACCAGAACATGACCGGAGTGCTTCGATAATCGGACGACAAATTGAAACGAGTCCAGATACGAGGAGAGAACGGGTTCTTCCGCTTTGCGAAGTTTGCCGAGCATCGGGATGAGGACGAAAAAAGGACCAATGGAAATCATTGCGCTTACTGCATGAATAAAGACTAGCCAAGGATACAAAGAATGAGCCTCCAAACTTGAAAAGGTGAATAAAACAGTGTAGCATTCATTTTATTGATGTCTACACTGTTTTTTGCATTCCTGCTGCCGCAGCGGTTTATTGAACCCGGCGGAACTCGTGAACCCAGACTTTCATTTGAGGAAGCCAAGGCATTCCGGTATGCATGGATAAAATATAATTTTTGTATTCTTCCACATTTTTGAAGCCTTCGGTTTGTACCGCTTCATCTGTAAGCTCACCGAGGGATTGCTGATATACTTTATGTACTTCGAATTTATGGCCTTTAAGCTCCATAATTTCGCCTGGATCGGCGTAGCGTCCATTACGGCGCGTCGATGTTTTTTCGCCGCGGATCACTTTCTCCACATCGTCTTCAACTGTAACTAGACGTTCGATGGAACAGGTTTTTGGTGGCAATGTTTCAGACATACGGTAATTCCTCCCTGATTTTATTCATTTGTTAGCTTACATGAAAATTTTACCGATAGCAAATAAAGGTCGAAATTTGATACCAACCAAGGAGATGGGCTGTATGAAATCCAAAATCAATCAAACTTATGTTCTTGATCTGCTAAAGCGTTTGCTTCTTACGCCTAGCCCAAGCGGATTCTGCCAAGATGTCATGAAGCTTGTCGCGGAAGAAGCGGGAAAGCTCGGTTTTTCGATATCCTATACGAACAAAGGTGGAGGCATAATTACAGTACCCGGCCGTCGGGAGGGAAAGGTCATCGGCTTGTCCGCTCACGTGGATACATTGGGAGCCATGGTCCGCTCTATTAAAAAAGACGGCTCCCTGCGTTTTACGTCGGTCGGAGGCTATATGATGGGCTCGGTGGAAAATGAATACTGCCAAGTCCATACTCGCAGTGGCGCGACTTACGAAGGGACGATCCTGACCACAAAGCCATCGGTCCATGTATACCCGGACGCAAGAGAGTTCAAGCGCGAAGAAGCTTCCATGGAGATTCGTCTGGATGAAAACGTGCGATCCGAAGAGGACGTCAAGAAGCTGGGCATCAGCGTTGGAGATTTCGTGTCGTTTGACCCGCGGCCCCGTTTTCTTGATAACGGATATATCAAATCACGGCATCTGGACGATAAGGCCGGTGTTGCCGCGTTATTCGGCATGCTGGAGCTAATGAAGAGAGAGCAGCTTGCTCCGGCATATCCGCTTCAGCTTTTTATCAGCACTTATGAAGAAGTGGGCCATGGCGCAGCGTACTTGCCGCCGGAGATCGATGAGCTGCTTGCCGTCGATATGGGAGCTATGGGCGACGATTTATCCTGTACCGAGCATGATGTCTCGATCTGCGCCAAGGATTCTTCCGGTCCATACGACTACAATATGACTTCCAAACTGATTGCCCTGGCGAAACGGGAAGGTCTGCAGTATGCCGTAGACATTTACCCGCAGTATGGTTCTGACGCTTCAGCGGCGCTTCGCGGCGGCAGCAACATCCGGGCTGCCTTGATTGGCCCCGGGGTTCACGCCTCCCACAGCATGGAGAGGACTCATAGCGAGGCGATATGGAATACGATTGCTCTGTTGACGGCGTACGTGACGGAAGCTTAGAAGAAGCATTCCCGGGAATGAAGAAGTCATAGGTGTTGCGCAACCAACGGAAGATAAAAGGGGCTGTTTGTCATGAATATATTGACTGTAGAGCATTGGAATAAAAGCTATGGCGAAAAAGTACTGTTCGATGATATTTCCTTTCAAATTAATGAAAAGCAAAGAATCGGCCTTGTCGGCGTGAATGGAACCGGCAAATCGTCGCTGCTTAAGGCGATGGCGGGCTTGGAGCCGGTGGATTCCGGCAAGCTGATCCATTCGAATCACTTTCGGGTAGAATATTTGCCGCAAAATCCGGAATTCGACCCTGAATCCACCGTGCTGGAGCAGGTGTTTTACGGTGACAGCCCGTTAATGCAGACGCTAAGGGACTATGAAGAGGCCCTTTCCTCCTTGCAGGAGGCTCCTGATGATGAAAAGAGACAATCGCGCCTGTTCGCCGTGCAGCAGCGAATGGATACCTTGAATGCATGGGAAGCCAGCACGACAGCCAAAACGGTATTAACCAAGCTTGGGATTACCGATTTCTCACAGAAGGTCGGCGTTCTGTCAGGAGGACAGCGAAAGCGGGTTGCGATGGCGCGGGTGCTGATTCAGCCTGCAGATCTGCTAATACTGGATGAGCCTACGAACCATATAGATCATGATACGGTGGAGTGGCTGGAAGAATTTCTTGCCAAATGGAAGGGCGCTTTGCTTCTAGTCACGCATGACCGGTACTTCCTTGACCGTGTAACGAATCGGATTATCGAATTGGACCGGGGCAAGCTGCACAGTTATGAGGGCAATTATGCCGCGTTTCTTGAGAAAAAGGCGGAGCGTCTCGAGCGCGAGGCGTCGGAAGAGGATAAGCGCCAAAATATGCTGCGGCGCGAGCTGGCTTGGCTGCACAGAGGGGCTAAGGCAAGGACGACGAAGCAAAAGGCGAGAATCGAGCGCGTAATAGAATTGCGGGACCGGAAGGTGGACGGACCGGCGGAGAAGCTGGATATGGCGCTTGGCGCCAGTCGGCTGGGGAAAAAAGTCATCGAGCTTGATGGAATCGCTAAGTCATTCGATGGCCGGAAAATGATCGATAACTTCAGCTATATTGTTCTCCCGGACGATCGAATCGGTATTATAGGGCCTAACGGAAGCGGAAAGTCGACTTTGCTTAACATGCTGGCGGGGCGTTTGCAGCCGGACGAGGGATCGATAGAGGTAGGAACGACTGTAAAATTGGCCTATTATACGCAAGAAAATGTTGAAATGGATCCCAAGCAGCGTGTCATTGAATATATCAAGGAAGCGGCTGAGGTGATCCGGCTGGCTAACGGAGAATCCATAACAGCATCTCAAATGCTTGAGAGATTCCTGTTTTCATCCTCATTACAATGGACGCCTATCGGCAAGCTGTCTGGCGGCGAGAAACGCAGGCTGTATTTACTCCGCACCCTGATGGGAGAGCCGAACGTGCTACTGCTCGATGAGCCGACCAACGATTTGGATATTCAAACGCTGACGATATTGGAAGAGTATTTGGAAGACTTCCCTGGCGCCGTTATCACGGTTTCTCACGATAGATATTTTCTTGATCGGACCGCGGATCATTTGTTTGCGTTTGAAGGCGGCGGACAAATTCGCCATTTTTACGGCAATTATACCGAATACATGGAAGCAGTGCGGCAAGAGGAGCAGGCGGAAGCGAACGACCGCAAAAACCAGAAGCCGGCTAATACGGTCACAGCTGCTGCAGGCGCAGGAGATAAAAGAGAATCACAAAGGCCACGCAAGCTGTCCTTCAAGGAGCAAAAGGAATGGGATGAAATTGAAGGGAAAATTGCAGCGCTGGAGGATAGGTTGGAAGCCGTTAAAAAAGAGATTCATCTGGCGGGAAGCGATTATGGCAAGGTTCAGGAGCTCTACTCCGAGGAGCAGCAGCTGAATGAACAGCTGGAGCAGGCTATGGATCGTTGGGCCGAGCTATCGGAGCTGGTGGAACAAATCGCTTCGAACAAATAAAGAAGGGAGTGCAGAGCGATGAAGAAAGGCAGGAATCGGATCGTATGGACATTGGCGGCCTCAGCATGTGCGGTCGTGGCGATATCCTTTGGTTACTTGGTACCGAGGGATGAGCCAACCATTCAACAGCCGACAGGATCTGCCGATCCGCCGGCCGTTCTTCATACGATGCAGCTTCAATTTCAAAGCAGGGGCTTGCCTGGGAGTATTGCAGAAGGGACACGCATTACTGAGCCGGATGTGGAACAGTACCCTTTCCGGCTGTATCAACAGGACCGGTTTCTCCAGGCATATACCAGTTATCCGGATGCCGTTAACGCGGCTAAAGGACTATCCAATACCGGCGTATACTTTAAATCAAAGGACAAGCTCCTCTGGTCATCCGATAAACCTCTTGCTTCCTCTGCTCAGACCGAAGCTCCGTTAATCTATCAGATGCCCGAACTGGACCGAGGATGCGAAGTCACGAGCTTGGCTATGCTGTTACAATCAGCGGGCGTTAATGTCGATAAAATGACCCTGGCTGATGAAATCCGAAAAGACCCGAATCCGTTTGAAATCATCGGTCACGAAATTCATTTCGGCAATCCGAACGAAGGCTTCGTAGGCGATATCGCTTCGTTCGATCACCCGGGATACGGAGTGTACCATGGTCCTATTATGGAGCTTGCAAAGCAATATTTGCCCGGCCGGGCGGTAGATGCTACAGGCAGCAGCTTCGATGATGTATTAAGGCTGCTGGAGGCAGGATCACCGGTATGGGTAGTTACCAACATGGAGTATACCACGTTAGATGAGGACGCCTTCGAAACCTGGGAAACAGAGGACGGCGGCATCGATATTACGTATAAAGAACATTCCGTTCTGATTACGGGCTATGATGAAGATACGGTTTATATTAACGACCCGCTTGGAGAGACGGGAGAAGTTGACAAAGCCGATTTTATATCTGCATGGGAGCAGATGGGACGGCAGGCAATAGCTTATGTTCGATAATTTCTGTATTTTCGCAATAATATTGGGAAAGAACGGCCATTTTGTGGTATAATCTGTGATTGGAAGCTTAAGGGCTAAGGGCAATAATCAAAGAGAGTAGGTATTAAGTATGATTACAGTTAATAATGTCACCTTACGATACGGTAAAAGAGCCTTGTTTGAGGATGTTAACATCAAATTTACCCCGGGTAACTGTTACGGTTTGATCGGTGCCAACGGCGCGGGCAAATCGACATTTCTCAAAATTTTGTCCGGAGAGCTGGAGCCGAACAAAGGGGAAGTAAGCATTACTCCGGGCGAGCGTATGGCTGTGCTGAAGCAGAACCACTTCGAATACGACGAAATGGAAGTCTTGAAGACCGTTATTATGGGGCATGCACGCTTGTTCGAGATTATGGAAGAGAAAAATGCGCTTTACTCTAAGGCCGATTTCTCGGAAGAGGACGGAATGCGTGCCGCCGAGCTGGAAGGCGAATTTCAGGAGCTGGACGGCTGGCAGGCGGAATCGGATGCCGCTGAGCTTCTGATCGGGCTTGGTATTTCCAAGGAATTGCACGACATGAAAATGAAAGATTTGGGCGGTAACGAGAAGGTCCGCGTCCTTTTGGCGCAAGCCTTGTTCGGCACCCCGAATATTTTGCTGCTTGACGAGCCTACGAACCACTTGGATATCGAGTCGATCAACTGGCTGGAAAATTTCCTTGCTAAATATGAAGGTACAGTTATCGTTGTATCTCACGATCGTCACTTCTTGAATCAGGTATGTACGCATATTGCGGATATCGATTTCGGCAAAATTCAGCTTTACGTCGGTAACTATGACTTCTGGTATGAATCCAGTCAATTGGCTCTGAAGCTGACCCGCGAATCGAACAAGAAGGTAGAAGAGAAGCGAAAAGAGCTGGAAGCGTTTATTCAGCGCTTTAGTGCGAATGCATCCAAATCCAAGCAAGCGACCTCCCGTAAAAAGCAGCTCGAAAAGCTGACGTTGGAGGATATCAGGCCTTCGACGCGGAAATATCCTTTCATTAAATTCCAACCGGAGCGGGAAGCGGGCAAGCAGCTGTTGTCGGTCGAAAAGCTATCGAAGACGATAGACGGCGAGAAGATTTTGAACAACATCAGCTTCACCTTGAATAAAGGCGATAAGGTAGCGCTGGTTGGTCCTAATGGCCACGCCAAAACCACCCTGTTCCAAATTTTGATGGGTGAGCTGGAGGCCGATTCGGGCGAATACACTTGGGGCGTTACGACAACACAAGCCTATTTTCCAAAAGACAACTCCGAGTACTTTAACGCCGATTTGAATTTGGTAGACTGGCTGCGTCAATATTCCAAGGATCAGGACGAATCGTATATCCGCGGCTTCTTGGGAAGAATGCTGTTCTCCGGCGAGGAAGCTTTGAAGAAAGCCAGCGTACTCTCCGGGGGAGAAAAGGTTCGCTGCATGCTGTCCAAGATGATGATGAGCGGCGCCAATGTCCTGCTTCTGGACGAACCTACGAACCACTTGGACCTGGAATCCATCACTGCATTGAACAACGCCATGGTAGAATTCGATGGTACGATGCTCTTCGTATCGCATGACCATCAGTTCATCCAAACCGTAGCTAACCGGATCATTGAAATTACACCGAATGGCTTGATTGATAAAATGATCACCTATGATGAATACCTCGAGAGCGACGAAATCAAGAAGCAGCGCGAACAGCTTTACGCTTAAGAACGTAAAAAAAGGATGAGCCGGAATACCCATGCTCATCCTTTTTTAGCCATATTGCTGGTTTACAAGTGAAAACGTGACGCCCAAATACGGCAGATTCCTCGGGTTGTTGAAGAGGATTAGCTTCCGCCGGTACGACGGCGTTGATTGTTAGGCTTCTTGTTGTTTTGGCTTCTCATAACAGCGCTGTTGCCGCCGCGAAGAGGCGCGCCTGCTTTTCCATCGTTTTGGGCTTGCTTTTTCTGGGCAAGCTTGTTTTTAATAGCGTCCGCCAGACTGACTTTTTTCGGTTCTTGTCCGGATTCGTTATTTTGATTCACGTCCGACATGGTGCACACCTTCCTTGAATTGGATGATATCATTGTACTGATTTGTCCTGAAGGAAGCAAGTGAAAAATATATAAAACATGACAAAGAGGTTAGAGAGCAATATGTTCGACCCTACCATATTTGATAATCTGAAGGTTGTATTCGAAGGTGCTATGTACGATATGGATTTGACAGGAGATGTTCAAATTTTGAATCGTACCGATCGCGTGGAGCTGTCGACAATGTCTAGAAGCTTCGGGATGGAAGCGATTCGACGTCCCCACGGCTTCGTTAAAGGCAGCTTCGTATTGAAGGCATCGCTGGCGGACTTGTCAGCGGAGCTCTTGTCAGAGCAAGGAAAACAGCCCGGCTGCAGCCTGGAGCTCAGGTTCTCATTCCCCGTACGAGAGATGCAGCAGGATTGCGCTGTCGCGGAGAATCTGATGAGATCCATTTGGGGAGAGGGCCCATCTATCCAACAGAAGGTTTATTGGGTCTACGGGGAAGATCAGAGCTTGATGCGGAATGAACTCACTCTTCAATTTATCCGTAAACTGGATGAGAGACAAATTGATGACATTCCGAGCCTGATGGATCATCTCGTATTAAGCATGGAACGGCTGGACCAGCAGCATTTTCATAAATCCTGATAGGATTCTGTAAGGCATCTTTGACATCAATGAAGGGGAGGTCCCGAGGGTGGAGGAATGGTCTGAGCAGCAGATTAAGCAGCGGTTAGAGGCATCAGACGAACGTCTTTTTATTTACTTTTATACTCCGATGTGCGGTACATGCAAAGTAACGGAAAGAATGCTTCAAGTCGTATTGGCCATGGAACCGAATTTACCTTTGGTCAAATGCAACGCTAACTATTGTCCCGGCTTGACCCAAAGCTGGAAGGTGGAAAGCGTACCTTGTATTGCAAGCATCGAACGCAGAAGCCTAACCCGAAAGCGATACCGCATGCAGGGTGTAGCGGATCTTTTGCAGTGGTTCCAGGAATCTGCATAACCCTTCGGCCTATGTTTGAAGGTACATAACGCAATTGAACTAAAGGAGGAATATACTATGAATGAACCGCTCGAAATGGGAAGTATCGTTTCTGCCGAATACAAAACCGGTGAGTACATCGGAGAAATTGTTGAGATATCGTCTGCCTCCAAAGCGGCTGTAAAAATATTGGCTGTAGTAAAGCATCCGACGCAAGGGAACTTGCACAATCCAATGAAACCCGATGTGGCTTTCTTTCATCAACGGAGGGCGCTGGCGTATCAGGAGATCGCTTTGATGCCGCTGTATACTATAAAGCCTTACCGCGGTACCGTTCCGGATTATGCGGATTCTCTAAGAAGAGCTCTGCAATCCGAGCTTCAAACGCTGCAGCAAACCGTCAAATGGGCACAGCGCTGTGTGGAAGAGCTTGAGCAATTGAAAAAGGAATACTCACTGTAGCCTTACAAATTGAAATACTGGAGTGTCGGACGGAATGCTGTTTGTGCTTATAGGCTTATGGACGATCGGCCTGTTATTGATCGTAACAGATCCGAGGCGGTTAACGACCCGGTGGATCGCAAGTATTGCTTTTACCGGCGGTTCAGGCGGCTTATCGGCTGTCATCCATGATTATTGGATTCCTAGCTTTTACGACAGGGGCTGGCTGACCGAGCCCGTTGCCGATCTGATGCTTCGCGCCGAGAGTATCAGCTCCCTGGTATGCTATTACGGACTGCCTTATACGTTCCTTATGTTTACGATCGTCTACCATCCCAATTATTCCGTATGGCCAGTCCGCAATAAGCGTTTTTCCTGGATTTTGATTGTGCCTGTTCTTTTGTCCTTTGCTTTTGAGCCTGCAAGCGCAATCGATCCGATACCCTACCATTATGTAACCTGGTGGACCACACCTTATATTTTGGCAGGGATTGCTATCTTGATTCATGCGACAGTAAAGGAACGGAATACCTTTTTACGGAAGCATCGTATGCTAACTACATTGGCTGCTGCGCCCGCCTTGTTCTTTGCCTTATTCACTTTATACATTTTACCGACGTTTTTCGGGTTATATGAATGGTGGCGCTATAATGCCTGGGTGATCGGCTTCACGCTTGCGGTTATCCTCATTTCAAGCTTTCGTTACGGGTTCATGGGACTGCAAATTTCGATTCAAAACCAGAAGCTCGATTACACATTAAGAGCCATTACATCAGGGACCGCAATCTTGAACCATGCCATTAAGAACGATGTAGGGAAAATTCGCTTGTTCAGCGAGAAAATCAAATCGGAAGCCTATGAGTCCGACCCGGAACAGCTCGTTAACGATATCGAAGTCATTATGAACGCTTCGCAGCACATTTATGATATGATATATCGTATCCAGGGCCAAACGCAGGACGTAGTCATAAAGCCGGAGGAGCTTCGATTGGATCAAATGCTCGAGGCATGTGCCGGCATGCTGGACCCTGCAATGAGTCGTATAGAGGTCGAAAAGGATTTTCGCTGCACAGGCAAGCTATGGGGAGATAAAGCGCAGCTGAACGAGGTGTTCACGAATGTCATCTCCAATGCCATTGATGCTATGCCTCAAGGCGGTAAGCTGGTCCTTAGGCTGACTGAAACCAAACGCAATATTACCGTAGAAGTCAAAGATACCGGGATAGGCATGGACAAAAAGCTGTTAAAACAGGTGTTTGACCCGTTTTTCACAACGAAAGCCGGGAAGAAGCTGAATTTTGGACTTGGCCTTTCCTATTGCTACCATGTGATTCAGAAGCATAAAGGGACAATGGATATGCACAGCAAGCAGGGAGTAGGGACTTCGGTATTTATTCATTTTCCTAAAAAGAAAGGAGTCAGACCTACATGAGTCGGATACGATTGGTTATTGTGGAAGACGACCAGGACTGGCTGCGCGGCTTGACCAGTTACTTGAAGAAGGAATCGGATATAGAGGTCATAGGAACGGCATCCTCCGGCCAGGAGGCTGTAGAGCTGCTGGAGCAAATAGAAGCGGATGTCGTGCTTATGGATATTATGATGTCGGATAACCCCGACGGTATTTGGGCCGCTGCGGAGATCGTTCAATGCACCAGCTCCAGAGTCATCATGCTTACTTCGATGGAGGAAAAGGAATTCATATTCGAAGCGTTCAAAGCAGGAGCCGTCGACTACATGGTGAAATCCAATTTTACGGAAATACCTCAAGCCATCCGGAACGCTTACGCCAACCGGAGCGCGATTCATCCAAGTGCGGCAGCTCAAATGCGCGAGGAGTTCCGGCGTCTGAAAAAGCTGGAGCACGAGGTGAGAGTTAAAGAGCTGCGGAATCTGTTGACGCCTACTGAAATTCAAGTGCTGGACTTGATAGAAAAAGGGCATACGCAGACTCAAATCGCTGACAAGTTCGTCGTTTCGATACGTACGATCAAAGTGCATGTAGGCAACATTTTGCGCAAGCTGGGCGGCAAGAGCAGCAAGGAGGCAGCACAGAAGGCCAAGGATATGGGAATATTATAAAGCGGCTTATTACTGCTCTTAAAGGCGGTTATAAGCCGTTTTTTAACAGGAAAAAGGTGCTTCGAAGGGGTGCGATTTTCAATAGCGTAAATCGTCCGGCATGTGTTATAGTTAAATTCAGTTTGATATAGATGATGGGAGGAACCACTGCAATGAGTTTGAACAGCAAAATTCAAATCGGTATTATCGGGGCCGGAAATATCGGCAACGTCCATATGAACGGGATCAAACAAATGCCTGAAGCGGCGATTACGGCCGTTACGGATGTTTACTTGCCTTTGGCGGAAGCGCGTGCAAAAGAGCACGGAATTCCTCACGTCTACAGCAGCTATGAGCAGCTTCTTGAAGATCCGAATGTCGATGCTGTGATCATTGCCGTTCCTAACGAAATGCACGCCGCGATAGCGATTGCCGCATTGCAGGCTGGGAAGCATGTGCTTCTGGAGAAGCCAATGGCGATTAATGCCGCTTCGGCCAAAGAAATTGTCAAGGCTCACCGCGCATCCAACAAGACCTTAATGATTGCCCACCAGATGAGATGGGAATCTATTAACATGCAGTTAAAAGAACAGATCGAAAAAGGAGCGCTTGGGCATATATATAATATCAAGACAGGCTGGATGAGACGAAAAGGCATTCCGGGATGGGGAACCTGGTTTACCCAAATGTCCAAATCCGGAGGCGGCCCTTTGATTGATATCGGGGTTCATATGCTGGATTTGTCTCTCCATTTCATGGGCAATGCAAAGCCTGTATCGGTATTTGGAACGACGTATTCCGAATTCGGTCCTAAACGCCGCGGGATAGGTACTTGGGGAACGCCTGATTGGAACGGGCATTATGATGTTGAAGACCTGGCGACGGCATTGATCAAGATGGATAACGGCAGCACCTTGTCGCTCGATGTTAGCTGGGCGGCCCATACGGATATGCTGGACAACCAACCGTATATTTATGTTATGGGCACAGAGGGCGGAGCATCGCTTCGGGGCGGCAAAGGCAAGCTGTTTGCCGAAATTTATGACCGCACGGCGGATGTAGAATTAATCGCACCGAATCAGGATGAGGGCTCGCGAATACGGTTAAGCCGGCACTTCCTGGAGTGCATCCGCGAGGGCAAAGAACCTTTAACCTCCGGATTATCCGGGCTCACGAACAATCTGATATTGGAAGCTATCTACGAATCGTCGCGTACAGGTCAAGTCGTCAATTTGGATTGGAACTTTTAGTCATCGGCAATTCGATAGGGAGTGAGAATACGATGGTCATGTCATTCACCGATTTGAGACGAGTCCCTTCGGAATGGCTTCAGGAACGTCTTGAGACGGTCAAAGCCTTGAAGGACGATAACCTTGAAATGTACGAGGTGGCCAAGGATAAGCTGACCGGCGAGCATTATCTGCATTATGCTTATCTTCATAAACAAGTTGCAGCAATCGGCCCCGAAAGCAGCGGGGATGAAATATTTCATCATCTGATGCCAATTGACAGCGATGATGTACTGGGACTGGTATTTGGAGAACAGTCCTACACTTATCCGGATAACTGGACAAAAATGTTTTTACGCAACGGCCCGGATGGAGATTATGTATGGTTTGATCCTTCCTACACGGACCAGGAAGCGGAGAGCGAAGAAATCGGCGCCAGTCTGCAGGAGCAGCTTATGAGATTCAAGCAGTCTCCCGAGAGATCGGAGGAAGCGGTCCGCAAGCTTTTGGAGGAATTGGACCGGACGCTCGGCAAGGACGAGAACGGATAATGCATTCAGTGGGGAGACGCTTCCAAAGAGGCGTCTCTTTTTTTACGCCTCGATAGAGGTTTTCTTATTCCGTGCCCGCATATTTTCCTGCTCATAACTCATCCTAACGATGTAGAACATCCAAGAGATGAGGAGGGAAAGCATTTGAAATGGCGTTCAACCGTATGGCGGGCCGGATTGATAGGGAGTATGCTGCTTCTTGCAGCCGGCTGCGGTCATGATCAGAATCGCAACAAGGAGCTGGGGGCAGGTCTTGAGTCTAAAGATCATCATGCTCTTTATGACAGGGGCACTTTTAATAATGAGAACAGTACCTTGGGGGTTAAGCCGAAGTGGGAGAATGCCCAGCCTTCAAGGCCTCAAGCGGATAATCCCGGAGCGTTCCAGCAGCTGGATATGACGAATTATCATTTATCCAAAACCTTCCGGTTTGCGCCGGAGCTCTCGAATCAAATTGAAAAAATGCCGGGCGTTCACCAGGCAACCATTTTGCTGACAGAGACAAACGCTTACGTTGCAATCATTCTGGATGGACATAACATTGATACGGAAGCTCATCCGGAGATGATGGCAAATCCTATTTCCCCCAAAGGCGGGGTCGGGTTATTCGGCACGAATAAAGGGAATGGAATGATGAACTGGGGGGATCCGGCAGGCTTAACTCATTCCATGGCTTCGCGCATTAAAGGACAGGTGCTGGCAATGGAGCCTAGGCTGCAGCGGGTGTTTGTGTCCGCAAATCCCAATTTTGTGCAGAGAATACGTTTTTATGTGAAGGAATATCAAAAAGGCGTGGATTTATCGGTCTATATGAATGAATTTAACACAATGATTCAGCGTGTATTCCCGAATGATACCAACACGAGAAGATAACAAAATAAACTCCTGAACCATGCTCGCTGTTACAAGGTAACGGCACGGGTTTTCAGGAGTTTTTTATTAGGGCTCAAATTTATAGCCGACACCCCAGACCGTTTTGATGTGCTTAGGGTCCTTGGGGTCTTTTTCTATTTTTTTGCGAAGATTCGTAATATGTACGTCAACCGACCGCTCGGTAACGAAAGCATCCATGCCGCGGATTTTATTCAGAAGCTCTTCCCTGGAAAATACTTTGCCCGGGTGCAGCCAGAAATGCTTCATCATCTCAAATTCGGAGTACGTTGTTTCCACTACAGTGTTATGCAAATATACGCAGCGCTTTTCCATATCTACACGAATAGCTTGTGTATCTGCACTTGGTTTGGCATCAGCGGCTGCTTTATTCATGGTCGATCTTCGCAGCAAAGCGCCGGTTCTTGCGGCCAGCTCCCTCATGCTGAAGGGCTTGCACAGATAGTCATCCGCCCCGATGACCAGAGCCTTCACCCGCTCGGAAACCTCGCTCTTGGCAGATACCATCATGATGGGGACAGGGGATTGGGCGCGAAATTCCCTGCAGAGCTCCATCCCGTTCAAATCGGGCAGCATCACATCCAGAATGATCACATCAGGTTGGACCGTGCGAAACAGCTCAGCTCCTTGCTGACCGTCTCTTGCAATATGCACTACATAATCTTCCTCTGATAAATAAATGGAAATCATATCCGCAATACTATGATCATCTTCAATCAGCAATACGGTTGCCATGAATTCCTCCTATATATGTGAATGATAAATAATGAATCGGATTCCCTTAATAATGCAGATGAAAACGGTTTACTTCAATGGTAGGTCGTTACTTACTTTAACGGAAACTGCTTGCAGGAACAAGCTTCATTTCTCCTGCCAAACGTGTCAAATTTATGAACATAAATAAATCAGCTGCCAATCAAGAGCGCATTGCAGCAGAAGACGCGTCTTCCGGCATGCGGCCAAAGTCCTGACTAGCAGCTGTTTATCCATAGTAAGGTAGGATACCATTCATTATCGACATATGCCCTGCAGCGGCTGTCAAGAGCATATTATATGTTTAACCAGCTTTCACCCCACAGGTGTACAGCGGCCATTACTGGTTCCAATGCTTTGCCTTTCTCCGTCAACTCGTATTCGATGCGAACGGGAGTCTCAGGATATACATGGCGATAAATAATACCGGCGGCTTCCAGCTCCTTGAACCGTTCCGCAAGCATCCTGTCGCTCATTCCGGGAATCATTTCCGAGATGTCCTTGAAGCGTCGGGGGCCGCTCAAGAGCGACTGAATAATTAAGCCTGTCCAGCGCTTTCCTAACAATTCAAAAGCGGCTTCAAATTTGGGACAAAGCTGATGATTATGGTCGGCCATAACTATCATCTCCTTCATATCTATAGTTTAACATAAGTTACTTGATAAAAGTAAGCCCTTTTCTCCAAAATGCCACAATAAAAACATAGTTTGGACCTGTCTATAAGCAGTCCATGCAGCTATCTTACTGTTATTATACATTTTTAAGCCGAAATTAGCATAGCTCGGAAGGGAGTCAGGGCGATAATTCGGGAAAAAACCTTATTGTTATGAATGTTTTTTCGCTCAGGGTGTTGAAAATTTTCACAGGGTGAAGTATAACAACCGTAGGTAATTAATGAATTCATGAGAGGATAGATATCATGATCGTAGCAGATCCGTGGGCAACGTCCAAGCTGCCCGCTCCATTGTTGAAGCAAATTTTGGAGCGCCGCGAGTTTCTCCGGCATTCTCTGGATGCGGAGTCTTTGAGCCTCGTGGGCGAAGACGGGTACAAGCCGCCGAATGAGCAGATTCTCCAGGATGCTCTTGTTTCCATGGCACTAGGAAAAAATGTATTGTTAAAAGGGCCAACCGGTTCGGGAAAGACAAGACTGGCCGAAACCTTATCGTATTTGTTCGGACAGCCTGTCCATGCAGTAAACTGCTCCGTAGATCTGGATGCGGAGGGCTTGATCGGATTCAAGACGCTGGAAGCCGAGCAGGGGCAATCTGTGGTCAAATTCGTTCCGGGTCCTATTATTAAAGCGATGACTCAGGGACATTGGCTTTATATTGATGAAGTGAATATGGCAAAGCCGGAAACACTGCCTCTAATAAACGGCGTTCTCGATCATAGAAGGACGATCACCAATCCGTTCACCGGCGAAGTAGTTCGAGCCAAGGAGGGCTTCGGCGTCATTGCCGCCGTCAATATCGGGTATGTGGGCACAGTACCTATGAATGAAGCGCTCAAAAACCGATTTGTAGTAATCGATGTTCCTTATCTGCAAGGAGACAAACTGCTGGAGCTTCTAAGGGAGCGTTCCCGTTTAGCAGATACAGATCTTCTGCAGCGCTTCGTACGATTATCAGCGGACTTGCAGGAGCAAATTCGCTCGGGTCAGCTGTCGGATGAAGCGGCTTCGGTCCGTGCTCTTATCGATACCTGCGATTTGGCAGCCTATATTCCTCCTCTTAGGGCTGTACAACGGGCCATAGCGGACAAGCTCGACGATGAGAGGGAACAGGTACTGGTCATGAATTTGGCGGAGACCTATTTTGGTTGAAGCGGATAGACATCCATCATCAGACATCAAGCCGGAAGAGGAGAGCCTGAATGCGTTTTTTGGAAAATGAAGTGGACGCTTTCCTTCGCATGCAGCTGTTGGACTTGGCTAGAGCCTTGTCCGGGTGGGAAGAGCTGCAGCTGGAATTATCTTATCTTTCTTCGTACAACGATAAGGACAAGCTTATTGCGGTCAGCCAGTTCTGGAGCTATTATCCCGAGCAGACGAAGCTGACGGGGATGAAGACGGATGTATATTTGCGGGCCATAGGAAGCGCGTGGTTTACGGATGCTAATGTTATTGCAGGTTATATAGATTGGACCCGGACTGCGAAGCTCCCGCAATTGGCCAAGCAGTGGCTTGCCATGTGTGAGGAGGCCAGGCTGATGACCTTATGCAGGAAGCATAGGCCGGGGACTGCGGCGGTGTTTGACCTGCGTACCCGGATTCTGGGCAAGCATTACTCTGCGAAGCGGGATATGCACCGGGATCGCCGGGAGGAGGCGGATGCATTGCTTTGCGGCTTTGCCTCCGCTCTCAATAATAACGATTCGAAAGAGCTCTATATCCCGGACGGGTTCAGAACAGAGGACCGGGTGTTCATGGAGGAGCTGCTGTACGCCGTCAGCACGATGGAAAGCACCAAGCAAGCCGCACAAAGCTGCCGTAGACTCATGGACCATCCGGAGAGGGACAATGCCTTAGAAGGCGACTCAAGGGCTCAATACTTCTCATTGCAGCTGCACAGCGGCACCGATCAGCCGTTATCCTGGGAATACATAGGAGAATTGAAGCGTAAGAAAAAGCTGAAAAGTCATACCGAGCTTCCCAAGGATTCGAGAGAGGATAAGCCGGAGCAAGGGGAAAGACTGCCAAACTGGCACCGCGAAACCGAGAAACAGGATGAGAGTCTGCTTCGTTTCGATATCGAGCAGGGCTCCAAATCCGGCCTAATCAGCGATCACGTACGCGAAGCGGATAGCGGGGATCAGGCCTTGGGGATTGTACAGGGCTCCTCTCAGGCGTCGAGCCGCAATGAGCCTGAGCCGCCCAAGCCTCAGGCACTGGATCGTCTGGATACCGGATTTGCCGGCAAGGGTGACTCCTACGGGAGATTGAATCGCAAGGCAGTCCCTGTGTACAGGGACGCTGAGAGTCCAGATACGAAATCGCGTCTCCAATACGATGAAGTGCTTCGGGAAGTAACGCCGATGGTGAACAAGCTGAAGAAGACGATCCGAATGACCATGGAGCAGAAAAGAATAGCGCCGCGCAACGAGCTTCTGACAGGCAGATTGGGCAAAAAGCTGGTCCGCGCCGCGTGGGAGCCTCTTCCCAGATTATTTTATAAAAAAAACAGTCCTTCGATGGAGGTCGATGCCGTTTTTTGCCTTCTTATCGACTGCTCGGCCTCCATGTATGATAAAATGGAACAGACGCATCGGGGCATCGCATTGTTTCATGAGTCGCTTCGTTCCTTGCGCGTTCCCCATGAAATCATCGGCTTCTGGGAAGACGCAGATAAGGTCACGGACAAGGAGAGTCCGAATGTCTTTCATATCATAACGGACTTTGCCCGCAGTCTGCATGACTCGTCGGCAGGTCCCAAGCTGCTTCAGCTGCAAGCGGAGCAGGATAATAGAGACGGGTATTCGATTCGGATTGCCGTCGAACGGCTGATGAAGCGTTCCGAGAAGCAGAAGGTGCTGCTTGTGTTCTCAGATGGAGAACCTTCAGCTTCGGATTATCACGAGGACGGGATCATCGATACGTGTGAAGCCGTTCTGCAAGCGAGAAGAACGGGGGTCGAGGTGGTCAGCGTCTTTTTGGGCAGCGGTGCTGTGAAGGATACCGAACGGGAAACGATGCGAAACATCTATGGCAGATTCAGCGTTCTAGTGCCGGATGTATCGGGGATTACCGACCAGCTGGGACCGCTGCTCCGCAAGCTGCTCATGAACCAGCTCTAATTTAGAAAAAAAATTGAAGTCGGATGCAAGTATTCGAGGGTTGAGAGGAAGGATAACAATGTACGGATCACCATTATCAGGACAAGCTCGCAAAATGATGCTCCTAGGCTCTGGCGAGCTGGGCAAAGAAGTTGTCATTGAGGCGCAGAGACTGGGTGTCGAGACCATAGCCGTCGACCGCTATGCCAATGCGCCGGCCATGCAGGCAGCCCACCGTTCTTATGTTATCAACATGTTGGACGGGGAACAGCTGCGCGATTTGATTTTGAAGGAAAGACCCGATCTTATTGTCCCTGAGATCGAAGCTATTGCGACGGATGTGCTGGTAGAGCTGGAGAAGGAAGGCTTCCGGGTCGTTCCTACAGCTACGGCAGCCCGGTTGACCATGGATCGTGAAGGTATCCGCAGACTGGCGGCGGAAACGTTAAAGCTTCCTACGGCGCAATTCGAGTTCGCTGATAGTCTGGAGGAGCTGAAGGCAGCTGTAGCCAAAATCGGAACGCCTTGCGTCATCAAACCGATTATGAGCTCGTCGGGTAAAGGACAGAGCATCTGCCGTTCGCTCGATGAGGTGGAGTCTTCCTGGAATTACGCCATGGAGGGCGGGCGCGCCAAGAAAACAAGGGTGATCGTAGAGCAGTTTATCCATTTTGAATCCGAAATCACACTGCTGACGGTTCGTTCCGTCTCAGGAACCGCTTATTGCGCGCCGATCGGTCACGTCCAAAAGGACGGCGACTATATCGAATCCTGGCAGCCGCATCCAATGAGCGAAGAGCAAATTGCTGAGGCACAGCACATAGCCAAGACGATTACAGATGCTCTCGGAGGCGCAGGGATCTATGGTGTCGAGCTGTTTTTGGCTAAGGATCAGGTCTATTTCAGCGAGGTTTCCCCAAGACCTCATGATACGGGCATGGTTACTATGGTTACTCAGGATTTGTCCGAATTTGCCCTGCATGTCCGGGCAATCCTCGGTTTTCCGATCCCTACAATCCGCTTGCTGACGCCTGGCGCATCGCATACGTTAAAAGCGGCTGTGGAGCATCAGACCTTTAAAATTGAAGGGATAGAAGAAGCGTTGAAGCTTCCGAATACCCAGGTGCGCGTATTCGGCAAGCCGGAGACGAAGGTTGGCAGAAGAATGGCTGTGGCGTTGAGTTCGGCCGAAGATACAGAAGAGGCCCGCCGTGTGGCCGCCGAAGCCGCGGGCAAGCTGAAGCTGATTTACAACTAAGATACAGAACAGAACACCACTTGCCACCGTCTGGAGGAACAGCAATGAGTGAAGCAAAACCGGCAAGGATGTCACGTACGACGATGACGGACATTATTTTCCCATCCGATACGAATTACCATGGCACCATGTTCGGCGGTATTGTCATGCGCTATATCGACAAGATAGCCACCATTGCCAGTATGCGCCATTCAAGAAGGGGAGTCGTGACGGCTTCAAGCGATAGTCTGGATTTTCTGGCGCCTGTCAAGGTCGGAGAGGCTATTATGCTGGAAGCTTACGTATCCTGGACCCATCGAAGCTCTATGGAGGTCTTCGTGAAGGTGGAATCCGAAAACTTGTTTACAGGGGAACGCAAGACGACGGCGACGTCCTTCCTAACGTTTGTCGCCCTTGATGACCAAGGGAAACCGACGCCGGTGCCCGCGGTTATCCCGGAAACCGATGAAGAGCGGCGTTTGTTCGATAGTGCGGAAGAGCGCTATCAGGCAAGAAAAAAACGCAAGGCGGAGAGGGATAATAACTCCCATTAAACGATCCCGATGCGCCGTTCGTTGAGGTATGGTATAGTAAAATGGGAGGGATTACCACAATGAATGCTCATGAAATAGATTACCGGATTATGGGATCGGAGATGCAGTACGTCGAGATTGAGCTCGATCCGAACGAGAGTGTCGTAGCTGAAGCAGGCAGCTTGATGATGATGGACGCCGGCATTCGAATGCAAACCATCTTCGGCGATGGCAGTGAGGAGAACAAAGGCTTTGTAGGCAAGCTGTTCGGGGCCGGTAAACGGTTGTTAACAGGGGAGAGCCTCTTTATGACCGTCTTCACCAATCACGGATACCAGAAGGAAAGGGTGTCCTTTGCCTCGCCATACCCGGGCCATATCTTGCCGATGGATTTGTCGCAGCTTGGCGGCAAGCTGATTTGCCAGAAGGATTCGTTTCTATGCGCGGCTAAGGGAGTCTCTATCGGAATCGAGCTGCAGAGAAAGCTGGGAGCCGGCTTTTTCGGCGGGGAAGGCTTTATTATGCAGAAGATCGAAGGGGACGGAATGGCCTTCGTTCATGCCGGCGGGGCGATTTGTGAGAAGGTGCTGTCGCCCGGCGAGATGATACGGGTCGATACAGGCTGCTTGGTCGCGATGACCCAGGACGTGGATTACGATATCGAATTCGTTAAAGGGATCAAAACTGCGGTCTTCGGCGGGGAAGGGTTATTCTTCGCTACGCTCAAGGGACCTGGCCGGGTATGGATTCAATCCCTTCCGTTCAGCCGATTGGCAGACCGAATCGTATCGGCATCCCGAGCAGGCGGACGTAAAGAAGAAGGCAGTATTCTCGGCGGTCTGGGTAATCTACTTGACGGGGATAAGTAAAACAGGCTATTATTCAATATACATTACATAAGAGAGGTGCTGAAAAGAATGGCATATCAACCACAAGTCGTCGATGCCAAAATTGTCAGCAACAACCCGAAAAACGGATTGTTTGAAATTGTGGTCAATTTGAAGGATCGTACATCCTGCCGACTTATTTTTGAAAAGGATCCTGCTACAGGCGAAGCTATTGTGACGCATGTCAACCGATTGCAAAAAGAGCCTTGCCCTATTTGCCGCAAAGACTATTTGTGCAATTGCATGACCAGCTATAAGGATGAGATCTCTTCACAAGCGCTGCAGCTAGTTGGAACTCCTTAATGCCGAATAAACCCGTGGGCTATACGCTCATGGGTTTTTTTCAAAATTTGAGCGCTATCGGGTGAGGATGGAGTATGCTTCGGATTTTAATCTATATAACGATCACCTGCTGCTTGTTCGTGGCAGGTACGGTTATGCTGTATTCGCACTTTTTCTCGTCCAATCAAAGAATGGAAATGTCGAGTCAGGTAGGACAGCTGCACGAGCAAACGCTGCAAAGGCTGAAGCAAACCTTCAGCCAAGTGGATGCAATGGCACGGAATGTAGCCAATGATAATGTGCTGCAGCGGATGACCGAAGGAACGGTAGTCAGAGACTCGACGGAAGAAAGAGCCCTTAGGGAGTACGCGGATCAGCTCATTAAACAGCAAACCTCCCAGCTTCCTTATATTACGGATATGTGTATAACGGTCAACGATAACCGGTTTATTCTGTGTACCAATTCGGAAGCTGCGTCACCGATGCTGGATGCCCAGAAGCTGCCGCTTCAAAAGCAGGACCGGATGATTGTCAAGAGGGAAATCGACGATGATGTGATAGATGCTTCCGATCAAATTATTTTCATGGCCCCTTTGGTGGACCGCAGGTCCAATGTCGTTAAGGGCTCTATCCAAATGGTAGTGGCGCTGGATTCGATCATGAAGGACATTTATGTGAAATGGCCGCTTCTGCATAATGAGCTCATCGACTCGGAAGGCACGTTGATGTACAGCCGGAAAGCCTCCACCCAAACCAAGGAACCGGATTGGAAGCTAACCGAGCCCGCCCAAATGCAGTGGAAGGACGATTCCATATGGTCGCAGCTTAGTGTGGATTTGCCGGGAACGATATGGGTCTCAAGGATCGAAGTGCAGCAGAGCGTCGATAAAGCAGAGGGACAAGCCATGCGGCAAACGCTGTTCTTCGTTGTCCTGATGCTATTGGCAGCCGTGGTGCTGAGCGCGTTCCTGTTCCGCTATTATTTCACGCGCCCGATGCAGCATTTGCGCGCTTTGATGAATCGTGCGGAACTCGGGGATTTCAAAGCCTATTGGGTTCGAAAGAGCAGCCGCGAATGGGGCGAGCTTGGAGAAAGCTATAACCAGATGCTCAACAGGCTCGAAGAGCTGATCAAGCAGGTCAAGAAGGAGGAAGCGCTAAAAAAAGAAGCGGAAATGGAAGCGCTGCAATACCAATTAAATCCTCATTTCCTGTATAATACACTTAATACGATTAAATGGGTTGCCAAAATGCACAGGACTCCTCAAATTGCGGAAGTGGTGACCTCCTTGGTGCGTCTATTACAAGCCAGCCTTGGGAAAAAAGGGGATTTCATCACCATCCGTGAAGAAGTCGGATTGATTCATGATTATATGGAGATTCAATCCTTTCGTTACGGGGAGCAGGTAAAACTTCAATGTGAAGTGGATCCGCTAGCCCATGGCTGTCTCGTTCCGAGAATGATTCTTCAGCCGCTTATTGAGAACGCGATCATACACGGTATTGAGCCCGCGAAACGGGAGGGGCTTATTACAATTCGAGTATGGCTCGACGTGCCTCGGGATCTCCTCTACTGTCAAGTCGAGGATAACGGAGTCGGCATGACGCAAGCGGGGGGAACCGTTGATCACGCGTCTGCGGCAATGAGAGAACGGATGAGTGGGATCGGCCTTCGTCATATCCGGGAGAAGATCAAGCTCTACTATGGCGATGGCTATAGTATGCATATTAACAGCAAGCCAAGACAGGGGACGACCATACGTCTGACCATGCCTGTACATCAAAGCGAGGTAGGATAAAGTGATGAAAGTGCTTATCGTGGACGATGAACCGATTGTCCGCAAAGTTCTTAAAACGATGATTCGCTGGGAGGATTACGGACTGCAATGGGGCGGAGAGGCGTTCGACGGTTTGGATGCTTGGGAGCGGTTGCAGAGTGAGCCGGCCGACCTGGTAGTGACTGATATTCTGATGCCAAGAATGGACGGTTTGGAATTGGTCAAGCATCTCCGTCAGGCTAATACGGATGCTGCGGTAGTCGTGCTGAGCTGTCTGGACGATTTCACCTACGTGAAGGAAGCCATGAAGCAGGGGGCTCACGATTATATTCTGAAGCCTACGATGGAGCCGGAGCAGCTGGCAGATATCCTGGTCGAAGCAAAGGAAGCGCTGATCAGGCAGCGGAAGGAGAATGAAGCACGGGAGCAGGTGCAGCGCCAGCTTCAGCTGTCCCGGCAGGCGCAATGGGGAATGAGACTTCAGAAATGCTGGCTTAGCGGGCAGAGGGATGCCGGGCTGGAGGAGGAGTGGTTTTCTACTGGCGTAGCGTTATGCAGCTGTATGATTCAATTTACGCCGGATTCGCAGCTGTCCGTTCTTGGCTGGCACTGGCCTGATGCACTTGCTTTTATCAGTTTGACGGAGCATAGGACCCTGTTGCTATATGAGGATAACGGGAGCCGCAGACTAAAGGACGTGGAGGTAACGTTAACGGAACAGTTCGGGTTAAGTCAGGATCGTTATTGCCTGACGGAGGTTCAAGGAATTAGCGGCTGGGAGCAGCTTCAGAATCTGGTCGCTCTGCATGAAGCGGACAGAAACCGGATGTTTTATGGAGGGAAGCATGCCGATTTCGACGATGCGCGCTTTGCTGCAGCAGCCCCTGTGGAATGGAACGGCTCCCTCCCTGTGGAGGAAAAACAAAACCTGTTACGGGCGATTGCAGGTCATAATGAAGAGGCTATGCATTATTGGGCTCAGCAAATGATGGCCCACCTGGAACAAAATCACCCGCCTGCAGATACGGTCTACAGCTTTGTATTTGAGCTGCTGGGACTGGCGGTCGCATTCGCCCGACAAGAGACGGACACAGATATGGAGCCGTTTGAACGCCAATATGTTTCCTCTGCGGCGGTGCAGTCCCATTTGACGATGGAATCGCTGGCTGCATGGTTTTTGGAGGCAGTGTCCAATCTGACTGCAATACTGCAATCCAACGTTCAATTGGCTTCGCGGAACCCTTTTGTCCGCAAGGCAATGAGCTTTATGCGAGAGCACTATCATTTGCAGATCAGCACCTCGGATATTGCGGACCATGTCAAGTTAAGCAGGAGCTACTTAAGCGATTTGTACAGCAAGGAAACGGGTGAGTCGTTGATCGAGACGTTAACGAATATTCGTCTTCAGGAGGCTAAGCGCCTGCTGCGCAATAAGGAGCGAAAAGTATATGAGGTGGCGGAGGCTGTCGGTTTCATCGATCCCAAGACATTCGCCAAAACGTTCAAGAAGATTGTCGGATGTTCGCCGAAGGAGTATGAGGAACAGAACAAATAGACACCAATTCCTAACAAATTGGTGTCTATTTTTATGGTCTGGAAAAGTTTACATTTAATATAGAGAACGCTTTCATTAAAGGAGTGACGTAATTGCCATGAATTATCCGTTAATCAAGCATGACCCGGGCGAGCCGATCATACAGGCCGTTAGCGTGACCCGATCGTTCGGCAAGGGCTCGGCAGCCGTTCATGCGCTTCGCGGAGCCAATCTGAGCATCCCGCCAGGCCGGCTTGTCGCGCTAAGAGGACGCTCCGGCTCGGGGAAGACAACGCTCTTGAATATGCTGGGCGCTTTGGATCGTCCGACGGAAGGCGCGATTTATTTTATGGGGCAGGATGTCACCGTCATGTCGGACAAAAAACGCAATGAGCTGAGACGCACCCAGCTCGGGCTGATTTTTCAATCCTTTGCGCTTGTACCTTACATGTCTGCCTATGAGAATGTGGAATTCGGCTTACGTATAGCCGGTGTTCCTTCCTCCAAGCACCGGGAATACTCTGAGCAGGCGTTGGATTTCGTCGGCTTGAAGGCAAGAATGAAGCATCGTCCCTATGAGATGTCAGGCGGAGAGCAGCAGCGCGTCGCCATTGCAAGAGCGATCGCCCATCGACCGAAGCTGCTGCTGGCCGATGAGCCGACGGCGGAACTGGATAGCCGGATGGGACTGCAGGTGATGAAGGTCTTCAAGGATTTGGTTCAGATGGAAGGCATGACGATTATTTTAACTACGCATGATCCGGCGATTATGGAAATTGTCGATCAAGTGTACGCATTGGAGGATGGACATATTGTCGAAGAAAGCTAACCGCCGCAGCCGCAGCTCCCTTTTCACCGCCCTATTGGCGGCATCCGTGCTGGCCGCATTGCCGGGGTGCAGCCTGCTGCCTAAGGAAGAGCAGGCGCTTCAACCCCCGCTGGTGAAGCCGGTCAAAGAGAATTTCGAGCTGTATGAGGTCAAGAGAGGCAATATAACGAAGCAGGTCAGCGGTGTCGGAACCTTCGCTTCAGATAAATTGCAGTATCTGTATTATCCGGAATCCGGCGGGCGTCTTAATGCCATTAATGTCTCATTAGGGTCCAAGGTTGCAAAAGGCGATGTCGTAGCGCAGCTGGAGAAAGGGGAAATAGAAGGAAAGATCAAGCAGCAGGAGCTGGTGGTAGAGAAGGCGCAAATTGCTCTGGAGCAAGCGAAGGAGGAGAAGCGCGGTGACGCGTTGACCATCCGTTCCAAGGTTCTTGATGTACAGAAGGAGCAGATTCAGCTGGACATGCTCAGGCAGCAGCTGGGCCGGACGAAGCTGGTATCCGATGTGGACGGAATTGTGACGTTCATCGATACCATCAAGCAGGGCGATGCGGTGACGGCTTATAAGACGATCATGACCGTATCGGATCCCAAATCGATGAAGCTGGCTTACGAATCGTCGAACTCAGCCGATCTGACTGGAATCCAAGTCGGAATGACCGCCGATTTGAAAATTAAAAACAAGCCATACAAGGGCAAGGTCGTCCAAATTCCAGCGACCGCACCGCAGTCCGATGTGAAAGCGATTGCAGATAAAAACGCCAAGTCGATCATCATTGTGCCCGATGAGCTTCCTGCAGATGTTACGATCGGGACGAATGCGGATATCACCATCGTGACGGAGAGCAGGGAAAATGTGCTGATTATTCCAAAAGTGGGACTGCGTTCTTACATGGGGCGCGATTATGTGCAGGTGCTTGAAGGCGAAAGCCGCAAGGAAGTCGATGTGGAAAAGGGAATCGTATCGGCAACGGAGGTTGAAATCCGCAAAGGGCTCAAAGAAGGACAAAAGGTGATTTTAAACAATTGAGGTGACGCTTGGTGGCAATCCTTGTGATGATCATGCGAAAGATGATCAAAAACAAATGGCTCGAACTCAGCCTGCTGCTGGGCTTGATCATCTCGGTCGGGCTTGTGAGCAGTATGCCTATTTATACGAACGCAATTTTACAGCGTCTGTTGATTAAGGATCTGGAGCTTCTGCAGGATAGCAGCCAGCAGTACCCGGGAATCTTTTGGACGTCGGTGTTTTTGAACAGCGAGATGACGCCGGAGCAATCCAGGCAGGCGATTCAGGAAACGGATGAGTATATGGTGAAGACCGCACAGCCGCGGTTTAAGCTGCCGATCAAATCCTATGTGACCGAGAGGGCCACGGACAAATATAACATGGTACCGGTTAATGCGGACAAGATCGATGCTTCCGTCAAACGGATGGCCGACATCACAACGCTAAGCGGACTGGAAGACCATGTAAGGATGATTGACGGGAAGTTCCCTTCTGCGGAACCGGTGAACGGTATTATCGAGGTAGCCGTCGTGGATCAGACGCTGACGAATCTGAAGATGGTGGTCGGTCAGGAGTACACGATAGAGGATGAGTCGATAAACGACAAGTTCACTTTTAAAATAGTCGGTGTGATCGACCGCAAATCGTATGACGACGTGTATTGGTACAATGCTTTATCGAGCTATAACTCAAGCTTGCTGGCCGCTTATCCATGGTTCGAAAAGAATGTGACCCAGGAACGAAAGCTCATGCTGCGCTCCAGTATTTGGTACACTGCGGTGGACTACAGCCAGATGAAACTGGATTCCATTAACCGGTTCATCGCGACCTACTCGAATACGGAAGATTTTCTTAGCGGAAAGTTCCCGAATTACTCGATGAAGGCACCGGCCTTGCAGACGATGAGCACGTATTTCGTCAAGGAAGAGAAGCTGCGCACCATGCTCTGGTCCTTGAACGTGCCTGTCATGATCATGCTCGCCTATTATTTGTTTATGGTTTCCAATCTCATCACAGACCGGCAGAAGACGGAAATCGCCGTATTGCGAAGCAGGGGAGCCAGCAGGCTTCAGATCATTATGAGCTATGTCGTGGAAGGCTTGCTTTTGGGCGGAATTGCGATCCTGGCGGGTCCATTCTGCGGCTTGACGCTGACCCGGATGCTCGGCGCCTCGAACGGATTTTTGGAATTCGTTCAGCGTGCGGCGCTGGACGTGCGGTTGAATAACGAAGCGTATCAGTACGGAATGATAGCGGTCCTATGCTCCCTGGTCATGACTCTGCTTCCTGTGCTCTTTGCAACCCGCACCAGCATTGTCGGTCACAAACAGCAAATGGCGCGTCAAACCAAGCTTTCCTTTTGGCATAAATATTTCGTAGATGTAGTCCTATTGGGCGTTTCGCTCTATGGATTGCAAAATTTCAAGAGACGCATGGCGGATATGCAGTCCCTTGGATTGGAAGCAAGCGATTTGCAGATGGATCCGCTGCTGTTCCTGGTTCCTGCGTTGTTCATACTAGGCATGAGCTTTGTGCTACTTCGGATTTATCCATGGATTATCCGGTTTATTTATCAGGCAGGCCGGCGCTGGTGGTCACCATCCTTATATTCGACCCTGCTGCAGGTCGGCAGATCCATTACGCAGTATCAAGCCATCATGGTATTCTTGAGCGTTACATTGGCAACGGGGCTGTTCAGCGCAAGCGCTGCCCGAACCATCAACAAGAATACGGGTGAGAAGATCATGTACAGCAATGGCGCGGATATCTCCATGCAGATCAAGTGGGAAGACGATGCACCGCCGCCCGGGATGGAGATGGAAGATGAATCGGCTAGCTCGGATGACTCGGAGACCCCTGCGGTAACGGCACCTGTGGTTCCGGCGGTAAAGAAGAAGATACAGTATTCCGAACCGCCGTTCATGCCTATGACGCAGCTTCCGGGTGTGGAGCAGGCCGCCAAAGTGTTTACGAAGAAGGATGCGAGCCTTACCGTAGGCAAGGAAAAAGCGAATGCGACCTTGATGGGGATTGATACCGATGATTTCGGGCGAACGGCATGGTTTCGCGGGGGGCTTCTCGACCATTCCTTCTATGAGTACCTGAACCTGCTGGCCTCAAGCCCTTCTGCTGTCCTAATCTCGAAAACGCTTGCGGACCAGTTTAATTTGAAGGTCGGAGACCATATTTATGTAGGGTGGAACGGAGTCGAAAATACGATGTTTAACGTGTTTGGCATTGTGGACTACTGGCCGTCCTGGAATCCGAATCCCAAATATGCCGATAAAAATACTTCAACAAGCACCGGCACAGGCGCAAATGCCAAAGCCAAAAAAGTATTGGCTCCCATGCTGATCGTAGGCCACCTGTCTTACATTCAGAACAATATGGCTCTGGAGCCCTATGACGTATGGCTGAAGCTAAAGCCTAACGCTTCCAGTCAGGAGCTGTACGATGCGGTGGAGCAGAGGAACATTCCCGTCACGAAGCTTAGCGACGCCAAGCAGGAGCTTATCCGATCCAAGAACGATCCGTTCCAGCTTGCGATAAACGGCGTGATGACCTTGGGCTTTATCATTTCCATAGTGATCAGCTTCTGCGGATTTTTGTTGTACTGGATATTGTCTCTTTCCAGCCGTGTGCTGCAGCTCGGGATATTAAGAGCGATGGGGATATCGTTCCGCCAGCTCATCTTTATGCTAATTGGTGAGCAGCTTCTTACCTCCGGAGCAGCTATAGGAATCGGGCTTATTACAGGCGGCCTGACAAGCAGACTCTTCGTTCCCATGTTTCAGCTTTCCTTGCAATCAACGAGTCAAGTGCCCCCGTTCCAGGTGACATTTGATCCGCGAGATCAGTTTCAGTTGTACATTATCGTGAGCACTATGCTGGTCGTTGGTCTGATTATTCTTGGTACGATGCTGTCAAGAATCAAAATTCATCAAGCTGTGAAGCTAGGGGAGGACTAACCATGATTCACTGCGATAACCTCGTCAAAATATATAAAGTAGCCGATCTGGAAGTCGTTGCTTTGCAAGGCCTGGATCTTCATGTGGAGCCTGGAGAGCTGATGGCCATCATAGGCAACAGCGGCAGCGGCAAATCGACACTGCTGAACATGCTGGGGGGATTGGACCGTCCCTCTGCCGGACAGCTGTTGGTCGACGGGAAAGATTTGCTGAAATTTACAGAGAAGGACCTTGTGAAATACAAGAGGGAGACGGTAGGCTTCGTATGGCAGAACAATGCCAGAAACTTGATTCCCTATTTAACCGCGTTGGAAAATGTAGAGCTGCCCATTCTGCTCCAGGGAAAGCGCAAGCGGGAGAGAGCTCTGGAGCTGCTTGAGGCCGTAGGCTTAAGCCATCGTATCAAAAATAAGCTGAATCAGCTCTCCGGCGGGGAGCAGCAGCGGGTGGCGATTGCCATAGCCCTTGCCAACAATCCTAAGATGCTGCTGGCTGACGAGCCTACAGGCTCCGTAGACACGAAGATGGCGAATCAAATCCTGGATTTGTTCCGGGACTTGAACCGGAGAATGGGGTTAACGGTCGTTATTGTCACCCATGATCCGCTGTTAGCCAAGAAGGTCGACCGTGTCGTTGCGATTCGTGACGGCAAAACCTCATCCGAAATTATCCGGCGCAAATCGTATGCCGATGAGCTGGCAGAGCTCGAGCAAGGCTTGCAGTCGGATGAGGAAGATTCGCACGTGGAATACGCGGTTCTCGATAAAGCCGGACGGCTTCAAATACCGGGCGATATGCTGCAGTCCATAGGCGTTCAATCATCGAATAAGGTAAGGGTTCAGGTGGAGGAGGGCCGCATCGTTTTACTCCCTCCGGAGGAGGAGAAAGGGGAAAAGGAACATGAAATTATCGGCAAAAAATAAAATCCTGCTGCTTCTTATAGCAGCCATGACGGCATCGGCAGGGGTCATCCCGATTCCCGTCACCATGGCGCAGGGGGAGAGCTACCAGAGGGATGAGATCGATGAAACGATGCGCCTGTCCTCCGTCTCCATAGCGCCTCACAGCAAAGTTGAATTGAAAAACGCCGCGGTCATGCCATCCGACAACGGCAATATGTTATTTTTTACATTGAGCGTAACGAACGGAGAGAACAGCTCCATTTCCTTTCTTGACTATTGGGTCAAGGTATACAATACATCGGGTGCGGAGTTTACTCCGGACCTGATCCCCCAGGACAAGCTGAAGAAGGATATTCCCGCGGGGCAGCAGGTCGACTTCACCTTCTATGCGCCGGTGAATGATGCCACGGCACTGCAGGATCTATGGTTCCGGCTTACCCGGTGGGATTATAACAGCACGGAATTGGAGAAAGCGATCGGCGATATCCGCTTTCCCGATCAGTCGGCAGCTGTGCTTGCTCCCGAAGCCGTCAGCAAAACCGTCATGCTGGGCAATGTGCCGGTTGCATTGGAGGTAACCAAATGGAGCGCACTGCAAAACGATGCTTACCTTACGCCTAAGCTGACATTAAGAGCGACGAATAAAGGCCAGGCCGCCGCCAAGCTTACCGGCTACCAATATTCACTTAGAGCGTCCAATGGGGCGATGTACCCGCTGGAAATTACGATGAATGGGGATAAGCAGCAGCTTCAGCCCGATGTGCCGCTGGACCTTCAGCTCAAGGCTTCGCAGCTTCCGGCTTCGGCGATCGGGGATCATTGGGACCTGGTCATTACGCAATCGGTGACAGTAACCAGCGATTTGAAGCTGAACCTGCCCGTAACGACGCTTAAGGTTTCCACTGAACAGCAAGCGCCGCCGAGTATCGGCTCCAGTGTCGAGTTTGCTAATAAAGACGGGGTATATCTGCTGCAGGTGGAGAAGCTCGATCGTATGCCGTGGGATGATCAGGATGTACTAAGTGCGGATTTGTCGATGACTCATCATCAATCGGACGCGCTTCCCTTTCCGGACATCAAGGCGTACTATGAGCTGGACGGAGGGGTGAAGGTGGAGGCCAAAGCGGTAAAAACCGATAGAGCCGTCGGCGTTCCTCCGGGTCAACCTGTACATTTCCAGATTGTTGGCAAAATTCCTTATACCTATCCTTTCGCGGCAACGAAGCTGGTTCTGCAGAATAAACTAAGCGAGAATGAAGTGGAGGATATGGCTCAATTTATGCTGCCTCCATCCGAGATCAAGCTTCCGGTTGTCGCCTTCGGCCAAGAGCAGTCCATTACAGGAACGGGAAGAAATACGTTGTACGCTCCCCGCGAAATCAATACCTACACAGACGGAAAGAGCGATATGCTGGAGGTTCAGCTGGAAGTATCCAATATGGAGAAGCGTTCCAATGCCGTACCGAAGCTGACCGCCTTCTTGAAAACGCCGGATGACGCGTTATATCCGACCAAAGTCCGCGAGGTAAAGCAGAAATTAAATCCGCAGGGGAAGGCGCTAGTTTCCTTCTCGTCGAAGCTGCCGAAGGGATTCGATACGAAGGGGCTGCGGCTGGTTGTAGGTGAATCCGTTACGGAGCAGAGGCTAAGTCTTACGGAGGACAAGGCAGATGCTTATATCAATGCCGTGGAGATGGAACTCCCGGTTGAAAAGCCGATTGTCAATACTGGCTTGAAGGATGTTGCATTCGACCAGTATAGCATTTCTTTAAGCAAGATGAGCACCTGGCTGGATAGCACGCAGTTGCGGGTCAATTTCCAGTATGATTTGAAAAAAGACAGCTTCTTTGAGACGAACAACGACGGCAGCAAGCTTATTATTCAATTTGCCGATATGAACGGCAACATGACTTATGAGCAGAAGTATTACTTGGAATCGGCCCCGGATAAGGACGATGTTCGACTCGAGCTGGGTGAGCATAATTACAAAATGATTATTAAGGACAGCGATCTATTAGGCAAGATTGGATCGCTCAAGCAGTATAAGCTATCGATCATTCATGAGTTCCAGGGGATGCGCAAGCTGTTGGCATCTCAGACGATGGATTGGTTCGCTATTACGGATTAGAGCGGGCTTGCCATCAACCTTAAGCACCCTATGCGGTGCTTTTTTCTTGTATGCAAGTTATGGTAGAATGAAGGAATGAGCGACATAGGAGAGGAGGGGATCGGGATGCGCATTGGCGTCATATCCGATATGCATATGTTCCGTCGTGCCAAGCAGCTGCCACAGGCCTTGCTGGAAGGTTTGCACGGGGTTGATTTGATCCTTCACGCCGGCGATTGGGTGGATCCGGGGGTAGTCCGGCTTTTCGAGGCGATAGCCCCGACGGACGGCGTTGCGGGTAATAACGATGGAGCGGATATCATTGAGCGCTTTGGACGCCAAAAGGTGTTGAACCTATCCGGATGGAGGATCGGGCTTGTTCATGGAGACGGCGGGCGCAAATCAACGCTGGAGCAGGCTATTGACGCTTTCCGTGATATGAGAGTAGATGTTATCCTATTCGGCCATTCTCACATTCCTTACCAGGGTATGCATGACGGGACGCTGCTGCTCAATCCCGGTTCTCCCACCGATAAAAGACGCCAGCCGCAATACTCTTACGGCATCATGGAGCTAGGCTCAACGATACAAGCTACCTTATATTATTATGATTAATTTGTAAGCAGCTATTTAACAATAAGTGGAGGGAATCAATATGACACAATGGAAAGAAATCACAACCCAAGAGGAATGGAATGAACATTTCGAAGGATCTGCCAATAAGCCGATCGTTGTCTTGAAGCATAGCACAGCTTGTCCGGTAAGCTTTAATGCGCTGAAGGAATACGAAGCTTACTTGCAAAATAAACCGAATTCTGATGTGGACTATGTGCTTGTCAAGGTCATTGAATCCCGTCCAGTCTCCAATCAAATTGCCGAGGATACCGGTGTAAAGCATGCTTCACCGCAAATCCTGTACATCAAAAATAAAGAAACCATTTGGAACACCTCGCATTGGGCCATTACCGAAGAACATATGACTGCTGTTCTTGATTAGGAAGAACGAGTATGAGCATAAGACCGCATCCTTTTTTCTCCGGAGCGCTTTTTGCGCGTAAATCGTGCTTTGTCTATTTGCCGGATGACTATGAGACGAGCGAAGATCCGTATCCCGTCATCTATTTGCTCCATGGTATGTATGGGAGTGAGTCCCATTGGCTTCTTAAGGGGAATGCGGAGACGACGCTGAACCGGATGATGCAGGAGGGGTCACTCCGCAAAAGTATTGTTGTTTTCCCTAATGACGGAGGCTACGGGTTAGGTACCTTTTATATGAACTGGTACGACGGTACCGGAAACTTCGAGGATTATTTTATTTACGATTTGGTGACGGAGATCGACAAGAGCTTCAGAACCATTCCGGACAGGGCACATCGTGTTCTCTGCGGCTTATCCATGGGGGGCTTCGGCGCATTTTCTTTAGCTCTTCGCCATCCTGAGCTCTTCGGTGCCGCGGCAAGCTTGTCCGGTGCCGTTACTTCCACGGCGATGATCACAAACCAATATTCACGCAGCGACATTTCGCGGATGATCGGGCCTCTTCACGGACCTTATGCTCAGAGCTATGATTTGCAAAAGCTGGCTGATGCTCAATTGACAAATAGTCAACGACCGGCATTGTACTTTAACTGCGGGACTGAGGATTATTTGTATTCGATGAACGCGGCTTATCACGAGCAGCTGGAACGGATCGGATACCAGCATATCTATCAAGAATTTCCCGGTGAACATAACTGGGATTACTGGTCGAAGCATCTGCCGGATGCTTTGCGATTCCTGGAAGCATCGTTTCAGCAAATGACTGATAAGTAAATGGAGACATTCTATCTATGCCAAAACCCCTTAGGACATATGGTCCTAAGGGGTTTTGGCTGTGGTGACAGGCGACTTCTTCTTCAAATAGACAGTGAAGGTGGTACCGACGCCTTCCTCAGAAAAGCACTCGATAGAGCCTTCGTAGTGCTGCAGGTAATTGTGAACGATATGAAGCCCGAGACCGGAATTCGTCGATTCGGATTTCGTAGAGAAGCCCTTTTCGAATATTTTGGTACGGTTCCGTTCAGGTATGAAGGAGCCGCTGTTAAAGATCATCAATTTATACCGTTCTTCCTGCTCCTCAATCGTGAGGCGGAGGGTTCGCAGCGGATCATCCTCCGGGATGGCTTCAATAGCATTTTTTAATAGATTGTGAACTATGCTGGAGAAGTAGCTGATAGGCAGAGTCAATCCGTCAAACGTACAATCCAGCTGGCCGCTGACCTGCAACTCGATTTTCTGCGAGATGCAGGGAATGCTGATATTGTTTAGTACGACTCCCAATACAGGGAATTTAACGGAGTTGACCACCGATTGCTGAACGATTTCCTTGCACCATACGGAAATATAGTCCTTGGCCATATCATACTTGTTCATCATAAGTAACGCATGAACCGTCTGTACGTTATTAATTAACTCGTGCTGAGCTTTGCGAATGTTCAGCATCGTAGCCTCGGAGGATTGGACCCAGCGTTCCTTTTCATCCAACTGCAGGCGAACGTTCTTTTCCCGTTCCTCGAGCAGCTGCAGCTTATAATCCTTGTGCTCCAGATTGGTATACAGCTTGGCATTTTCAATAGTACCGGCTATCTCGGATGCGAGGAGCTTCAATGTATCCAACCGCTGCTCTTGAAACACATGGCTTGCCAAATTGTTTTCCAAATACAGCACGCCGATCATTTTACCCAGTTTGATAATAGGCATAATGAGGATTGACATAGGCTGATGAGCCCGAATATAAGCGTCCTTCGGGAACATATCGGAAGATGCTGCATTATGAAGCAGCAGCGGCTCTTCCTTGCGAACCGCAAATTGAATGGCGGAAATCGCCGCATGCTCGTACTCTTCGATCGGTACGGAATGTAGCGCAATGAACGGACGATCCGGCATTTTTTCCACTTCGACATACAGCTGATGGTCCCGTTCGAGAATGAGCAGCCCTTTTTCGGCGCCCGCGTTTTCTATAACTATATGCATGAAGCTTTCCAGCAGCTTATGAAAGACCGCTTCGTTGGACAACACATGGGAAGCCTTTGCTACTGTGGATACATCAATTGCCGATTGAGAGACAGGCGTCCGGTTAACCAGGTACGGATGCTGGTCCTCCAGCTGAGCCACCTTGCGAACGGCACCCCATTTACTGTACAGCGCTTTCGCTTCCGTCCAATAGGCGCGGGCAATTTTAAGCTTCCCGCTCTGGGTGTAGAATTTGGCGGCGCACTCGTTGGCGATAGCCTCGAGCTGAAGAAATCTATGCTTGTTGGCATGAAAGATTGCCTGCTCATACAGCTCTGCCGCAATGACGGAGTTCCCGGAGATTCGATTCATCTCCGCCTCGAGAAGGAGCTTCTGAGGGACGAAATTATCCGGTGAGTGCACGCTCCATTTTTTTATGGCAGCCAGATGCTTTTTCAGCTTGTGCCAGTAACGCTTCTGATCGGCGGCCGCAGCTTTGGGATACAGCGCGCAAATCACGAGCGAGCTCATAAAGTAGTACATTTGTACATGAATGAGGCCAAAGACGGATTGGAGGCTTTCCTCCATCATCTTCATCGTTTGCTTGGCTTCATCCAATCGGTCCAGAATGTAGTAGGCTTGAAGCTGCAAAGCGTAGAACGTATGAACCGTTGCCTTGTTCGTGAAGCTCTGCAGCTGCGCGCATTCCTCTGGGGTCATGAATGGTTCCATGATATCAGGAATGCTGGTACTCGGCTGGAGCTTGGGTTCGTCGCTCATGAACAGCATGAAGCGCTGCAGCACCATAAAGATATAGATCGTATCCTGATCCTGAGCCCGTTGAATAAATGGGTGATACAGCTCGGTTTCATTGAATACGTCATTCAAGGGATCCCCCTTAAACAGACGAAGGAAAAAGCTGAAGGTGATAGAGTAGCCCGCATATACCAGGTCGCCTGATTCGACGCCGAATTGGTAGGCTTTCTTTAAATAATAAATGTTGTTTTCTATATGCTGAGTCATATTGTTCGTAAACGCCCCGAAGCCGAAGTACACTTTACATTTGATGGGCAGATGATCCAAAGCGTCACACAGCATCAGTCCAGCCTTGCCGAACTTGCTGCCATTCTTCAAATCGCCGAAGATAGAGCTGATAATCACCCCGTAAGTAGAGTAGGCCAAAGCTGAACCTTCCGAATTCCCGTTCCTTAGTGAGTAGTTAAACATCTTCAGCATGAGATAAATATACAGCTCGGAATTCAGGTAATACGTCGGTGCAATCAGGTTCACCATCAGCTTCATGACGGCCTTATGGTCCTCATCGACCATCTGCGGCAGATCGAATAAATCTGAAGGATGCTTGGCCATCATATGCCATTTGGTTCTAACCAGTTCGATGAGAATCGAGCTTCGCTTCACGTTGGACTGCAATGGAATATGGAACAGCCGCAGTCCTTCAAGCCCCATGGCCATCGCTTCTTCATGGAGCCCAAGATTGGTATAGAGCACCATCATCAGGTTGTATGCATCCGCTTTTTCCAGTCTTGTACGCGCATGATTCAGAATGATCTTGAAGGAACGCTTCGCGGACTCGAAATGTCCGCATAAATATTCGAGCTCCGCAAGCTCCAGATAAATCGCAAACGACAGTTCATACTGATTCGTCCAGTGGTTGGGCTCCAGAAGCTGAACGGCTTGTGTTACATATTTTAATGCGGTTTCATATGCCGTGTTGGATTTGGCTTTGCCGCTGGCCTGCATGTTGAAGCGGGCCAATTGTTCTTTTTCTTCAATAGAAGATAATAAAGGCTTGCCCAAATTCAAATGGTTGGCGACTTCAAACAGCTGCTCCTCCAAATCCTCAGATGATAACCCCTGAAACATCATCTGGCCAATTTGGTAATGAAGCTCCTTTTTCTGTTCCTTCGGCACGAGCGAGTAGACGGCTTGATGCACCCGGTCATGCAGGAAGGAATATTTTATCGACGTATGGGGATACGCGTCGCGCCTTAATGCTACGATTAGCCCCTCGTCTATAGCGCGCCGAAGCTCCTGATTAATAAGGGCCACATCCTGAGATGCAGCCAGCGAGAGCAGCTCCGGCCGGAATACATGGCCTATACAAGCGGCCTTCATTAATAACTGCTGTACGGATTCCGGCAGCCGGCGAATTTTGCCGATCATGAAATCCACGACATTATCTGTTATGTGAAGCTCATTTATTTGCTCCAGATCCCATTGCCAGCGGCTAAGCTCATAATTGAAGCGGAGAAGCTGCAGGTCATAAAGTGACCTTATAAATTGCTTGGTAAAAAACGGATTGCCCTTCGTTTTGTTCATAACCATCCGGGCCAGCCCATCCAGCTCATCCTCGGACACGACCTGCAGCGTATCCTGAATAAGACTTTGGACCGCTTTATGGCTGAGAGCCTCCAGCTCCATGCAGGTCACTCGAATATGCTGCATTCGCTCCAGCTTATCGAGCATCCCTTGGAGGGGATGGTCATCATTTACCTCATTGCTTCGATAAGTGCCGATAAAGAGACAATGATTGAAAGCAGGCTGCGCAGCCAATTCTTGAACCAATTGCAAGGAAGCCGGATCGGCCCACTGCATATCATCAATAAAGATGACGAGCGGGTGCTCCCTGGTAGCAAACACGGCCAGGAACTGGTTGATGGTCATCAAAAACCGATTGTTCGTCTCGGCAGGAGGCAGCTTGGATAAAGGAGGCTGACTGCCCAGGATTTTTTCCATCTCCGGTATCATGTCTATTAATACTTGTCCGTTCGGGCCGACCGCATCAAGAATTTTCTTTTTCCATAGCTGGAATGACGCATCACTTAGGGTCAGCAGGAATTGAATGATCTGGAGTCCTGCCTGATGGATCGCTTGAAAAGGCAGGTCCCTTTTAAACTGCTCGAACTTGCCTAGAACAAAGAGACCGTCTTCCTTCTGGATCGATTTCTGAAATTCCTGAATCAGGAACGACTTGCCGACACCGGACAAGCCGGAAACGAACACGATTTCTTTACTTCCCAGAATGACCCTATGGTAGGCATTGCGGATGTCCTGCAGCTCGTTATCCCTGCCGTAGATATAGTCGGGTATTTTAAAAATATCCGTAGGCGTTCCATATCCAATCTCGATGGGACCGATGGTTCCGTCATGTAGTAGCTGTTCCAGACATATTTCCAAATCCCGTCGTAAAGCATATGCGCTCTGGTATCTTTGTTCCGGATGCTTGGCCAGACATTTCATAATGATATCGGACACCGGCTTCGGAACGGCAGGCAGTATATCGGCAGGCGGGAGGGGCTGTACCGCCATATGCTGATGAATCAGCTCGCTCGTATCGCTGCCGGCAAAAGGAAGCATACCGGTTAAAAGCTCATAAAAAATAACGCCTAATGCGTAAATATCGCTCCTGTACTCTGCGTTACGTTCCATGCGCCCGAACTGTTCGGGAGCCATATAGGGAAGCCTGCAGGCCATATACCCTTCGTCGGGCTCATACATGCTAACAGAGGCGGAGTAAGGTGCAGCTGAATATAGGTCCGTTAACCGGATCGTTCGATCCGCTTCTATAATAATCGCATGCTTGGATAGACTCAGGTGAGCATACTTGGCCTGATGCAGCCTGCGAACAGTGTCGGTAATATCTGCGGCCAAACGCAAAAAGAGCTTCAATTCCATAGGACCCGAAGCTGCTAGCTGAAAAAGCGGATGACCATCTGAATGCTCCATTAATAGGATGGTCGTATTGTTATAAGATTCCAACCGGATCGGCTTCATTAGCACGTCCAGCTGGATATGCTGTCCGTTTTCATATTCGTTTGTAATCCATTGGAGCTCCTGCTTGGTCGGGAATTCCGATTGAAGCATCTTCATCCAATATTTTTCCTGGGTGGAAGGATTGAAGCCGCGGTATAAGGTGAACGGCTCGTGATCGTACCATTTTTCCATTTGAAATTCGTTTATGGTCAATGACAAGCGGGTAACCTCCGATTACTTCCAATTATTATTATTTTACTTTTTCCCCTAATAGGAAGCAACAGGAAAATGCTAAAACAGACAATTGCACTCAAAAACCGACTTGCTTCGCGAAAAAGAGGCAAATATCTTCAAACTTAAGCTTACCCTTCATGAATTCCGCATATTTTTATTCAACCGCTCCGTAAGCCGTTCCATGTAGCCGATCAATTCGGACTGCTCTTGCTTCGTAAACTGATTGAAGGAATCATTGAGCGCTTCTATCCACAGAGCTTCCGTCCGGCGGATCAGGTCTTTGCCTTGCTCGGTTAGAGCTACATTCTTCACCCGTGCGTCCGGCTGGCTGCTCTCACGAAAAACGAGCCTGGACTTCTCCAGACGATCGATCATTTGTGACATGGTGCTGGGCCTGACATCCAGATGTACAGCCAGCTGTCCGATGGTGCGAGTTCCGTTACGATGCAGATGCCGCAGCAGCAGCCACTGTACCCGTGTCAACGAATCCGGCTGCTGGTCAAAAACCTT
This sequence comes from Paenibacillus sp. OAS669, assembly GCF_014873645.1. Classification (NCBI taxonomy): domain Bacteria; kingdom Bacillati; phylum Bacillota; class Bacilli; order Caryophanales; family Paenibacillaceae; genus Paenibacillus; species Paenibacillus sp. OAS669. Next base: position 195,845 of record NZ_JADBDR010000002.1, read on the forward strand.
GGAGCGGAGATGCCGGTTAATGGTTTGCATATGCGTGATAAATTGCTCTAGTGCTTCATTATTATTCATAGAACAGCCTCCATTTAGTAGTATTATATAGTTTTACTAAATATGCTGACAACAGCAAAAAGGAGGCAATGAAAGATTGCCTCCTGTAAGATATGCCGATTATTGTTGTTTGACAGGCGTAAGCCGTTCGGAAAAAGTCTTGCTGATAGGATTGAAAGCGATTGGGATGCCCATGGCTTTCTGCAGATCATTAAACTGAATTTGCGCATGGCGGCGTTTCAAGGTAATAGGTGAATCCAGATCAATTGGCTGATCCCCAAGCATAACGACGCTGCTGCCTTTGCGAGTTGTCCAGTGGTTGCCGTTATAGTAGAAGTTAATGGTTCCGTCATGATCCTGAATCATCGTACCGCCGATTTGTCCTACGCTTTCGCGAAACGGGATATAGCCGAAGGCTGGATCCAGACTGACGACCTTACGCATAATCGTTCTGTGCAGCTCTTCCGGGGTAATGCTTGGGTTCCCGCCTGTAATCCGGGGGATCTGCATAGGATCATCGTTTCGTGTCGCCATTTCGCTAACGGTTGTAAAGCCGTACTCTATACCCGCTTGATGCACGAGAGCTGCCGCGTTAGGGTCCACGCCTCCGAAGGGGTAAGCGTATGTACTAACAGGTCCGCCATTGACCTGCGAGAGCTTGTTTTTGCAGGTATTCGTATCGGAAATGACTTTACTGGCGTAATCCGTACTGTTTTCCAGCGTACCATTAGCATTTTGCCTGCTTGTCAGCATCGGTTGCCCGTTGATTTGCTCATGAAGGCTATCGGAGTGGCATTCAAACTCGATATTATCTTCAGGATGACTCAGGATTTCGCTGAGCTGCTGCCCGGTCATGAAAGGGATGTTGCTTCCATCGGGATTGTCCAAATAGCGCGTAATGATGAAGTTAACGGCCGGGATATGCATTTCCTTCAAGATCGGATAGGCAATGTCGTAAAAGCTGCGATAGCCATCATCGAACGTGACGAGCACAGCATTATCAGGGACCTCGCCGCCGGCCATGTAATGCTTAAACTGCTCGAGCGTGATGAAATTATAATGTTTATCCGCCAAATATTCGAGCTGCTCCCTGAATAGCTTGGGCGTTATGGTGACGCTGCTTTTGGCGGTGTCGCTTAAATGATGGTACATGATGACGGCAACCTGATCCTCATACATATCATTAGGCGAGCTGGAGCTGATGAATGGTAGAATAGAAACACCGATAAGTAATAGAAATAAAACTTTAACCGATAGCAATTTCATGGGACCCAATCTCCTGAGTTAGTAAGCTACAAGTACAGATTATAAGGAGGAAAACGCACTTTGTAAATCGACTTTTTTCGCGTAGGTTCGAGGGATGGTTTCTATCAAAAATGTTAACTTTACCACAAAATGATAGAAAGCGATTGTAGCATGTGAAAACCCTGTAATATAATGTCGATGCGCGAGCGAAATACATAGGATTAAGGGATGGGTGAACATGCAGTTAAAGAAAATGTTGGCTTCTGCACTAATTTGCTGTCTTACTGTAGGTTCCGGATGGACAGCAGCGGGCGCAGAAGGGACGGGGCGCACCTTCGCCGATGTGGATGGTCACTGGTCCAAGGCGGAAATTGAGTACTTGTCCGGCAAAGGGATTATTGACGGGGTGGAGAAGGACGGAAAGCTCTGGATCCTTCCAGACAAAACGATTACCCGCGCCGAGTACGTCAAAATCTTGGTGGGGGCTCTGAACAAGAAGAGTGCTGACCCCCAAACGGCCTCCTTCCGTGATGTGAGCGCTGATCACTGGGCGTTCAAGTATGTGGAGACGGCCAAGAAGGAAGGACTTGTAGACGGTTATGAGGATGGAGCGTTTAAGCCGGATGCCGAAATAACCCGAGCCGAGCTGGCTGCACTGCTAGTCCGGGCATATCAGTTGAAGGAAAAGCCGGATCAAACCGTCGTGTTTGAGGATGTAAGCACAAGCAATTGGGCATACAGCGTTATTCTAGCCGTAGCATCGAACAAGCTGTTTGAAGGCACGGTAGAAAACGGCAAAACGTGGTTTAAGCCTGCTGCGGCGGCAACCCGCGCAGAATCGATGACGGTCATTGCAAGGTACATGAAGCAGCTGGAGGCTTCTGCAGCCAAAGAAACGGATGAGAAGAAGGATCCGGTTACGACTCCGGATACGACGACACCAGGAACCTCCGGTTCTACAGGCTCAAGCTCCGGTTCCGGATCGGGCGGGGGAGGCTCGCGTCCAAGCAGCGGCAGCGGAGTGAATCTTTCTTTTAGCGGAGCGGATTTGGTAGCGACAATCGGCAAAGGCAACCCCATTGCCGGGACGGACGGCCAGGGCAATTCCGTTGAGCTGACAGGACTTAGTCTGTCCGGCTTTAGAGGAAGCGCCGGCAGCATTAGTGTGGAGGCATTGCCGCAAGCCAATGTGTTCAAGAATGCGAACACAGTTGTTCCTGGTATTGTAGGGCCTGTCATCGAATTCAGCACGAACGGAATTCCGTTCAACAGCGCTACCTTAAGCTTCCAGATTCAATCCACCGGAAGCAGTCAAAATCTGGTCGCTGCGTATTACAATGAAACGGCTAACAAATTTGAGTTTCTGAATACGACGAATGCCGGCGACGGAACCCTCAGCTTTGTAACCAACCATAACAGTAAGTACGTTCTGATTGACAAGCTGGCTTGGGAGCAGGCCTGGAAGAACAACTTGTCCGTAACATCGGGCGTATACAAGCCTTATGTGGACTATGCGTTTATTATCGACAGCTCCGGCAGCATGAGCTGGACCGATCCTAACGATCTCCGCAAAAAAGCGGTCACGGATCTTGTATATTCGCTGAACTACAATCCGAATTCGTCTTTCGTAACGGAAACGGTAACAGTGCTCGGCAGCGTGTACACGAATACGGTTCATTCCGAGTCGGACCGCGCGGCGATTATCGATTTTGACAGCTGGGCGCAGGTATACTCCACGTTCTCTGCAGACGGGGCTACAGTAGCCGGTGCGGTTTACCAAATCGATAGCTCCGGCGGAACGAATATTTTTGCCGGATTGAAATTAGCTTATGAACAATTTGAACAGCACGGCGATCCGAATCATCGTTTTGTCGCAGTGCTTTTGACGGATGGGCAAGACCAGGATCCAAAGGGAACGAAGGATTGGAACATGATTCAATCCGCTTACGGTAAGGGTGTAACGCTCGTAACCATGGGATTGAGCAGAGAAGTGGACCGATTGTATCTTGAAAAGATGGCTCTGCTGGGAGGCGGCCAATACTTCCAGGTGCTTACCGCCGAGGAACTGGAGGCATCCTTCCGAACGGTAGTGGAGACGACCCGTCATAATGAATTCGTTGACGCGGACCAAGACGGGCTGGACGATTACTATGAGGTAACCGGTATGCTGCTCGAAAACGGCATGCTGATAAAAACAAGCATCGATCCGGTAAACGGGAAGGATACGGATGGAGATGGCTTCACAGACGGTGAGGAAATGGGTCAGCCGGAGGATGTAGTCATCACAGCCGATATGGTACCAGCTGGAAGTGATTTGGTAGGCAAAACGGTAAAAATGTTTAAACAAATGAAAAGCTCGCCTACGGATCCTAACGACAAGCCTTAATTAGATAAAGCTGCATCTATTGCCAAATGTTAAGCACAAGCCGAATTTTTGCGGTTTGTGCTTTTTATTTATCGGAATTTATGTTATATAATGTTTTTATGTATTCATTATTTTTTTATTGAAAGTGAGAAGTCATCAATGAAAATTGCCATTGCAGGTGGTTCAGGCTTTATCGGCCGGCATTTGACGGAGTATTTCCTCAAGCAAAAATGTTCGATCATCCTTATCTCGCGGCAGCGCCAAACTCCTAATCACGTACTCATAAGGAACGTAACCTGGTCGGATCTGGAGAAAGATGTCAAGGTGCTGGAGGGGGTTGATGCCATCGTCAACTTGGCAGGTGAATCCATCAACCAGCGCTGGACAAATGCAGCTAAAGAAAGAATATTACATTCCCGATTGGATACGGTGAACCGAATTGCCGATATCGTCTCCCGATTGGAGAACAAGCCGGCCGTTGTCGTCAACGCTTCGGGGATATCTATATACGGAACGTCGGAGACGGAATCGTTCGTTGAGCATAGCGAACCTAATGTGAAGGACTTCCTCTCCGGAGTAGTGGAGAAATGGGAGAAGGCGATGGATCAAATCCAGGACACACGCCTTGTTAAGCTGCGTCTCGGTATCGTTCTAGGAAAAGACGGGGGCGCCTTCCCCAAGATGATGCTTCCATATAAGCTGGGGGTTGGGGGCAGAATCGGCAGCGGAAAGCAAGTGATCTCGTGGATTCATATTGAGGATTTGTGCCGCTTGATCGAATTTAGTATCGAAAATGAAGACATTATCGAGCAGCTGAATGCTACGGCTCCTCAGCCTGTGACCAATGACGAGTTCGGCCGTACGCTCGCACGGGTTATGAGAACCTCGCACCGTTTCCCTGTGCCTGCTTTCGTAATGAAAATCATGTTCGGAGAGTTATCGGAGCTCCTGCTCAAGGGTCAAAGGGTATTCCCGTATCTTGCTACCGAGTATGAATTCGAGTTTAAATATCCTACTTTGGATATGGCACTGCAGGACTTGGTCGGAGCAAAGGCTCAATTGAAATAAAAGACCGGATGAATGGACGAGGTTAATCTATGATACAATACGGTTCAGTCGATGTTAGGGAATTGAAATTTATGAATATGAGGTCGACGATCGAGCTGCGGGATGAGCAGTGGGTCGATGTCGAGGTGTGCTTTGACCTGGATGCGGGCAGCGAATTGCCGGAGGAGCTATCGGACTTAAGCGCGCTGCTGATTTGCACCTATTCAGGAGGAATCGCTCAAGTCGTTCCGCAGGATGAGGGACGTGACTGCGAGTTTCAGTTTACGGAATCGGAAAAGGAACAGCTGCGGTTGTATTATGAGTATGAAGTGAAGCCGTTGCTTCTCAGCAAGACCGGCGTTCAGTAGGCCATAGAAACAAAAAGAAGATTGGGCGAATTCGCCTCAATCTTCTTTTTGTTGTTGCAGTGCAGCCTTCAATGCGTCGCCTAAGCTAGAGCCCAGGCTGGCATTATCGCTGTATTGATTGATCAGCTTGGCAGTGTTGCGTTTGGCCGCCTTGCCGCTTACGCGATTGTCGTTATTGAGCATTTCAATCACGTTACATTGGCGGCATTGGGCATATTTCCCCGCCTTACCCGTATGAATCTCCATTTTCTTATGGCACTGAGGACAGCGCTTATTCGAAAGCATAGGCTCCGCCGCTCTTTTATAGCTGCATTCACGGTCGACGCAGACGAGCATTTTGCCGCGTTTGCCTTTGATTTCCTGCAGTGACTTGCCGCAATCCGGGCATTTCGACGTCGTCAGATTATGGGGCTTATACTCCGTAGTGCTGTTCTTGACCTCACGGACCATGGACATGGTTTGTTCGCGGATCCCTTGAAGAAAGGCTTTCATATTGCCTTTCCCTTTGGCAATCTGCTCCAGCTCTTGCTCCCAGCGTGCCGTTAAATCCGGCGACCGCAGGGCAGGGGATACAAGCTCGATTAGCTGGGCTCCCTTGCCTGTAGGCTGTAAAATATTCATTTTACGCTCGATCGTATCGGTCTGAAGCAGCTTCTCGATGATATCCGCTCTGGTGGCAGGCGTTCCCAGGTTATGCTTTTCCATTATCGATAGCAAGGAGGCCTCCGTATAACGGCCGGGAGGCTTGGTTGCATGCTTCTCCAGACTGCAGCGAGCCTCCTTTAGTACATCTCCGATTTGCAGTTGTGGTAACGATTGCTGCTGCGTGCCTTGCTCGTCGTCCTCATTTTCATCATTGTCACCCGATGTAGAGGCTGTGTCTTGCCCATATACGGCCTTCCAGCCTGCGTCTTTGGTAACCCGGCCCTTGGCAAAAAAGCTTTCCCCGGCAAGCTCCACAGTGACCGCGGTTTCATCGTATCGGAATACCGGATAGAACAAGGAAATAAACCGCCGGACGATCAAATCGTACAGCCTGCGCTCATCTGCTGACAGGGTATGGAGCAATGGCGCTTGCTCCGTAGGAATGATGGCATGGTGATCGGAAACCTTGCTATCATCTACGATTCGTTTGGTTATAGGCAGCGGCTTGCGAAGCAGCGGCTTTACCAGCGGAGCGTAAGGCTGAACGCTTAAGCTTTCGAGACGGCCTTGCAGAGTCGAGACCATATCGCTTGTCAGATGCCGTGAATCGGTTCTTGGATAAGTAACCAGCTTGTGCTGTTCGTACAGTTTTTGCAGAACATTGGAGGTTTGCTTGGCCGAAAATCCGAATTTCCGGTTGGCATCCCGCTGCAGCTCGGTCAGGTCATATGCGAGCGGCTGGGGTTCATTCTTTTCAACCACCTTAAGTTGTGTTACCTTGGCTTGGCCGTTTTGCAGCCGCGCCAGCAAAGCATCAGCGGCGGCTTTATCAAATAGCCGTCCGTCCGGCTGGTTTTTACCGCGCCATAATCCATGAAAACCCCCGAAATAAGCCTTCAGCATCCAATAATCTTTGGATTGAAAGCTGCGGATTTCACGCTCCCGGTCCATCAATATGGCAAGCGTAGGGGTCTGCACCCGACCGGCTGCCAGCTGTGCATTGTATTTGCAGGTGAGGGCACGCGTTACGTTAAGCCCTATAAGCCAGTCCGCCTCTGCACGGCATACTGCCGATTGGTAGAGCGGGTCGTAATCGCGTCCGGGTCTGAGCTTGGCAAAGCCTTCTTTGATAGCCTTGTCGGTCTGCGACGATATCCAGAGACGGCGGAACGGCTTGCGCCACTTAACGAGCTCCATAATCCAGCGGGCTACGAGCTCGCCTTCTCTTCCTGCGTCAGTTGCGATAATAAGCTGGTCCAAATCGCCTCGCTGCGCCAGCTGTGAAATAGCGCGGAATTGAGGCGTCGTTTCTTTGATCAGCTTCAGCTTCATCCGTTCGGGAAGCAGCGGCAGATCCTCAAGGTTCCAGGCTTTATACTTGGCGTCGTAATCTTCAGGCTCCGCCAATGTGACCAAGTGGCCCAGCGCCCAGGTAACGACGTGTTGGGGTCCTTCCATGTAATGCTTGTGCTTCTGATTACAGCCTAGCACGCGCGCCAATTCTTTGGCTACACTCGGCTTTTCGGCTAATACAAGTGATTTCATACCTTCTCCTTATGCGGTAAAAAAATGGTTTCTTTCCTTTAGTAAAGCTCCTGTAAACTACATTACTGTAAAATACGCCGGTTGTCCATTTACGCAGCTGGAGGGAGGAGGCTACTTATTCCAGTAAAGCTCTCTATACTCTGTCGGTGTCATGCCTTCCTGCTCGAGAAACTTTTTATTGAAATAGCTGGTGCTTGGGTACCCTGCCTCCAATGCAATTTGCCGGACGGTTAGCTCGCTCTTCTCAAGCAGCCATTGCTTGCTCATTTGCAGACGGCTCAGCGTTACGAACGTCATGGGAGTCATCTGGGTTGTCTTTTTAAACAGCTTACAGAAATAATAGGTGCTCACACCGGCTTCGCGTGCCCAGTAATCCAAATCAAACGGTTTGCAAGCCTCCTGCTGCAGTCTGGGCAGCAACTGGACGATCCGGTTGGTCGTCTCCTCATTTTTGCTGGTGCTGAGAGGCACGGCTTGATTGACAAATTCAGCGATGACGGCATAGGTCAAGGTGGACAGCTTCGTGAGGTGGAAGAATGCATTTTCTTCGGCTTCGACCAGCAGGTCATGCATAGCTTGCTCCAGCGGCTTAGGCTGGCGTATGGACCAAATATGCGACCGGTGAAGTCCTGTTTCTATCAAATAGTCCTTGACTTTAGAGCCGTAGAAATGAAGCCATCGCACATCCCACGGGTCGTCGGGGCTGGAATAATACCGCTGCTGTTGAAGCGGGAAGTACAGGAAGGAGTCGCCCGCCTGCAGCGTGTGAAGCTCATTGTCGGCATATACATAGCCTTTGCCGCTGGTGACCAGGTGAATACTGAAATTATTCAAAGCACCTTCCTGCCGCTCGACCGTATGCCCCGCATCGTTCTGGTACCATCCGACTGACTCCGGCAAACAAAAATAACCGTGCTCCAATAAAGTGGGAAGTGAGCGCTGGCGACGCATGGACATCTTCTCCTTGAGGACAATATTATTGTATAGAAGTGCAATAAGTTGTTATTTTCATTTTAAATATTGTTCAATATAATGGCAATATAGTACTACATTATAACTTAGCCAAAGCAAAGGAGCTGGGAATGCAATGAGTCAAACAAAGCTGCGCTGGGGAATTCTGGGCTGCGCGGGGATTGCCAAGCGTGCGGTCATACCGGGCATTCAGCAGTCACAGACGGGAGTAGTTTCCGCAATTGCAAGCCGCGGAGAAGAGAAGGCCAAGGAAACAGCGGCCCAATTAAATATCCCTGTGCATTACGGAAGCTACGAAGCCTTGTTGGAGGATGACCAAATTGATGCCGTTTACATACCGCTTCCCAATCACCTTCATAAGGAATGGACCATTCGGGCTGCTGAAGCCGGTAAACATGTGCTGTGTGAAAAGCCTTTTGCCCTGAATGCCGCGGAAGCGGAAGAGATGATAGCGGCTTGCGCGAAAGCCGGAGTCAAATTCGCCGAAGCCTTTATGTACCGTCATCATCCCCGTTATGCAATGATCAAGGATGTCATACAGTCGGGTGAAATCGGCACGATCCGAGGCATACACGGAGCGTTTACCTTCAACAACGCCAAGGATGCCAACAATGTGCGCTATAAGCAATTCATGGGCGGCGGCTCCTTATATGATGTGGGTGTATATCCTATCAGCGCGGCGCGGTTCATTCTCGAGCAAGAACCGCAGGCTGCCACGGTGCACGCATTCTTCTCGCCGGAGCACGATAACGTCGATATGATGGCATCGGGCTTGCTTGAATTCGCGGACGGCGTTGCCTTGACCTTCGACTGCGGCATGTGGGCCGCCGGACGCAATGTGCTGGAGATTCTGGGAACAGAAGGCCGCATCGAGGTGCCAAGCGCATATGTCGTTCGGCAGAACGCGGATGATCATTTCTTCGTCACGGTCAAAGGAGAGCGCAGGGAAGTATCGGTTCCCTACGTGAACCAATATGCGCTTCAAGCCGACGACCTGGGACGAAGCGTTCTCGAAGGCAAGCCTCAGAAGTTTGACCCTTCCGATGCTTTACTCAATATGCGTGTCATTGATGCTTGTTTGAAATCTGCACAAGAACGCGTTCGCGTTACTTTGGGATAAGGAGCTGAAGGATATGGAAACCATCCGTATTGAAGGCTTGCAAAAGCCGGTATCCAATTTGATTCAGGGCTCGGACTTTTTCACTCATGCTGTTTACGATAAAGTATGTGACGTACTAGACAATTACTTCGCTATTGGCGGCAATACGATCGATACGGCTCACATTTACTGCGGGGGTCAGAGCGAAGAAACGATCGGCAAATGGATGAAGGAGCGCGGCAACCGTCAGGATGTGGTCATTCTGACCAAAGGAGCGCACCACAATGCCGATGGTCCGAGAGTGAATCCAGAGGCTATCCGCAGTGATCTGGAGAAAAGCCTCGAGCGTCTGGAAACGGATTATATCGACCTGTACGGCTTGCATCGGGATGACGAGACGGTTCCGGTCAGCGTCATTATAGATGCCTTGAACGAGCATATTCAAGCTGGTCGCATTCATGCGATAGGGGCTTCCAATTGGACTTATCAGAGGCTGCAGGAAGCCAATGATTATGCGCGTGCCAACGGGCTTAAGGGATTTACCTTCAGCAGCCCGAACTTGAGCCTGGCCAAGCCGAACGAGCCTCATTGGAAGGGCTGTGTGTCGGCGGATGCAGAGACCTGCCAATGGCATGAGAAGACGCAGCTGCCGCTGCTGTCCTGGTCATCGCAGGCAAGAGGCTTCTTTACCGGGCGGTATGCTCCCGATAAGCTGGATGATAAAGAAATCGTCCGCATTTACTACAGCGATGCGAATTGGGAGCGCTTGCGCAGGGCACAGGAGCTGGCTGCCCAAAAGGGAGTCACAATGATTCAGATCGCTCTCGCGTATGTCCTGAATCAGGCTTTTCCTACAGCCGCTCTTATCGGGGCTAGGGATATGGCGGAATTGACCTCCTGCCGTGACGGGGCAAGAATCCGGCTGACCGCGGAGGAAATGAACTGGCTGGAGCATGTGGATACCGTTGAGGCTTAAGGTTACCTTATATTAAACACTTAAAAAAGCACCCGAATGCGGGTGCTTTTTTCATCTAATTCCCATTACGATGCTGCTTGTTAGGCAAAGACTTATCCGGATGTCCGTCCCCTTGGTGCTTGCGGTTTTTTTCGTCCTTGGCTTGCGTATCGTGAACCTTCTCGATCCAGCTCTCTGTATCTCCGGTCAAGTTATTCTTCATGGATAAGTTCCCCTCCTTTCATCGTTTCGTAGTATGCCCTTGAACCGTGGTTTTCTTGTATTATTGATGATATAATGTCTGAACAAAAGTTATGATCTGGAAGCGAGCTGATACAGCGAATGGACCCTCGCGAGCTTTTCGGCGAAATGGATATATACTTATTGGATCAGTTATTAAAAGGCCGAATAACGGAAGAAATGAAAATTCTGGATGCCGGGTGCGGCACAGGACGAAACCTTACTTATTTCTTGCGCAGCGGATACTCTATTTTCGCCGTGGACAGGTCGGAGGATGCAATACAGCAGGTCAGGAAGCTGGGTCGGACGCTTGCCCCTGAATGGGAGGATGAGCAGGCACGGGTAGAGGCTATTGAAAAAATGAGCTTTGCCAATGATAGCTTTGACGTCGTGATCAGCTGCGCCGTTCTTCATTTTGCCCTGAATGACCTGCACTTCCAACAAATGCTTCAGGAGCTCTGGAGAGTGCTTCGACCGGGAGGACTCCTGTTCGCGAGGCTGGCTTCAAGTATTGGCATCGAGGACCGCGTGATCCGTATGGAGAATGAACAGTATAAGCTTCCGGATGGGACGATCCGTTATCTTGTAGACGAGCAGCGGTTGGTCAAAATGACGGAGAAGCTTCAAGGTATCCTACTGGAGCCAATAAAAACCGTCAATGTGGCAAATCAGCGATGTATGACAACATGGTGCCTGAAAAAGCCTCATATTTTATTTTTTGATCCTATTGAAGAAAGCGGTATAGAGAAAGAATCCCCGGCTTAGCCGAAGTAAAGGAGTTAAAACAATGAAATTGAGAGTATCAGCGGTGCAATACCATTTACATACGATTGGCAGCTTTGAAGAATTTGCCGCGCAAGTTACGCACTACGTAAAAACCGCGGAGGAATTCGAAGCGGACTTCGTCCTTTTCCCCGAATTGTTTACGACCCAGCTAATGTCCATCGGCGGAGGCAAGAAGCATCCGGAAGCGTTGACGATTGAGGAGCTGCCTGCCTTTACGGATTCGTATAAGGAGCTGTTCGTTTCGTTAGCCCGGCAAACCGGAATGCATATTATTGGCGGAACCCATATTATTGAAGAAAAAGGCCGCTTGTATAACACCGCCTATCTATTTTATCCAGACGGACGCATCGGCGAACAGCGCAAGCTTCATATTACGCCGACAGAAGTGAAAGAGTGGAACATGCAAGCCGGCGATGCGCTGCATATATTTGATACGGACAAAGGGAAGATCGCTATCCTGATCTGCTATGATATCGAATTTCCTGAAATCGTAAGAATGGCCCGAGCACGCGGGGCTGACGTCATCTTCTGTCCTTCTTGCACGGATGACCGGCATGGCTTCCATCGGGTCCGCTATACCTGCCACGCCAGAACCATTGAGAATCAAATTTATGTCGTGACCACAGGAACCATTGGTTCTCTCCCTACCGTAGACTTTATGAGAGGGAACTACGGACAAGCGGCCGTTATTACGCCTAATGACGTGCCTTTTCCTCCCGGCGGCTTGCTCGCTGTAGGCGAAATTAACCATGATATGGTGATCACAGCGGATTTGGATTTGAGCCTGCTGCATCAAGTGCGGGAGAAGGGGTCCGTAACGACCTGGCGCGACCGCAGAACGGATCTGTACACGGATTGGAGCTAGAGAGGAGTAGGGACTCTTGTATCATAAAGAACTGTTTGTTTTTGATCAGGACCGCCCTATACCGGCGCTTGTCCGTTCTTATACCAAGGCAGATTTTGCCGATCTCATCCATATTCAAGAGCAGAGCTTTCCGCCTCCATTTCCATCGGAGCTGTGGTGGAATGAAGAACAGCTGAACCAACATGTGACCCTGTTTCCGCAAGGCGCACTCTGTGTAGAGCTGGAAGGCAAGATAGCAGCGTCTATCACCGGATTGATGATCGACTTTGACCCTAATCATGCGGAACATACATGGGAAGAGATAACGGATGGCGGCTACATTCGCAATCACAATCCGAACGGGAACACGCTGTACATCGTCGACATCTGTGCGCTCCCTGCCTACCGGAAGCTTGGTCTAGGCAAGCTGCTGATGCAATCGATGTATGAAGTCGTTATTGAAATGAAGCTCCGGAGACTGCTTGGGGGCGGCCGTATCCCCGGCTACCATCTTCATGCCGCTTCCATGACGCCCGAACAATATGTCGACTCGGTTCTTGCAGGTAGGCTGAAGGACCCGGTGCTTACTTTTCTTATGCGCTGCGGAAGAACTCCGGTGAAACTGATCCACGGTTACTTGGAGGATGAGGATTCTCACAATTGTGCCATGCTGATGGAATGGAAGAATCCGTTTCTCCGATCGTGATGAAAGTAAATCCATATTTTGCGGGTTTCCATAGTGGCTGGAGCGGTTATCCCATCGGAGTATATTAGCTGTTGTTCAAGCTTCCAGGGTTCTTAACTGTCTGAAATTTATGTTTATTTATTCTCCATTAGGTAAACAATGATAGAGGAACATTTTTGAACCAATGGAGGATAAGAGCATGAGAAAATGGGTTAACCGCGGAGCTCTGATGCTTAGCTTCGCGCTGGTGCTTACTTCAGGTTGTGAATGGAAATCAGTGTCTACTTCGGCATCGACGGACCTTGAGCATCCTGGACATCATGACGGATCTGCTGTGGAAGAAAGTGCTGGATCCAATTCTATGGCGACCCAGGCTAATGAGCCGGTGCCTGCTCCGAAGACGATCGACATCATCAACAGCAAAGGGTCCAAAATTGGAACAGCCACACTCACTCAGGTGCCTGAAGGAGTAAAATTCCAAGTCGACGTAGCCGGCATGACGCCTGGCAAACACGGTATGCACATTCATGAGACAGGAGTATGCACTCCTCCGGATTTCAAATCGGCAGGGGAGCACTTCAATCCTGAGCATAAGCACCATGGCTTTGATAATCCGCAAGGCTACCACGCAGGAGATCTACCGAACCTGGAGGTTGGCTCTGACGGCAGAGGAAGAGCGGAGGTTGTAGCTCCGAAATTGACCCTCGCCAAGGATAAAGCGAATTCGCTGTTCAAGACCGGGGGCACCGCGCTTGTTATTCATGAGAAGGAAGACGACTATAAGACGGATCCTTCGGGCAATTCCGGTAACCGCGTAGCATGCGGCGTTATCAAGTAATGACATTTTTTGGGCGGTAAGCATTGCCGCTTGAGTGAACCTGTGATACGATATTTAAGCACCCGCCTTAATGGCTGAGCAATCAGTCAATGGGGTGGGTTTTTTACTTGCTACGGGGTAGATTTATATAGGATGAAGTTTGAAGTAGAATAGATTTCTTCACCAAGATTGCCAAGCGAATCGCGGAGTGCAATCCGAAAGCGGAGCAGGTACCGACCAAGATCGGCCGGTTTACAGTGGAGCCCGGCTATGACTTGCACAGCAATCCGAATTATAATCAGTTTGCCCGCTTGCGACCGGCCGACTCGTAGGATGCTTATGTTTAGCAAGCGGAGGAAGAGGCGGAGTATTAAGGAGGGAATGATGGATGTTTCATTGGGGAACTGCAATAGTTCAGTTGATTAATCTCATCTTGATATTACTCGTACTTTATGTCATCTATACTCTTATCCGTAATTCCAATAGAAGCACCAAGAGCCTGGGCAATATCGAAAAGTCCTTACAACGGATCGAAGAGCATTTGAAATCACCTGCAGAGCAGGACGCTGGGCGTAAATAGCATGCATTAGAGAGGTGGGATAGTAAGAGTATGACTCAAGGAGCTTCCGGGTTTCAGCAGGTTATCTCCTCGGAGCAGGAGCTAAGAGATATTCTAGGTTATCCGAGCGAGGTTGTGAATCGTAAAGTCGTTTCGGCGATAGATTCTCATTGCAAGGATTATATTGCCAGATCGCCGTTTGTTCTTATAGCTACGGCAGACGGAGAAGGAAAATGCGACGTATCGCCGAGAGGGGATGCCCCAGGCTTTGTCCTGGTTCTTGACGAGCAACGTCTGGTGATCCCAGAAAGGCCGGGCAACCGCAGGATGGATTCCTTGCGGAACATCGTTTCGAATCCGAATATCGGCTTGATATTCCTCATTCCCGGTCTGGAAGAGACGCTGCGGGTCAACGGCAAAGCCTATGTTATCAAGGATGAGGCGTTGTTGAATCAGATGCAGGCCCACGGCAAGGCTCCCTTGCTCGGAATCGGCGTCGAAGTAGAGGAATGCTATATGCACTGCGCCAAAGCCTTCAAGCGCTCGATGCTGTGGAATCCCGAATCCTGGCTCGATAAAGACGAGCTTCCGGTACCGGCACGGATTCTTGCGAAGCATACGGGGTCGACGGAGGAGCAGATTACCCGTTCCCTCGATGAAAGCTACAGACTGCGCTTATATTGATTTCATAACCAAAACCCGCTAATGCTTGATGCGATTAGCGGGTTTTTCTTTGATCTTATTAAATAGACACTTGGGTCCATTTCCCTGCGAATACCGCGTTGGCGGCAATGGATGGATTTATGGGATACTTAGTGCTATCTACCGCTTGCGGAACACATCGAGAAGCAGCTCGTCCTTTACGGGATCCTGGGTTTCCCATGTAGCGGCGAAACGAACCTGATGGGAAACGCCGAGAATATCGTAGGCGTTCACCAAGTGCTGTCTGGCATTGCCAATGATGAGCGTGTGGAGGCGTACCTGCTTTTTCCTGCCGAGCTCGAAGAGCTGCTGCCGCACCTCGGCTCCTATGGTTCCGATACCGTCTGTCACCATAACGAAATCCGCATCCGGAAAGCGGGGATGATGCTCGACCAGCTCGATTCCGCGTTTGATCGGAGCGTCAAAATGCGTTCCGCCCCCAAATGCGAGCTGGGATATGGAATAGAAGGAGGGCCAATCCGGCTTGCGCCAATAGAGCGGCTGCTCGACCAGCTCGCCTCTTGTTCCGAATAGAAGCAGAATGAAGTCGCGGCGCTCCAGAAGACTGAAGGCGGCGAAGGTGGCGGTGAAGATTTGGGCAAGACGAAGCTTGCTGCCCCGCATGGAATGGGATGTATCCAGCATACAGATCACGGGGCCTCTTTGCGGCTCGTCTGTCCATCCGGTGATGTTATAGGTGAGCAGCTTCCGATCCAGCCATTTTACGGTAAAATACAGCTCATAATCTTCATCGGCCAACAGACTGGCTTCACTGGGCAGCATGTGCGCGATTTGGCCGGATTGCCGCAGATCATCGTATGCTTCCGGAATATGGGGCGATTTCATCTGTTTGCGCAGCACTTTAAGATGCTGAAGGTTGTGCCCGACCTCCTGGAGAAAGGCGATAAGCTCAGGATGTCTTTTCAGCTTGTCGACCCATGCCATGTAATTGGCGAACTCCTGACGGTGAAGCCGTCCGAGATCGCTTCCCCACCGTCGGTTGGCAATGCGTTGACTGGCTTGCAGCAGCTCATGCACGTTCAAGCTCTCCTGATCCTCCGTGGAGAGAGATTCCTTCAACGACCGGTTCAGCCATTGGCCTAGCTGTTCCTCCAGCTGTTGAAACATTTCCTTGTCTCGTTTCGTGAATCGCTCCAGCTGCTTCTCGCGCTGCTCCAGCTCAGCCTCGGTCTTCTTCAGCTTCTGCCTAGCTTTGTCCCGCTTGGTAAAGTCGGTCCGCATCTGCTCCTGAAGCTCCTCAATGCGCTGTTTTAGCTGAACAATTTCTGCTTCAACCAGCGGACGGGTATCCAGAGCGGTCTGCTTGTCCTCTACATTTTTTTTGCCCTGCTGCAGCGTATAACCAACCAGCTTAAGCTGCTCAATCTGCTTCTCGGATAGCCGCTCTTGAAGGAGCGAGTCGTCCTGCCCTTGCTGCTGCATGCGTTCATTGAACCCGATGGAGAGCTGCTGCTCGTCCTTTTTCCTCCGTTTGACCTCCTCGGCATAACTGCTGGTTAACCACATTAAGCTTTTTAAAGCGGTCTTGAAGGAGGCGTTGACCTCGCCAATCGTCCTGGGGTGAATCGTCCTGTAGAAAAATTGTCCCCGAAGCTGTTGAACGAGCCACCGGTGAAATGGGGGTTCCTCCAGCGTTGAATCATACTGCGGCTGAGGCAAATAAAAGCACATGAAAAAATCGGCAAACAGCTCTACGGAAAACCATTCCGTTGTTGCCTTGGCTTCACGTATCCATTCCTGCGCCGTTCGTGAGGAATGCACGTAACCGTCAAAGACGAAGCGATCGATACGCGCGCATTGGATGATCATTGAGGTTCACCGCCGGTCACTGTGATGGTCTTGCTACAAAGTATAATCGTACTGGACGCCGGGAATCTCACGGTCAAACAAGGTCCGGTACAGTCCTTGAATGGTCTGCAGAATACGTTCGCCTTGAATTCGCAGATGGGTATACTTCACCGCAAAACGGTCTGTTTGCGTAAGCAGAAAGTTTTGGTTGCGGATATAGCCGGGCAAATCCTTCTCCCGCTGCTGCCACTGAACCAGCTTGCCTCTCAGCGCTCTCGCCGTATCCTCCAGTTCGACCCGGCAATTTTCCAGCTTCTGCTTCATCTGCTCCTGGGCGTCCTTATTCATGCTGCCGCCGACTTCCTTCTTGAATTGAAAGGCGTGGAGCTCATCTTCAAGGCCCAACCAGTGCTTGGCGGTTTGATCATAGGTGCGCAGCGGCAGTTCTCTTTCCGATTCCTGCTTTAACGCTTCTTGGAACTCCTTTTGAAACAGCTCTTGCAGAACGGTCAAGTCCTCCGGATAATCCCACAGCATATGTGGGGTATAGACGGTATCCCAGACGTTGACGGTATCGCGTCCATTCAATGCCGCCGAGGTCTTCCACACTTGTCCGATCTTTCTCCATCTGCGGTCGGAGAGAGAGTATTCCTTGGCCTCCATTTCCGTCTTTAACCGGAACAGCATATAGACGAGCGACTCCGGAATCGTTACCTGGCCCGCTTTGAAGCGAACAGTCTCAACGTCCTGAAGCGAAAGCAGCGAAGGGAGAGGCTCCGTCGGCAGCTGAAACATACGTTCATAGCTGGACATTTGCTTAATAAATCCAACCTCATAACGTATCAGAAAACGGTCGTACAGCGCAGTCAGCTGATCATTATCCTCCGGCAGCTCGTTCGAGGCGGCCATCAAGAAAACGAGAGGCGACTGCTCCTTTTCCCGTCCGTTGAAAAATATGCGTTCGTTCAAGATAGACAATAGCGCGTTCAAGATGGCGCTGTTCGCTTTAAAAATCTCATCAAGAAAAGCAAAATGGGCGGACGGTAAATAGCCTTCCGTTTGACGGATGTATACGTCCTGCTTTAATTGCTGAAGGGAAACGGGACCGAACATTTCGTCCGGCGTCGTAAACCGGGTCAGCAGATAGTCGAACCAACGGCCGCTGCCGAACAGCTGGGAGACCGCTCTCGCTAGCTGGGATTTCGCCGTTCCCGGCGGCCCGATCAGCAGAACATTCTCATTGCTCATTAATCCAAGCAGGAGCAAACGGATCAATTCCTCCCGCTCGAGGAATCTGCTCTCCAGCAACCGGATAGCCTGCTCCAGCTTATTCTGTATGTTCTCAATCTCATTCATTGGGGAATTTCCTCCTTCGGGCGGCATGGCAGTTATAACCTATTTATTGTATCAAAATCGTCCCCGATATACGAATGGGAGGAGGATTTTTATTCCATTCTTATTCATGATATGATGAAGAGTAAGTAGAAGAAGGAGGTATGGATCATGGCATCGATCTATTCGGTATCGGTTCAAGCGGCAGACGGAAGCATCAAATCCATGAGCGAGTATAAAGGCAAAGTGCTGTTAATCGTCAATGTTGCCTCTAAATGCGGCTTTACACCACAATATGCCGGCCTGGAGAAGCTGAATCAGCAGTGGAAGGAGCGGGGACTGGTTATTCTCGGTTTTCCCTGCAACGATTTTGGCGGACAAGAACCGGGAACGATGGAAGAAATCCAGCAATTTTGCAGCACCAATTATGGTGTCAGCTTTGAAGTATTGGACAAAATCCAAATTTTGGGCGAAGACAAGCATCCTTTATATCAGCTGCTGACGGAACAGGCAGATCCGAGCGGCGAGGTCAAATGGAATTTTGAGAAATTCCTTATCGACCGGGAGGGCCATATTCAAGGGCGGTTTTCCAGCCGTGTTGCCCCGGAGGACCAAGAGCTGCAAGAAGCTATCGAGAAATTATTATAACATGTGCTGTATGGCAAAGGATCACGGGGGCTGCCTCGCGGTCCTTTTTTAACTTTAAATGAAATAAAATTCTACATCATTCTGCAAAATTTGCAATCCTGTCGACGTCCTTATGGTATAATAAACCAAAATCATGAACGGCAGGGTGGGAGTGATACATCATGAGTGTCTCGGAATCGATAAGTGCCATCACATCGCATCCTTTATTTGAATTAAGTGGAGATGCTATTATCCTGCTGGATCATTGCGGCTGTATCCGGCAAGCCAATCCCGAGTTTATTAAGCTGACCGGCTACGATTCCCTGACGATTATGAAGCAGTTATTTTATATTTTTCTTGAACCCGGGGGCTCTGCGTCTTTCATGGAGCAGTATAAACGGGCGCTTGCAGGAGAGATCCGCTCGATTGAATGTGATTTCCGCCACCGATCCGGGCATGTGCTGACCCTGCATTTCCGGTTTATTCCCGCCCGCAGCGGCCGGTATAGCTATTTGTTTCTTGTCATGAAGGATATTACGGAACAGAGGCTTACCGTTCAATTGATAGAGCATATGGCGTACCATGACACTCTGACCGGTCTTCCCAACAGAACCTTATTTCAAATTCAGCTGACCCAGATGATCGCTTCGGCCGGAAGCGAGCTGCCTCACGCTCCTTTTGCCATCATGCTGATCAATCTGGAACGGTTTCAGATTATTAACGAATCGTTAGGCATCAATTGGGGGGACATGCTGCTAAAGCAGGTTAGCGAGCGGCTGCAGCGCTGCATGACCCGTGCGGATTTGATCAGCCGGCTGGGCAATTATGAATTCGTGATTTTATACAAGAATCTGGACGGATCGATTGATTTAGCGGAGCAGGCCAGAATCATTCAGCACCAGCTGATGGCCCCTTTCGCTGTATTTGACCACGAGTTCGTCATTCCCGGAACGGTGGGTATCGCCCGGTACCCGCAGGATGGAACTGACATGAACGGCCTGCTGCGGCATGCTTCTTTAATATCGAAGGAGCAAAGGGAACAAGGTTATGCAGGGTATCGAATTCACGATGAAGAGCTTGCATCCAACCCTCTTCGCCGGCTTGAGCTTGAATATGATCTGCGCAAGGCGCTTGAGCGGGACGAATTCGAGCTGTATTACCAGCCGCAGTACGACATTCGAGGCAATAAGCTGATCGGCATGGAAGCGCTCATTCGTTGGAGGCATCCCAAGCATGGATTGATCTCGCCTGCATTGTTCATCCCGTTAGCTGAGGAAACCGGACTTATTATTCCGGTAGGAGACTGGGTTATCCGTACGGCTTGCATGCAAAACAAACGCTGGCAGGATGCCGGCTTGCCGAAGATTACGGTATCCGTCAATCTGTCGACGCGTCAGTTTCAGAAAACCGATCTTGTCGATGATATATTGAGCGCGATGGAAGAGAGCGGGCTCGAAGCGCAGTGGCTTGAGCTGGAAATAACAGAAAGCATGGCCATGGATAATGTCGAACAAGTGATCCAGAAGCTGAACATGCTCAAGCAGGAAGGAATCCGGATTTCCATGGATGATTTCGGTACGGGTTATAGCTCGCTCCATTACTTGAAAAAGATTCCTATTCATAAATTGAAAATTGATCAATCGTTCATTCGCGATATTACGATGGACCCTGATAATGCGGCTATCGTCACGACCATTATAGCCATGGCGAATCACTTGAAGCTGGATGTTGTAGCGGAAGGCGTGGAAACGTTGGAGGACCTGCAGTTTTTGCTGGAGCAAAATTGCGGTCAGGCGCAGGGCTATTATTTCAGCAAACCGCTGTCGTCTGTGGAGTTTGAAGGTCTTTTGTGCCAGGTGTCTTCTTCTTATAGATAAAATAATGCGCTCCTGTGAGCTCCCCTCTTTTTCAAAAAGTGAAAAAAGACTATAATGAATAAATCCAGGTACTAATTATGATTTCTATGCACACGATTGCAAAATGATTAGAGGCGATACCGGGACGATTAAAAGATACGGCTTCCCTCGGAAGCCTTCAGGAGGAATAAATATGGAGACCATGGAACAAAAATACGAGAAGCTTGGCCAAATACTGCGATCCATGGAGAAAGTAGTGGTCGCATTTTCCGGCGGCGTAGACAGCGCATTCTTGTTGAAGGCGGCAATGGAGTTTCTGGGACGAGACAACGTCTTGGCGATTACCGCTGATTCCGAGACCTATCCGGTAAGGGAGAAGGAAGAAGCTGTAGCACTGGCGAAGGAGCTAGGAGCAGTGCATGAGGTGATTCATACGAGCGAGCTGGATATTCCGGGCTATGCGGAGAATCCGACGAACCGCTGTTATTTCTGCAAAAATTCGCTGTTTGACCACTTGATTCCTATTGCCAAGGAACGCGGCTTCGAGCATGTGATCTTCGGCGCTATTGCCGATGATTTGGGCGAGCACCGCCCAGGCTTGCAGGCTGCGCATGAGAAGGGAGTTCTTGCTCCGCTCCTCGAGGCAGGAATTAAAAAAGCTGAGATTCGCCATATGTCCCGCCAATTCGGATTGCGCACATGGGATAAGCCGTCCTTTGCTTGTCTGTCTTCCCGTATTCCGTATGGGGAAGCTATAACCGCATTGAAGCTGTCGATGATTGATCAAGCGGAGGATTTCTTGATCCAGCTTGGCTTCCGTCAAGTACGGGTCCGTCAGCATGACAATTTGGCCAGGATCGAAGTGCCCGCTTCCGATCTGGCTGAAGTGCTCGCCGTGTCAGACACAGTCCATGCCAAGCTGAAGGAAATCGGCTATGCATACGTGACACTGGACTTAAAAGGATACCGTTCCGGAAGCTTGAATGAGGTGCTGAGTCCGGACCAGCAAGCCGTGCAGGCGGGATCAGCATCCTAATATCAGCAAGAGGAGGCAAGATCATGGCAGCTAGACCGAAAATACTCATTACCCGTAAAATTCCTGTTGAATGCTTAGCCTATTTACAAGAGCATTGTGACTGTACTCAGTGGGACGGTCAAGGATCGATGCCAAGAGAACAGCTTCTTGACAAGATTAAAGACTACGACGGGCTTCTTTTAAGCGGTACACCCGTCAATGCCGAGCTGCTGGAACGCGCGCCGCGGTTGAAGGCGGTAAGCTCCATCAGCGTAGGCTATAACCATTTCAACATTGAGGAAATGAAGGCCAGAGGGGTCATCGGAACTCATACCCCTTATGTGCTGGACGATACGGTAGCCGATTTGGTGCTCGCTTTGATGCTGGCTTCGGCAAGAAGAATCGCGGAGCTCGATGCCTTCGTCAAGCAGGGCAAGTGGAGAAGGGGCCAGGTTCGCGAGGAGGACCTTTTCGGGATGGATGTTCATCATGCCACGCTCGGGATCATCGGCATGGGCAGAATCGGGGAAGCTATAGCCAAGAGAGCCGTACACGGCTTTGATATGAATCTGCTGTACTATAACCGCAGCCGCAAGCCGGAGGTGGAGGAACGGTTCGGCGCGCAATATTGCTCGCTTGAGCAGCTGCTCAAGGAGTCTGATTTTGTTGTTCTGATGACTCCGTTAACACCGGAGACCGTTCACTTTATCCGTAAAGAGCATTTTGAGCTGATGAAGCCTAGCGCATTCTTTATCAACGCATCCCGTGGCCAGACGGTAGATGAAGAGGCACTGATCGACGCTCTTCGGAACGGAATCATTCGCGGCGCGGGACTCGATGTGTTTGCCCAAGAGCCGACCTCGCCGGACAATCCGCTGCTGCAGCTGGATAATGTCGTCACGGTACCGCATATCGGATCGGCAACCGCTAAAACGCGGAACGATATGGCCATGGTCGCTTCCCGGAATCTGGTGGGAGCTCTTACCGGTGGTAAAGCCCACGTGGTTCCGGAGCTTCAAAGCTTGCTGAAAGCATAACAAATGAATCCTGCAAAGCAGGGCCTCGGATTCGAATTGATTCAGATGCTTTACGATGAGCTCATTTATAATATAACGTAAAAAATACAGGATACCGGAATTCAGGTATCCTGTATTTTTTATGCAAAGATAGCCGCTTACTTCTGCATGAATTAACCCTGAACGACGAACTCGCCCTGAATATCGGCGATAAGCGGGGAAGGCTCGCCGCTGTACCATAGCTGAAGGGAGTGAAGGGCACGTGTGCAACCGACATACAGCAGCTTAGCGTCCTGAGGTGTGGCTTGGTAATTCTCTGAATCCGCGTCTACAATAATAACGGCATCGAATTCAAGTCCTTTTGCCATAAAGGAAGGTACAACCGAGATCCCCCCTGCATAACGCTGCTGGCCTGCGGAGATGAAATTCGCTTCCATTCCTGCAGCGCTCAGCTGCTTATGCAGCTCCTTGCAGCGTGCTTCGGTTCGTCCCAAGACCGCTACGGTGGACACGTCTCCGGTTTGCAGCCGCTGAATCTCGCGGATCAGCTCGGGAACGAGCCTCGGCCCGTCTCTATGCACTATACGGACGGTGTCGCCGCTGCGGAACACAGGAACCGCAAGAGCTGGCGTCTGCTTCCAGCCGCGAGTCAGCACTTCGTTGGCAAAGTAGATGATTTCCATGGTGGAGCGGTAGCTTCTGTTTAATTGGAAGTAGGAGGTTTTGCTTTCCTCGAACAAGGAGCTGAATTCGTTCCAATCGGTTATGCCTTGATAGGCGTGAATTCCTTGGGACAAATCCCCGAGGATAGTGAAGGACTGGTTACGCGTATGCAGCTGAAGCAGGGCGACCTGAAAGGGAGAGAAGTCTTGCGCTTCATCAATAACCGTGTGGTCAAATGTAAGGTCACCATGGATGCCGGCAAACTTGGCGCGAATATATAAGAGGGGGGCAAGATCCTCCGGTTGAACGCGTTTTTTCTTAAGATAAGCTTCCGTATCCGCTCTTAATTCCTCTGTAAGCTCCGACTGCAGCTCCTTCGTCATAAAGCCGGATTTGCCGTCCGTCTGAAACAGTTCCTTATAGAAGGAGAAAGGAGTATAAGCGGTCCAATGCTTCGAATACTCGCGAAGCCTTTGCGAGCCTTTCTTTTTATAATCCTTTTTCAGATGAACCTCCCACACCTTTTCGAGCTCCATCTCAAGCCAGCGCTTCATTCTTGCCAATACACGCTCACGACGCTTCATCAGCGGCTCATGCTTATTTTCCACATCATACCATTTGAGAATGGCGGAATGAGGCAGCCGCGCTCCGTCCCAAGGCACAAAATCGGTTCGGGGAACCGCATGAGCTTCATACTGCTGCAGGACTCGGTCCAGCCACTTCATGAATGAAAGGGAGCCTTTGATTCGTCCGGGAGCCGTATCGTCCATTGGAGGGCGGTGGTCTCCGACCTGGAACCAGTAGGTCAACCGTTCGGCTTGATCCGCAAGCTTCACTTCATGCTCCAGAAG
Source organism: Paenibacillus sp. OAS669 (assembly GCF_014873645.1). Classification (NCBI taxonomy): domain Bacteria; kingdom Bacillati; phylum Bacillota; class Bacilli; order Caryophanales; family Paenibacillaceae; genus Paenibacillus; species Paenibacillus sp. OAS669. The sequence continues at coordinate 219,936 of NZ_JADBDR010000002.1, forward strand.
CTCAAGCGCCCAGTCGGTGAAGGTGGTCTGCTGAATGTGCCCGACACCCAGCTCAGGAAGTACGCCGGAAATATAATCGAGAAACATCCGGTTAGGCGCCAGGATGATCATTCGTTCCGCGCGCACCTGATCCCGGTATTGATATAAAAGAAAGGCGAGCCGATGCAGGGCAACGGTGGTTTTCCCGCTCCCGGCAACCCCTTGAATAATTAATGCGCTGTTCTTAACTGCGCGGATAATGGCGTCTTGCTCCGCCTGGATAGTCGATACAATGTCACGCAGCTTGTTGTCCTTGTTCTCTCCCAGCCGATAGAGCAGGAATTCGTCGGTTACCGCCATTTGATCGCCGCTTCGATCGTACGTGTCGACGACCCGCTGAAGGATTTGCTTGCGAATGACAAGATTCCTTTTTAAATAAACAAGACCTTCTACCGTGCCCTCCGGAGAGTCGTAAGCAACCGCGTCCGTACCGCCTGTGAAGGAATAAAATAAACTAGCGACAGGCGCACGCCAGTCAATAACCATCAGATCCAAGGAGGATTCCTTCTCGACGCCGACCTTACCTATATATAATGGAGAGGGCTCGTTCTGGCCTTGCTCTTGAAAATCCAGCCTGCCAAAGTAAGGCTCATTCCGGGCAACTGCCAGATTGCGGCGTCTGGATTCACGAATCGATTCCAGCACTTGCTCCGTGTGGTCCTCTCCGGTATAGGGAGGAATCTTGCGCAGCTCCTCCAGCTGCCGGTCGATTTCCCCCAGAGTCTCTTCCAATTGCTGTAATTCCTCTTGATACGCACTATGCACACTGGATTCCAAAACGATAAACCTCCATTCGGTTCAAACCATGATTTTAAAGACAGGGTATATACTATATCACAGTAAGTTTGGGAAATGCAACCATTTGAAAACGTAAAAAAACACAACTGACTACAAACGAGTCCATTGTGGGACAAGCGGGCCCCAAGTACAATCAAAGTACAAAATCAAACATTGACTAGAGGAGGGGTGTCGAATGGCAAGTAAAATTCAAGCGTCTGACCGCGTTCAGGTCCAGTTCAAATCTAAAAGCCACAAAATGATGTTTTTTAAAAAATATTTCTCGCTGTATCTTCTTTCAATTCCGGGTATTATTTTCTTTTTAGTATTTAAATATGTGCCTTTGCTCGGCTCGATCATTGCCTTTCAAGACTACAACATTTTTAAGGGGATTAGCGGCAGTGAATGGGTAGGGTTGGCTCACTTCAAGAGAATGTTCGAATACACCGAGTTTCTGGTTATTCTTAAGAACACTTTGTTAATTGGTTTATACGATCTTGTGTTTGCTTTTCCGGTTCCTATCATTCTTGCATTGCTTCTAAACGAATTGCGCATTCAAACGTATAAACGAATTGTACAAACAGTTATCTATATGCCGCACTTCTTGTCCTGGGTTATCGTAGGCGGTATCGTGGTGGGGCTGCTTTCTCCGACGACTGGCTTCGTTAATCAAATACTGGCCAACTTCGGTATTGATTCTATCTACTTCCTGGGTGATAACTCTTATATTCGTACGATTCTCATCGGATCGGGGATCTGGAAAGACAGCGGCTGGGGAACGATCATTTATTTGGCGGCTATCGCGGGAATTAACCCGGATTTATACGAAGCAGCTCAAATCGACGGTGCCAGCAGATGGCGTCAAACCTTTTCCATTACGATTCCAACCATCCTGCCGACGATCACGATCCTGCTCCTTCTTCACATGGGAAACTTCCTGGACTTCGGGTTCGAGCGCGTATACATCTTCTTGAATCCGCTCAATAGCGAGAACGGGGAAATTCTAGATACGTATGTGTACAGAGCCGGTTTGGTCGACCGACAATACAGCTATACAACGGCTATCGGATTGTTCAAATCCCTGGTAGGTCTGCTGCTTATTATGGTGGGTAACACGTTTAGTAAAAAAGCTACCGGCGACGGTCTGTATTAATACCAGGAAAGTACTACGGAGGTGAAAACAGAATGGTCATAAGCAAGGGTGTACGTACGTTTAATGTCATCAATATTATCTTTTTGACAGTACTCGGTTTAACGATGGTGCTGCCATTACTGCACGTTATCGCACAATCTTTCAGTAACAGCGTAGCCATCAACAAAGGTCTCGTTTATTTCTGGCCGGTGAATTTCACAGGCGCCAACTATACCAGCATTTTGCAGGACAAGACGATCTGGATTGCATTTAGAAACAGTGTCATCATAACCGTCGGAGGTACATTGATTAACCTGGCGGCGACAGCATCTCTGGCGTACCCGTTGTCCAGACAGGAATATTTGGGTCGCAAAGTCATACTGATCATGGTGCTTATCACATTGATCTTCCATGCTCCACTAATTCCGAACTACCTGCTGCTCAAAAACATCAAGCTGTTGAACACGTTGTGGGTTCTTATGATTCCTACCGCCATCAGCGCATATAACTTGTTCGTTATGAGATCGTTCTTCATGAACTTGCCGAATGAGCTTTTCGATTCCGCGCGGATCGACGGCTGCGGCGAGATGGGGATGCTGTGGAGAATCGTCCTTCCATTGTCCAAGCCTGCCATGGCTACTATGGGAATCATGTACGCCGTATCCAACTGGAACACCTATTCAGCGGCTATTTACTACATCAACAGCCGGTCGTTAATCCCGCTTCAAGTGAGACTTCGTGAGATGATCATTACGGACCAGTTCGGAGCATCCGATTCGTCTGCATTGGATCAGGCAATTAACTTGTCGCCAGAAGGCTTGAAAATGGCTGTTATCGTTATCGCAACGGTGCCTATTATGCTGGTATATCCGTTCCTGCAAAAGCACTTTATTAAAGGGATGCTGGTAGGCTCTATCAAATCATAAAAAAACACAACCTCCCGTAATTTTAACAATATTGATAATTGCTTTAGCAAGTTATAATAACGATGTAAACGCAATCAAAAATCAATCTGTTAGTAAGTACATTAAAGGGAGAAGGGGTACAATGAAAAAAACAGTTGGTCTTGTCATGGCTTCCGTATTGGCAGTCGGCTCCATAGCCGGCTGCTCCAGCGGGGCAGGGACGAAGGATGGAGACAAAGGAGGCGCTCCGGCAGCTTCTAAAGGTCCTTTGAAATTTTCGATCTCATTTCCTACGACTGTAGGGGACGGTTACGGCCAAAAGCAGCCCGATTTAAGTAAAGAGAAATGGGTTCAGCGTTTAAACAAGTTGACGAATACCGAATTGGATGTTAGGTTAATTCAAAGGGAAAAGATGAGCGTCTTGTTCGCGGGCAACGATATTCCGGATGTGCTCGGAAGCTTGGATTTGCCTACAGGTAAAGACATGGCGGGCTCCGTTGAAGCAGGCGTATTCCAGCCCTTGGATGACTTGATCAAGCAATACGCACCGACCCTTTATAAAAACGTTCCCAAAGCAGCCTGGGATTCCGTTACTTACAATGGCAAGATCTACGGGATTCCGGATTACTTGACGAATCCATCCCGCCGCGCGACTTATATTCGGACAGACTTGCTGGAGAAGACAGGATTGCCGGCTCCTAAGACAATCGATGATTTCTTGAACGTCATGCGTGCCTTTAAGAAACTCGGAGTTGAAAACCCTTACCAAATGCGTGAAAACTTCAAGTACGCGGATGTCGTCTTCGGAGCGTTCGACGTGCTTCCATACAAGGATCAGTTTGAACAGCAAGGTGATCAAGTCGTTCCGAAGTTCTTTGATGTAGAAAATATGCAAAAAGCTCTTCAAACCTTGAAAACCATGTATGATGAAGGCTTGATTCCGAAAGACTTTGCAACGATTTCCTCTACGGACTACAGCAAAAACATCAACGCGGGTAAAGCGGGGATGTGGTCTGCTAACTTAAGCGGCGGATTGTCCGGCTTCAGAACGAATATTACCGCTGTGGATCCTAATGCGAAAATCGACGTCATTCCTTCTCCGACAGGTCCGGAGGGCAAAGGCGGATACTTCTTGTACTCCCCGATGGTTCGTACGTTCTACATCAATAAGAATGTAGATAAAGAGAAAGCTATCGGCATCATGAAATACTTCGAGTGGATGCAAACCGAAGAAGCAGCCAAATTCTTCAGCCTTGGTGTTGAAGGAGAGAATTACACGGTTAAAGACGGCAAAATCTCGTACAAAGCTCCGGCAAACAAGGATGAGAAGGACGAAGAGGGCTGGCGTACAACGTTGTGGGTTGGACAAGATTCCACTTACAACAAGCTGCAATTGGAGCAGAACAAGGACGGTCAAGATACTTTGAAAGCGTTTGAAACCATCTTGTCCAAGGAAGGTCTTGGCGGTATCGGCTTCTATCCGGACTTGAAAGCCTTCTCCAAATATCCTGACTTGACTCCGCTTGGCGATACAGGTCCTAAATTGATCATTGATCATATGGTGAAAATGGTTTACGGTAAAGAGCCTATCTCCGATTGGCCTAAGGTCATCGAAGAGTATAAGCAAAAAGGCGGAAACGATATTATTAAAGAAGCGACAGAGAGATACAATAAGAAAGACGGCGTTTCCATCTTCACCAATAAAAAATAGTTATCAAGCATCTGCCCTAGCGATAGGGTGGATGCTTTTCCCGTTTTACAAGGAGGGGGTTAACAGCATGCAGTTACTCATTGTAGATGACGAACCCATCAATCGTAAAGGATTAGCCCGTATGGCAGAGCAGTACCCGCTGCCCGCTTCCCATATTCATACGGCGGCGAACGGCCAGCAAGCGCTTGAAATCATCAAGACTCAGGTACCCGACATCATTTTTACAGACATCCGCATGCCGAAGATGGATGGGCTGGAGCTATGCAAACATCTTCACGAGCAGTACAGCCATATCCCCGTAGTGGTCATCTCGGGCTACTCGGATTTTGAATATGCGCAAAAATGCATGTCCTACGGGGTGAAGCATTATTTGCTGAAGCCCGTAACCAAATCGGATGTCATCGAAGTGCTGGATGCGCTGATCAAGTCGAAGGCCAAAAGCTTCGTATCCTTGACCAAATATGAAGAGTGGATCGAAGAGGTTGAACAAGCCATCTGGATGCTGAACCTGACCGAGGTTAAGCAATTGACCGAGCAGTGGAAGCAGTACTGTCTGGAATCGGAGCTGAACGTTATCCAGCTGAAGGAACTGCTGGAGGAGTGCATCAATATGATTGTCAAACGGATGGCCCGCAAGTCTATGGTACTGACCGTTGAGAAGAGCGATTCACGCCCCCTTACGAGAGAGGATGCCCTGATAGCCTTCGAGAGTCAGCTCAAGCAATTGACAAGCGATCTGATGGTCAAACGAAGCGGCAATTTTAAAGATCCGATGAAGGAAGCGAAGGCTTATATCGACAACCACTTGTCTCAGGAGATTACATTGGAGGAAGTGGCGGAGATGGTTGGGCTTACGCCGACGTATTTCAGTTCCCTATTTAAGAAAATGACGAATGAAACCTTCGTGCAATACCGTATTAAAAAGCGGATCGAGCTTGCTCAGAAGCTGATGGCGGTTCCTCATATGAAGATGAGCGACATAGCGGCGGAAGTAGGCTACGAGGATTATCCTCATTTTACAAAAATGTTCAAAAAAATGACAGGCTATTCGCCATCTGAATACCGAAGTATTCTGGGGATTAAATAATGAAAGGGAATTTATCTCGCAAGCTGTTCACTTACTTTCTTGTCGTCATTGTGGTTTCGTTGACCTCGGTAGGGGTGTTTACTTATACTCGTTCGTCGAACGAGCTAGATCAGCTCAGCAGCCGGCATATGTCTCAGATCGTCAACAATGCGATGTATCAGACGGATCTCTATTTGCAAAGTTATGACCGTTCTATGTCATCGCTGCTTTCCAACCAGGATGTGAAGCAGTTTCTGGACAAGCCGCCGCTGAACGGTTACGATTACTACAGCTTTTATTCATCGATTAAAGAATATGGAATAAAACCGATCTTTATTAGAAGCCCGGAGATCGTGAATATGTATATTATGAGCTACAACGGCAATTCCATCTTCAGCTTTAACGGCGGAGGGTCGGATCAGCCGCTCAGCTCGGCGGATGCCGCCAAACGCTTGGCCATGTTGAAGGAAAGGACGAAGGATAACGGCCAATTAAGCGCATTGAATACGACGATACAGCCGGAAAGAAAAAATAGCGTCATTACGCTGGCGCGGAAAATTAGAGGGTTAAGCTCTCCGGCCTATAACGGTATCCTTGCCTTTGAGGTTCAAATAAGGGATTTGGCGGCCCTTTGGGGAGGAATTGATCTCGGTGAGGACGGATATTTCTTCATTCTGGATGAATCGGGCGAGATCGTCTATCACCCGCAGCGTGAGATGATCGGGACGCAGGTATCACCCATGCTGAAGCAGCAGCTTGACCAATCGGATGCTCAAATGTTCGAAAGCTCGGATGGAAGCAAGAAGAGGATGTATGTAAGCCGCAACTCCGAATATTCAGGTTGGACCTTGGTCGCCACTATGCCGCTTGACGAGCTGAAGAAGCCGATCGCCGGCATCCGAACGACAACGATTCTGGTGGGTCTGATTACACTTGTTGTGTCTATCTGGCTGTCGAACCGGTTCGGCCGTTCCATTACACGTCCGATACGCATTTTGAAAAATGGGATGAGACAGACAGAGAAAGGGAACTGGATGACGATTCCGGTTCGATCGAATGAACCTAAGGATGAAATCGAGGAGCTGACCTTCAGCTATAATATGATGGTCAAGCGGCTCTCCGAGCTGGTCAAGCAGGTCTACGAGGCTGAGCTGCAAAATCGCGAAACGCAGCTGGAACGCCAGAAGGCGGAGTTCCAATCGCTGCAGATGCAGATTAATCCTCATTTCCTGTACAATACTTTGGAGACGATAGCTTGTTATGCAGCGTTAAAGGATTCGGACGAAATATCCGAGATCGTCAAGGCCATGGCTTACATGCTAAGGTATTCCGTACAAACCAATCTGGAGGAAATTACGGTTGCTAATGAGCTGAAGCATGTATTGACCTATATGACGATCTTGAAGCATAGGGTAGATGACGAATTTGAAATCGAAGCGGCGGTCCCGCCGAATTTACTGCTTCACAAAATGGTGCGCCTGACGCTCCAGCCGCTTGTAGAGAATGTATTTCAGCACGCGTTCCCGGATGGGGTAGAGCCTCATCATTATATACGAATTGATGCAGGTATTGAGTCAGACATCTTCTGGGTCAGCGTAGAAGACAATGGCGCGGGAATCCCGGAGGATAAGCTGGCGGAGCTTAACAATAAGCTCGAGACGTACCGGTTGACGGACACGGTAGGCAAAAGCGAGAAGATCACGAACGGAATCGGCATGATGAATGTGCATCGGCGGATTCAGATGGTGTTCGGTGAGGAATATGGTCTTCGTATAGAAAGCAAAATCAAAGAAGGAACCAAAATCATTATGCGAATGCCTATTTCGAATGTGAAGTAGGCCAAAAAGCGCTCAGGCGGGCTGGGAATGAGGACCACCCCGTCATGAGCGTTTGTTGTTTCAAGGTTTACAACAGACTCATTTTTCGTTACGATGAGTGAATAACTTCTATTATTCTCAAGGAGCGATTCCAGGTTTGAAGACTCTTGTCATTGCGGAGAAGCCGGACATGGGCCGGAATATTGCCGCCGCAATAGATTCCAAAGCAAAAAATCACCGTACTTACATTGAAGGTGAGCAATATATTATTACATGGGCGATAGGCCATCTGATCGGGCTGGCGGAGCCTGACGCCTATGACGACAGGTACAAGAAATGGAACTTCAATGACTTGCCGATCATACCGGATCAGTTCAAGCTCGTTCCCAATTATAAGACGAAGGACCAGCTGAAGGTGATTGCAGAGCTCGCGAAGCGATGCAGCCATCTGGTAAACGCCTGTGATGCCGGGCGAGAGGGGCAGCATATCTTCTCCTTAATTCAACGGCATTTGAAGCTGAAGCACCCGGTCAAGCGGCTGTGGATTTCGGATTTGACTCCGGAAACGATTCGCAAAGGCTTTGTGGAGCTGAGGGACGGCTCGGAATATGAGAACTTGACGAAGGCGGCAAGAGCAAGAAGCGAGGCGGACTGGCTGATCGGAATGAACGGCTCGCGCGCTTTTACGACCAAGCATAACGAGCTGCTGTCCGTCGGGCGGGTGCAGACACCGGTGCTCGCTATTTTGTATGACCGGCAAAAAGAAATCGAGGCGTTCCAGTCCAGCAAGTTTTATGAGGTGGAGGCGCAGTTCAAGCAAGAGGATACCGAGTATAAAGGCTTGTGGCAAGGGGATCGTATAACCGACCCAGAGAAAGCCAATGCCCTGGTTGCGAAGCTTAAAGGCAAGCCGGGAAGGATCGCAAGCTACGAGGTAAAGGATACGAAGGAGTATCCTTTCAAGCTGTATGATTTGACTCTGCTGCAGCGTGAAGCGAATGCGAAATACGGCTATTCCGCGAAGAAGACGCTGGATTTGGCTCAAGCGCTGTATGAGAAGCATAAGGTCATCAGCTACCCCAGGACAAATTCCAACTATGTGACGGAGCAAAATATCGGCGAGATGCACCGGTCGCTGGAGCAGCTGAGGGGAACCGGATATGGCCACTTGGTTGCGAATGCGGATAAAAGCAGAGTGCATAAAAACAATAAGGCGGTGTGCAATCCGGCGAAGGTGGAGGATCACCATGCGATTCTGCCTACGCATAAAAAAGCCAGCGGATTATCCAGCGATGAGCAGAATGTGTATGATTTGGTTGTCCGCCGGTTTTTATCGCATTTTTACCCGCCTGCCGAGTACAAGATGCATACGGTCATGACGGAAGTCGAGCAGGAGATGTTCAAGAGCACCATCAAGCAGCTTCTTGCCGAAGGCTGGAAGGTGATCTATGCGGATCAGAAGAAGGACAAGCCCAAATCGCGAGGAAAAGCCGATAAATCCGAAGAGGAGGAGCCGGAGGAGGAGATCAGTACGCCTTTCTCGCTTCAGCCGGAGCTTCCGGTCAAATGCGCGAAAATAGCGGCTAAGGAAAAAGAAACCCAGCCTCCGAAGGCCTACACGGAAGGAACGCTGCTCAAAGCGATGGAGGGAGCGGGCAAGCAGATTGAGGACGAGGAGCTCCGCGATGCCATGAAGGACTCGGGACTGGGGACTCCTGCCACCCGGGCATCCGTCATCGAGCGGCTCAAGCAAGTAGGATATATCGTCATGCAGGGCAAGCGCATCGTCATTACGCAGAAAGGGCGCACAGCGATCGAGCTCGTCCGCGGAGCGGGCGTCGATCTTCTGACCTCGCCCGAAATGACAGGCCATTGGGAGCGCCGCCTCAATGAGATCGCCCGCGGATTGGCCTCGGACGAAGCGTTCATGGCCAATGTCAAGAAATTCACGAACCTGATCGTCGATAAGGTTCGCGTCCAGTCGAAGGCAGCGAAGCAGGCCTTCGAGGGCGATGCCCCGTCCGCAGGCGCAGCCAAGCGGACGCGTAAGCGCGCAGCCGCGGGCGAGGCCACAGGCGGCAGCGCTGCTGCAGCGCCGGCGGCGAAGCGCACCCGCGCCAAGCGCAGCGGTGATGCCGCGGGCAAGGCGCCCGCCGGCGGCACGCGCTCGCGCCGCAGCGCGGAGTCTGCCGCGGCGGAGCCGATGCTTGCCGCAGCGGCTGCGACGGCCTTGCCGGGCATAGCCGCATGCCCGAGACCCGGCTGCCGCGGGCGCATCATCATGGGCAAGCGCGGCTACGGCTGCAGCGAGTACAAATCTGGATGCGGATTTGTGATCTGGAAGAACAGCTTCGGCGCCGAATTAACGGAGACGGCCGTCCGTTTCCTGGTGGAAAAAGGACGTACCGCCCGAATGACCTGGACAGACGAGTCAGGGAATCCCGTGGAAGGGCGGTTGGTGCTGACGGACAGAAGCACAGGCAAGCTCTCCGTAGAGCCCGTCACCGGATAATCCAATCTGTCACTTTGAACTTATTCATAATCATATCGAACGGCCCTCAACCAAACCGTCGGAGGGGCCGTTTTTTTTATTTGCATTAGTCTGCCAGCAAAGGCAGGACATAAGCATAAACGGCTACGAAGTGACATAGGCTTCCGCTGGATACGAAGATATGCCAGATGGCGTGATGGTACCGGATCCCCCGCCAAAAATAAAAGATGCTGCCTATGCTGTACAGCAGAATCCCCCCGATAAGCCATAGCATTCCTTCTTGAGACAGCACCTGCTGAAGAGGGCGTAAGATGAACACGATGAGCCAAGCCATGACCAGATACTGGCCTATGGAGAAGGTCATATAACGGCCCGGATACACCAGCTTCAAGGTGATCCCGAGACAGGTCAAGCCCCATATGAGGATAAGCATACACAGTCCCAAAGGGCCATGGCGCAATACAAGAAGGAACGGTGTGTAGGTCCCTGCAATAAGCAAATAGATTGCGGCATGATCGAGCGTTTCATATTTTGCGATTTCTTGCTCCTGAGTGGCGCTGTGCAGCAGAGTGGAGCAAACGTACAATATGACAAGCGATGCCCCGAACACCGCGCTTCCAAGTAAATGAACCATGCTCCCGCTTTTTAGCGATTGCACCAGCAGCAAGACAAATGCCGCCGAACTCAAAATAGCGGCCAACCCGTGGCTGATGGCGTTTGCCTTTTCTTCTTTCCATGACGTTGCTTCCATTCCGGTTACCACTCCCGTTGCTTCTCAAAAATAGGCTGCATTCAGCCTATCCTATCGTTCCCAGGAATGCTAAATTTTAAGCTGCCGGAATGCAAATATCAATCATTTTCCTGAGCCGCTCCTCCCACCGTAACTAAACAAGGAACAGGGGAAAGGTTTCCTTTTTTGGCCGGGAACAGCCACAGCTGGGGCGTATCCTGAATAGCAGGGATGGACAGCTGAAACAGGCCTTTCGGGAAATTGGAGCTGTGCAGCCATAAATGATTGCCGTCGACCTCCTTCACAGATACCTGAATATCGTTCGCAGGCTGGCCGTGGACATAAACTACATAGGGACCGGCTGACGCTGCAGACTTCTCGTCGATTCGTTTGGTAAATCGGACCAGAACCTGTTCCTGCCCGATCCTCCCGGCGCTGACGGCCTTAGGTGGCTCATCGTACATGTACTTGCCCAAATGGTATTCATAGGCGGTCCATGAAGCGTAGCCGAGCTTGGCAGCCGTTTCGGCAAACTTCCACAGCCATTCCCGGCTGCGCCTCATATTTTTCAACGAACCGATGTCGGTTTGAATACCTAGTGGTAAACTCGGAAATTGGGCTCGTATTCGGGAGGTGAAGGGCTCATAACGTTGAATGTAGTCCGCCGGCAGCATCCATCGCATCCAATCAGGCCAATGCGTCTGAATGAAGTGGACATCAGGCCTTACGTAAGCAATCATCGAGTTAGCATCGATCCCTTGATATTCCCTGAGCTTTTGCACTGAATCTGGCCCCGCATCGATCCCGAGTGACCAGGTGGCGATCCGGATATCGGGTCTCGCCTCTCTAACTCCATGCGTTCCGTTGATGAGCTCGAATAAAAAGTGGTTCACCGCATGGACTCGGAACTCGACCCATTGGCGGTACAGAATCGGATTTTTTTTATAGTAAAGGGGTGAGGAGGCGTATTTAAAATCCGGAATATCCGAGCCGTACTGCTGCTTGAAAGCGGCGCGCGCATAAGGGCCGACATCGCCGTATACGCTGCTGGACAACCCGTTCCATTCGGGAAAATAAGGCTCCGCTATCTCCAAGCCGTCAAAGGGATAGGTACGGACCAGCCGGGCCAGCGCTTGTTTTTTCCAGGCCACATAGCGGTAGCTGAAGGGAGAGAGACGGTAATACCCGTCGTTGACCGGCTTTAATAAGGTCATCTGCCATTCCGGCCAATCGTCGGGCAAATGCGCCGTCGTATAGGTTCCGTTGCCCAGAACCGTTGCCCATACGGCAAAGCCTCGGTCGCGCAGCTTCTTGAGCAGCTGATCATTCACTTGGGTCTCGTCGGTCACGAAATAACGGACAACCCTGTAACCTGCGATCCATAGCTCATCGGCAACGCTTTGCGGCGACCGATTCCGGTAATAGGGGAAGGTCGGATCAACCTGGATGGAAGGACCCAGCATGTTTTTCATTATGGAACCACCTTTCCTGCGAAGCTGACGTTCTTTGACAAACGATATAAGCTCTTACAGCTGCATATGTTTAAGAATACCAAATTAGTCGGCCCGATAGGACAGTTTCAAAACCCTTAGTCCGTTTGGTTTATAATAGATGAATACATTTTATGGCTATTACTAGATAGACGATGCATAAAAACGTTTGTTATTATGAGGTGAAAGGGAAGCTGCTGCATGAATCGGAGAAAAGAGAGCTGGCTGTCGTTTCAGGAACTTTATATTTGATCTCTGATGTCCGGTCTCGGCTTATGTATCAAAAGGATTCGTACAAAGGATGGTAATGGTGATTTGTTAATAGTAATAATTACTCATAATTGACATTGCCATCGGTAAGAGCTACAATTTTCTTATACGATGATTTTATTTGCAGATAGGCGAGGAGAGAAAGCGATCATGACAAAGGCCGTACCCGTACACATTTTATCCGGATTTCTGGGGAGCGGTAAGACGACGCTACTATCGCAGGCCATTGAATATTATAAGCAAAGCGGCAAAAAGCCCGCAGTGCTCATGAATGAGCTGGGCGATGTCAATTTGGACGGCATGCTGGTGGAAGACGATGTTCCGATGACCGAGATGCTGAGCGGTTGTATATGCTGCACGATCCGTGGGGATCTGGGGCTAGAGCTGAGGGACTTGATCCGGGATAATGACCCCGATGTGATATTCGTTGAATGTACGGGTGCAGCGAACCCGATTGAAATATTGGATGGTGTGACCGATGCTTCGCTGTTAACGGAGCTTGAATTAAAATCCGTTATTACGGTCATCGACGCCGCTCAATTTCAAAAGCAGCATGAAGGAGGGAAGAGCAAAACCTTCCGTCTTATGCAGGATCAAATTCGCTGCGCGACGCAGCTGATTTTAAACAAGATCGATTTGGTTCCAATCGATGCGATTGCAGCTATTGAACAAGGCCTTCGCGAGCTGAACCCGATTGCTCCCATGACGGCGACGGTTCGCTGTCAAGTCGATATGAGCTTGTTTGATCGGTTAACAGAAGCTGAAGGGACGGTTACGGCATCGGAGCACGCGCATAGTGAAGCGGATCATGCTCATTGTCACGTGGAAGATGGCGTGTGCACAGACCCGTCTCATCATCACGATCACCATACCGGACATGGACACGAGATGCATCACTCCCATGATCATGTCATGGTGTACACCCATTATTTTAGCAAACCTATTGATAGTGAGGAATTTGAGGCGCTGGTCGGCAGACTGCCACAAGAGGTATATCGCGCCAAAGGCATTCTTCGTTTTTCGGATACGGCCAGCTTGTTTTTATTCCAATACGCTTACCATGAAATGGATTTTGTAAAAATAACTCCCAAGGAAGATTTGCCTAATGTAGCCGTATTTATCGGGGAGCATTTTTCGAAGGAAAGGCTCGCGGCGGAACTGGCGGCACTGGAGCGAGAGGATTGACTCCGTTGGCAAAATCGGGCATTATTAACCTAAGTATGCATAAATTGAGGGATAACTATGTCAAATCATGAGCATGAACAACATACGCAAGAAACCATTCAGGAAATGGTCCGGGCGATGGCCAATAAAGGATGGCGAATTACGGATCAACGCAAGAGCTTGGCTGCTTTATTTGCGGAGGCCGAAGGGTATTTGTCCCCCAAGGATGTCTATGAGTCCATGAGGCAAAAGTATCCTGGCGTCAGCTTTGATACGGTATATCGGAACCTTCGTCTGTTAAGTGAAATGGGCGTGCTGGAGCAGTTTTATTTGAATGAGGGCGTGAAATTTCGTGCGCGCTGCCAATCGCATCATCATCACCATATGATCTGTCTGCAATGCGAGAAAACCGTTACCTTCGAATTTTGTCCGATGAAGCATGTTCCCAATTTGCCGGGAGGCTTTCAAATTATGAACCACCGATTTGAAATTTTTGGCTATTGTGATGACTGTGCGGCTAAAGCAACGAACCAATAATGTATAACCAAAGAGCCTTTGGATCCTGGGTGATCCGAAGGTTTTTTTGCTATATAGAGTCCCCGCAAGCACTTGAATCGGCTTTGACGCCAAGAGCTGCCTTACGGGGTTATTTTGCTTTTGATAAAATGCTAAAAAACGATTGACACATTTCACCAGCGGTGCTAATATACTGACTATAAATCATAGTAATCAGATCGGAATAAAAGTTAATCAACCGGACCACCGGAGATTTCAAGCCGAGATAAGGAGACGAAAGCTTCTTATTGAACAACAGATTACATATGGTTCGACTTGGTCCTATATAAATGAGGGGAGAAAATAAATATGTCGAATGTACGCCTGTTGAATTGGAAAAAGTGGTCCGTTGTCAGTTTAGTCAGTTTATCCTTGCTGGGTCTTACCGCATGCGGCGGAGGAGCAGGAGCCCCTGCGGCGGGAACGGCTCCGACAGGCTCGCCGGACAATAAGACGGCAGCGGCAAAGCCCGTAGAGCTTCTCAACGTATCCTATGACCCTACACGCGAACTGTACCAGGATTATAACAAAGCATTTGCAACCTATTGGAAAAATAAAACAGGCCAATCCGTTACCTTCAAGCAATCCCACGGCGGCTCCGGCAAACAAGGGCGATCGGTGATTGACGGTCTGGAGGCGGATGTCGTAACATTGGCACTCGCTTATGATATTGATGCGATCCAGGAGGCGGGCTTGATTCAGAAGGATTGGCAGAAGAAGCTGGCCAACAACAGCTCTCCTTACACTTCAACGATAGTTTTCCTGGTTAAAAAAGGGAATCCCAAAGGGATCAAGGACTGGGACGATTTGATCAAACCGGGTGTTCAGGTTATTACCCCGAATCCGAAGACATCGGGCGGCGCCCGCTGGAATTACGTAGCCGCTTGGGGCTATGCATATCAGAAGTATGGAAAGGATGAGGCCAAAGCGAAGGATTTCGTCCAACAGCTGTTCAAAAACGTGCCGGTGCTGGATTCCGGGGCCCGTGATTCTACAACGACCTTCGTACAGCGCGGCATTGGTGATGTCTTGATTGCCTGGGAAAATGAAGCTTACTTGTCTATTAACGAGTTTGGCAAAGATAAATACGAGATTGTAACGCCTTCTATCAGCGTGCTGGCTGAGCCTCCGGTTGCAGTTGTCGATAAAGTCGCCGATAAAAAAGGAACCCGTGAAGTAGCACAAGCGTACCTGGAATACTTGTACTCCGAGGAAGGCCAAAATATTGCAGCTAAAAATTACTACCGTCCTCGTCTGGAAGCGGTAGCCAAGAAATATGAATCCCAATTCAGTAAAATCAACCTGTTCACCATAGACGATGAACCGTTCGGCGGATGGACGAAGACGCAGAAGACGCATTTTAACGATGGCGGTGTGTTTGACCAAATCTATAAGCCATAACTTTAAGAGATAGAGTAGGAATGAAAGAGTATGAAAGTCAGAGGAGAGAAATCCATGGCAAAAGGTTGGAAAGAGCGCAGTATATTACCTGGTTTTGGATTGTCGATGGGCTTCACGGTGTTATATCTCAGTTTAATCGTCCTCTTTCCGTTATCTGCCATCTTCATAAAAACGTCAGGGTTGTCATGGGTGCAGTTTTGGCACGTGGTCACGGATCCGCGTGTCCTCGCATCCTACAAAATCAGCTTCGGGACGGCTATCGGGGCTGCATTGGTTAACACGGTATTCGGATTTATCGTTGCCTGGGTCCTTGTACGATATTCTTTTCCGGGCAAACGGTTCATAGACGCGCTGGTTGATCTTCCGTTCGCTCTGCCTACAGCCGTAGCGGGGATTGCCTTGACCACGATCTATTCGCAAAATGGCTGGATCGGCAGTATTCTCGAGCCCCTTGGCATCAAGGTTGCCTTTACCCCTATCGGCATCGCGCTTGCCCTTACGTTTATCGGCATTCCCTTTGTTGTACGCACACTGCAGCCGGTTATCGAGGAGCTGGAGAAGGATATTGAGGAGGCAGCGGTTAGTCTTGGTGCGCGCAGATGGAGAACGTTCAGGAAAATTATTTTTCCCGAGCTGCTGCCGGCCTTGTTGACCGGATTTACGCTAGCTTTCGCCAGAGCGGTGGGAGAGTACGGCTCCGTCGTTTTCATCTCGGGGAACATGCCGATGAAGACCGAAATTGCCCCGCTGCTTATCATGACCAAACTGGAGCAGTACGATTATGCAGGAGCAACCGCTATCGCGCTTGTCATGCTGGTCATTTCATTCCTGATGCTGCTAGTCATCAACTTCATCCAATGGCGGGCGAACCGCTTGAATGTATCGAATTAACGCTTACGATGTAAGTTTTGTACAGCAAAACTCAGCAACGCTTACGATGTAAGTTTTGCACAGCAAAACTCTGAGGAGGGACCCCCATGGCCGGATACGTGGCAACCGTAAAAATAGGTTCGGGAGTTAAGGATAGGCCCAAGCACATTACCGAACCGGCGGTCGTGAAATGGATTTTAATCGCCATTGCAATAGCATTCCTGGGCTTTCTGCTTGTGCTTCCGCTCATTTCAGTGTTTGTCGAGGCATTCCGAAAGGGCAGCGAAGTGTACTTCAAGGCATTTTCCGATCCGGATGCCGCAGCAGCCATAAGACTGACTCTAATGACGGCGGCCATTGCCGTTCCGCTCAATCTAGTGTTCGGCGTCGCGGCAGCATGGGCGATTACCAAGTTCAAATTTAAAGGGAAAAATATACTCATTACTCTAATAGATCTTCCTTTCGCCGTATCGCCCGTCATCTCCGGTTTGATCTATGTGTTATTATTCGGAGCCAGAGGGTGGTTCGGGCCCTGGCTGGGAGAGCATGATATCAAAATCATATTCGCGCTGCCGGGCATTGTGCTCGCAACGGTATTCGTTACATTCCCCTTTGTAGCGCGCGAGCTAATCCCTCTGATGCAGGCGCAGGGCGTTCAAGAAGAGGAAGCCGCCGTAACGCTAGGCGCCAAAGGCTGGCGCATCTTCTGGAAGATAACGCTGCCCAACATTAAATGGGGGCTCTTGTACGGGATCATCTTGTGTAACGCAAGAGCGATGGGAGAGTTCGGCGCTGTTTCCGTCGTCTCGGGACACATCCGCGGTTCAACGAACACGGTTCCGCTCCATATTCAAATCTTGTATAACGAGTACAACTTCGCAGGCGCTTTTGCCATGGCATCCTTGCTGGTGCTGCTTGCAATTATCACGCTTGTGGTAAAGTCGGTCATTGAATGGAAGTTTAACGGTTTGAAGCAGCAGGAAGGGGAGTAAGAGAGCATGCATATCGTAGCCAAACACTTGATGAAAAGCTTTGGCCGCTTTCAAGCCACCAAAGACGTCAGTTTTGAGATTGAAAAAGGAAAGCTGATCGGCCTGCTCGGACCGAGCGGCGGCGGTAAAACGACCATCCTGCGTATGCTGGCAGGCCTGGAGGAGCCGGACTCCGGGGAGATTTTGTTTCACGGACAAAAGGTGAATCATCTTCCTCCCCAGGAGCGGGGCATCGGATTTGTATTTCAGAATTACGCGCTGTTTCGCCATATGAGTGTATTTGAAAATATCGCCTTCGGCTTGTCGGTTCAGAAGCGGCCGAAGTCGGAGATCAAAGCCCGGGTCAGCGAGCTGGTGGAGCTTACTGGACTGAAGGGTCTGGAAAAGAGGCTGCCTCACCAGCTATCGGGGGGACAACGGCAGCGGGTTGCTTTTGCCCGGGCCATTGCCCCTGAGCCTCAGCTGCTGCTGCTCGATGAGCCTTTTGCCGCCATTGATGCGAAGGTCCGCAAGGAGCTGCGCACTTGGCTTAAGGATATGATCAATCGGGTCGGAATTACGACCATCTTCGTCACCCACGATCAGGAGGAGGCGGTCGAGGTAGCCGATCAGATCATGATCATCAATCAAGGAGCCTTGGAGCAAAAGGGGACGCCGATCGATATTTATCAAAATCCGGAAACACCGTTCGTCGCCGGATTTATCGGGGAATCGAACAGTCTGGAACGCATCAATACGTTCAAAGGCTTTGAGAAAGCCGAGCTGCAGGACGCCAAAGCCATTATCCGGCCTGAATTTGTCGAAATCGGGTTCTCCAGCGAAATCTCGTTTCCTTCCGCTACAGAGATGGGCACGGTCAAAAACATTTATTTCCGCGGCACCAACTGGCAGGTGGAGGTAGAGGTGCATGACCAGATCTTATTCGCATACAGATCCTTGGAGCTTGAGACGTTAAAACCGGGTGATCCGGTACAGGTTCTTATTCATCGGGTTTATTTGTTCAATGATAGGGAAAATCTAACGGTGGAGAACGGTTTGAAAATCGATCCGCTGCCGGTACACATTTAATCGAAAGGAAGAGTTGTCAATGGAACATCACATCACAATACAAAGCGAATATGCGGAGCTGGCGGCAACTCTTCATTATCCTGCGTCGACCGGGTCCAAAAATCCAATTATTATTATCGCCCACGGATTTATCGGCAACCGGATCGGCGTCGACCGGCTGTTTGTCAAAGCGGCAAGGGAGTTTAGCGAACAAGGCTACATGGTGCTGCGGTTTGATTTTGCAGGATGCGGAGAGAGCTCCGGGGATTACGGGTCCGGCGGGCTGGATGCGATGATCGACCAAACCCGTTCTGTCATTGATTATGCCTTGAAGATCGATTGCGTAGATCCTGCCCGTGTCATTCTTCTCGGCCACAGCCTGGGGGGTGCAGTAGCTGTACTTACCGCTGCTAGAGATAAAAGAATTAAGTCGCTGGTGCTTTGGTCCGCCGTGGCTCATCCTTTTAACGATATCATAAAGATTATTGGCAAAAAAACATATGAGGAAGCCGTTCAATTGGGTTCCTCCGATTACTTGGGCTATTCCTTCAAGCCTGCCTATTTCGAATCGCTAGCAGGTCATCAGCCTCTGGAGCAAACCCGAAAGTTTACCGGAGATGTGTTCGTCGTGCATGGAACGAATGATGATGTGATTCCCGTTGATTACTGCTTCCTGTATCAAAAGCTGTTCTGGTTAAGATCGCAGGGACAATGCGACAAAGAGGTTATTTTCCAAGCGGATCATACGTATTCCTCCGGTCAAGCCTATATTCAACTGATTTCGGCTACGAAAAACTGGCTGTTATCCTTAGAGAAACGAAGAAACGACTGGTACGACTGGACAATCTGACATTATTTTTTTAGTCTATATTCCGACAAAAAACATAGGAATAATATTAATGGAGGGATGGCAAATGGCAAAACCGTTACAAGTAGATGAACTGTGGAGCAGCAGAATTGTGAACTCTGTTAATGGATTGGAGTACGGCACGGTGCAGATTGTGGTGCATGACGGCAGAATCGTACAAATTGAGAGGACCGAACGTAAAAGATTCGAGTCTGAAGCCGCTTTACGGGATCAGCATGCTGTAGATGCCAGACAACAAGGAAACCGCCGCAAAGGCTGAACTATATAGCTGTCGACCGGTATACCGGAGACTGTTCGAAAATTCGCGAATTCCCTTTAGGAATTGCGGATAATCGGGCGGTCTTTTTGGTTTCTATAGCAGGATGACTCTATTACCTTAAATCTGGGGGAGTGAAGTTCGATGATAGCCAATGTGGAATCATGGTCCGAATTGAGTGAATCGGAAGTATTGCATTTGCCGGATATCCAGTTTGTCACGTATTGCTTTCAAACGTTCGGTTTGAATCGTGGGATCTATAATACGATAGACCAATGGTTATACAATTTCGGATATAAGAATGTGCTTCAGCGGCGGAGCGCTACCGTATCCTTTTTGAACCTCGTTAAGGAAAAGAACGGAGCGGAGCGCACTAACGGCAGCATCCTTCGTTTTGGCAAAGGCGGCGTGACCAAGCAGCTGTATGATTTTATCCATCTCCCCGTCCCGGTGTTTCTGAATCAGAATTAATGATCTGAATAAATGATTTCCTTCAGGCATCCACTATGAAATCTGGTGGGCGAAGACTCCGCTCCTTTAATATGCTGTAACGCACCAAAACGGCCTCCGTACGCGGAGCGCCGTTTTTCATTTTTCTCTACCCTATCATGAATCTGCTACTGAGCTTTTTGCGGCTCATACCGGACATGATTGTTTCTAATGAATATCCATACGCCGAATATAAGCAAAAGACCTGCAGCAACCTGAATCGCATTAATGGATTCCCCCAAGATTATCCAGGCTAAAAGGGTGGCTCCTATCGGCTCCCCCAAGACGGCGCTGGACACGGAGGCTGCGTTAACATACTTGAGCGCCCAATTGAACAGAACATGGCCGAATACTGTAGGCACAATAGCTAAGAGCAGAAATAAGACATATTCGTTAATCGAGTAATCAATGAACGAATATCCGTTAAAGCCGTTGTAGATGGCAAAGCATATCCCGGCCACTAAGAATACGACAAAGCTGTACAGCAGAGAGGGGATATGCTTGCTCAGTTTTTGACCCAGAAGCATATGTACCGCCACGGCAGCAGTCCCCAGAAGTGAGAGCAGATCCCCTAGCAATGCGCTCCCCGAAACGGTAAAGTCTTTAAACCCAATCATCATAGCGGCTAAGACCGCAAGGCAGATTCCGGCCACAGCGGCTGTGGTTGTCCGTTCCCGATAAACGATGAAGGCTCCGGCCAGAACAAAGATTGGCTCTAAAGTAAGAAGCACGGTGGAGCTTGCTACCGACGTGTATTTCAAGGAAGCCATCCATAGCAGGAAGTGAAGGCCGAGAGCTGCACCGGAGCCGATAAGCAAGAGCCAATCCTTTCTGGATAGCTTCTTAATTTCTGGTATATATTTCCACATCATAGGCAGCATCAGCAGGTTTGTAATGAAGAGTCTGTACATCCCGGATACCGAGACCGGTGCTGATGACAGCTTGACGAAGATAGATGAGAACGAGATGGCTATGATCCCTGCGGTAAAAACTATCCACAATGGGAAAGGGCTTCTTTTATTGGTAATCATTGCTATTCCTCCGATGGTAGCTGCTTCAAAACCTTTTTATTATACTAAACTATGGGGGAGTAATGCTAGAGCGAATCATAGATTTTCTAACCCTCTGTCGTAAAGATTACGTTATTGTCAAAGCGGGGCATGTGGGATATAATGTGGAAGTTATTTAGAAAGGAGAATTGACCAATGTTTAAATCGAAAGTTATCATTCTTATGCTTTTAAGCCTGGTTCTGCTTCTATCGGCATGCGGACAAAAACCGGCAGCAGATTCTTCCTCGGCTGGCGCAGGTAAACCGGAAGAGGCTAAGGCGACCAAGCTGGAGCAAATTAAAAAATCGGGCAAAATTGTCGTAGGTACTAGCGCCGACTATCCTCCTTATGAGTTTCATAAAGAAGTCAACGGCAAGGATACGATCGTAGGCTTTGATATTGAGATTGCCAAAACTCTAGCCAAAGATCTGGGTGTCACGCTTGAAATTAAAGATTTGAAATATGAAGGCTTGCTGCCAGCATTGGAAGCGGGCAATATCGACTTCATCATCTCCGGAATGACGCCGACGCCGGAACGTCAGCAAAGCGTAGATTTCACCAAAATCTACTATACAGCGGTGCAAACGGTGGTTATTCGTGCGGAGGACAAGGATAAATACAAATCTATCAAAGATTTGGAAGGCAAGAGAGTCGGCGCACAAAAAGGTGCTACGCAGGAACAAATCGTGACTAAGCAAATGCCGGGCTCCGAGATGAAGGCTCTTGGCAAAATCTCCGACCTGATGCTGGATTTGAAGAGCAAGAAGACAGAAGCTTTAGTAGTTGAGCAGCCTGTAGCAACTGCTTACTTGTCCAAAAATCCGGATCTGATCATTTCGGATATCAAATTGTCTACGGAAGACAGCGGTTCTGCTATCGCAGTGAAGAAAGGAAGCTCCGATCTGGTGGATGCAATGAATGCTTCGCTGGACAAGCTGATGAAGGACAAAACCGTGGATAAATTTGTAATGGAAGCGAACGATTTGGTGGAATAATAAGACCAAGCACGATAACAAAAACCTGTGCGGAGATCCGTCGGGTTTTTGTTTGGTTTATTACAACTAGAAGAAGGAGCCGATCCGGTGGATTTTTCTTTTTTGCCTAAGTACTACATGTTTTTCTTGAATGGCGCCAAGGTAACCTTGCTGTTGTCTTTGTTTACCGTCATTATCGGTGTTATTCTCGGGGTAATCCTGGCTCTGATGCGCCTATCCCGGATAGCTCCATTGAAGATGATCGCCACTGCGTACATCGAGTTTATTAGAGGAACTCCGCTTCTTGTACAGCTGTTTTTGTTTTACTACGGCTTGCCGAAGCTTGGAATCCAATTCCCGGAGGTTCCCGCCTTGGGGACTGCATTCCCTGAATTTATGGCCGGGGTCGTTGCATTATCGGTTAACAGCGCGGCTTATGTGGCCGAGACATTCCGTGCAGGGATTCAAGCCATCGATAAAGGACAGATGGAGGCGGCGAGATCGCTTGGTATGCCTCACAGCATGGCTATGCGCTTCATTATTCTGCCGCAGGCGATTCGCAACGTGCTGCCTGCTCTAGGCAACGAGTTCATCGTCATTATCAAAGAATCGTCCATCGTGTCCGTCATCGGAATCAGCGAGTTGATGTACAACGCGGATACGGTTCGCGGTAATTCTTTCCGTCCGTTCGAACCGCTCATTATCGCCGCGCTTATTTACTTTGTCATCACCTTCACGTTATCCAAGATTCTCGGTATTGCCGAAAGGAGGATGAGGACCTCTGATTAAAGTAACGGATTTGCACAAATCTTTTGGTAACCACCATGTATTGACCGGGATTGATATCGATATCGCCAAGGGAGAAGTCGTCGTAGTTATTGGACCCAGCGGTTCCGGAAAAAGTACGTTCCTGCGCTGCTTGAACCTGCTGGAACAGCCGACGGGAGGCGATGTCGTATTCGAAGGGATCTCGCTGCTGAATGGGAAGACGGATATTAATAAGCTGCGTCAAAAAATGGGCATGGTGTTTCAGCAGTTCAACCTGTTCCCGCATATGACGGTTCTGGAAAATATTACGTTAGCTCCCCGCAAGCTGAAAGGCATGAGTACGGAAGAGGCGAATAAAATCGCTCATGAGCTGCTTCGCAAAATCGGGCTCCTGGATAAAGCGGACCGGTACCCGGGTCAGCTCTCCGGCGGACAAAAGCAAAGAATCGCCATCGCACGTGCGCTGGCCATGTCGCCGGATATGCTGTTATTCGACGAGCCCACGAGTGCACTGGATCCGGAAATGGTTGGGGAAGTGCTCGATGTCATGAAGCAGCTGGCCAAGGACGGCATGACCATGGTGGTAGTCACCCATGAGATGGGCTTTGCCCGGGAAGTGGGCAGCCGCCTCGTCTTTATGGACGGCGGCAAAATTATCGAGCAGGGGAATCCGGCGGAGGTATTCGCGAATCCCCAGCAAGCAAGAACGAAGGAGTTTTTGAGCAAGGTGCTGTAAGCTTAAGCCCTGCCTACTCTCTATATGCGATAGGGGCGCCGTGATAGATTGCGGTTCCGACCGGCTCTCCTTCGCAAATTGCTTTCATGGAGCCGGCATTATCGAAGTTAAACACGAACACCGGCAGCTTGTAATCTCTAGCGAGAATAAAGGCCGATTGATCCATGACTGTCAGGTTTTGGTTCAGCACTTCGTCATACGGCAAGGAAGCGTACGGTCTGGCCGATGGGTTCAACCTAGGGTCACTGTCCAGAACGCCATCAACCCCTTGCTTCGCAACAAGAATTGCGTCACAGTTTACTTCAAGTGCACGCTGGACCGACGGATAGTCCGTTGTTACATAAGGCTGGCCATTGCCGCCGGCAAAAATCACAATATAGCCTTTTTCAAGATGATGGATGGCGCGCAGCCGAATGTAAGGCTCGGCAACCGAATTTACGGGGAACGAAGACATCACCCGGACCTCTTTGCCCGTCTTTAGCTTCAGTACCCCCCTCAGCATCAAGCTGTTAATCACCGTGGCCAATGTGCCGATATTATCTGCCTCCACACGTTCAATACCCCAATACTCGGCCATATTTCCCCGGAATATATTGCCGCCTCCAATAACAATGGAAACCTCGATTCCCATCGCTATCACACTTTCGATTTCCCGGGCGATATGCTCCAGACGGTCAGGATCAAAGCCGAAATCATTGGCTCCTGCAACGGCGCCGCCGCTTAGCTTGATCAGAATGCGATTGTACCTGGACATTTGCTGCACCTCCATAAAAGTGACTTTTAAGAACAAAGAACAAGTCTTGGGGCAAAAAAAAGAACTAAAGCACAAGGCCTTAGTTCTTCATTGCCGTTATAAGCTGAATAGGAAAGAGCGGTCCGTGCTGCTTGCAAGACTTCAGAATTGAATTCATCCTATCGTCTCCTTCCTAAGATCACCATTAAGAGAAGCATAGCAGAAGCTAATTGGCATTTCAATCCTTTTTTTACTGCGATTGCTTGCTTAGGCTCTATTCAAGCTTTTCTTGAATTCATCACGGATGGCCTTCAAAATGTCGGGATTGGCAATCGCATCATATGCGGTGTTCGCCAACACTTTGGCTCCAAGAAGCATTCCTTCGAAGGCGCGATCCTTCATCGCGAGATCACGGAATTCCTTGGTATGAAGAAGATGGACTTCATCGATAACCTTAATATAAGGATGGATGGTCGGACAATGTCTCGATACATTTCCGAGATCGACGGAGCCGTGATCCTTACCGTACTGGATTTCTTCCTCCTTGACGCCCATAGCGATCAAATTTTTGGTAAACAGGTCGGATAGGGTCTGGTTGGTAATGAGCTCATCATAGGAGAACTCGTAATTGGAGGTCTTGAGCGTACAACCGGTTTGGAGAGCGGCCCCTTCGGCACAACGCATGACCTTTTGCACGACCTCATCAGTGTAAGGCCGGTTGGATGACCGCACATAAAATTGCGCGGAGGCATAATCCGGAATGATGTTAGCCGCTTTCCCGCCCTCCGGAATGATCCCGTGAATCCGAACGTGGCTTTGGAGCTGCTGCCTGAGCGCATTGATCGACTGGAAGAGCAGCAATACGGCATCCAATGCATTAACGCCTTCATAAGGGCTTGCCGCGGCATGTGCGGCTTTGCCGAAATATTCGAATTGAATGGCATCCATGGCCAACGATTCTCCGGATTTCTCGTACGTATGATAGGGGTGAGCCATCAGGGCAAAATCAACATCGTCGAACAAGCCTTCGGCCGACATGGGGACTTTGGCGCCTTTGGTTTCTTCGGCCGGTGTGCCATAGACACGAATGGTACCGCCGGTTTCACGAATGACCGATTGCAGTCCGATCGCCGCCGCAATGCCCATCGTTCCAATGATATGATGGCCGCAAGCATGCCCCAGATCGGCCAGCGCATCATACTCGCATAGAAAAGCAACGACAGGGCCGGGCTTTCCGCTGGAAAACGTACCGATAAAAGCGGTAGGCAAATCCAGCACCGGATTTTGAATTTCAAATCCATGGCGCTTCAGCTCATCCATCAGCCGGCGTGAGGCTAACCATTCTTCATGCCCAAGCTCGGGATGCTCTCCGATATAGCGCGAGATTTCAATAAATGTATCCGCATGTTGATCGATAGTTGCTGCAATGGTTGTTTTCATGGTTTCTCAAACTCCTTTGGTGAAGCTTTTTGTATAAGTTCATTATATACAAAAAGATCCCCTCTGCCCAATGGGGGAGGAGATCTGTATTCATATGCACGATTAAGCTATTGAACCGTTTTCCTCTTGGGATCAAGCAAAATTTGATCCTCTAATGAACGTTTAATTTTACTCATGGCGTCCACTTCCAATTGATGATTCTGAGGAAAACGTACACCTGTTAAAGCCAATGCCTCATTTAAAGTCAACTCAACGGAAATGGTCTGTTTGTCCTGCTGGTTTTGAGCTTGGTAAGCCATATCAAATCGCTCCTTTACATGATCGTTATGCTGTATCAAGATAGGGGATTCCAGCTGCAATGAGAGTGCCATGTCAGCAAAAAACCTTGATTTTGCTTGATTTCAATATAACACATCATGTAATGTTTATCAAGGGCGACTTCTAAAAAGAGGCTTTATTTTTAAGGAGGCTTGTCCGGTGATATTTAAGTCTTCTTTGCTGCAAGGTGACAACCAAATGGTCGATTTGCTGGCTTAATTCAACCACCCGGGGATCCACCAAGCTGCCGGATTTTTCAACCAATTGATACAGCCGGTTTTGCATCTTCTCCATATTACTTTTCAGCAATACATCATCCATTTTTCCCTTAGTCCCCAATCAGTTACATTTTTTTCCTCACATCGAGTTATTATAATACGAACGGAATGTAAAATATGTAAAACGCTGTCGAGGGTTTTGTTAAATTTTTATTACAAAATACATTTCCGTCTAGAAAATGGAAATACTAAACGCTATGGACAGAGGGGGTGAGCTGTGAATGGATAATGCCAAAGAAAATACGAAGAATAATCCGAACTTCAAGGAAAACAAGTTTACGGAGGAAGCAGTCATGCAGGCCAAAAATGCGGCCGATGTACCTCCAAGCTTAAATGAAATCCCTAAGGAAACGAATCCGCAGTAATTGTATAGCTTGGGATAGAGCCGCTGCAGCCTATAATGGCTTCGGCGGTTTTTTGCGCATTGCCGGTAGCCGAACCTATGTTACTGTTGGGAAAAAAGGGAAGAGGAGAGGCGCGGCTCCGACGGAACCTGGCTAAGCTGCAAGCCGCGCAGATCAAGGAGAACTTATAAAGCGCTGATAAACTCATAGGGACCGGATGACAATCGGACGACTTTATAGTCTGATTCCTTCCTTACGACAGAAATAGAGGAGGATTCCTCTACGGGTATACCATTTTCTGTCACTGCGGAACCGGAACTCGAAGGGATGTGCACTTCTGCTGTGCAATTTACGGGGATGGTCACTTTTAGAGTCAGAGACTTCCCTTCATTCTCATGAAAACTCTGCTGCCATTCAACATGAACCCGCCCCACAGGCAGCTGATGCTCTGCTCTAACGTATTCCATGTCATCAGGCACAAACGGCTTAATTGTGAGGTGATAGGAGCCATGCGAAGCATCATAATGGTAACGAATGCCTGCCAAACCCCAATAGAGCCATTCTTCCAGGTGCCCCAGCATAAAATGGTTCTGGGATTTGCCTACCGTCGGGCCGTCCCAGGCTTCCGTCAATGTGGTGGCTCCATGGGCGATCTGATACCCATAGCTTGGATGCTCGGTTGAGCGCGTCATTTGGTACAAGACGTCCGATCGGCCGTTCATGGCAAGAGCGAGCAGCACATAGCGGTGGCCTATATCACCGGCGTTAGTATGATATCCTCTCCGGCGAATGTCCTCAATGAGATGGTGGAGGACCGCATCTCTATGATGTTCTTCCACAAGCCCCAGGACTATCGGCATAGCGTTGGATGTTTGACTGCCTGTCGCGTAGTTGGATGTCTTTGGGTCAAAGAACGTGCGGTTGAACGCTGTCTTAATATTTTCCCCCAGGGTCTTATATTGAACCGCATCCTCGGCATGTTGCAGCAGCTCCGCCATTTGGGCAAAGATATCCACCATGTGGTAAAACATGGCGGTTTCCGTATGAGGGACTGGCGTATTCTTCGCAAAGCCGGGATCTCCTTCACCGACATCGTACCAATCACCCAGGCCGTCTTGAACAATATAGGAATCCGAGCATTGCGTGACATAATCGATATAGGCTTTCATTCCAGAATAATGCTCCGCCATGGGTCGCATGTTCCCATAGAAGCGGTACAGGTTCCATGCGGTCAGCACATAGGCGGCACCCCAGGATACGGAATCGCGGAAGCGATGCCATGGCTCCAGGAAGACGACATATTCCGGCGCCGTGGTCGGCACCATTCCGTTAGGAAGCTGGGTGTCGCGAATGTCCTCCATCGTTTTGATCAGTAAGGATTCGATCTGATAATTATAGATAACGGAAGGCCCCATCAGATGGACCTGCTCGAGCCAGCCGAGCTTTTCACGATGAGGGCAGTCGGTAAAAATACTTTTCATATTGCTTGCTATAGCCCAGTTAATCAATTCGTGCGTGCGGTTCAGCAGTGTATCCGAGCATTCGAAGCTGCCTGTAACCGGCGTGTCGGGATAGATCATTTGGCCTTCCAGCCGAAGCAGCAGTGGGGTAGAAGGGAGCCCGTGATCTCCGGCTGCGATGGCGGACGGAGCGGCTCCTTCGATCTGCACATAACGGAAGCCGGTATAGGTGAAGCGCGGTTTCCAAACTTCCTCACCGCTTCCGGCGAGAGTAAAATGCAGTTTGGTGGGGGAACCGGTCCATTTTTGATTGACGGTTCCGTCTTCCTTCAATAATTCTGCTGGAGTCAGAGTGACTTGCGCACCGGCAGGACCTTTTACCGTAAGCTCAACCCACCCGGAGAAGTTTTGTCCAAGATCAGCGACATACAGGTTAGGAGAGGGCTCCGTGAAGCTTACGGGCTGAAACGTCTTCATCACCTTTAATGGTGCCGTTTCTTGCGATTTCAGCTTTCCCGTGGGGACCTCTGCACCAATGGCATTCCTCCAAGAATGATCTTCCCGGAAACCGGCTTGATCCCAACCCTTTGGCAGCAGACGGGCATCGAAGTCCTCGCCGCCGTAAATGCACGTAAAGGTGATCGGCCCCGAAGAAGTTCTCCAGTCCGGATGACTTGCGATTGTATCCACTGAGCCGTCGTCATAGGTGACCTCCAGTTGAACCAGGCATTTGGGCCTGCCGAACGAGCCCTTATACTTGCGGTAACGGCCGCCGGTCACGTTGTAAAATCCATTGCCAAGCATAACGCCTGCCGCATTGGCTCCTGCTTGAAGATAATTTGTTACGTCGTATACGCAATAAAGACAAGTCTTATGATAATTCGTCCAGCCCGGCTCCAGCACGTTGTCGCTGACTTTATTCCCGTTCAGCCGCAGCTCGAAGTGCCCCAATCCGCATAAATAAGCTCTGGCTCTGGCTATCGGCTTATGCAGGTCGAATTCATGCCGGAACAGCGGCAGGGAGGCCCCTTGACCGGAGGAGAGCTCCGGCTCGGCAATCCAGCTTGCGGTCCAATCCTCGGCGTTTAAAAGTCCCATTTCCCACCACGAAGCAGGACTCTCGACCATGCTGCCGTCCTGATCCCATACCTGTATCTTCCAATAATAACGCTGACGAGATTGGAGCGGAGAACCTTGGTAAGGCAGATGAACGTTTTGTCTGCTTGCTACCTCGCCTGTGTCCCATATATTTCCATTCGCATCCCGCAATTCTGATTCTGAATCGGACACGATGATGCGGTACGCGGTTTGCCGCTTCGCCCAGGCTGAATCATTCCGATAGCTCCAGCTGAAAGCAGGGGCAGGGGTATCGATTCCTAACGGTGTTATTTTACTATTAACGAACATATCTCCAAGCTGCATCGTCGTTTTCATTCTCCTTTAAACCATTTTGTTTGGTCATTCACCATTAAATACAGGATGAGATGCAGCGACCGTAATCGTACGGAATTCTTTGCCATAATTGCAGGTGGGATCCCCTTCCTTAAACAGCCTGCAGGAGCAGTAAAAATGATACAGTACCCCGTCATGTGTGATGACCGAAGGCTTGTGAGCAAAGATGGAGTCGATGCTTCCTTCTTCTCCGACGGTAATAATCGGCTCCGGATATTTGTCCCAGTGAAGAAGGTCCCGAGACAGGGCAAGGCCTTCCTGGGCTTGCTTATAATTGAAGCCAAAGTAATACATCACCCACTGGTCCCCGTTACGGAGTACGCAGGGATCGCTTACAAAGCCGGAGTCCCAGCGCTCCGGAGATACCTGCAGCACCGGATTGTGCTCATATCGTTCCCAATGAACCAGATCGGTGGAGAAGGCGACTCCTGTCTGCTCGATCCATCTGCCTTTGTTCTTGTTCTTGGCATTATAAAACAAGTAGAATTTGTTGTCGTGCTCCACAAGGCATTCTTTGTACAAGCCGCCTTTTTCCCAATCGGCGCCTTCCTCCGGTGTAAGAATAGGGTCCGGGCAGCGATGCCAGGTCAGCAAGTCCTCATCCTCCGTCCAGGCGATGCCGATTTTGGCGGAGCCTTCTTCGTAGCCCGTATTTGGATAGGCATGATAGACCAGCCAATATTTGTTGTTCCATTTCTTGAGAACAGGGGGGGCGTCGATCCGGTTCTCCTTCAGAATCCAAGTGCCTGCGATATTGACGGAATCCCATCCAGAGCCTTCATCGCGCCGCAAGATGACAGCCAGATGCTCCCAATTCAGCAGATCCCGGCTTGTCGCCAAGGCGGTCTGGTATCCGATGCCGTCGAACCCGACGTACATCATATAAAATTGCTCGTTATGCCGGAATACGAAGGGGCAATCGACGGCATTGTAGTCGAAATGACCCGCAAGCCCGGAACCCGTCAGGACGGGTTTGCCGTATTTGTAAGGAGTTACATAGGCTTGAATATCCATGATTAACACACCTTTTCCTTTTGTCGTTACTGCCAAACCTCTTGCTATGCATATCTATCTGAAGATTACTACAGGAGCTTCGGGCGCTGAGGGGGTTATAGTATCTGAACTATAGGTTGATTGGACTTTCCGGCCCTTCTTCGCCGTGTGAAAGGTTTGAATCCCCCATTTGCGGCACGTCTGTTTGCCCTTATAGTAGAGAAAAAGAAACCATTGCCGGTCGAAGCAAGGTGATACTACAACGATCAGGCCAAGGAGCTGAAGCCTTTGAAACATAGCATTCCAAATGGAGTCTGGCCTACGATGATTACTCCGTTCACGGATTCCGATGAGGTGGATTACTTCGCATTGGAGCAGCTGATCGAATGGTATATCGGGCAGGGTGTTCACGGATTGTTCGCCGTATGCCAGTCCAGCGAAATGTTCTTTCTCTCTCTGGAGGAAAGAGTGCAGGTTGCCCGGTTCGTGAAACAAAGAGCCGCCGGGCGCGTACCGGTCATTGCTTCCGGTCATGTATCGGAACGATTCGAGGATCAGGTGGAAGAGCTGAAACGAATGGCGGATACCGGCGTCGATGCGATCGTATTGGTCAGCAACAGGCTGGCGGCCCCGGAAGAGTCGGATGAACTCTGGGTGCAACGTACCCGGAAGCTGCTTGACCGGATACCGGATGTGCCGTTCGGTATTTATGAATGCCCGTATCCATACAAAAGATTGCTGTCCCCGGCGATGCTCGAATGGTGTGCAAGCACAGGCAGATTTTTATTTCTGAAGGATACCTGCTGCGATTTGTCGGGGATTGCCAACAAGCTGGATGCCGTCAAAGGGAGTTCATTGCAAATTTTTAACGCCAACTCGGCGACATTACTGGCATCTCTGAGGCTTGGGGCTGCGGGGTTCAGCGGTGTGATGGCGAACTTCCATCCCGACTTATATGTGACGCTTACCGAGCTTTGGAAGAACGATCCGGACCAGGCGGAGAAGCTTCAGTCCTTTATTGGACCGGCTTCTTTAATCGAGCTGCAAATGTATCCTGCCAACGCGAAATACCACTTGCAGCAAAGGGGACTCCCCATCAAGATACACTGCCGTTCCAAAGACGTCACAGCATTCAGAGAAAATCATCGCTTGGAGGTACGACAGCTGGATAGCTTGTATAAGCTATTCAAGGAACAAATGGCTAAGGGAAGTGAGGGTTCCGTGTCCGAACTCGGACGGTAGCCCGCTGTATCATTGCCAGATTGCATAGAGCCTTTGTAACGAACAGATATAGGGAGGTCGTCATATGCCTTTTCAGGCGAAGGATAGAATTGTATTTATCGGCGATAGTATAACGGATAAAGGCAGGAAGAAGGATCCTGTGAAGCTGGGCTCGGGCTATGTGCGAATGCTGCACGATTCGCTTATGTCACTTTACCCGGAGCTATCCCTGAAGGTCATCAATGAAGGAGTGTCCGGCAACAGGGTCATCGACTTGGCCAAGCGCTGGACGCTGGATGTGATGGATCATCGGCCGCAATGGCTTTCGATATCCATCGGGATTAACGATGTGTGGAGACAGCTGGACTCGCCGGATATCGAGCAGGTGCATCCGGAACGCTATGAATCGGTGTACAGGGGACTGCTGGACCAGACCCGGTCCCTGCCGGATTGCCGGCTTATTCTGATGGAGCCGACGATTATTAAGGAATACCCGGAATCTACCGGAAATGGTTTGCTAAAGCCTTATGTGGAGATCGTTAACCGGCTGGCGGAAGAATACAGGGCGATTCTCGTTCCTACGCATCAAGCCTTTTTACACTTTTTGCAGTGCAACACAGGACAGGACCTTACTACGGACGGAGTCCATATGAACAGCCTGGGAGATACTCTGATGGCAACAACGTGGCTGAAAGCCGTTAGAAGCTATAAGAGGTAGATACGAATCCTTTTGAAACTTCCATCCTCATATGTTTCACGATATTTGCCTGGAGGTCATGCACCTTCAGGCTTTTTTATTATCAACATTCGGGGCTCCCCGCAAAGCAGCTGAATCAGACTCGCCTTGCCGAGTGGGGTTACTTGATTCAAAAGCATCGGGAACAATCATGATGGTGCCTGTCGGCGCCTATAAACAGGAGCCATTCGCCCTATATTGGGTCACCGGCATTCCTGTAAACTTTTTTATATCAAGTTATTTTATTGCAGGAGCTGCAAGGACTATAAATGACCTGACGAAAAAGGAGAGAAGAGGATGAGAATTTGCGGGCTAAAGACGGAATATACGGAAAATCCGTTGGGTCTCGATACAATGGAGCCAAGGCTAAGCTGGGTGATGGAGTCCGAAGCCTATGGCCAGCTTCAAACAGCGTACCAAGTGCTGGTTGCTACCAGCATAGACCAGCTGGAAGAAGATAAAAGCGATGTTTGGGATAGCGGTAAGGTGGTATCCGACCAATCCGTGAACGTGGTTTACCAAGGGAAAACGCTAGCCTCGCAGCAGGTTTATTATTGGAAGGTCAGAGTATGGGACAGGGACGGTAACGTCTCCCCGTGGAGCGAAATCGCTCGTTGGTCTATGGGAGTTCTTCGGGGGGATGAATGGCAGGCCAAGTGGATCGGCCGATCCAAGCCGCAGACTTATGAGCTTCTCCCGTCACCGTATTTCAGAAGGACGTTCCGGCTGGACAAACCGGTGCGGCAGGCTCTCGTATATGCCAGCGCCTTGGGACTGTATGAACTGTATGTCAATGGGGAGAGAGTGAGCGGCGATTACTTTGCTCCAGGGTGGACGGATTACCGCATAAGAGTCCAGTATCAGACCTATGATGTGACTGCTTACTTGCAGAAGGGCGAATCCGTATTGGCGGCCATTGCAGGTACGGGCTGGTATTGCGGCCATGTAGGAATGTTCGGTCCTAATCGCTACGGGGATAACCCGCACGTGCTGATTGAGCTGCATGTAGAGTATGAGGACGGCACCTCGCAGCGGATTGTTACGGATGAAGCATGGAAAACGTTCGCCAGTCCGATTGTTTATTCCGATCTGCTCAAAGGCGAAACGTATGATGCCCGACTGGAGCCCAAAGGATGGAAGCTCCCGGGATTCGACGATTCCGGCTGGGAGGCCCCGGTCGTGCTTACCGCCTACAGCGGGGTCTTGAACGCTCAAGTTGATCCGCCTGTGCAAGTCATGAAGGAGCTGCTGCCCGTTAGTATGAAAAAGACGGATCGAGGCACTTACTTGTTCGACATGGGTCAAAATATGGTCGGCTGGGTCCGGCTTCGGATCGAAGACGGACAGGAGGGGCAGCAAGTTACGGTCGCTTGCGCGGAAATGCTCAATAGCGATAATACGCTCTATAGCATCAATCTTCGCGAAGCGGTGCAGCAGGAGAACTACATCCTGGATGGGCAGGAGGAGGTGGTTCTGGAGCCGCATTTTACGTTCCACGGCTTCCGCTATGTTGAAGTATCGGGTCTAACCCACGCAACGCTGAATACGGTTATCGGAAGAGTTGTTCACTCGGCAACGCCGCAAACAGGCTGGCTTCAAACGTCGAACGTGATGCTGAACAAGCTTCTCAGCAACATTGAATGGGGACAGCGGGGCAACTTTATCAGTGTGCCTACGGATTGCCCACAGCGCGATGAGAGGCTCGGTTGGACGGGGGATGCGCAAATATTCGCCCGGACGGCCAGCTATAACATGGATGTGGGCCGGTTTTTTAATAAGTATATGATTGACGTCATCGATGCACAGCATCCTTCGGGCGCTTTCCCGGATGTAGCCCCGGACGGCGGCTGGGAGGAATTTAAGCATAACAACAAGGAGCTCAACTGGCATGCGCCGGATAACGGCGGCTGGGGGGATGCTGGCGTTATCATTCCATGGACTGTCTACCAAGTGTATGGCGACTTGAGAATATTGGAGCGATGCTATCCCGCGATGGTCAAGTGGGTAGAGTATCTGAAAGAAAAGAGCAGCGGCTTGATCCGGGAAGGCTATTCGAACTATGGCGACTGGCTCTCCGTTAATGCAGATACACCTAAGGATGTGCTTGATACCGCATATTTTGCCTATAGTACCTCCTTGCTTGCTAAAGCGGCGAAGGCGTTGGGAAATGACGAGGATGAACGGAAATACAACGAATTGTTTGAAGCGATCAAAAGGGCCTTCGGAGCTGCCTTCGTGAAGGAGGACGGCCGCATTAAGGGAGATACGCAGACGGTGTACGTGCTGGCCTTGAAAATGAATCTGCTCACCGAGTCCCAGCGCAAGCTGGCCATCGAGCATTTGGTGTCTAATATTCGCGAGCATGATCTTCATTTGACAACAGGCTTTCTCGGCGTCGGATATCTGCTTCCTGCCTTAACGGAAATGGGAAGAGAGGATATTGCCTACTCGCTGCTGACCCAGGATACGTTTCCTTCCTGGTTGTATTCGGTGAAGCACGGAGCTACGACGATTTGGGAGCGGTGGGATGCCTGGACGGAAACCGATGGTTTTCAGAATCCCGGCATGAACTCCTTCAATCATTATTCATTAGGCTCGGTGGGTGAATGGATGTATCAGACGATCCTTGGAATCAACGCGGTAGAAGAGCAGCCGGGGTACAAACATATTTTGATTCATCCGCGTCCGGGCGGGGGACTGCAATCTGCCAAAGGGGAGTTCAAGTCCGTATACGGTACCATCCGGGTTGAGTGGAAGCAGGAAATGTCTTATTTCCTATTAAAGGTACGCATTCCAGTGAACACTACGGCGACGATTCATGTTCCCGGCACCATCCTGATCGATGGCCAACGGGAAAGTCAAGGGGTGCTTCGTCTTGTGAAGACCAACAATCATGAGACCATATATGAAGCTGGCTCGGGAAGCTATACGTTTATCTCGAGAAGGATAAAAACGAATGCGGATTCAGGTCTTAGCGTATCGTACCAAGCAGGTTCATAACGATTCTAGTAAGGGGGAAACAGCATGACAATGGAAATCGAAGAGACAATCGGCGACAGCACATGGTTTACCCAGGACCGTTTCGGTTTGTTTATACACTGGGGCTTATATTCCTTAGGAGCCCGCCACGAATGGCTGCAATCCAGAGAAAGATTGAGCCCGGAAGCCTACAGCAAATATTTCAAAAGGTTTGATCCGGATCTGTACGATCCGGAGCTGTGGGCCAAGCTGGCGTCCGATGCAGGGATGAAATATTTCGTTGTAACGACGAAGCATCATGAAGGCTTTTGCTTATGGGACAGCAAGCTTACCGATTATCAGGCAACGAACACTCCGGCAGGACGCGACGTGCTGCGTCCGATGGTGGATGCGTTCCGTCAGCGGAATATGAAGGTCGGCTTCTATCATTCCTTGATCGACTGGCATCATCCGCATTATACGGTCGATCCGAAGCACCCTCTCCGCTTTGATCCGAATTTCATTGAGGAAAGCGCTAAACGTGATTTCTCTATATACCGAAACTATTTATTCGAGCAGACAAGAGAGCTGCTGACCGACTTCGGCCAGGTGGATTTGATGTTCTATGATTTTTCCTTTCCGGAAGAAAACGGATTGGCTGGCAAAGGCAAATCCGATTGGGGCAGTGAAGAGCTGGTCAAGATGATTCGCAGTTTGCAGCCGCAAATCTTATTAAATGATCGCCTTCAGGTCGGCGGTGATATTACGACGCCGGAGCAGTATATACCTACGAAATGGGTTCAGGTTGGGGGCAAGCGGGTGGTATGGGAGACCTGCCATACGTTCAGCGGTTCGTGGGGATACCATCGGGAGGAGGAGACGTGGAAGAGCGTTGAGGTGCTGATCAAGATGCTGATAGATGTTGTCAGCAAAGGAGGCAACCTGCTCCTGAACGTAGGCCCGACCGGACGCGGCGAGTTCGATGAACGCGCTGTAGACCGGCTGAAAGGAATCGGGGAATGGATGAAGCGTCACAGCAAATCAATCTACGGGTGCACTCAAGCGCCGGACATGTTCGAATGTCCTCAGGACTGCCGCTTGACCTATAATCCTCAAACGAACCGGATGTACCTGCATGTATACAGCTGGCCGTTTAAAAATATTCATCTCCGCGGTTTCGCGGGCCGGGTAGAATATGCCCAATTGCTGAATGATGCTTCGGAAATCCGGTTTAAAGAAGGCTTCGTCCAAAGCGGGATCGAAGAGGGAGCCTATCGTGAAGGAAGAGACGACAGTACCCTTACCTTGTCGCTTCCGGTTAAGCAGCCGAACGTTACGGTTCCGGTAATTGAATTGTTTTTGAAATAAGAGCATAGTGTCTGGGTAGGATGGGAGGTTAGACAGCTTTGAAAACTGTCATTCTTGGTTATGAAACGAATCCCGCACCGCGGGTGGCTTACGGAATCCGTAAGCTGGAAGAGGCATTGAGGCGTCACGGATATGAAGTACGGCACGAGAAGGCGCACTGGAGCTGGGATCAGTACCGCACGATGGAAGGGAATAAGATCTACATAGGCAACCGCTCCGAATCAGGATTTATTCAGCAGTTGGAAGAGCGGGACGTGCTGCTGTATCATACGAAAGCACCGGAGGGGGAAGGCTTCTATATCTCCTCCTGCCCGGGAAGCATTGTGATGATCGCCGGCGGAAGCGATTCCGGCGTATTGTACGGCTGCCTGGAGCTGGCGCGGCGTGTTCAGTCCGTCGGCAAGCTGCCGGAGGATCTCGCATTCGGTGACGCTCCAAGCTTTTCGCTCCGCGGACCGGCCATCGGGCTTCAAAAGACGACCGTAGAACCGCCGCGTCAAACCTATGAATATCCGATAACCCCGGTTCGGTTTCCATGGTTTTATGATCGGGAGCTGTGGCTCGACTTTCTGGATATGCTGCTTGAGCAGCGCTGTAACATCATATATTTATGGAGCGGCCACCCGTTCTCGTCACTGGTCAAGCTGAATGATTATCCGGAAGCAGTTGAGGTAACGGAGGACGAATTCCGCCTTAACGTAGACACATTCCGCTGGGTAGCGGAAGAGGCAGACCGGAGAGGGATCTGGCTTGTTCTGAAGTTTTACAATATCCATATTCCTCTGCCTTTCGCGGAAAAGCATGGGTTAAAGCTTCACCAGCCAAAGCCTTTGCCTATAACGAGCGATTACTATAAAAAATCGATCGCCGCCTTCGTTCGATCTTTCCCTAATGTAGGGTTGATGGTTTGCCTTGGGGAGGCGCTGCAAGGGCAGATCTACGGAGTAGAGTGGTTTAACGAGACCATTCTTGCAGGGCTTTTGGAAGGGCTGAAGGATTCCAAAGTCAAGGAAAAGCCGCCGATCATTCTGCGTTCCCATGCGATCGAGCCGCAAAAGGTGATTGAAGCGGCGCTTCCGTTGTATCCGAATTTGTATACGGAAGCGAAGTACAACGGCGAATCCTTGACGACCTATACGCCGAGAGGAAAATGGCAGGAGATTCATAACAGGTTGGGCTCTCTCCAAACTGTTCATATCGTCAATGTCCATATATTGGCGAATCTGGAGCCGTTTCGTTACGGCGCCCCTTCCTTCATTCAAAAATGCATGCAGGCGGCGAAGTATCGGTTGAAATCCAATGGGCTTCACTTGTATCCGTTATTTTTTTGGGATTGGCCCTATTCGCCGGATGCTCCGGAAGCAGGGCAGCCGCGTCTCAGACAAATCGACCGCGATTGGATCTGGTACGCCGCCTGGTTCCGCTATGCATGGAATCCGGATCGCGACCCGGACGCGGAAAAACAGTACTGGTCCGAGCTGCTTGGCGAGAGGTACGGCAGCCGGGAAGCGGGACTTGCGATCCTGGAGGCCTACGAGTCATCGGGTGAATGTGCGCCTAAGCTGCTTCGGCGCTTCGGCATCACGGAAGGCAATCGCCAGACGATGAGTCTCGGGATGACGATGAGCCAGCTGACAAACCCCGAACGCCATATGCCATGGCCGGATTTATGGGAATCCCAGTCGCCTCAGGGCGAGCGGTTAGAAGAATATATCGGCAGAGAGCTTCAAGGTGAGCCGCATGTCGGGGAGACGCCGGTTGACATTATCGCCGATGCGGAGCGGCATTCGAACGATGCGCTGCAGGCGATAGAGCGGGCGCAGTCTCTGGTGGTGCAAAATAGAGGCGAGTTCGAAAGGCTGCGTAACGATATCCATGCGATTCATGAGATGGTGGGCGTTTATGCCGATAAAGTGCGCGCGGCCATGAAGGTGTTAACCTATAAGCAGCTTGTCGCTAAGGATTATTTTCAACGCCTGGATTTGCTGGAAGAAGCGGCAGCCTTCCTCGAAGCAAGCCTGGAGCATTACCGGAAGCTGACGGCATTGACGGAGCAAACCTATTTGTTCGCTAACAGTATGCAAACGCCTCAACGGAAGGTTCCGATCCGCAACGGGCTTGAATTCAAGCACTGGAAGGATTGCTTACCGATATATGAGCTGGAGCTGGAACGCTTCCAATACCACTTGAATGAATTGAAGTCCGGGATAACACCGGAAGCCGTAAGGAACAGCAAGCAGCCGATAGCTCCCTGCAAGGAAGTACCGTTCACACTGCACTCTGCCCATGCAGAAACATTCCGTGTGGAGAAGGGAGCGCAGGTATTCACAGACGGGGATATTCATATCGTCGGCTGCGCGGAGGAATTGAACGGATTAACAGGAATCCGCTTCAGCCAAATGGAGGCTGGATTGCACGGTATAACGGTAGATATGGAGCTGCATCAACCGTCCAAGGTGCTTATCGGATACTTCAATTCCAAGGATCAGCAGTGGCTGCAGGTGCCTAGCCTCGAAGAAAATACACATGCCGACGATAGAGGGGGCTACACTCCGCTGCTGCGAAAGGGTCTTCGGCTGTATGCCTATCCGTCGGTCAATGTCCATGCCTTTCAATATGAGGCCGGCCGGCATACGATTGATTTTGGAAAGGGTGCCTATTTGATCCTGGGTGTTGTGCCATGGGAACAAGAAATCCGTCAACGGGATGTCGAGCATAAGAATGACGGTGTGGATACTCTGGATTGGTTATACGAGTAACGAGTGAAGGGAGCGGGCGTCGTCCGGGAGAGTCGTTCCGGTCTGGCTTCCCCTGCTCTCTTTTTTGCTGGAACAAAGTCCTGAAGGAGGGAACATATGAACGGGTCCGGCTCCCTATTATGGTATAAGCAGGAAGCACGCAATTGGTTCGAGGCGCTTCCGGTTGGAAACGGAAGATTCGGAGGCATGGTATTCGGCGGGGCCGAACGGGAGCGCATCGCGTTGAACGAGGATACGCTTTGGTCGGGAGAGCCGAAGGATACGGTTCGTTACGACGCGCTGCGTCATTTGAACCCGGTGAGGGAGATGATTTTTTCCAACCGGTACGAGGAGGCCGAGGAAACGATAGAGCAGTACATGGAAGGGCAGGAGATTGCCTCCTACTTGCCCTTGGCCGATTTGGAGCTGATTTTTGAGGATTCATCTCATGTAACCGATTATCGGCGTGAGCTGGACTTGGACCAAGGGATGGTGAAAGTTCGGTACAGGAAGAACGGAATGCTTCATACTCGTGAGGTCTTCGTCTCGGCGGTCGACCAAGTCATGGCGATTCGTTTGCATTGTGAAAGCAAAACCGTATGTACCGCGGTTCTGCACAGCCCCTTGCAGTATACCGTTCACAAAGCAGCTCCCAACAGGATCAGGCTATCCGGCCGATGCCCTTATCATGTAAGGCCTAATACTGTAAAGACGGCGGACCCTGTTCACTATGAAGAAGGCAGGTGCATCGGCTTCGAGCTCCAGCTGGAGGCTATTGTAGAGAAGGGCAAGGTGGAGGTAAGCGGAGGCCGAATTCATATTAGCGCCACAGGAACCGTCGTCCTGCTGCTGTCAGCAGCGACGAGCTACAACGGCTTCGACCGGGACCCTGCCCTGCAGGGCAAAGATCCGATACGAAGGTGCGAGGCATGGCTTGCGGAGGCGGAAAAACTGGGTTACGACCGGCTGAAGGAACGGCATCTGGTTGATTACTCGTCGCTTTTCGGCAGAACCTCGCTAGTGCTTGAAGGCTGTGGGGAGCAGGACGCATTGCCCACAGACGAACGGATTCAGGCGGTCAAGAACGGAGCGGAGGACCCCGGCCTTGCGGCGCTGTTGTTTCAATACGGCAAATATTTGCTGATATCCAGCTCACGGCCCGGTACCCAGCCCGCCAATTTGCAGGGGATCTGGAACGATAAGACGCAGCCGCCCTGGTGCAGCAGCTGGACGGCGAACATCAATCTCCAGATGAATTATTGGCCTGCGGAAGCAAGCAACCTGGCCGAATGCCACGAGCCATTATTTGAGCTGATCGAAGGCTTAAGGGTTACGGGGCGTAAGGTGGCCAGCATCCATTATGGATGCAGGGGATGGACTGCGCATCATAACATCGATTTATGGCGCACGGCTACGCCGGTAGACGGGTCGCCCAGCTGGGCGTTTTGGCCCATGGCAGGGGCATGGCTATGCGAGCATTTGTGGGAGCATTACGCCTTTAGTCAGGATGAAAGCTTCTTGAAGCAGGCGTATCCCGCAATGAAAGAAGCGGCACTCTTTTGCCTGGATTGGCTGACCGAAGCGCCGGATGGCTCCCTGGTTACCTGCCCGTCCACTTCACCGGAAAACATGTTCGTTACAGAAGATGGACAAAAAAGCAGCGTCACTCATGCTTCAACGATGGATATAGCTTTGATTCGTAATTTGTTCTCGCGGACTATTGAAGCAAGCCGTTTGTTGGGGCTTGATGCCGCACTACGCGAACAATTGGAACAAGCCATGCGAAGGCTGCCGCCGTTCCGAATAGGAAAATACGGACAGCTGCAGGAGTGGAACGAGGATTATGAAGAACTTGAGCCGGGGCATCGGCATACAGCCCATTTGGTCGCCTTGCACCCGCTGGATCTGATTACACGTGAAGGGCAGCCTGAGCTGGCCCAGGCGTGCAGGGTATCCCTGGAACGACGCCTGGAGCATGGAGGCGCACATACGGGCTGGAGCTGTGCCTGGACGGTTAGCTTCTGGGCAAGACTTGGAGAAGCAGAGCAAGCGAACCGGTTCCTGAATGATTTGCTGGCGGGATTGCATCCCAACCTGATGAACGCTCACCGGCATCCGAAGGTGAAGCTGAACATATTTCAAATTGACGGCAATATGGCTGGAATGACCGGTATTATGGAACTGCTGCTTCAAAGTCAGGGCGGGCTGGTTCGACTCCTTCCGGCGCTTCCGTCCTCATGGAAGAAAGGCGGCGTCAAGGGAATCCGGGCGCGCGGAGGATTTGAAATCGACATGGAATGGGAGAACGGCAAGCTGCAAAGCGCCGTCATCCGGTCCACTGCAGGCAAACCGTGTCGTTTGGCAACACGACAGCCGGTTCAAGTTATGAGGGACGGGAGAAATGTTCCGGTTCATCGGGAGCATCCTTGCCACGTTATCTTTGATACCTCTGTCGGGGGCAGTTACGAAGTCATACCCTGCCTTCATGATGGGGAAATAGAATTGTACTAGATTAGGAGGGGATTGAGCATGAAGTATGTTAACATAACGAAACAATTCATTTTTGAGGACGATCGGCCTTTTCTCAGCTGTCATGCATCGACGTTGGAGCTGCTGCCCGGAGGGGACATCATAGCTGCCTGGTTCGGAGGAACGAAGGAGAAGGCCGGGGATGTAGCGATATGGATCTCACACCGCCGGAATGGCCAGTGGATGCCCCCGGTGAAGGTAGCGGACGAGGAAGACGTTCCTCATTGGAACCCGGTCTTATTCCGGAGAGCCGACGGGGTATTGTTCCTTTACTACAAAGCGGGATACAGTATTGCGGAATGGGAGACCCGGGTGATCCGATCTCTGGATAACGGTCTTACCTGGAGCGCTCCGGTAACTCTTGTTGAAGGAGATAAAGGCGGAAGAGGCCCCGTCAAAAATAAGCCTATTGTCCTGTATGATGGGGTGATTGCGGCCCCCGCCTCCCTGGAGCCTGACTGGGACTGCTTCGTGGATCTCTCTTATGATGGAGGAGAAACCTGGAAACGCAGCGCAACGGTTCCCCTGGATCACGCCGCTTTGCGGGGGAAAGGCATCATTCAGCCTGCACTGTGGGAATCGTCTCCAGGGAATGTCCATATGTACACGCGCAGCACGGAAGGAGCTATTTACCGCAGTGACTCGCAGGACGGCGGTATAACATGGTGCGAGGCCTATCCTACGGAATTGCCCAACAATAACAGCGGT
The DNA here is from genome assembly GCF_014873645.1 of Paenibacillus sp. OAS669. Classification (NCBI taxonomy): domain Bacteria; kingdom Bacillati; phylum Bacillota; class Bacilli; order Caryophanales; family Paenibacillaceae; genus Paenibacillus; species Paenibacillus sp. OAS669. Next base: position 262,810 of record NZ_JADBDR010000002.1, read on the forward strand.
ATCGATTTGGTCCTGATGGATCGAGGCATTCTTGCCCTCGTATATAATCCGGTCCGTACGGAGGAAGGAAAGAAGAAAGGGCCGAGGACACCGCTGGTGCTCCGATTATCGGAAGACAATGGGAAGACGTGGGGGGATGAGCTGCTGCTGGATGAGGGAATCAGTCAATACTCCTACCCTGCCATTATTGCCAGCGGGAATGACCTAATGATTACCTACACATGGAGGAGAGAACGGATTGCGTTTTATCATCTTACGGTGAAATATTAAGTGTAATCGCCCTATAGTTTGAGCAGATAAACACCACTCATCTATCATGGAAATTTAATATACTAAATTATGGAATAGAGCTTTCACGTGTTGCCATTATTCGTAAGGAACGGAGGAAAGTCCATGCCAACAGGAAGCCTCTGGGATGAGGAATTGCGGGCGGGGAAGAAAGCGCTCCGTACGCTCCCGGGTGCACTTTTGTTAGGTTCCACCGGAGCACGGTTATGGGCCGATTATGTGGATTCCATGCCCGGATTCTCGGGAAGATTCGACTTTATTCACAAGGTGAACCTTCCGTTACTATTCACAGTAACCAACAATCAAGGGGTCAGCTTTGAACCATGCCGCACCGAGTGGTTTCCAAGTTATTTGTCCGTGGAATATAACGGAAACCGGATCGCATTTACGGATAGGAAATTCATTTCCTGGAACGATTGTGCGGTTTCCTGCCAAACCTGGACCAATCGGAGCGGAGAAGATCTGGTCTTGAGACTGCAAACGTACAATGATTGCTTCTCAAAACAGGAAGACAATACGTTGTATGGTGAGTTCCTCACGGAGCATTACAGCTTCGATATTGCAGGAGTGGTCGCCGTAAGCGAACCGGCCCTGCTGGAGGAAGTACGTTTGAAGCCAGGGGAGTCTAGGCAGTTCGTCATCGCTGCGGCGTTCGGGATAAAAGGACAAGATCCACCGGAGCTGCTGAGAGAGCGGGCAGCAGGTTATGCGGAGTCGGGCCATACGGTCGATCAAGTGGTAGAAGATCAAAGAAGAGACTATCAGACCTGGTTCGATAAAGCTCCGACCTTTTATAGCAGTGATCCGCTGCTGAATCGTACATGGAAGTACCGCTGGTTCTTGCTGCGGCATAATTTGGCTGATCCGCAGTATGGACATTTGTCTCACCCCTTATTTTATGAAGGCAGATCGCATAAAAAAAGCAAGAAGCCGTTCGGCAAAGGGGGATGGGAGTTCAGCAAGCTGATCAACCTGTCCGTACCGCTCCATCTAATGGATGCCAGATGGTATCATGATCCGGTTTATTGCGAGGGCGTATTGCAGAATATGAAGGAGGGGATGATTGAGGATGGTATGTTCTGCTGCATGACGGTGGATACGATCATGCATTCGTTTGCCAACTTCTCCTGCTGGGCTGCCTATAAGCTGTATCTGATTCATCCGGACCGGCCATTTATGACGCAGCTGCTTCCGGCGCTCAAAATGCAAATCGACTCATGGAAACGTATACATGGCAGTGAGAGCGATGAATTAATGATCGAGCATAAGCATACCCGGACGGGAAAGGAATATCAGCCAAGCTACTGGTATTTCCATCAATATCCGAAAAATCCGAAGGATAAAGCGACCTATACCCATTTGAAAAGAGTGGATCGTGCGGTATATCACTATTTGAATACATTGGGAGTAGCTAAATTATGCGAACTATTAGGTGATGATGAGGCTGCTTCGTACTACAAGCTGGCAGAGGATATTAAACGGGATATTATTGATAAAATGTGGGATGAAGCTTCACAGTACTTTTATGATCTACATTACCAAACCGATGAGAAGGCGCTGGTAAAAAATATTGTCGGCATTTATCCCGGCTGGGCCGAAATGATCGACGATAGCTTTAATGGCATGATCGAGCATCTGTTGAATGACCAGGAGTTTCATACCCGCTGTCCGTTTCCTTCCGTAGCGATGGATTGCCCGGCATACTCCAAAGAAGGCGGATGGATGGGGCATTTTGTGAAGGGACGCAACGGCTGCGTATGGGATGGGCCGACGTGGCCGTATACCAACTCCATTGCTTTGGATGCGCTTGCAAAGGAGAGTAAGAGAAGAAATCATCAGTTTGACAGCCAGTTTGCTTATTACTTCCGGGAATATTCGTTTCTTCATTTTATGCAAAGAGACTTGAACCAGCCTGGTCTTGTAGAGCATTACAATAGCGAGACAGGCGAGCCTTTAAGCGATGAACAGGAATACAATCATTCTTATTACATCGATCTGCTGATCTCGCATGTGGCCGGATTGGTGGTAGAACAAGACCGGATCATACTGGATCCGCTGGACGTCGGACTGGACTATTTTTGTCTGGACCGGATCAAGGCCGCAGGGATGGATATCCGAATCACATACAGAAAGCCGCATTTATCGCAAGAAGGGCTGGAGGATATCGAGGAAGGATATCGTGTGTATGTTAACGGCAGGCTGTTGTTCAACAGTCCGACGTTAGCGAGGGCTGAGCTGGATATCCGGGAATATCAGTAACTCTACCGTACCGAAAACAAGAATCTAGGAGGGATGTTTGCTAATGACCCGATTTAATGGTGTGGTCTCCCGCTCGGAGACGGATCCTGCTGTGTTGGAGGCATTTCTCCCCATATTGCATCCTAACGACAGTCATGCCGCCAATTTATTGGAGCTGGACAATGGCGACCTGCTCTGCGTCTGGTTTAACGGCAGCGGGGAGGGCAATCCGGATACGAACATTGTCATGTCCAGGCTTGCTGAGGGCTCTGCCATTTGGAGCGAACCGATGCAATTATCCAACGATCCTGAGCGTTCGGAGCAAAACCCGGTCCTCTTTCAGGCACCGGACGGCAACATATGGCTGTTCCATACCTCGAACGAGCCGCATAACCAAAAAACGTCGAGAGTCCTCTGCCGGATATCGGAAGACCAGGGCTATACGTGGGGGCCAAGCGAGGTCTTGTTCGATGGCATGGGCATCTTCCTGAGACAGGCAATGGTCGTGCTGTCAAACGGCGACTGGCTGCTTCCGGCCTATTATTGCAGGCTGGACGGACATTACAGCGTTGTCCAAATCAGCTCGGATCAGGGGAAAACATGGACCGAATATCCGGTTGCCGACAGTATCCACAGAGTTCAAATGAGTGTAGTCGAATTGAAGGAAGGCAGTCTGTATGCTGTATTCCGCAGCCGTCAGGCCGACCGGATTTATACAAGCCGGTCGGACGATTATGGGAAGACCTGGACGCCTCCGGTAAGGAGCGCATTGGCCAATAACAATTCATCAATTCAATTGACCAAGCTGCAGAACGGCCATCTGGCTCTGATCTTCAACGATTCGACGATGGAGCGGGATCAGTTCCGCTGGGTCAGCAGCAAGGGGACGTTCCGTAGAAAGCCGCTACGGACTCCGTTAACTCTAGCGATTTCGGAGGATAATGGACAAACATGGCCGCGTTACCGCAATGTACAAATGGCCGATTTGGAATACAAGGAGTCGGAGATCGGCTATTCTTATCCGAGCATTACGTCGACCCGAGATGGTAAAATACATATCGCTTTTTCCTATTTGCGCAAGGGAATCAAATATGTCTGTATCGATGAAGACTGGGTGCATAAAGGTTAGCTGTTAATGAACGGCAGGCAGCATCCGTGCTTAAGCGTTTGTTCAAAAAGCTTCGTCGTAAGAGGGGGCTTTTTGAACAACCTCTGAATAAGGTTTGGAAGTAAAAATCATGTACCTGGGGTGATGGTCATGAACGGGAGAATCGATCATTTAACCGGCGATCGCTTTTTCGATGAGAATATGGATATTTTCATAAATCGAGAATTGGAATCGTTTACAACCGTACAGCATACTCACGATTTTACGGAAATCAGCTATGTGGGCGAAGGAAGCGGATACCATTACATTGAGGATCAAGTCATACCGATCAAGCAGGGAGACTTGTTCGTCATACCGATTGGAACGTCGCATGTGTTCCGCCCGTCCTCGCCCAAGCAGGACAAAACGCTCGTTATTTACAACTGCATTTTTAGGACAGAGCTGCTGGAAGGCTGGAGGCATCTTATTCAGAAGGATTCCTACACCTACAATATCTTTTATTATCCGCATGAATGCACGGAACGGTGGCTGCATTTTCAGGATAAGCATGATACGTTTTTTAATATGGTTCAGACCATGTACTCGGAGTATTTAAAAAGAAGCACGGGTTATGAGACCGTACTGACTGCTATGCTGATTCAGATGCTGGTGATGCTGAAGCGCTTTGAGCTGAAGAATGAAACGGAGCCTGCATCGTTCAGCAAGCTGGAGGAAGTGGTGCATTTCATTAAAAATAATTACACCCAGAACATTACCGTTCAGGATGTAGCCGATTATTTCTATTTGAGTGCAAGCCATTTTCAACGGCTGTTCAAAAAAACGACAGGACTCACCTTTACGCAATATTTGCAAAATGTACGTATACAAAAATGCTGCGAGCTCTTAAAGTCAACCGATATTCCGATATACCAGATCGCCAATCAGGTCGGTTACTTGGACATGAAGTTTTTCCACGCCTTATTCCGTAAAAAAACAGGGGTGACCCCGCGCCAATACAGGCAGAACTTTCAAGAATTTGAGGACAAAGCCATATCATTTTAACTTGCCGGGGCTGGCCATCATGATGGATCAGCTCTTTTTTTATTCATTTTGGGGATTGTGCTTTTTACTAAGGGAAACAAAAGATGGGAGGAATGACCCGTGTGGTCACCAGATGAATATTTAACGCAGCTATACGAAACAAACGACCTATTAAGGGAAGAGACAGCAGGGGGACAGTGCTGGAGAGAACGCAAGGAGAACGTAAAGAGAAGCCTGTTCGACGCTTTAGGTCGGTTGCCTGAAGGGAGTACCAGCTTGAGTCCGGTGCTGCTCGAAAGAACAGAAAGAGAGGATTGCTATGTGGAGCGCATTGCATTTGCTACCGCCGAACATCTGAGGCTTCCGGCTTATGTTCTGATTCCCAAACAGCTGCAGGATAGAGCTCCGGCTGTTGTGGCCTGGCACGGGCATGGGTACGGAAGCAAGGAAATCGTCGGCTTGCAGCCGGACGGTACGGAGGATGTCGGGGAGCCGGGCATTCATAAGCATTTTGCCCTAGAGCTGGTGCGGAGAGGAATGATCGTCATAGCACCGGAGATTATAGGCTTCGGTGACCGCAGGCTGGCAGCGGATCGGGCCAAGGATCCGAGGAAAGCAAGCTCCTGCTTTGCGCTTTCTTCCCGCCTCTTGCTATACGGACAAACCTTGGCCGGGCTTCGAATCTTTGAGGCAGCCCGTGTAGTAGATTACCTTATTAGCAGAGAAGAAGTGGACCCGGAGCGGATCGGCTGTATGGGCTTTTCCGGCGGCGGCTTGATCGCTTCATTGTCAGCTGCATTGGATGATCGGGTCAAGGCTGTGGTGCTATGCGCATTTACCAGCACCTTCAGAGGAAGCCTCCTCGCCATGAATCATTGCATCGACAATTATTTGCCCTCCATTCTGGAGCGCGCGGACCTGCCGGAGCTGATCGGGCTTATTGCCCCTCGGCCGTTATTTGTGGAATCGGGCTTAGAGGACACATTGTTTCCCGCCGTTTCCGTGCAGGATGCCTTACTGCAGCTTGAGCGGATCTACCGGGAAGAGGTGGCTATGGATCGGCTGACTGCCGATATATTCCCGGGGAAACATGAGATTTCGGGCAGAAAATCGTACGATTGGCTCGCTCAAAGGCTTAGAGCATGATTACCCTATAGAGTAAGTTATCATCACCTATAATCCCGTAAATGAGCAGAGGTATAATGAGGGAAAATGAAGGAGAACAAGGCTCTGCCCATAGCGGTTGTTGATACATGGCGCAAAGCGTCGATCAGATACGGGGAGTTAGCAGGTACCGGCGAGCCCGTAACGGGCTATAAATGAAACCGTTCTCACTTTGGAGATGAATAAGAGTATCGGAGGTGCTTCAATGGGGCGCATTCTTTTAAACCACATCGAAAAACAATATGGCAAGGATAAAGGCTATGCGGTAAAGGATTTTCATCTGGAAATACCGGACGGCGAATTTCTGGTTATGGTCGGTCCTTCCGGCTGCGGCAAATCAACGACGCTTCGTATGATCGCAGGCTTGGAGGAGATCTCTTCCGGCGAGCTGTACATAGGGGAAAAGCTGGTTAACCATTTGCCTCCCAAGGATCGGGATATTGCCATGGTATTTCAGAACTATGCGCTGTACCCGAATATGAGCGTATATGAGAACATCGCGTTCGGCTTGCGGCTTAGAAAAATGCCTAAGCATGAGATTGATCTGGCGGTCAAGAAGACCTCGAGAATATTGGAAATCGAGCAGTTCCTGAACAGGAAGCCGAGGCAATTGTCCGGCGGTCAGCGTCAGCGCGTAGCCTTGGGAAGGGCTATCGTCCGCAACCCTCAAGTGTTTTTGATGGATGAGCCTTTATCTAACCTCGATGCCAAGCTGAGAGTGCAGATGAGGACGGAGATTATCCGTCTTCATAAGCAGCTTGGAGTGACGATGGTATATGTGACGCATGATCAGGTAGAGGCTATGACGATGGGGCATCGGATCGTAGTGATGAATAACGGCGTTATCCAGCAGGTGGATACGCCGCAAAGAATCTATAATCATCCGCGCAATCTATTCGTAGCCGGCTTCATTGGAACACCGCCGATCAATCTGCTCGAAGGTCAGATTCTTGAAAGCTCTAACGGACAGCTGGAATTCCATACGAACCGCTATTATCTGCGGATACCCGAAGAGCAATCGAACGTGTTAAGAAGTAAAAACAAAATCAACCGGAATGTCATCCTGGGCATCCGCTGCGAAAATGTTCATTTGGAAGCGGATTTCCGAGAGGCCAATCCGGGCTGCCAGATTGTGGGGGCGCAAAAAATCAACGAGCTGATGGGTGCCGATATGTATCTGTATCTGGATATTGGAGCTCCAAATCTGTTCATTGCACGTGCCCGGCCTGACCATCCATTTGCGGAAAATGAGAAGGTCACATTGACGCTAAACATGCGTAAGGCTTTATTTTTCGATAAGGATTCGATGGACAATCTGGCGTATTAAAGCTGAAGATACAGCAGAGGAATGGAGTTGAAAGCGTTGTTACGAACTCGAGCGTGGATAGCGGCCATGCTGGCGCTCGTCCTGACACTGAGTCCTGCAGCAGCAGGGGCAGATCAGACCGGTACGCCGGGAACGGGCGATAACGGTGCAAAGTTACATAATAGCAATTGGGAAACAGGGGAAGCCAAGCCCCAAGACCCTTACTATTTTGAAGTGTTGGACGGTTGGATCAAAAACGGAGCGGGGACCTCTCATAACGCCAGCTTTACCCTACCCGGCTCCAGGCTGAGCGGCAAGTCCGATAAAGCCAATGTGACGGTCGCGCCTTATGATGGAAAAAGTGACGTTATGGTATGGAGCGCCCAGGGTGATGAATGGATTGAGTACGAGTTCAATGTCGATCAAGGAGGATTATACAATATAGCGTTGTCGTATCATCCTTTTGTTGACGCTTCACACCGCAAGCCGATCTCATGGAATGTTACTCTGGATGATAAGAATCCGTTTCTTGAATCCAAATCGGTGCAGCTGTTCCGGCAATGGAAGGATCAGCTTCCCGCCCGCATTGATGATAACGGAGATGAAATTCGTCCGATGGCGACCGACATTTCCGGCTGGCTGAACGATGCCTTCCGGGATTCCGGCGGAGCTTATGAAGATCCTCTGCTGTGGAACTTGACACCAGGCAGGCATAAGCTTCGCTTGTCCGGCAGCGATCCGGTGGCGATCGAAAGCATCACCTTTCGGGCTCCTGCCAAAGTGGAGGATTACAAGACCTACAGAAGCTCCCAGCCTTCCGGAGCGGCTTCAACTAATGCAGCACCTATCGTCATCGAAGCGGAGCAGGTGCAATGGAAGAATGACTCCTCTATTCCTTTGACCTATGACAATGATATTGCTTCCGTACCTTATGTTCGAGGAAAAATTACTTACAATACGATCGACGGGCAGCGCTGGTCCAAGGGGAATCAGGAGGTCAGCTGGAGCTTCGAGGTTCCTGAAGACGGCTACTATAAAATAGGAATGCGCGCCCAGCAGTCATTTTTGTCCAACCGCTCCTCGTTTCGCTCTATTGCCATTAACGGCAAAACCCCATTTTCCGAGCTAAAGGCGTACCGGTTTTTATATGCGACGGGCTGGAAAGGGATAACACTGGAGGACGATCAGGGGCATCCGTACGAGTTTTATTTGAAAAAAGGAACCAACACGCTGTCCATGCGCGTCACGCAAGCACCGCTCAAGCCAACGATCGTAGAATTGGAGAAGGGCATTGCGGGATTGAAAAAGCTGGCCGCCGATTTAAAGGCATTAACAGGCGGAGTGGATGACAAGAACCGGACCTGGGACATTGAAAAGGATCTGCCGGGCTTCATCGACGAGCTGAAAGGCTTGAGTGATAATCTCGATGGGGTGAGATCCCGTCTGGAAACTGTTAACGGACGCCCGGACGCCGTCTCACAAGGGATTGTAACGATTAATCAGGATATCCGATCGCTCTTGAAAGATGCGAACGAGATCCCTTATGAAGCAAGCCGACTCGTAACGATGCAGGGGAAGATCGGTGATCTGATTCAACAGCTCAGCTCCCAGCCGCTTCAATTGGATCGGATCATGGTGGTGCCGGTGCAGCAAAGCTTTCCGAGGATGGAAGCGACGCTGACCCAAAAAATTCAGGGGGCGTTCATCAATTTCTTCTACTCCTTTATGCCGAAAGAAAATTTGAACAAGGTTCAGGATGATGTTCTCAATGTCTGGGTGCTGCGAGGCAGAGACTATGTGAATCTGCTCCAGGATATGGCGAATGAATCGTTTACCCCTAAGACGGGGATCAAGGTCAAGGTGAATCTGCTGCCGGACGCAGGGCTGTTAGTATTAATGAATGCCGCCGGTATAGCCCCGGATGTAGCTTTAGGGTTGGGGCAGGATTTGCCGTTCGAATACGCATTGCGTAACGGGATCTATGATCTGAAGCAGTTCCCTGATTTCGATACGATCTATAAACGGTTTGCTCCCGGATCATGGACGCCCTTCTATTATAATGACGGGTATTATGGGGTCCCGGAAACACAAACCTTCCAAATGATGTACTATCGCAAAGACATCCTGCAAAATTTGGGCCTGAAGGTTCCTGACACTTGGGATGAGCTGTATAAGATGCTCCCTGTCATCCAGCAGAACGGAATGAATATTACGCCGGTGGGCCATATTCCTTTCTTTATGCAGAACGGCGCAGACTACTTCGCTGAAGATGGCAGCAGGACGGCAATCGGGTCGGAGAAAGGCTTCGACGCGTTTAAGAAATGGACGGATTTGTACAACAAGTACGCCGTCGACCGCTCCTTATCCAGCTTCTATCAGCACTTCCGTGACGGGACGATCCCGATGGGGATCGCGGATCTAAGCATGTACATCGAATTGACGGTCGCAGCACCTGAGCTGAATGGTTGGTGGGGCGTTGCTCCGGTTCCCGGTGTCAAGCAGGATAACGGCACGGTTGCCCGCTGGATTGGCGGGGGGATGCAGTCCTCCGCGATCTTTAAGCAAACGAAGAAACCGAATGAAAGCTGGGAGTTCCTGAAATGGTGGACTTCCGCCGAGGTGCAGGAGAAGTACGGCACTGATCTGGAGACATTGAACGGGGTTAGCTTCCGGTGGAATACCTCCAATATTGATGCTTTTGCAAAGCTACCGTGGAAAGAAGACGATCTTAAAGCCATCATGGAGCAGTGGAGATGGTTTAGGGAAATTCCTAATGTACCGGGCAGCTATTTCATGGAGCGTGAGCTGCAAAATGCTTGGAACCGGACTGTCGTAGACGGAATGAACTATCGCACTTCACTTGAAACCGCGATTGTTGATATTGACAGGGAAATTCAGCGGAAGATGCAGGAGTTCCATTTTATTAATGAAAACGGTGAAGTTGTACGGTCCCTGAATCTGCCGAAAATAACCCAGCCGTGGGAAGGAGTGGATAAGTATGTTAAAAAGTGAATCCAGGACGCTGCCGAACGTGCATACCTCCACGAGCCGTCTGAAGCCGAAATGGGTTTCACCGATTCAGATGATGTGGGAGTACCGTGCTTCTTATGTATTTATTGCGCCGTTTATGGTATGTTTCATTATCTTTATCATGATTCCTGTTATCGCCGCCTTCGGGCTTAGCTTTACTTATTACAATTCCTTGGAGCCCCCCAGATTCGTAGGGTGGGAAAATTTCCGGTATATGCTGTCGCAGGATTTGATTCTGATCAAATATGCGATTCCGAACACCTTCAAGTTCGCAACCATTGTAGGCCCGGGAGGCTATATCGCCTCCTTCCTGCTGGCTTGGCTCATCTCCATCCTGCCGGGAGTTTACCGCAAATGGTTTACACTCGCGCTGTATACTCCGTCCCTAGCGGGCGGAGTAGCGATGAGCATCATTTGGCTGCCGCTCTTATCCGGCGACCGCATCGGCTATTTGAACAGCTTTCTTATTAAGCTGGGTCTTATTAATCAACCGATCCTATGGGTAACAAGTAAGGAATATCTGATGTCCTCCATGATCGTTGTTACGCTGTGGTCCAGTATGGGGATCGGCTTTCTGGCGATGCTGGCCGGGATATTGAATGTCAATAACGAGCTCTATGAAGCAGGCAGACTCGACGGGATCAAAAGCAAGCTGGAGGAGATCTGGTACATTACGATCCCATCAACCAAGCCGCAGATGCTGTTCGGTGCGGTGATGGCCATTGTCGGGGCGTTCAAGGCCGGAGGCATAGGTACCCAGCTGGCCGGTATGAATCCGACGCCTCAATATTCCGGACATTTGATCATCAGCCAAATCGACGATTACGGGTTTACCCGTTTCGAGCTGGGGTATGCAAGCGCCTTATCTGTATTTCTTCTTATTCTTATTTACGTTGCCAATAAGCTCTGCTGGAGATTGTTCGGTACGAAGGAGGACGAATAGATGAAAGTCATGGGCTCAGAAACGCTCGGGAAGCTTTTTCCGTGGCGGAATAGGTCAAAGCTGCATCGGTTGGGCCCGACGGAGAAGTTTGCCGTGTTTTTGCTGATTGCTCTAAGTATTTTTATGCTGATGCCGTTGGTTTATATATTGAACCATGCGCTGAAGCCGTATCAGGAGCTGTTTATTTACCCGCCCAACATCTTTGTCCGGAATCCCTCCTTTCAAAATTTCGTAGAGCTGCTGGCCATTACCAAAGGGACTGCGATTCCGATAACCCGTTATATTTTTAATAGTGTTGTCGTAGCCATATTGTGCGTTATTATTGTAACTATAGTGAGTGCGATGTGCGCTTACCCGATATCGAAGCATAAGTTCCCGGGGCACAAAATAGTGTTCGGCATGATCCTGCTGACGCTGCTCTTTGCCCCTGAGACCGTAGCTATTCCCCGCTATCTGGTGGTCAGCAAGCTGGGCATCATGAACACGTACTTCGGCCACATTATGCCGATGGTAGCCGTGCCGACGGGCGTCTTCCTGATGAAGCAGTTTATCGATCAGCTCCCTAACGAGCTTCTGGATTCAGCCAAAATGGACGGAGCGAGGGAGTATACGATCTTCATGAAGATCGTGCTGCCCGTCATTATGCCGGCGGTAGCGACCATTGGTATTATTGCTTTTAACGCAGCTTGGGGCAATACGGAAACATCGACCTTGTTCATGCAGCAGGAAGAGATGAAGACGTTTCCTTTCTACATCTCTACGCTGACGAGCGGGATGGCGAACAATGTAGCCAGGCAAGGGGCGGCGGCGGCCGCTGCGCTGCTTATGTTTTTGCCGAACCTGATTATTTTTCTATTGTTCCAAAGCAAGGTCATTGCGACTATGGCTCATTCCGGCATCAAATAGCCTGTCACCATTTCCATGGAAGGAGCGGACAATGCAAGTATGAACGATCAACTGCAGAGTGTGGAGCGTTGGGGGCGGTTTGAGCTTGTTCTACACGGACCGTCCACGGGCAACCCGTTTCAAGAGGTGCAGCTAAGCGCCAAATTTCAATATAAAAATAAGGTGGTAGAGCCTGACGGCTTCTACGATGGCGAGGGACGATACCGGATTCGCTTTATGCCTGATCAGATAGGAAGATGGCGGTACGAGACCCGAAGCAACCGCCCGGAGCTTGACGGGATCACCGGCGAGTTCGATTGCGTAGAGCCATCCAGCGGCAATCACGGGCCGGTTAGAGTCAAAAACCAATACTATTTTGCATATGAAGACGGCACTCGCTATTTGCCCTTCGGCACTACCTGCTATCATTGGACCCATCTGGGCAACGAGGAATTGGAGGAGCATACGCTGCAGACGCTGGCGAACTCCCCGTTCAATAAAGTTAGAATGTGCCTGCTGCCGACAAGAGATATGAAGCCGCCTGCACTTGCTTTTGCAGGTACGTGTCCGGAGGATACCGATAAAACAAGATTTAATCCCGATTTCTTTGCGCATTTGGAGCGTAGAATCGAGGATTTGCAGCAGCTTGGCATCGAAGCGGATTTGATATTGTACCACCCTTATGATAAGGGTCATTGGGGCTTTGATAACATGGACGAGGAAACAGACCACTTTTATCTTCGTTATGTTATCGCCCGGCTTGCCGCCTACAGAAATGTATGGTGGTCTTTGTCTAACGAGTACGATTTCAATAAATTCAAAACGGTAGCTGAGTGGGATCAGCTCATTCAATATGTGCAGCGATACGATCCGTACCAGCACCTGCGGTCGATTCATAACGGCACGAAGATGTACAAAACATCGACGCTGTATGATTACACCAAACCCTGGATAACTCATCAAAGCATCCAGCACTGGGATGCGGAGCTCACAAGCGTATGGCGGGAGACGGCTCCAAAGCCCATCGTGATTGATGAGATCTCTTATGAAGGGAATAGCTCGAGGAGATGGGGCAATATTTCCGGGGAAGAAATGACTCACCGGTTCTGGGAGGGCTTCTCCAGAGGAGGATTTGTTGCCCATGGAGAGTCGTTCATAGACCGTGAGACCCGTGCATGGATTTCGTTCGGAGGCAAAATCTACGGCGAGTGCATGGAACGAATTGCCTTTCTGCGCCGGATTATCGAGGAAGCACCGGAAGACTGGATTGCTTCTGCCGGGGAAGGCCAGTATAAATTAATGTATTTCGGCCGCCATCAGCACGCTTATACAAAGGTAGAGCTCGGAAAGGATACGGAGTTCCAGATCGAGATTATCGATTGCTGGAATATGACCATAACTCCGGTAGAAGGGATATACCGCGGAATAACCAAGGTGAAGCTTCCCGGCAGGCCCTATATGGCTCTGCGTCTAACGAGAGTGTAACCATAGGATCTAGAAGGGAGGATTGGCACTGCCATGGATACAGTTGCTCAATGGGGAATGTTTGAGCTGAAGCTGAACGGTACTTCGACGGGGAACCCGTTTACTGATATCTCCTTAAGCGCGAGCTTCAGGAACGGGCGATATGAAGCGGTGTCGGAAGGCTTCTATGACGGAGGCGGAACATACTGTATCCGATTTATGCCGCAGGAGCAAGGCGAATGGACTTTTACGGTCTCCAGCAATGATCCGGGCTTCAACGGCATGACGGGACAGTTTATTTGTACAGCTCCGGAGCCGGGTCATCATGGACCTGTCAGGATTAAAGGGAACGTACATTTTCAATATGCCGATGGTACCCGTTATATCCAGGTGGCTACAACCTGCTACGTGTGGCATTTGCAATCGGAAGAGCTGCAGGAAGAGACGCTGCGTACGTTGATGCATGCCCCCTTTAACAAAGTGCGAATGTGTGTATTCCCGATAAACTGCGAGTTTACTAGGGGAGAGCCGATCGAATATCCTTTCGAGGGCTCTGTAGAACAAGGCTTCGATTATGACAGATTCAATCCCGGCTATTTTGCTCATCTGGAACGCAGAATAGTGGATTTGGGCAAGCTCGGCATCGAAGCCGAACTGATCTTGTTTCATCCGTATGACGAAGGGCGCTGGGGCTTTGACCGTTTGAACTCTGAACAGGACGAGCGTTATCTGCGTTATGTGATCGCCCGGCTTGGTGCTTATCCCAACGTATGGTGGTCTCTTGCCAACGAATATGACCTGATGAAGCAGAAGCGGCCGGAGGTTTGGAACCGATACTTTACAATGCTTCAGGAATACGATTCCGGCGGACATCTGCGATCATGTCGTAACTGGCATGATTTCGGGGCCCCCTGGGTCACTCATGTTAGCTTACAGAACCCGGATATCAGAGTAGCATCGGATTACACCAGGCAATACGGCAAGCCCGTTATCATCGATGATTGTGAGTATGAAGGGAACCTCGATGCCCGCTGGGGCAGCTTGACTGCCGAGGAAATGGTACTGCGAATATGGGAAGGAAACTTTCGCGGCGGCTACGTGACACATGGGGAATCCTATGTGAACGATGATGGGAATGAGGACGAAGTCCTCTGGTGGTCTCATGGCGGACGGCTTCGTGGAGAAAGTGTCCCGAGGATCGCCTTCTTACGGAGCCTTCTTGAGGAAGCGCCAGCACATATCACATACAGCAGTGACAGAATGGACGCCGCTACGCTGGAGGTAAGAGGGGAATATTATTTGCAGTACTTCGGGCCCCATCGGTTCTCTTACCGCGAATTCGAGCTGCCCGAGGGTGAGTATGAGGTGGATGTGATTGATACCTGGAACATGACGACAACGACGCTGCAAGAGACGTTCCAAGGCCGATTCCGGATCGATCTGCCCTCCAAGCTTTATTACGCGTTACGTATTAGAAAAAAATCGAACTAATAGCTAATGGGGATAGGCCTGAAACAGGCGAACCCAGAAGGAGCGATGACATGGTATCCATGAACAAATCGAACTCGAATATGAAATTGTGGTATGAAAAGCCGGCCAGAGCCTGGACCGATGCGCTTCCAATCGGCAATGGCAGGCTTGGGGCGATGATATTCGGCAAAGTGAATACGGAACGGCTTCAGCTGAACGAGGATTCTGTCTGGTATGGCGGACCGGTCAACGGCAATAATCCGGACGGACGCAAATATTTGCCTGAGGTCCGCCGCTTGTTAATGCAGGGGAAGCATGTGGAAGCGGAGGAATTGGCGCAAATGGGAATGATGTCGATTCCCAAATCGCTTCACCCTTACCAGCCGTTGGGAGAGCTTCATCTGTACCATGACGGCGAGAAAAAGATGATCTCCAATTATTACCGAGATCTGGACATTGAAGAAGGAATTGCGCATGTATGCTACAGCTTGAATGATGTCCGCCACGTGAGGGAGCTGTTCAGCAGTGCGGTTGACCAAGTCATCGTGATTCGTGTATCCTGCGATCGCCCGTCTACCCTGAATTTAAGGATGAATTTGAGCCGCAGACCGTTCGACGAGGGCTCGCACCGCTTCGGCAAGGATACGCTCGTTATGCGCGGGGAATGCGGCAGGGACGGAGTGACGCTGTGCGCAGCGGTCAAAGCTGTAGCCGAAGGCGGGACCGTCAGCATCATCGGCGATTTCCTCTCGGTTAACAAGGCCAATGCCGTAACGATATACTTGGCGGCGGGGACGACATTCCGCTGTGAAGATCCGCTTGGAGAATGCATTCAGCAGCTGGAGAAGGCCGCTGCGAAAGGCTATGAGAAGGTAAAGCAGGATCATCTGGAGGACCATATTTCCAAAATGAGGAGGGTCAGCCTCGAATTGAGCCGTCAGGGCACTTCTGTTGAAACCGCTTCCCTTCCTACGGATGCCCGTCTTCAGCGTTTTAAAGACGGCGGGGATGACCCGGCGCTCATTTCCCTATATTTTCAGTTTGGCCGTTACCTGTTGATGGCAAGCTCTCGTCCGGGGTCAAACCCTGCCAATTTGCAGGGCATATGGAATGAGAGCTTTACGCCGCCATGGGAAAGCAAATACACCATTAACATTAACACCGAGATGAATTACTGGCCTGCCGAGGTGTGCAATTTGGCCGAATGTCACGAGCCGCTGTTCGATTTGATTGATCGTATGCGGCCTAATGGGCGGATAACTGCTCAAAAGGTATATGGCTGCAAAGGCATTGTGGCGCACCATAATACCGATATGTGGGGCGCGACCCAAATCGAGGGCAATTTTATGCCAGGCTCTATATGGCCGATGGGAGCGGCTTGGCTGTCTCTGCATTTGTGGGAGCATTTCCGCTATGGGCTGGATGAAACGTTTTTGCGTGAACGCGCTTACCCAGTCATGCGGGAGGCGGCGGAGTTTTTCCTTGATTATATGTTTGAGGATAAACAAGGGAGATTGGTTACAGGGCCGTCCACTTCACCTGAAAATAAATATATCGGGTCCGATGGCAGTGTCGGCTGCCTAAGCATAGGCCCGTCTATGGATACTCAGATTGTATATACCCTGTTCCAGGCCTGCGTGGATGCATCGCAAATATTACATATGGACGAAGCGATCCGCACGCAGTGGGAAGTCGCGCTGAGCAAGCTGCCAAAGCCGCAGATCGGCAAGTACGGGCAGCTGCAGGAGTGGGTAGAGGATTGGGAAGAGGTTCATCCGGGTCATCGTCATATCTCGCATTTGTTCGCGCTTCATCCGGGAGAGCTTATCCATGTTCGCCATACGCCGGAATGGGCGCAGGCAGCTAGGCGCACGCTGGAGCGCAGGCTGGAGAACGGAGGCGGCCATACGGGATGGAGCCGCGCATGGATACTGAATTTTTATGCCAGATTGGAGGATGCGGAGCAGGCTTACGAGCATCTGAGAATGCTGCTCTCGCAATCGACATTGCCTAATTTATTCGATAATCATCCGCCATTCCAGATCGACGGTAATTTTGGAGGAACGGCGGGGATAGCCGAAATGCTGCTGCAATCGCACCGTGGAGAAATCACGCTGCTGCCTGCATTACCCGAAGCGTGGAGCAGCGGCAAGGTTTCCGGTTTTCGCGCGCGGGGCGGCTTCGAGATCGGCATGGAATGGGAGGATGGCGTGCTGACTCATTGCGTCATTAAAGCAACGAGAAATAACGTCTGCCGGATCGTCAGCCAGCAAGCCAATTCCTCCTTCTCGGTAGAGACGAACGGCAAGATCGTGGATACCCGTATCTCAGGATACGTGACCGAGTTCGATGTGCTTGAAGGTTCAACCTATGTGGTTAAAGCCCAGAAGCTGCCGGAATTATCCCAAACTAAGCAAGCTTAGTCATTTAACTATAGCAAAGAGGCCATCTTTTTCGGTGGTCTTTTTGTTTGTTGGGAAACTTTCTGTACCAAAAAACGCGAAAGGTAATAGGTGGGGTATCTCCTGTAGGAGCGTTAGCGACCGCCTTTGTTATTGGGAAATATCCGCTAAAAGAATATAATCAATAATTTCCCAAGAACAACAGCGGCCGGAGGGGGATACCCCACCGGGGGACCAGAGCGTTATTCGTATTTTTTTATTTTCCCAACAAATTAGTGGCTATCCATCCAGATGGCCTCTTTGCTTCAATCCGCCCCAAAAGTAAGCAGAAACAACCTATATATGTTTTTTTGAACTGGTGTAAAGTAAAAATCGAGAGGTGAAAACCATGGAATTTATTAGACCAGAAGATTACACGCCAAAAAAATCGCATATATCAGATTTGAAGAAATATGGAATCGGCATTATCGGATGCGGCAGTATTGCCAATACGGCTCATCTGCCCGCCTACAGCAAATTCGGGCTCCATGTAGCAGCATGCTGCGATGTCAGCGAGGAGGCTGCCCGTACGACAGCGGAGAAATTCGGCATCCCGCGTTGGACGACCGACGTGAATGAGCTGCTGGAAATGGATGAGGTCGCCGTTATTGACTTGGCCATCCATCCGGCACCCCGTCTGGAGGTCCTGAAGCAAATCAGCAAGGCACCTAGACCCGTATTATGTCAGAAGCCGTTGGCGCTGGATCTGGACCATGCCATGCTGCTCTGCAACGAGGCGAACCGGCTCGGGATCACTCTCGGAGTGAATCAGCAGGCGCGTTGGGCACCGGCGCATAAAGCTTTGAAGCACGTGATCGATCAAGATCTTATCGGAGAAATCTACAGCATTCATCATTATATGCGTTCCTTCCAGGATCAGGCCGGCTGGTGGTGGACGAAGATGAAAAACTTCAATATTGTCGACCATGGCGTTCATTATGTAGATTTATGCCGATATTTTAACCCTTATCCACAGGAATGGTCTCGCGTACATTGTACGACGGCGCAGCTCAATCAACAAAATGCCATAGACCCGCTAATCTACTCGGCCAACGTGGAATTCGGATCAAAAGGCGGAAGAAACCCCTTTATGGCTTCGCTGCATTTTAACAATATCGCCAAAGCAAGCCGTTCCCACAGCAATACGTGGTGGGTAGACGGTACTGAGGGAAGTCTCTGGTGCACACAGGATACGCTGTATATGGCCATTAATAAGCATAAGAACGTGATACACGAGATCAAGCTAAAAGGAACCTGGTTTCCGGATGCGTTCGCAGGCTCCATGCTCGCGTTCATCACGGCTTTGGAGCAAGGAGAACGCCCGCCGGTTACAGCGGAGGATAACCTGCAGACGATTGCCATGACGACGGGGATGGTTATGTCCAGCCAGGAGGGCTGCGTAGTTGAGAGAACCGACTTGCTTAAAGGGAGCGATCTTTAATGAATAAACTCGGTTTTATGAGTTATGTCTATATGGGTTGGTCGGTGGAAGCGATGGCGGAAGATGCGCGCAAGCATGGATTAAAGTACGTGCAGCTTGATCCCAAGCAGAAGTTGCAGGTGATGGATGACGAGCCGTTTTCGCTGGTGCGTGTCGAAAAAATCCGCAAAATTTTTGAAGACAATGGCATATCTGTCGTCGGGTTGTCCGGATATACCAATTTGATGAATCCGAATCTGCAGAAAAGAGAAGAGAAACTAAGTCAGCTGGAGCGAATGATAGATCTGTGCTCCGCCTACGGCACGCGGTATATCGCAACGGAAACGGGAAGCCTTCACCCGACGAACGCTTGGCGGGATTATGAGGGAAACCGGTCCGAGGAAGCCTGGGAACAGCTTGTGAGCATTGTAGACCGGTTGAGAAATCGGGCGGTAGCTAACGGAGCTGTCCTGCTGCTGGAAGGCTTTGCTCTCAATGTGCTGGCTTCGGCAGAGCAAGCGTCTCGAATGATAGGGCGTCTCGGCACCGATGGACTGGGAATGATCATGGACCCGTTCAATTATTTGACAGAGGAAGATTTGACGCGGCAGCAGGAAGCGATGGCAGGAATATTCCGCAATATTGCCGGCTATTCCCCAATAGCTCATGCGAAGGACAGCTTGTATGATGAGGAGGGCTTTACAACCCCTCGTGTGGGAGCCGGTCAAGCGGATTGGAGAATATACGCGGAGTTGCTTAACGCTCAATTGCCGGAGGTTCCTTTAATACTGGAGCATGCCAAGCCGGAAGAGGTCGGGGAATGCTTGAGGCTTATTCATGAAGCATTCGGGCAAGCGGAAGATGCCGGAGAAGCGGGTCCATCCTATGGTACATAAACCCAGATTAGGCATACAAGGTCCTGTCGTCGCATGGCAGGATAGCTGGGCCGGGGAAGCGTCGGACCTTATTATGCGGACGGGAACCGGCAGCATTTGTCCTTCGCAGGATAACAGGCCGGATCCCGAAACCTTTATCAGCATGCTGCAGGAGCTCGAGGCGGATTTTTATGTTCATCATACGTTTCCGCAAGGAGAAGGTTACACCGAGCTGCTGCAAGACATGGTTGAAGCCGGGATGGATATCTGCATCGGTAATGAATACGGCAACATTAACGGGCCATGGGTCGAAGGAACAAATCGGTATGACCTCCCGGATGATGCCATACTAGAGGCGGGCCGATCGGGCCGATGCATCGGTTTGCTGTATGACGAACCGGAGCATTTGCAGATCAATGCCGCTCAATATCGGAAGGATGGCTGGTATCCGCATTGGGGGGATACTGATGGCCTGGAGCTGCACGAATCGCGAATCAAGGTCGAGCAGGCAGTTATCGACAGAGTTCAGCACGTCAGCAACCTGATGGAGCGTTCAGGGTACGCCCGAACCTCCATGCCGCTGATTTCCGAGCATGTATTCCCTACCAGCTTTCATACCTACGCGAGGGCGGGGATGGATCTTTGCCCGAAGGTCATGAAGGAATCCTTCCAGTCACTTCAGCTTTCAACGGCATTGGGAGCAGCCAAGCAATACAACCGATCGATGTGGATCTGTGCCGACCTGTGGGGCCCTGATACTGGAGCATGGTTCACCCGGTTTCCCGGATTCCCGGGTCATTCTCCGGAGGAATTCGACTCTGCTTTAAAAATGAGCTATTGGATGGGGCCATCCCATCTGTTTACGGAAAATATAGATGTTCTCATGCAGCATACATCAAGCGGTTTTCGAACGACGGCCTTCGGCGAGGTTTGGAAGCAATTCGTTCGCCAATACGTCCCGGAAAATCCGTTAGCCTGGCATCATTTGCAAGCGGATGCAGATATCGTAGTCATTCATTCCGATGACAGCAATTATGGGCAAAACGAGAGGATGTTCGGCAATCGTGCTCTTGGCAAGCAAAGCTTTCCCCATAGTGAAAGTGTGTTTCACATCTGGCATCTGCTTAGCAGAGGGGCGATACCGGCACATGGCAGCTGCATGCACATTCCGGGGTATGATTTTCCGCGGCATGAATTAAAGCGAAACGTGTCTCTGGACCGGTTTCCTTTGGAGGAAGGCTATACCGGCAGCGGCAGACAGCCGGTGCATCCTCTTTTTTATCCAGTGTCCAACGTTCTGGTCTATGACGATCAAGTGAAGATAGAACAGTTAGGACAACCGAAGCTGGTTTTGGTCGGCGGCTCCAGCTTATCTAATGATACGTTACAGGCGGTTGTCAAACGGGCCGAGGAAGGAAGCGTCGTCGTCATTGCCGAATGGCTGCTGCCTGAGAACTGTCCGAACAACTTGAGAAGTAGCGGTCCTAGAGGCTTCGGCCAGTGGATTGTAACGAATGATTTTCTGGGGGACAGCGTCCGGGAGACGGTCGAGCCTTTCCTGGGAGAAGCCGGCTGCTGGATGCAGCGGTTTGGTTCGACAGAGGTGAGAATGTACCCTGGAAATAGTCAAGGGACGACTCTTGAGTTTGACATACGAGTAGGAAAATAATTTCCTGATAACAACAGCGGCCGGAAGGAGGTACCCCACCGGGTACCAAGGCATTTTTCACCCTTCCAGGGTTCTCTGTGAATTCAGCTTACGAAGTTAGTTTTGCTTCGCAAAACTCAAAGCAAAGGCTTACGAAGTTAGTTTTGCTACCGCAAAACTTTAAGGAGGAAAGTCATTTGGATCAGACCAAGCATCTGGATCCGTTTGCGGAAATCGCCTTCCGCGAACATCCCGGTAATAAAGATGAGCTGCGAGAAATTCCTCCTGTTGCCTACGAGAAAACTTATTTTGCCCAAAGTACGGATACGGCCAAGGAAGTCACTGTCCTGTCCTACGATACGCTCGTTTCCGTATTTCAGCATGAGCTGCAGCTGCTTCGAATGAAATATCGGCCTTATATGCGAAATTTGGCCCCGGCCCCCAGCTTGAACCGTCCTATACAGTCCTGCAGCCGGTTTCAATTCCGATATCAGACGGCAGAGGATGCGGATTTTTCGCGCGTGCTGGAAGGACTTGGCGAATGGGAGACGGTAACGGTGCCCGATTTCCGCGGACCTACAGGAGAGAACGGCAGGTGGACCGGTTTTTACCGCCATGAATTTACCTATACTCCGGCACGTGACGGGAAAAGAGTTTATCTCGTGTTTAAAGGAGTCGATTACAAAGCGACGGTTTATCTCAACCGCAAATGCCTTGGCAGTCATGAAGGTTTTTTCGCTCCATTTGAGTTTGATGTGACGGATGCTTTGCAGGACAACAACGTTCTCGTAGTGGAGGTACATAACGACTATCCCATGATGGGCGTAGGCGGCACGAGGCTTGACGGCGACAAAATGTATGCGGCTACGGGTCCCGGCTGGGACGATCCGTATACCGGCTGGAATCATTGTCCGCCTGGCGCAGGTATCTATAATGCAGTTTACTTTGAGCAGCGCAACGACCTTTTTATACAAGATATATTTGTCCGTCCCAACATCGATGAAGCGTACATTGAAGTGTGGATTGATGCTAATAATACGACGAATCAGCTTATGGAAAACTTTGAATTGCAGCTGGAGATAATCCCGAAAAATTTCGCAGCTCAAGGGATTGGTACGATCCCATTCCAAGTGGCTTATGCGGGACCCGGAATGAACTATTTCCGCTACAAGGTGGACTTTCCTTCATTTCGTCTTTGGGAGCCGGATACTCCGTTCTTATACATAGCTCGTGTGGAAGTAAAAAAAGAATCCGCCTGCGTCGATAGCAAGGATCGCACATTCGGCATGCGGAAGTTCCATATGGATGAACAGCAGACTCCGAAAGGAACACTGTATCTGAATAATCAGCCGGTGGTACTGCGTGGCGCTAACGAAATGGGACATTTGCAGCAATGTGTGATGCAGAATAACTTTGAGCAGCTGATTGACGATATTCTGATTGCCAAAGCCGCGAATATGAATTTTTACCGCATCACCCAAAGACCGGTTCAGGAAGAAATCTACGATTACTTCGACATGCTGGGCATGATGCATCAATGTGATCTGCCGACATTCGGCTTTATCCGCCGCAATCAATTTGTTGAGGGAGTCCGGCAAGCCGCGGAAATGGAACGGTTGATCCGCAGTCATCCTTCATCCGTAATGGTGTCTTTGATCAATGAGCCTTCCCGTACGGAAAAAAGACGCAAGGGGCACCGTCATTTGCATCGAAATGAGCTGGAAGCCTTTTTCGTCGCCGCAAGGCAAGCAATCTATGTCGAAAATCCGGACCGGGTCGTTAAAAACGCTGACGGCGATTATAATCCTCCTACTCGAGAGGGACTTCCGGATTTTCATTGCTACACGATGTGGTACACAAACAATGGCATTTCCTTAGGCAAGCTGCATAAAGGATTCCTGCCTCCGATCCGGGAGGGCTGGAAAGCGGGCTGCGGCGAGTATGGAACCGAAGGGCTGGACAATGCCCAGCTGATGATGTCCCATTATCCGAAGGAGTGGGTTCCAAAGGACGTTAATGAACGATGGATGCCGAGCGCTATCAAAGGGGCCCAAACCTTCAACATGCATGGAGATTGGTATGCGGAGCAGCAAAACCTGGAGGGTTGGATTCAAGCCAGCCAGCAGCACCAATGCCTGGCAACCAAGCTGATGACGGATGCCTGGCGAAGAAGGACCGATCTTGTTGTTTCAACCGCCATTCATTTATTGATCGACGCGTGGCCCGCCGGGTGGATGAAAGCGCTGGTCGGTGTGGATAGGATACCTAAGCCTGCCTATTTTACCTACAAACAGTGTTTGGAACCGGTTCGTGTCCACTTGCGCTCCGACCGTTGGAAGGTGTACGAGGGAGAAACAATGGAGGTAGAGGCATGGCTGCTGAACGACAAGGCCAAAACATACGATAACGTACGCATTATCGCGACACTGAGGGACGAGACAAGGGATTACGGAAGCTTCGAAATGAACGGTTCTCTTCAGGAGACATCCTCCCGGTATGCGGGTACGATCCGATTCTCGGTACCTGCCGTTGAAGACAGACAGACCCTTTACCTGGATGCTTGCCTGCTGGATAGGGAGGGCAGCGAGCTGAATTCGGAGCGGTTCGCGTTTGAGGCTTTTGCCAAGAGGAAGCGTTTTCCAAAGCATCAGGAGAAGCTGGTGAAAGCCGCGTTCACCGATGCGGAGTCGGAGCTTTTATGCTCGCTGCTGGAGATTGACGGAATTGCCTATAACCCGGCTGATACAAGTTTGAATTCCATTATCGTATCAAACAGGGATGCCTTTTTACGAAATCGGTCCTCCATCCAGGATAAAGTGAAGCAAGGGGCTACGGCCATGTTCATTCTGGGAAGACCGGCATCCAGCACGGATAGCCCTGTATGGGAAATGGACGGCATGGAAGTGAAAACCGCCAAGCTGAAGGAAACGTATACTCTGGCTATTCAAAGTGAAGCGCCTTGCTTGCGATCGGCCAAACCGGACGATTTCTCCTATTTCTATCATCTGAAAAACGACCAAATTGACTTTATAGCCAATTGTCATCTGTTAGGAGATGAATTGGAGCCCCTCGTGTTTGCCTATCATGCCAATGGGGACCCGACCGGCAAGCGGAAGCTGCCCCTTGTGGGGGTGAAGAAAGTAGGCAAGGGTCAGATCTACTTCGTCTGCCTGCCTTTGGCGGGGCGAGTGGGATTCAATCCGACCTTGGACCAGCTACTGCTATCGATATTGGAAGGAACTGAAGGAGGGGGAACGGGTGCATGAAACGGTATGTCATAGTCAGCTCGGATCAAAGTAAGCAAGCGGAAATTGTGGAGGATCAAAATGTCATCAAACTAAAGTTAAAAAGCGCGTGGGAGCAATCTCCTCATTTTACCGGAGATCTGGATGAAATGCTGAGCTATTCGGTCGGAAGACCATGGCATACGAATTGTACCCGGCTAGCGGACCTGTACATTGCAGCAGACAATGAATCGATCCGTATTCAAGGTAGGCTTGAAGCGCTTGGGGTTACGCTTGTATTGGCTTTCAATGGGCATCAAGTTCTGACCTTGAAGGTTCAGTGGGCTAATCTTACTGAACAGGCGCTGCAGGAGGCTGCCGTAGGTCTGCTGCTTCCCATGGAAAGAAGAAGCAAGGAAATAGTTACGATTCCTCACATGATTTATAATAACAATCCTTTGTCAGATCCGGACCGCGTAGTTCCCAGGCTCGGTGTAGGGCCTGGCAAAGGCTTCATTTGCGAGGAGCATCGGCTGCCGATTCCTAGCGTGAATGTGGAATGGGGCAACGAATACGGTAAGCAGAGATACTTATCCCTCTATTCAATGCCGGCGTATGTGGAGGCGTCCGACGGCACCGTACACTACGGTTCTCTCGGAGTGATTCAGGAGGATCTGCGGCTCGTGATAGCAGCCATGTCCGGTGTACTCATGTTCAATGGGGATAAGGATATCGTCTATGTAGGCAAAAACAAAACAAAGCCGTACGACGGCGGGTATCTGGATTTTGCGCCGGGCTTTATTCTGGAAAAAGAGTACGCGCTGGATTGGGGAGAGGTCGACCGTCCCGGGAGGGCTTTCCGCAAAATGGTGCATACAGGATTACAGCTATTCGATCCGATCGGTGAAATGCCGCTTTCAGCCGAACAGATGATAGAGTTGAAGACGCATGCGCTGGATGATAGATGGAGGACAAACGAACAAGGAGCGGCGGGGTACATTAAGTTCACCGATTCCAACTCCTTTGGCAACGTTTCCAAGCATCCTCTGCATTATATGTACGGCTGGACAGGACAATGCTTGAAGCTGGCATGGTGCGACGCCCGGCTAGGCTTTGACTATGATCAGGAGGAGAGGATCTCCCGCTGCGTGCAGGCTGTGAACTTTTACGTTGACGGGAGCCGTACGGACGTCTCCGGCGTGAGACACAGCTCGTATCGCCTCATGGAAGGAGTATGGGATGATTTTAGCTGGAATCAGCAGCCTGTTATGTCCAGCAGAGCCTATGGCGAAACGGCGGCCGACCTGGCCGATATTATTCTTTTGTTTAAGGAACAGGGCAGGGAAATTCCGGCAGCTTGGGTAGAGGCGTTAAAGGAAATGAGCGATTTTATCGCCGGAGGAACACTTCCTTCAGGCATCATCCCGGCGGCATGGCATATGGACGGAAGTCCAGTAGATGAGATGATCACCGCGGCAGGCTTGCCATGCTTGATCGCCATCGTGAAAGCCTGTCTTGTAACCGGTGATACCGAATATTTGGAACAGGCCGAAGCCATGATGCAAACCTATTACGACCTGCATGCCAGGACGTTCGAAAGGCCATTTGCGCGTTCAACCCTGGACGCGAAGTGTGAAGACAAGGAAGCGGGTATGTACTTCTTCCTAGCCGCTTATGAATTATGGGCAATTACGGGCAAGCAGCACTACGAAGAATGGGCGGAGTTATCGGCAGATTGGCTGCTGACCTATGTCTACCTGTGGAATCCAGCCTACGATAAGGGCTCGAAGTTCAGAGAGGAAGGGTTCAGTGCAGTCGGTTGGCCTGGGGTGAGCGTGCAAAATCATCATCTGGACGTCTTCTTCCCAACCTATGAATTTAATCGGTTCGGTCAACGATCCGGCAAGCCGATGTACGAGCGGTTGGGACAAATGATCTTCGGTGCCATGGGTCAGGGTATTTGCAGGGAACCTGGGGATTGGAACTTTACCGTCGTGGGCGAACAGGGAGAAGGATTTTTTCAAACCAATTGGAATCATCGAGGGCACAGCAACAAATGGAACCCGTCGTGGGTTATCGCACTGGTGTTACAAAACGCATTGCGTTTCCGGCAAAACGGGAAAAGATAGAGAAGGAACGGGGGAAGACGACGTGAGCGTGAATAATCAAGCAATCCCTGATTGGCGAAATAGGGAGGTTCTCGGAAGGAATACGGAGCCTCCCCATGCAGGCTTTATTCCATATGCCGATGCAGAGACAGCACTGGATAACGAACGGGCGGCTTCACCTTATTATCAGTCGCTAAATGGTAATTGGGCATTCAAGTATTCGGACAACGCTGCAGATGTGCCGGATAAATTCTATGAGCCCGGCTTTACGGCAGAGGATTGGGATACGATACCGGTGCCAAGCAACTGGCAGCTTCACGGATACGGCCGTCCGCATTATTCCAGCAGTTATTATCCGTTTCCGATCGATCCGCCCCATGTGCCGGCTGACAATCCGGCAGGCTGCTTCCGCAGAAGCTTTTTCGTTCTGGATTCATGGAAGGACCGTCAGCTGTTTCTAGTCTTTGAAGGGGTTGACTCGGCTTTTCATGTGTGGGTGAACGGAAAGCTGGCAGGCTACGGACAGGGTGCACATCTCGAGTCGGAATTTCACATTTCTGCACTGATTCAGCCAGGGGCTAACACGATTGCCGTACAGGTGTATCAATGGTGTGACGGCAGCTATCTGGAGGATCAGGATAAGTGGCGGTTAAGCGGGATGTTTCGCGATGTATATTTGAAAGCCGTACCGTCCGTCCACATTCGGGATGTCGCGATACAAACGCGATTTACCGATCCGGCTAAGGTAGATGCGGAGCTATCCGTTCGTCTCCAAGTAAAAAATATTGAGGATGTCCCTGCTAACGGCTTGCATCGAATCAAGCTGACGCTTTTGGACGGCAGCCGACAGACCGTCTGCGATCAAGTGTATCCCGTTCAGGCTTTGAACGGCGGAGAGGAACAAACCGTGGATGGAATGATTCCCGTCGCGGCTCCCCTGCAATGGACGGCGGAAACGCCCAACTTGTATTTTCTGCTTGTGCAGCTCGAGGATGAACAGGGACAAGTTCTGGAGACGGGCAGCGTGACCGTCGGCTTTCGAGATATTGCGATTCAGGATGGCCAGATCCTTGTTAATGGAAGACCGGTCATATTAAAAGGGGCTAACCGTAACGAATTCCATCCGGAGCTCGGATTTACTACACCTATCGAATCGATGATTGAAGATATCCGCCTGATGAAGCAGCATAATATGAACACAGTTCGGTTATCCCATTATCCGAATGACAAGCGATGGCTTGACTTGTGTGACCGCTATGGACTTTATGTGATTGATGAAGCGGATTTGGAGACTCACGGATGCCATTTTATCGGCAATGAAAGCTATTTGGCGGAGGATCCCGCATGGGAGCGTTCCTTCCTCGATCGTGTTCAGCGGATGGTAGAGCGTGATAAGAACCACCCTTCCATCATCATCTGGTCGCTGGGAAATGAATCCGGCTATGGCCGCAATCATGATGCTATGGCAAGATGGGTCCGGGAAACGGATTCGACCCGGCCGATTCATTACGAACGTGCCAAGGATGCGCCCATCGTTGATATTGTCAGCTGCATGTACCCTTCTCTGGACGCATTGATCGAGGAGGGAAAGAAGGAAGACGACAGGCCCTTTCTTATGTGCGAGTTTGCCCACGCGATGGGCAATTCGGTAGGGAACCTGCAGGAATATTGGGATGCGGTGTATACTTATCGTCGCTTGGCCGGGGGGCTGATCTGGGAGTGGGCCGATCACGGGCTGCTGCAGAAAACCGATTCCGGCGAAGCTTGGTACGCTTACGGTGGAGACTTTAACGACTATCCTCACAGCGGACATTTTTGTATTGACGGGCTGCTTTTCCCTGACAGGAAAAAGAAGGCTTCCATATTAGAAGTCAAAAAGGTTATGGAACCGGTGAAGATAGAAGCGGTCGATGTAGGGTCAGGGATCATCAGCATTCACAATCGCTATGATTTCTTATCTCTGGAGCATCTTACAGGCGCCTGGTTCCTGTATCGGGACGGGGATATCGTCGGGCAAGGCGAGCTTCCCGAGATGGAGCTTGCAGCCGGAGAACAAGCGTCGGTTTTCATTCCTTGGAATGTAAATCATAAGCTTCAAAGCGGCGAGTATTGGCTGCATCTCCGTTTTACATTGAGGGAGGAAGCGCTCTGGGCTCCTCAAGGGCATGAAGTAGCCTGGGCTGACTTGAAGATTCCCGAAGCTCAAGCCGGGCGGCCGATTTCATACCAGCCAATAGCTTCGATGCCGTCACTGAAAACAATGGAAACGGATACGTTTCTTCATATACAAGGTATAGATTTTTCTTTGAAAATAGACAAATCCCGCGGGCTGCTGTCTGCGTTCTCATATAACGATGTATCTCTATTGGCCTCAGGTCCAAAGGTTCAACTATGGAGGGCTGCTATAGACAACGATTCCCGGCAATCGAAGGAATGGAAGAAGGCCGGCTATGATGCGCTGCAGCAGCGGGTAACGGAGTTTACCGTACGTCCCTTTGTTTCCCAGGCGCTGCTGGTTGAAGTGAAGAGCACCCTTGGAGCAGCCGGGTTACCGGCTTGCTTCACAGTATTTATGACCTATACGGTGTATGGCAGCGGAGATGTTGTCATTACGACTTGCGTCGAACCGCGGGAAGGAATGGAGCTTCCTCCTCTGCCCAAGCTTGGATTGGAGATGGTCATGCCGGAAGGTTTCGAGCAGTTTTCCTGGTTTGGACTCGGGCCTCACGAATGCTATGAAGACCGTAAGGAAAGCGGGAGGCTCGGAGTGTACAGCGGTAAGGTGGAGGATCAATTCGTGCCGTACATCAAGCCTCAGGAGAACGGCAACAAGGCGGATGTTCGCTGGGCGGCCCTGACCAATCTTCGCGGGATCGGGTTATGGATTGGAGGCATGCCGACGTTGAATGTAGGCGCGAGCCATTATTCCACCGAGAATTTGAGCAAAGCCAAGCATACGTACGATTTGGTCCGTTTAAAGGAAACCGTCATTCACATGGATTGCAGGCAGGCTCCGATCGGCAATCACAGCTGCGGGGAAGCTCCTCCGCTCGATAAGTACTTGGTAAAGCCGGTGAAGACTACATTTACCGTAAGGTTAAAGCCTTTTTCCAACAGGGATCGCACACCGATGAAGCTGAGCAAGCATCAGCCGGAGCCGGTGGCAAGCGGGACCGAGCATTATGATGAAGCTGGTAACAGACTGGAGGTGAGCCCATGAGGGCATCCGGATTTCCTAAAATTATGTACGGTGGGGACTACAACCCGGAGCAATTCCCCCGAGACATCTGGGATGAGGATATGCGGCTGTTCCAAATGGCCGGGATCGATATAGCTACGTTAAACGTGTTCTCCTGGTCGTTAAACCAGCCGGATGAGAATACTTACCGGTTCGATTGGCTGGACGACATGATGGATAAGCTGCACGCAAACGGTGTACGGGTTTGCTTGGGTACGAGTACGGCGGCGCATCCGGCATGGATGGCCAGGAAGTACCCGGACATCCTGACCGTAACCGGGGATGGCAAGAAAAGGAAATACGGCAGGCGGCATAACTCCTGCCCGAACAGTCCGACCTTCCGCCATTATGCCGGAATTATGGCTGGCAAGCTGGCCGAACGGTACAAGGACCATCCGGCTTTGCTGCTGTGGCATGTGAATAACGAGATCGGCATCCGATGCCACTGCGATAACTGCGAGCAGGCCTTCAGGCAATGGCTGAAGCGGCGTTACGGTTCGTTAGAGAAGCTGAATCAGGCTTGGTATACCAAGTTCTGGGGGCATACCTTCTATGATTGGGAGGAGATTGTCATCCCAAGCGGCCTTAGCGAGGGGTTATCGGGAGGAAATTCCGATCAGACGGCTTTTCAAGGCATCACTCTCGATTTCTTCCGGTTCAATTCGGACAGCTGGCTTGAGTGCTATCTCATTGAATACCGTGCGATTAAAGAAATCATCCCGGATGCCATCGTGACGACCAATTTTCAAGGGAACGGGACTTATAAGCCTTTGGATTATTTTAAATGGGCGCCGTACCTGGATATAGCGGCTCTGGACATCTACCCGGAAAATCACACGCCGGAAAGCTATATGGCGCTGCGATACGATCTGATGCGCGGCATCAAGGACGGAGCCCCCTTCATGCTGATGGAGCAGAGCCCAAGCGTGATCAATTGGAAGTCGGTCAATCCGATGAAACGGCCAGGCGTGATGCGGATTAGAAGCTATCAAGCTATCGCCCGCGGAGCGGAGTCGATCATGTTCTTCCAGCTGCGCCGTTCTCTGGGCGCCTATGAGAAATTTCACGGAGCGGTTATCGATCATGCCGGGCATGAGAACACCCGGGTGTTTAGAGAATGCGCGGAGCTAGGAAGCGAGCTGAAGGAGCTCGGCAGCTTGCTGCTTCATTCGCAGACCAGGAGCCGCATCGGGATCTTATTCGATTGGGAGAATTGGTGGGCGGTTGAACTTGGCGGCGGCCCTTCGGCTTACATGAAATATTTGGATCAAATTCAAAAATATTATGATGCGCTGTATGTCAACCATTACGCGGTTGATTTGCTTCATGTGAATTCCGATTTTGACGCCTACGACATCCTATTGGCTCCTCTGCTTTATATGGTAAAGCCAGGGCTGGCGGAGAAGCTTGAGAAGTATGTCGAGAACGGCGGAACTTGGGTCACGACGTTTTACAGCGGAATCGTCAATGAAAGCGATCTGGTTACTCCAGGCGGGTATCCGGGTGAGCTCCGCAAGCTGCTGGGCATCTGGGTAGAGGAGATCGACGCGATGTTTCCCGATCAACGCAATACGATGCTCATGCAGCAAAAACTCGGTCCCCTCGAGGGTGCGTACGAATGCGGACTCGTATGTGAAGTCGTTCATCCGGAAGGAGCGGATACGATGGCCGTATTCGGAAACGACTTTTACAAGGGATCGCCGGCTTTGACGAGGAACCGTTACGGCAAAGGGGAAGCATGGTATGCGGCGACGGATCCGAGCCGCGAATTTATGGAAATATGGTTGAAGCAGCTGTGCGACAGCAAAGGAATCGAACCTATAGCCGCCGCGCCGCCGGGAATCGAGGTTACCCGCCGTGAGAAAGGCGACAGCCGCTTTACCTTCATTATGAATCATAGCGATGAACGATTATCCATACATACGGGAGAACAGGGACAGAAGGAGCTTTTGACCGGAATCTCCGTCCAAGGGGAAGTTCAGCTTGAGCCGAAGCAAGTGATGATCCTGCACAGTCATGCCGCGGCCTATTGATTGCCGGCTACAGGGGACAGTTTTTGCATAAGGAGGTCCTTTGCGATGAACGCACTGGGAAGATTACGACAACAATTTGATCAACCGTCTGTCGAGCATAGATCGGCCCCTTTCTGGGCCTGGAACGACGATTTGGATGCAGAGGAGCTTGCGCGCCAAGTCAGCCAAATGAAGGAACAGGGAATGGGCGGCTTCTTCATCCATTCCCGCGACGGCTTGGAAACCGAATATATGGGGCCGGCATGGATGGATTGTGTGCGCCGAACGGTCGATACTGCAGCCGAGCTCGGCATGCAGGTCTGGTTGTACGATGAAGACCGTTGGCCCTCCGGGTTCGCCGGAGGCCTCGTTCAGGCGAGAGGCGGTGACGCTTTCCGCGCCAAAGGGCTCACGATGGAAGTGGTGCGGAAGGGGGCACCTAACGATAACGGTAACTATGCCGATGCGGTTGCTCTTTTCCAGGCAGTCATCGACGAGAGGCAGTTGCTCCACTGTACAAAACTGCGCTTGGATGAGCCGTATGACCTGAGGGAAGATGAAGTGCTTCTTGTATTCCGTGTAGAAATATCCGAGCGAAGCGAGTGGTTCAATAACGAAGCGCCGCCGGATCATCTGAATCCGGACACGGTTCGCTGTTTCCTGGATATCACTTACGAAGCCTACAAACGGGAAGTAGGAGATCACTTCGGCACAACCATTCGTGGAGTGTTCACTGATGAGCCGAGCGTGCATGACCGTCATTGCAAATTTACGGAAGGGCGGGGATGGCTCCCATGGAGCTGGTCGTTCCCTGAGTTTTTTCAGGAACGGCGCGGGTACGATCTGATGGACCTCATTCCCTATATGTACTTCGACGGGGACTATTCCGCTCAAGCCCGTCATGATTATTGGAGGACATTGACCGAAAGATTCAGCGAATCCTACTCGAAGCAGCTCGGAGAATGGTGTGGGGATCATGGCATTGCCTTCACCGGCCATTATTTATGGGAGAACAACATGGGAACCGCTACCCGGGTATGCGGAGCGGTGATGCCGAACTACCGGTTTCAACAAGTACCAGGAATCGATATGCTGAACGAGCAGACAAAGGAATATATCACAGTCAAGCAATGCACCAGCGTCGCCAACCAATACGGACGTAAGTATGTCTTAACGGAGACCTATGGCTGTACCGGATGGGGGTTTACCTTCGAAGGGCAGAAATGGATCGGTGATTTTCAATATGTACTCGGGGTCAACGTCCGGTCGCAGCATTTGGCGCTGTACTCGATCAAAGGATGCAGAAAAAGGGACTACCCGCCGGTCTTTAACTACAATACATCCTGGTGGAAGTACAACCACGTAGTAGAAGATTATTTTGCCCGTTTATCCGCTGTGCTGACCGAGGGGAGACCAGTTCGCGATATCCTGGTGCTGCATCCTTCATCCACAGCATGGAGTATGGTCGGTACGGGACCATACGGGTTTCTGGCAAGGGGGAAGGATAAGGATGTTTCCGCCGTCAACCATTATGGGCATGAGTTCAACGAGTTTCTCGGCGGCTTGCTTAAAGCCCATTATGATTTTGATATCGGAGACGAAATCATTATGGCTGAAACCGGGAAGCTCATGGAGAACAAGCTTGCCGTGAATTTGGCGGAATACAGCATCGTCGTCATTCCTCCCATCCGGACGATGCTGGAGAGCACGTTTCAATTGCTGGCCGATTTCTTGAATGCAGGCGGAAACATAATAGCTGCAGGACCGCCTCCGTTCATGATCGAAGGGCGGCAGGCAACAGATAGGCTGACTAACCTCTACCGTCACGAAAACATGAGCATTGTTCAGGATATTCGAGAAACGGTGGAAGCGCTGGAGAGAATAGCCCCAAGAAGAGTGAGCATCATCAACAAGCAGTCGGAAGAGGCGCCTGAAATGCTGTATATGCTGCGTGAGCTGTTCGACGGGGAAGGCCAGGTCTTGTTTATCGTGAATAATGATCGTGACCACTCCCATCATGTGACAGTCACCCTGGAAGGAAACGGAACGGTTGAGGAATGGTGTGCTCTTACCGGGGTGAAGAAGGCTGTTGCTCCCATTCAGGTAAATGAAAGCCGCATAAGCTTCGAAGCCTGCTTTGGCCCTGCGGATTCCAAGCTTTACGTGTTCTCTTGTAACGAACACCGGTCTGAAGAAAAGATACTGCAAGCCATACCGGATAAGGTTGAGCCTAAAGAAGAAGTCACTGTGGAGCTTGATACTCCGCACGCGTTTTCTCGCACCCTGCCGAACATACTGACCTTGGATAGATGCTCGTACCGTATGGGAGACGCTGGCTGGTCGGAGGCTGTTGATGTTTGGAAAGCCCAGAGGGCTGTTCGGGAAACACTTGGCATGAAGCAGGTGTACGGGAACGGAATTGAACAGCGTTACAAGTGGATTTACGAAAACCATCCAATGAATGGAGTCCCGGTTGAGTTCAAGTTTGCCTTTGATGTCTCTGAATTACCCGTAGGGGATGTGTTCCTGATTGTTGAATCCGCCGAGTATTACGACATAAGTCTCAACGGGAAGAAGGTAAACCCGGATCCAAGCGGATGGTTTCTGGATCGCTCCTTCGACAAGGTGCTCCTGCCAGGCTTGAAACTAGGAAGCAATGAACTCATCCTCTCCTGTAAGTATCACCTGCGGATGGAGGTTGAAGATATCTATGTAGCCGGTGATTTCGGGGTCGACAAGGAACGCAGAATCACCTCGGAGCCCGAAGTTCTGACTTTGGGAGACTGGTGTGCACAAGGCTATTACCATTACTGCGGCAGTATGATCTACCACTTTGATGTGGATATCAGGAAGGATAACAAGGCATGGAGGACGGAGCTCGAACTGGGTGACTATTCAGCTGTTACAGTGGAAGTAAGGGTCAACGGGGAGACGGCCGGCCATATCCCTTGGAGAGCCGCTAATCGTTTAGACCTGACGCCGCTGCTAACCCCGGGGGTGAATCGGGTAGAGATCGAGGTCATGAGCAGTCCGCGCAACATGCTGGGACCGTTTCATGCGGCTTCGGGCGACCCTTCGACAACCAGCTGGGCCTCCTTCCGGAAGGAAGGCAGCGATTATACGCCAGAGTACAATGTGAGGCCTTATGGGTTGCTCGGACCCGTCAGGCTGCATCGGAAGGTCATTCCCGACGAACAGGGTCTAGACGAACAATGAGGTAAAGGAGGTTTGAGCATGAAAGCGAGATGCTATAGGTGGAGGCTGCTTCTGTCCTTGATCATCTTATGTACCGCGCTGCTTCCCGCAACAGCGGAGGCGGCCGTCAAATATTCCACGTTTACGAAGGATAACAATCAGAATCTGATATGGCTTCAACCGGCGTACTATCCTATTGGAGTTATCGGGCAGAATTTGTTCGTGACCGATCCTAATAATCCTGGGGCCAAGATCAAATCAACCATGCAGACGCCGAAAGATATTTTTATCGATGCGAAGGACGAAATCTATATTGCCGATACGGGCAACAACCGCGTTGTGCATATGGACGAAAAGGGGCAGCTGATTCGTTATATCAGTGTACCGGAGAGCCCGCTTGTCAAGCCGGAAGGTGTATTCGTAACGGCGGATGGGGATATCTATATTGCCGACACAGGCAATAAAAGAGTCGTCTCCCTGGACGCGAACGGCAAGCTGAAAAAGGAATTTAAACGTCCGGATTCCCGATTTATTCCGGACACGTTCGTTTTCGATCCCTCGAAAGTCATGGTCGATGAGCGCGGCTTTCTCTACATAGCCGTTCACGGCGGATATGAAGGCTTGGTGCTGCTCGACTCGATGGGGAAATTTCAAGGCTTTTTCGGAGCGAACAAGACGGTGATTTCTGCGTTGGACGCTATGAAGCGCTGGCTGTACACGAAGGAAATGTATGCTAACGAGGTGGCCAAAAAGCCGGAGACGATCAACAGTGTCGCTACGGATAAAAACGGTTATATCTATACGGTGACGGGCGGAACGGTCAAGTCGGATCAGCTGAAAAAACTGAATATCAAGGGCGAGAATCTGCTGCGCAGCTCCCAGAAATCGTTCGGTGAATACCGGGCTATGGATGCGGCCATGCTTCCTGCGTCCAAAGGCTTCGTCAATACGCCTCAATTAACGGATGTGGCTGTCGACCAGGTTGGCAATATGATTGTCATCGACCAGCAGTTCAAGTATATCAGCCATTATGATGCTTCCGGCAATCTGCTCTATTTCTGGGGAGGTCCTTCGGCTGTCGGCTCCTCACAGGTCGGTCTTTTGAAAAGTCCCGTAGCGCTTGACGTCAACTCAAGAAATGAGCTGTTCGTCCTGGACGACCAAGAAAATATCGTGCAGATGTTCCGTTTATCCGAATTCGGGCAAAAGGTGAATCAGGCGAATCAGCAAACCCTTGCCGGATATTACGAAGCCAGCGAGAAGCCGTGGCAGGATGTGCTTCGCATGAATGCGCAATTTACTCCAGCCATTCTAGGGTTGGCCAAAGCCGCTTATAAAAAGGAACGCTTCGAGGAAGCGAGAGACTTATTTAAGGAAGCGGGCGACCATGAGGGATACTCGGAAGCCTTTTGGCAAATCAGAATGAGATTTTTCCAGAAATATTTCTCCTGGATCGCAAGCATCGTGTTCTTCGGTGCTATCCTGATATTCGTTACTGACAAGCTGACGGCCAAGAGCAAGCTTCGCAGTAAATGGCGCGGCAGACGCAGATCCCGGAATTCTTTTATTGTAAACCTGAAGCATGCCATGTATATCTTGAAGCATCCGGTCGATGGCTTCACAGCGGTCCGCTATGAGGGGAAAGGCAACTATACAGCGGCTGTTCTAATCCTGCTCGGCGTGTACGCGGCTCTTGTCTTCAAGGAATATTTTACGAGTTTTTCATTTAATATGGCGACCCGCGTTGATGTGTACTCGATCTTTACGCAGTTTTTTATTGTATGGATTACATGGATCATCGCCAATTATCTCGTCAGCTCTATTTATCGGGGAGAAGGACGCTTCCGGGATATCTTTATCGGCAGTGCTTATGCGCTGGTGCCCTACATTATCATTGGAATCCCTCTGGCCTTCCTATCGAATGTGATGACTTTATCCGAGTCCTCGATATATAACTTTATAGCCGAGGGGACCGTGGTATGGATCGGATTGCTGATGTTCTGGAAAATTCAGTGGGTTCATAACTACACGGTTGGGGAATGTGTTCTTAATATTTTTCTGACGCTGTGTACGATGATCGTAATCGGGGTCCTGATTTTTGTAACAACCGGTTTGACGAACGATTTGGTTTCCTTATTCTATGAAATGGTTCAGGAGGCGATCTTGAGATGACAGGGCTACTGAGCAAAATCAATAAATCTACTGCGATCGTGACGATCCTGATCTTGGCCGCCGTCCTGATTTTTGTTACTAATGCGAAATTTGAATTTCGTGCGGAGAAAAAGGGGATTGCCGCCCTGCCGCAGCAGGAGAGCCAGGCGCCGGCACAAAAAGGTGCACCCTCCCAGCTGCCCAAAGACAGTGATTTCAAGAGCATTGCGGACACCGATATTCTCCGGTTAAAGGTGAATGATACGACGGGACATTTCCAGGTGGAGGACAAACGCAATGGCAATGTGTACCGGTCCTACCCGAATCCGGAATTCTGGGCGCAGGAGAAGATTTCGGAGAACTGGAAGAAGCATCTGGCTTCGCCGCTGATGGTCCAGTATGTTGATTTTTCCAAGAGCATTCTGCAGCCGAAGGAAACAAATTTGGGGGCAGAAGGTGGAAAGGTGAAGGAGATCAAGACGATTCCAGGGGGATTCGCCTTGACCTATGAATTACCCGAAACGGGCTTCACCATCCCCATCGAAGTAAAAATCGAGCAGGACTACATCGAGACGAAAATTGTCAGAGAAGGCATCAAGGAATCGAAGATGGGTCTTGTCTGGGTAAGGCTGTTTCCTTTCTTGGGCGCCGAATATTCGACGGGCCAGGACGGATATATGTTTGTACCGGACGGGGCAGGCGCTTTAATCCGATTCAAGGATAATCAGCTGAATGTTAATAAGCTGTATGATGAAAGCGTATTCGGACCGGACAATACTTTTACAGGGTTAAGCAATAACCGCAATAAAATCATTATGCCTGTATTCGGGATGAAAACCGGCTCCAAAGGATTTCTGGCGGTCCTGCAGGACGGTGAGGAATATGCCAATATTGTGGCAGCCCCATCCGGTGTCTTAAGTAATTACAACTGGATCACTACAACGATGAACTTCCGATCAAGCTTCCTACAGTTTACAAGCCGGAACTCACCTGATGAATGGGGATTTGTCGATTATAACAAAAATGAATTGTTCGGCAGCGACCGCGTCGTTCGTTATTACATTCTGGATCGCCAGCAGACGGATTACGTGGGAATGGCGCAAAAATATCGCGAGTATTTGATGAAAGACAAAGGGGTACAGCGCTTCGAGGCAAAAAACACGAATATTCCGATGCATGTCGATGTCATTGGAGGCGACAGTGAAAAAGGAGTTTTCACAGACCGCTATATTAACCTGACTAACACGGAAGACGTCAATCAAATGATCAATTCCTTATCTGACAAAGGCGTCGGCAATATGTCGATTACGTATATGGGCTGGCAGCAGAACGGTTACAGCTCGTTCGGTCAGTCACTGCCCGCAGATAAGCGAATCGGCGGTGATAGAGGGATGAAATCGCTTATCGACAACGCGCACAGCAAAGGCTTTCCCGTGTATCTGGACACCGAATACGGCCTGAACAACACAGGGGCCGGGGGCTTTGAGGAAAAATTCAACGCCGTTGTCAATCTTGCCGGCCGCAAGCTTACTGTGAATACATTGTACAACAACTCGCGGGTACCGGTGGTTAGTGACAAATTCGTGGAAGAGATGGTCAAGAAGGATTTAAGCAAATACAAGGAGCTCGGAGTGGACGGACTTGCCGTTAACCGGCTGGGGCAGAGACTGTTCAGCGATTATAATACTTCGTTCGGATCCCCTCGGGATGAAGCCAGAGACATTCAGGAACGTATCCTGAAAAACATCAAGGATGTGCTGGGAGGCGTCAAGGGGAATAAATCCAGCTTTTTCGTGCTGCCGGAAGTGAATCATATTCAAAATCTGGTCTACGATCATTCCTATGATTTATTTACGGATGATGCGGTTCCTTTTGCCCAGATTGCCGCACACGGGTTAATCACTTACTCGTCGGAATATGCGAATAACCGGCAGGAGGATGTCAACGATTTCTTAAGGGACATCGAGTACGGGGCGGTGCCGTCCTTCATCTTTAGCCGGGCGGAGACCAAGGAGTTCGTGAACGCTTACGGCATCCGGTACTACAATACCCACTTCACCGATTGGGAGAAAATTGCCGTCGAACAATACCGGCAGTACAACGATGCGCTGGGAGATGTGCAGAATCAGTTCATCGTGAATCACAAAACGCTGGCTCCTAACATTAAGGAGACAACCTATTCGAACGGAAAACGTATCATCGTCAACTACAGCAGGGATTCCTACCAGGCAGGAAGCACGGTGGTGCCTGCACAAAGCTTTGCCGTTATTCGAGGGGGGGATAAAGGATGAAAACCAAGCTGCGCTTACGGGCATCCCTGCTCGAATATGTAGAGGGATCGATTTTCATTGCCCCATGGTTCTTCGGCTTTCTGGTCTTCATGGCGTTTCCATTGGGCTACTCTCTATTTATGAGCTTTCAGAAGGTGACGATCACCGCCACCAAAACGACGACGCAATTCATCGGTCTTACTCATTACCGGTACATCCTGTTCGAAAACGGCGATATGCTGTATAACCAGCTTTTGCCTTTTCTAAGGCAAGCGCTCTTTATGATTCCGATTATCGTCATCTTCGCTCTCTTGATTGCGATCATATTGAACCAAAAGTTTGCGGGACGGACCTTGTTCCGCGCCGTCTTCTTTCTTCCGGTTATCCTGTCCACAGGCGAAGTGGTCAAGGAGTTTCTGACCCAAGGGGAGGGCGACCTTGGATTCATGTCCAAGTACAACGTATCCGGTCTCATTAAAGCCAACTTGTCGGCTACCTGGTCAGGGCCCCTGATCGGCGTTCTGGATTCCTTCGTATTGATTCTGTGGTATTCCGGGGTCCAAATTCTGATCTTCCTGGGGGGAAGGCAAACCATTTCGAACTCGGCTTATGAAGCGGCGAGGATTGATGGCGCAGGACCTTGGGAGACCTTCTGGAAAATTACGCTTCCAGCGATGACTCCGTTTATCTTTTTGAATATGATCTACACGGTGGTTGATTTGTTCACTTTCCCGACCAACCCGATTTTGACTAGAGTCAGGGACAGCGAGTACGGTCAGTATAGCGCGTTGATTTGGATTTATTTCCTCATCATCAGCTTTTTCCTGGCGATTATCTTCTATATTTTCAGCAAGGCGACCAAGTCACAGAGGGATTCTGCATAAAACCGAAATTATTCTGTCTAAGGGGTGAAGCTTGTGATCGGTCTAAAAACGAAGAAAGGCCAGGAGCTGGCGCTGCTTACCCGCTTATCCGATATCCGGTACAGGATCGTCGGCAGGGAAGCGGATAAAGGTCTGCTGTTCCGGGTGTTCATTTACTTGATCCTGCTGGATACGGCGTACATCTATTTGAAGCCTGTTCTGCACATGGTCACTACGATGGTCAAAAATGCAGATGACCTGCTGGATCCGGCGGTCAATTGGTTCCCGAGAATCGTGTATCTCGGGAATCTGCAGGATGCGTGGGACTGGCTGAAGTATCCGAAGGCGCTTGGCATCAGCTTGATGCTTGCGCTTTCCGTAGCTGTATTTCAAACGATGTCGTGCGCTGTTACCGGCTATGCTTTTGCCAGATTGAAGGTGCCCTTCAAGAACGTGATGTTCTTTTTCCTGCTGCTGACCTTTGTTGTCCCGATGCAGGTAACCATTTTGCCAAATATCATCTATGCCCGGGAGCTGGGCTTGCTAAATACGATTTATCCCATCATCGTACCGGCATTTTTCGGTCTGGGCTTAAAGGGAGCTTTGTTTGTCATCATTTACCGCCAATTTTTCTCCACCCAGCCCAAGGAGCTGGAGGAAGCGGCACGGATCGACGGAGCCAGCGTATACAAAATTTTTTACAAGGTAATGATGCCTCTTGCCAAGCCTGCGATTTTGGTAGTGTTCCTGTTTTCCTTCATTTGGACATGGAACGACTTTTACCTTCCGAGCATGTATTTGGCGGATATTGAGACCGCTCCGCTGTCCATGGGCATATCCCGAATTGCCTCGGCACTAAAACAGCAGGCGGAGGTATATGGGCCTTCCGTCACCGATGAAGCCATACGAATGGCGACGACCTTCCTGATGATCATCCCTCCGATGATCTTATATACCTTCACCCAGCGATGGTTTATTGAGGGCGTAGAAAGAACCGGTTTGGTGGAATAGGTTCAATTTTTGAATGAAATGGAGGTTTCATAAGATGAAACGGTTACTTGCAATGCTGGTTGCACTGATGATGGCTGCTTCCCTGATGGCCTGCTCTGCACAGGGGGGAGGCGGAAGCTCACAGGTTAGCGCCAATGCGTCGGCTAATGCCAAGAAGGTGCTACTCATCCGGAAAAAAGAAGGAGGAGGCGATCCGTTCCTTATCAACCACTTGAAAAAACTGGGCTATCAGGTCATGGACATCGTGGACGCTGACTTTACGTTGGAGAAGGCCAAGGATTACGGAGTCATATATGTGAGTGAATCCGTTAATTCCTCCAAAATCGACTCGAAGCTGAAGAGCTCGACAATTCCTATCGTGGTTGCCAAAAACCAGGTTGCGAGTGAAGCAGGCTTGGTCGGGGTGCAGAAATTCGGTCAAGAAGAGAAAGTCAGGACGATTCATATTCTAAATGAGAAGCATCCTTTGGCAGCCGGTTTGAAGGATACTGTCGCCATTTATAAGGAAGATGGAAAAATCTCTTACGGGCTGCATCCGGGCAAGGATGCCGTAACCATCGCTGAGTATCCAGCCAGCGGCGATAATAAGAAGATCATGATTTTTGGATACGAAAAAGGCTCCAAGAACATCAATAACGAGGTTGTTCCTGCAAGACAAGTGTATTTCTCCATGCCTACCGGAGAGGAAGAGAAGCTGACGGATAACGGCTGGAAGCTGTTTGATGCGGCCATCGAATGGGCTGCTGCCAACGGAGCGAAATAGTGGGGCAACTCCACGCGGTCCTGATGGATAGGCTTCTCGATCGGTTTTCATCAATCCCAATTTTGAGGAGGTCCTTGGATGAAGCGTTTATTTGGAATGATCACAGCTATGGCTATGGTAATTACCTTAATGGCTTGCAATGCCTCACCTGCCGGTACTACTGGAAAAAATGCGGGTAACAAAGTGCTGTTCGTCGGAAAAGACAGTGGCGGAGACGCCATCACCATTAAGCGCTTGAAGGAAGTGCATGGGCTTGAGGTTACAGTTGTCATCGATAAGGAGCTTACGGTCGATCATACCAAAGATCAATCGTTGATTTATGTCAGCGAGTCCGTCAATTCCAACAAAATACAGGATAAATTCGTCAATGTTCCCGTGCCGGTGATTTATGCCGAGCCTCAATCCACCAGCGATACAGGGATGACCGAAACGGAAGGATACGGTGCCCTTACGGGAGCGAATGCGGCCAAGACGATACAGATCAAGGATAGCAAGCATGAGCTGGCTGCAGGCCTGCAGGGTACGGTGGATGTATATCAGGACAATGGGAAAATGGGCTACGCCGTTCCCGGCAAAGAAGCTATCGTCGTAGCTACGGTGCCTAATGAGGATCAGAAGTCTACCATTTTCGCCTATGAAAAGGGTGCCAAAAATGCCAAAGGCAATCCGGTCGCAGCGCGCGAAGTGTACTTCTACATGTTCAACGGAGAAGAGATCAACCAGACAGAAGCAGGGTGGAAGCTGTTTGACGCATCAGTCAAATGGGCGTTAGGGAAAAAGTAGCCCCTGATGGGAGGATTGCAGGATGAAACGCATTGCAGGCATGATATCCGTTATTTTAATTTTCATGATTGTAACGGCTTGTTCCGCTTCTTCGCCAACGCAGGCTCCAGCCTCCAAGAAAGCACTGTTCGTCGGTAAGGAAGGCGGAGGAGATGCTATCGTTGTCAAGCACTTGAAAGAGCTTGGATATGAGGTATTCGTAACGGCGGACAAAGAGCTGACGGCAGAGCAAGCGCTGAACTATTCTTTAGTCTTTGTTAGCTCCACGGTAAATTCCAACAAGGTAGGCGATAAGCTGAAGAACTCTCCGGTACCTGTCATCTATGCCGAAGCTCAAAATATGGGCGATATCGATTTGTCGGGTAAGGAGTCGGATGTGGATCAAGGTGATTTTGCAGGCAAAGCGGTAACGATCAAGAAGGCAGACCATCCGATGGCAGCGGGCTTGCAGGGGACTGTGAACGTGTATCAATCGGAAGGCAAGATCGGTTTCGTCGTTCCGGCAAAGGACGGCATTGTTATTGCTTCTGCGTCAGATGATGAGAGAAGGGCAGT
Organism: Paenibacillus sp. OAS669; assembly: GCF_014873645.1. Classification (NCBI taxonomy): domain Bacteria; kingdom Bacillati; phylum Bacillota; class Bacilli; order Caryophanales; family Paenibacillaceae; genus Paenibacillus; species Paenibacillus sp. OAS669. The sequence continues at coordinate 306,283 of NZ_JADBDR010000002.1, forward strand.
CGTCTGTGCTTTCGAGAAGGGCTCGAAAACGCTTAAGAACGAAACGGTTCCTGCAAGACAAGTTTACTTTTACCTGGTCGGCGGGGAAGAAATTAATCAAACCGAGGACGGATGGAAGCTTTTCGATGCCGCCGTCCAATGGGCTGCGGGAAGCAAATAGGGAAGCAGGCCTCTCCTTAACGGGAAGAGGCTTTTTCCATTCACCATGCGAAGCCGATTGATGCATTATCCAGTTCTACATGAAGGAATGGCCGAACCTCGTTTCAGGAAAAGATGCAACAAACAACCTATAAAAACGAAATCTCCCCCAATGAATGAAATCCGGTTTCGTAATAAAGTAAAAGTACATCCTGTAAGTCATTTTTTGACGGCGGCCGTTCATCCATAATTTTCAAAGCGTTTTCATATTGACGGTATCTTTGCAGGGGGAACGTACTTCAACGGCCAGACATCAACAAAGGGAGGTCGATCCTATTATTTTACAAACTGCTTTAGCGAGAAGAGGTAGTCCTGAAACGATATAACGGGCCAATTTAAAAGGAGGTTTAACCGAGGAATGAACAAGATTCTGAAATCTTCACTCGTCATAGCTTCAGCTGTTTCCATGCTAGCCGGCTGTACCAGCTCACCCGCTAATCCGGTAGAACCGGAGGCATCGAAAAATACGCCGAAATCGCCGGATAATGAGATTTTCATCTATACGGTCTATCCCGCTTTTTATGCCAAAGAGGAAGTGTTCGATAAGCAAATCGGCCAACACTTAAAGAAGAAGTTTCCGGATATCACGATCAAGCACGTGCACTGGGATAAAGGAAGAGAATACAAGGATTTAATCGCTGCAGGTACGATTCCCGATATTATCATCGACAATGCCCGGATGAACCTGCAAAGATACATTCTTAAAAATGACCTTCAATACGATATGACCGAGCTGATCAAAAAGTACAATTTCGATACGAGCAAGCTGAATCCCGCTGCGATGGCACAGATGAAGAATGTGACTCCGGAAGGGAAGATATACGGTCTGCCGTTCCAATTGAGCGATTTGGTGCTGTTTTATAACAAAGATATCTTCGATAAGTTCGGCGTCGATTATCCTAAAGACGGGATGACGTACGATGAAGTCTACGAGCTGGCCAAGAAGCTGACGCGGGTCGAAGGCGAAAATACATACAAGGGCTACCAGCAGCATCCGGGGTTGTACATGACCTATAATCAGCGGTCTGCTTCACCTCTCAGCTTGACGGAGGATAAGGCGGAGCTGAATACGCCGGAGTGGAAGATCCTGGTTGACAACTTGAGACGGTTCTATGAAATTCCGGCCAACCAATTTACTTCCGTAGACGATTTCCCTAAAGGGAAGATGGCGATGAGTGTCCATGTATCGGAAAAAATCATTCAGTGGTATGAGCAAAACAAAAACTTGAATTTCGATATCGCTTCGATGCCGTCCTTCAGCGATTTGCCGAATACGAAAGCGCAACCAAATATGTATTCCGCTTATATCACGAAGCAGTCGACGAAGAAGGATATGGCCTTCCAGGTAATCTCCTACCTGCTCTCGGAAGAAATGCAGACCGAGCTATCCAAAGAAGGCATCATTGGTCCGTTGGAGAGCAAAGCTGTACAGGAAGCGTTCGGTAAAAACCTGCCGCAGATGCAGGGGAAACATACGCAAGCGATCTTTGCGAGCAAAAATGCTATGCCGCCTGCGGCCCGCGCTAACGGCTTGACTTATATCGACGTTCCTGCACACATCGTCTTCCAGCCTCTGATCTTCGGTGAATCGAAGGACTCCGTTACTGCGCTTCGGATGGTTGAGGAACAGACGACCAAGGGAATTCAGACGGAGAAGGCAGCGAACAAATAACATAGCTTCAATAGGAAACTTGAATAAACAAACCTCCAGAAGATCGATGATAGTGAGGCTGGAGGTTTTTGTTTGTCCCAAAGGAAGGCGAGCCACAATTAAAAGGGGGAATCTATTCAATGAAGCGTATTTTTAGCTTGCTCATTATTGCTTTAATGGCGATATCCATCATAGCATGCGGATCTTCTCAAAATAATGCGTCCGACAATCCGTTGAAGGGGGTTGTTACCCCGTCGCCTCAATCTACGCCGACGGATGCTCCAGCGACTCCGAAGCCGGCGGAAACCAAAGCGCCTGAAGCGCCGCCTAAACCGGATGAAAAGGCGCCTGCGGAAACACCGAAGCCGGAAGAAACGAAAGCCCCGGCAGAAACACCAACGCCTGCACCGGCAGCTACCAAAGCGCCTGAGGAAAAGCCTAATGTCGAAGAAGCAAAGGCGGAGGCCCCTAAGCCGGCGGAAACAGCAGCGCCTGCGCCGAGCAAAGCGCCTGAGGCGACTCCTGCGCCGGAAAAACCGGAAGTATCCGCAAGCGGCAAAAAGGTGCTAATGGTAGGCCGGGAAAACGCCCAGGAGGATCAACTGGTTGCTGACAGATTGAAAGCGCTTGGATTTAAGGTTACCAATATGGCGGACCGGGATTTCACGGTTGGTGAAACAAAAGGCTATGATTTGCTGTATTTCAGCCAAACCACGAATTCCAAAATATTGAAGGAAGGCGTTATGAAGGAGGTAGCGATTCCAACTGTCTATGTCAAAAATCATGGCATGTACTATCTAGGCTTATCGTCTATTGAAGAGAACGCCAATGTGTTTAATGTCAAATCGATCGACATCGTGGACGGCAAACATAAAGTAGCTGGCGGGTTATCGGGTACTGTGGATATTTATAAGGAAACGAACTCCAAAATCGGGATCGGCTATGGTCTTCCAGGCAAGGAGGCCAAAGTGATAGCAACCGCTCCTGGAGATAAAGACAAAGCGGCCATTTATTATTACGATAAAGGCTCGAAAGCCGATAATGGTTATGAAGTAAAGGCGCGTACCTCATTCTTCTTCTTGAATAACGGCTTGCATGAAAATACAACCGATAATGGCTGGAAGCTGCTGGATAACTTGGCTTTATGGACGCTGCAAAACGGTTAGAACGGAATGAAACCAGGGAGGACTTAAAAACCATGAAGAAATCCGTATCGAGAACCATCTTGTTTACTTCGTCACTAGCGCTTTTGGCAGGCTGTACATCCTCACCTGTAGTGGAAGATAATCCGACTACGCCCAAGTCTTCACCCAACGAACTGTTTATCTACACGGTTTACCCAGCGTATTTTGCAAAGGAAGAGAACTTCGATAAGCAGATCGGGCAATTTCTTAAGAAAAAGTTTCCCGATATTACGATCAAGCATGTTCATTGGGATAAGGGCCGTGAGTATAAGGATCTGATTGCTGCCGGAACCATTCCGGACATCATTCTGGATAACACCCGGATGAATGTACAGCGGTATATTTTTGATAACGATCTTCAGTACGATATCGGAGATTTGGTCAAAAAATACAACTTTGATACGAGCAAGCTAAATCCGGCTCATGTAGCCCAAATGAAGAACCTGACGCCGGAAGGAACACTGTACGGCCTGCCTTATAATAATAACGATTTCTTGCTGTTCTATAACAAAGACATCTTCGACAAGTTCGGTGTAGACTATCCGAAGGACGGCATGACCTACGATGAGATCTATGAGCTGGCGAAGAAGCTGACCCGAGTGGAGGGGGAGGTCACGTACAAGGGCTACTCACAAAATCCGGGACATTATATGAACTACAATCAGCTGTCCCTGTCACCGCTCAGCCTGAAGGAAGACAAAGCCAGCCTGAATACGCCGGAATGGAAAAAGATCGTAGACAATATGCGCCGGTTCTACGATATTCCAGCCAATCAGTTCGATACAGTCGAAGTGTTTGCATCGAAAGGAAATATTGCCATGGCTGTAGCCACGGTGGACCATCTGGTTTCGTTTTATGAGCAGAATAAGAACTTGAACTTCGACGTCGTTTCCGTGCCTTCCTTCAGCGAAGCGCCGAATACGAGATATCAGCCGAATTTATATTCGATGTACATCACGAAGCAATCGACGAAGAAGGATCTTGCGTTCCAGGCTATGGCTGCCATTCTGTCCGAGGAGCATCAGGTAGAATTGGCGAGGGAAGGCGTCGTCGTTCCAATGGAATCCAAGGCGGTACAGGAGGCTTTCGGTCAAAACCTGCCGCAAATGCGCGGAAAAAATACGAAGGCGATCTTTAACGGCAAAACGGCGATGCCGCCGGCTGCACGTGCGGCAGGGTTGCTATGGTACGACGTTCCGATGCAAAATGTTTTCGCGCCCCTTATTTTCAAAGAATCGAAGGACTCCGTTACGGCGCTCCGGATGATTGAGGAGCAGTCTACGAAAGCTATCGAGACCAACAAAGCTGCCAAGACCGAGCTCGAAAAGGCGGCAAAAAAATAATAACTAACTCTAAAAGCACCCTCATTGTTGATGAAATGATAGAGGGTGCTTTGCTTTTATAGCCGATAAGGAGGTACGTCCAATGAATAAAGCATGGAAACAAGCCGCGTTTGCCTTTGCTGCAATGACCATTTTGCTTGCAGGCTGTAAATCGGACGAAGCGGCAACCATTGGAAAGTCCGAAGCACCTGTTTCCCCGGAAAATGAATTGTTGATTTACACGGTTTGGCCTGCTTTTTATGTTAAAGAAGATATTTTTCAAAAGCAGATTGCTCAACCGCTCCAAAAGAAGTTCCCCGATCTGAAAATTAAGCATATTCATTGGGATAACCCGGGAAAGCAGTACAAGGACCTGATTGCAGCCGGGATCATTCCTGATATTATCATGGACGACTCTCAATTGAATCTGAATCGATACATTATCGATAATGATCTTCAGTATGACATGAGGGAGCTGATCAAGAAGTATAACTTCGATACGGAGAAGCTGAACAAACCGGCTATGGAGCGAATGAAGAACATTACCCAGGACGGGGCTATTTATGGACTTCCGTTCCAAATCGGCGATTTTATTCTGTTTTATAATAAAGATATCTTTGACAAATTCGGCGTAGATTACCCGAAGGACGGCATGACTTATGATGAGGCATATGAATTGGCCAAGAAGCTGACCCGCGTAGAAGGGGAAATTACGTATAAAGGATATTCGCAAAATCCCGGCCACTATATGAACAATAATCAGCTATCCTTGAATCCTTTGCATCCAACCGAAGACAAGGCGGTTTTGAATACGGATGGGTGGAAGAAGCTGGTTGACAATTTGCGTCGTTTCTATGAGATTCCGGCCAACCAATTCGATACAGTTGAAAATTTCTCCAAAGGCAACATTGCTATGGCCATTGCTTCTGTAGATCGAATTGTAAAATTCTACGAAGATAATAAAAACTTGAATTTCGATATCGCTGCGGTTCCATTTTTTAACGATTTGCCCGATACAAGATATCAGCCGAACGTTAACTCGCTGTACATTACGAAACAATCGACGAAGAAGGATCAGGCCTTCCAGGTCGTATCTTATCTGCTGAGCGAAGAAGCACAAATTGAGCTGTCCAAGGAAGGCGTTGTCGGATCATTGCAAACACAGGCAGTGAAAGAAGCGTTCGGTAAAAATTTACCGCAGCTGAAGGGCAAGCACACCGAATCCGTTTTTTACGGCAAATATGCGGATGCTACTCCACCTCGCGCACCAGGTTTAACTTACCACCTTGTTAATACGCAAGGCGTGTTCGCCCCATTGATTTTCCTGGAATCCAAGGATAGCGTTACAGCGCTGAGAATGACGGAGGAGAGGGAGACCAAGGCGATCTTAGCGGAGAAAGCGGCCAGGGAGGAGCTGAATAAGGCTGCCGGCAAATAATATCTGCTTGTCGGAAAAAATTACGAAAGGAGGTGGTGGATGGCATATCCGAGCTGTAGTTTGAAGTGCAAGGTAAATGATTTTCTAGGTGGATCAATACGAAAATGAGGATGGTGTCCGAATTGAGAAAAATAATCGCTTTAGTATTATGTTTTTTTCTTTTATCTTTCACCGTACTTCCATTTGCTTCAGCTATCGCTCGAGAGGGAGTCAAATCGGTAGAAGACTTCAAGGATTTGAAGACTCTCCCTCAAGAAACGAAAGCTAAATTCGATGAACTGATTCGTGGTGGCGTGTTTAGCGGCGTCTCGGAAGATACATTCGGTTTGGACTCCAAGATGGATCGAGCGCAATTTGCCAAAGTGGCTGCTATTATTTTTTCGTTGCCAACGAATAAAGCGCTTACAACTCCTTCCTTTACCGACTTGGGCACCGATCATTGGTCTTTCACGTATGTAGAAGCGTTGAAAAAGGCGGGGCTTACGAATGGTTATGATTCGGAGGGCAAAACGTATAATCCATCTGGAGAAGTATCCCGCCAAGAACTGGCTGCATTTCTTATCCGCGGTCTTAGCTTGGAAGAGCTTGCTCAAAAAACAGCGCCAGTTTCGGACAGCACCGTGGACGATTGGGCTAAGGGTTATGTAACGCTTGCTCTGGAAAAGAACATCATGGCGAAGCAGGACAATGGTACATTTGGAGGCAAGACACCGGCAACACGTAAAATGCTGGTCCTTGCAAGTTATGAGGCAACAAAAATATTGGCCGGCCCGACCCCTCCGCTGTCTCCATCTCCATCTCCATCACCACTGCCATCGCCTGCACCGAATAAAGGGGATTCAGGCAAAGTCTCTGCAAAAGGAAAAAGAGTTCTTATGACTAGCGATGTGAACACGAGTAATCCCGATTTTCGCAAGGACGATAATATGGTTGTAAACCGTCTGCAATCTCTTGGATTCGAAGTGACTCGTTTGGCCAGTACAAAAATTACTGCGGAAGCATTTGAAGGCTATGATCTCGCCTATATCGGCTGGTCGACAAATCCCAAATATGTAAAGAAGAAATTGAAATCGCTTCCTATTCCGATTATTTATAGCCATTCCCGTACCATGGGAGATGCTGATCTATCTTCTGTCTCGGAAAACGCGAATGCCGAGAAGCAAACGGAGATTTCGATTGTGAAGCCGGACCATCCGCTGGCTGCCGGCTTAACCGGAGATGTGCAGATCCACTATGAGCCTTATAGACTTACATACGGGGTTCCGAGCAAGGATGCGATTGTAGTCGCGACTGTGAAAGGCGAACCCAACAAAGCAACCATCTTTGCCTATGAGAAGGGCTCCAAAAATATACTAGGGGAAACAGTACCGGCACGATCTGCTTTTTTCTTTACCAACTTGGGTACGCAAATGAATGAAAATGCCACCGATGAATTTTGGAAGCTCTTCGATGCGGAAGTGCTTTGGGCCATTCAAACTCCGGAATCTTAAGTTCACTGAAACTCCAGCCTCGAGCTGGGGTTTTTATTTTGCTAACTTCATCGTTTAAATGAGATGAACTAGGAACAATAAACCTATAAGGATGCGATTATGTCCCTATAAACGATTTCTCATTTCGTATTATTTTAAAAGGGTAACAGGAATTATACCCATTTGCTGCCGTGGAGGTGTTCGGCCTAATCTAAAAATCGGTTCTTTATCAAAGCTCTGCTTGATTTATTGTGAAATTAACTAAAAGTCAGGAAGGTGCCTCAAATGAAGAAAATTATCTCTTCGCTTTTATGTTGTTTCCTGTTAGTATTCATGATTCTTCCTTTTGCTTCCGCTGCAGACACTCCGGCCGCTAAGAGCGTGGAAGATTTCAACGACTTGAAGAATCTGCCTCAAGATCAGAAGAGCAAGTTTGACGAGCTGATCCGTGCAGGGGTGTTCAGCGGATTGACGGACAATACGTTCGGTCTGGATTCCAAGATGGATCGCGCACAGTTCGCCAAGGTAGCAGCCATTATTTTCTCACTGCCAATGGATAAAACGCTTACAACTCCATCCTTCACTGATGTAGGAACAGATCATTGGGCCTTTACTTATGTGGAAGCACTGAAAAAAGCCGGCCTTACTAATGGCTATGATTCGACCGGTACCACCTATAATCCGTCCGGGGAAGTATCCCGTCAGGAGCTTGCAACATTCCTTATTCGTGGACTCGGGTTAGATGACGCTGCGAAGAAAGCGACTCCTGTATCGGATAACTCGGTAGACGATTGGGCAAAAGGCTATGTAGCCCTTGCGCTTGAAAAGAATCTTATGACGAAGCAGGACGACGGCACCTTTGGAGGAAAAGCGTCCGCTACGCGTAAGATGCTTGTGCTTGCAAGCTATGAGTCCAAGAAGCTGTTTGAAGGAAAAGGCACCACCACAACAACGCCAGCTCCAACACCAACACCAGCACCTACGGCCACACCCGATCCGAAGAAAGAAACTCCGGCAACACCGCCGGCAACGAACACGGACACTCCGAAGGTTTCCGCTAAAGGAAAGAAAGCGATTGTTACAAGTGATATTCGGGCAGGGCAAACCGAGATGGCACCTGATGAGAAGCCTCTTGTCAGCCGTTTGCAATCTTTAGGCTTCGAGGTTACCCGTCTGTCAAGCGCCAAAATCGCACCGGAAGCATTTGAAGGCTATGATCTGGTAGTTATCGGTTCGTCGACCAACTCCAAATATGTCAAGAAAAAGCTAAAAGATTTGCCTATTCCTATTATTTACAACAAGCTTATTTCGTTCGGGGACGCTGATTTCTCCACCGTTTCCGAAAAAACGAATATCGAAAAACAATCGAAAATTACGATTACGAATTCCGATCATCCTTTGGCCGCCGGTTTAAAAGGAGATGTTCAAATTTATTATGAACCAGATGTTATCAGTTATTCCAAGCCAAGCGCTGATGCTATCGTTATTGCAACGGCTGCGGGTGATCCTTCCAAGCCGGTCATTGCCGCTTACGAGAAAGGATCGAAAAACATCCTGGGTGAGCCTGTAGCTGCCCGTACCGTATCGTTCGGCTCCAATTCCTCTTCCATGAAGGAAAATGCTACTAATGAATTGTGGAAGCTGTTCGATGCTCAAGTGCTCTGGGCCATTCAAACTCCATAAGATAGGACTTTAAAGACGAAACTCCAGCTTGCGGGCTGGAGTTTTTTGCTTCAACCGGCGGATGGAGCAAATAACCTATAAAAATGAAATGAATCCCCTAAAATGAGACAACGTTTTCATAGTAAGGTGGTGATAACAAAATTTCTAACGATTCCGCGCCGATTTTGCAGCCACGTGCGTCACTGGGGGAAGGTCAAAATGTCCAAGCGAATTGCTGATAAATTTATCATTGTGATTAGTATCTCAAGTATGCTCATGACCCTAACCGGATGTTCATTGCTGCCGGTTGAAGAAGAGGAGCTTGCCCCGCCGCTTGTCGAGCCTGTCAAAGAAACGTTAAGCCTCTTTGAGGCCAAACGAGCTGACATAGTAAAGCAAATCACCGGAGTAGCCACCTTTGCCTCGGATAAAACGGATTACCTGTATTACAAAACGTCCGCAGGGAAGCTGATCTCGATCAATGTCAAGCTGGGAGATCGGGTGAAGGCAGGGGATCTTATCGCATCTACGGAAACCGGAGAGCTGGAAACGAAGATACGAGTGCAGGAAATTGCGATTGAAAAGGCCAAGATAGCCCTCGTTCAGGAGGTAGCCGACAAAGGCTCGGATAACCCATCAGTACAGTTGAAAATGCTGGATATGGAGAGTGCCCAGATCCAGTTGAAGTCACTGCAAACCCAGCTGGAAAATTCCAAGCTGATAGCCAAGGCCGATGGCATCGTCACCTTCATCGATACCATTAAACCCGGTGAAGAGGTGGCCGCTTACAAGCAAATGGTTACGCTTTCGGACCCTACGCAGATGAAGCTGATTTACACGGCTGCAAGTCAGAACGATTTGGCTGGGGTGGAAATTAATATGGATGTCACGGTAAAGATGAAAGACAAGATTTATGCGGGAAAAGTCGTCCAGACACCGTTAACCGCAGCGCCAAGCGATAATAAAACGGTTCAGGAAAAAAACAATAAATCACTGGTTATTGATGTGAAAGGAGAATTGCCAGAAGAGGTCACGATAGGCTCCCAAGCTGATATCACCATCGTAACAGAGAAAAGGGAGCAGGTCATTGTGATTCCGAGAGCGGGGCTGCGCAGCTATATGGGACGTGACTATGTTCAGGTGCTGGAGGGAGAAAGCCGCAAGGAAGTCGATGTGGAGAAAGGTATCGTCGCTGCTACGGAAGTCGAAATACGCAAAGGCATCACTGAGGGACAGAAAATTATTTTAGCCAACTAGGAGGCTAAGAGCGTGTCAATAGTTATCATGATCCTGCGCAAGATGGTCAATAATAAATGGCTCGAGCTGAGCCTGCTGTTCGGCCTAATATTGTCCGTCGCGCTGGCAAGCAGCATGCCGATCTATACGAATGCGATACTGCAAAGATTGCTGCTTCAAGAGCTGCAGCAGATGCAGATGAGCAGCAGCCAGTACCCGGGGATCTATTGGCTGTCAGTCAATTTGCCTAGCGGTCAGGATAAAGAAAAGAACGGACATCTTGCGGATACCGATGACTTTTTGAGAAAAATAGGCACCCGGTTCGGCATTCCGGAGCAATACTTTGTCCGCGAAAGATCCACACAAAGATACAAAGTACTTCCCGCCGAGCCCGATAAAGTGGATACAAGCAGGCAGAGATCGGCCGATATTACGGCCATTGATGGAATGGAAGGGCATATGAGGCTTGTAGATGGACGTATGCCTGCCCAAGCTCCGGTAGACGGGATTTATGAAGCTCTTGTGGTGGAGGAAGCCTTAACGGAACTAGGAATGGTCCTGAACACAGTCTTTGTCATTCAGGACGAAGCAACGAAGGAAACCATCCGCATCAAGCCGGTAGGGGTATGGGACCGGAGCGATTATACGGACGTGTTCTGGTATAACATCCCGAGCAGCTACAAGAACAGCTTTTTGATTGACTATGCATTGTTTGAAAAAGACTTTACCCAAGGCGGCAAGCTACATGTCCAATCGGGCTATTGGTACTGGGCGCTGGATTATAAGGAAATGACGCTTCATACCGTCGATACGTTCATAGCTACTCATCTTTCCATTGACAAGCATATGGATGAGCATTATGAAACGCATAATTATAATGCACCGGCATTGAAAACACTAGGTACCTATTACGTGAAAGAAGCCAATCTGAAAACGATGCTTTGGTCGCTCAATGTACCTGTCGTTCTTATGCTTGGATTTTATTTATACATGGTAGCCAATTTAATTACGGACCGGCAGAAAACGGAAATTGCCGTATTAAGAAGCCGTGGCGCAAGCAGGCTGCAAATTATAGCAAGCTATATTTTGGAGAGCTTGATATTAGGCGCGGTAGCCTTCTGTATCGGACCTTATGTGGGAATGTATCTGACCAAGGTATTGGGCGCTTCCAGCGGATTTCTGGAGTTTGTTCAACGGGCCAAGCTGGATGTATCGCTGAGTCAGGATGCCTTCCTGTACGCTCTGATTGCAGTCGGAAGCTCATTAGTGATGACGCTGATTCCTGTTTTTCTGGCTACGAAAGCTACTATTGTCGGGCACAAGCAGCAATCTGCGCGTCAGGAGAAAAGCTCCTTCTGGCATATTTATTTCATTGATTTGATCTTAATCGGAATTTCCCTGTATGGGCTGTATACGTACAAAACACGAATTAAGGACTTGCTGTCGCTCGGTTTAAAATCGGGGGATTTAAGAGTAGATCCGCTGCTGTTCTTTATTCCGGCCATTTTTATATTGGGAATGGGACTCCTGGTGCTGCGTTTGTATCCCTGGTTCATGAAGCTGATTTACTGGATGGGCAGACGCTGGTGGCCTCCGTCATTATACTTCACCTTGATTCAGGTCAGCCGGTCAACGCTACAATATCAATTTATTATGGTATTTCTGATCATAACGATCGCCACAGGATTGTTTAGCGCCAGCGCTACAAGAACTATCAACAAAAACACTACCGATAAAATCCGGTATTCGGCCGGTGCCGATATAACAATGCAAATTCGATGGGAAAATGATGCCCCTCCAGCGATCCTGGTCGGATTGCAGGAGGATGAGGGGGGTGAGACCGAAGAAGCAGCGACCGAACCTTCGGCCCCGCACAGAACGCAGTATACGGAGCCTTCCTTTCTTCCATTTACGCAGCTTCCGGGTGTTGAGCATGCAGCCAAGGTCTTCAGAAAGAGGGATGCCGCGTTCACGCGAGGCAAGTCTCAGGATACGGTGCAGCTGATGGGAATCGAAACGAAGGAATTCGGTCAAACCGGCTGGATGCGCCCGGGGCTGCTCGACCATCACATCAATAGCTACTTAAATCTGATTGCTGCCAAGCCGTCGGCCGTCCTCATATCGAGATCGTTGGCGGAGGAATATGGCCTGAAATCAGGGGACACGATAACCGTCGGCTGGTCGGGGATTGAAGGAGTCCAGTTCACGGTATACGGGATCGTAGATTATTGGCCGTCGTGGAATCCGAATCCAGGTACGAATGAGACGATAACCGTTTCCAGCAAAACAGGAGCGACGAAGGTTAAAAGACCCATGCTCGTCATCGGGCATTTGTCCTATATTCAGAATAATCTTGCTTTGGAGCCCTATGAGGTGTGGCTGAAGCTGAAGCCGGATGCAAGCAGCCAGGCGGTCTATAAAGCGGTGACGGACCATGGCTATCAGATCGAAGCGCTTAGGGATGCGAAGCAGGAGCAAATTAAGGCGATCAAGGATCCGTTCCAGATGGCTATTAATGGGGTCATGACATTGGGCTTTTTAATTTCCATTGTCATATGCTTTTTCGGCTTCCTGCTGTACTGGGTATTATCGCTCCACGCCAGAACGCTTCAATTCGGAATCTTACGGGCTATGGGAATCTCCTTTTTTCAGCTGCTTGTCATCCTTATCGGTGAGCAGGTATTGATATCAGGAGCAGCTATTGTGATTGGAGTGACGACCGGCGGGATTACAAGCCAGCTGTTTGTACCGTTGTTCGAAATGTCCTTCGATCCGAAAACACAAGTACCGCCTTTCAAAGTGACATTTGATCCCAAGGATCAGGTTCGGCTTTATTGGGTTGTCACCGTGATGATTACAACGGGCTTGGCGATCCTGGCGCATATTGTCTCCCGAATCCGTATTCATCAAGCCGTCAAATTGGGTGAGGATTAACACAAATATATTTTACTAAGAAAAGGAGAATAGAAGAATGAGCACAAGTGAAATAAAGCAAATTCCCGATACCCTTATGCTGGAGGAGAGGGCAGGGCATGTCCTCGGGGCTATTCTTGGGATGGCGGACGAGGATCATGGGTACATTCCGTTTTTTGCGGCAAATTTGATGGAGCAGCCGGCATTTTTGACCCATGGTGATTGGGATTACGGTTCGAGCCATGGACGGTTGATCGATGCGCTCATCTTGGCCAGGCACATGACTGGGGATGAAAGAGGAAAGGATATCGAAGCGAAATACCGGGAAAACTTCTTGAGCTTCTTTAAGGAGGACGGACTCAGCTATCGGCTGAAAAATCCGAAGGCGCCTTGGGAGCCCACAGCCAACCTGATTGATCAGCGTGCCGTCATTCTCGCATTGACTTCGTGGTACATGTCCACGGGAGACAGCCAGATCAAGCAGGTCGCAGACAAGCATGTCGCCGCACTTAAAAGAATTGCCATCAAAGAAAGAGATGTGTGGTATTATCCAGCTTCGGAGTATACGGTTAACGGCTGGCCTTCCGCAAATGCGGTTCAATTAAGGCTTGCACCGGATCCTGCTGCATTCTGCGGAAGACTGATCATGCCGCTATTGAAATATTACGAATTGACAGGCAACAACGACGCTTTCGAGCTGTGCCAGTACTTTGCGGCATTAATCATTCGTCGCAGCGGTGTGTTCAACCCGGACGGAAGCTTTAATGATGCTCTAGCCTATCGCAGTGGACATTTCCATACCCGTATCGGCACGCTGGATGCATTGGCTCGCTATGCCTGGCATACCCGGGATGCCTCCATCACTCATTTTGTGAAAAAAAGCTACGATTGGGCTCTGACCTGGTGCACTGCTTTTGGATGGACGCCCGGTGATATCCACGATCAGGCTTTCGAACACGAAACCTGCTCGCTGGTCGATCTGATCTCGACAGGGATTATGCTGGCACAAAGCGGCTATGTCGAATACTGGGGAATCGTCGAGCGGTTCCTGCGCAATCACTTGACCGAATCGCAGCTGCTGAACCTGGACTGGGTGGTAGACTCCGATCATAAAGAGAATGATGACGTAGGCATGAAGTCTTACTGCAACGTAGCTAAGCGGGCAAAGGGAGCCTTCGCAGGCTACTCCGCACCGAACGATTTCTGCTGTGATGTCAACGGGGGAAGAGGACATACGAATGATTTGCAAACCTGCTGCATCGGTTCAGGCACCAGAGGACTGTTCATGGGCTGGAGTAATACTATTACAGAACGTAGTGGCACGGTAAGTGTGAACTTTCTGCTCAATCGCGGCTCCCGCTGGCTTGATGTAAGCAGTCATCTTCCGCACGAGGGCAGATTGGATCTGGACATTCATCAAAATATACCGAGACTGTTAATCCGTATCCCGGACTGGGCAGGATATGCCAAAGTGCTGATTCGGCGTGAGCAAGGAGATAGGGTGCTGACACAGACCGGCAGCGATCCAAGCATATGGATCAATCAGCGTTTTCTTAATTTAGGGGAAGCGCATGAGGGAGAGAGGATTACAGTTACCTTCCCGGTAAGTCAACGACAAACGGTTGAAAAAGCGGTAGGCGAGGAGTTCATTACGCAATGGCGGGGAGATGATGTGGTTCATCTTAGCCCAGAAGGCATTCATCATCCATTTTACAATCACCGTCAAATAAGGAGCCAGGCTCCTATGAGGGCAGGACAGTATCGCAGGCTGGAGAAGGAGTTTTACTGGTAATAAGGCAGTACAGGAAGAGACAGCCGTTTCAGCTATCGAAGGGCGGCTGTCTCCTTGCTAAAGGAGCTATCGGTTTTGTCAAGAAAACATATGCCTATAAATTAGCTGTAAATCCCCTATAACACGAATGCGTTTTCATACTATTTTATTTATAACAGAGATTAGCATTGATTCAGAGTTAAGGTCATTGGGGAGGGAGAGCCTGAAGCCAATATTCGAGCAGCACCGAGGGTTTAAAGTCAAGGTTTCCTAAATCCAAGTAAAGAAGGTGTATCAATGAACAGCAAATACATAGCCTGTGCAGTGTCGTTATTCCTTTTGTCGACATCCGTTCTACCGCTTGCTTATGCTGAAAATGAAGCTTCCGAGGTCACGTCGGATGAAATGAAAGCAGATGAAGTGAAGGCAGACGAAGCAAAAGCGGATGAGGCAAAAGCAGCTGAAGCAAAGGGAACTGAAGTAAAAGCAGTTGACGCGAAAGCAGACGAAGCGAAAGCAGCAAAAACATCCGATGATTACGAAGACCTAAAAATGATGCCCCAGGATTTGAAGGACAAATTTGATCTTTTTGTTAAAAGCGGCGTTCTTAAACCGGAATCTGAGAACACCTTTGGCTTTAATCTGCCGGTTACCCGGGATGATTTCGTTCAGGCTTCCAAAGTCATTTTCTCCGTCAGTGATAATGAAGCGCTTACAAATAAGTATTTAGAATCTTTTAGAGCTCTGGGGCTTATCAATGACGAAGGAATGGCTGTTGACCCGACTGTTCTCGTAACCCGACAGGATCTTGCCAAATTCTTGATTTACGGACTCGGTAAGGTCGATGAGGCAAGGAATGTTACACCGATCACGGACGATAGTGTCCGAGACGAGGATAAGGTGGAAAAAGCAGCGAGCCGATTTGTTACTATGGCGCTGCAGTTGAAGATTATGCAAAACCTTGATGATAATCGGTTTCATGGTACGGATCGGGTGGTTACCCGCAGAACACTTGCCGAAGCCGCATTTGAAACACGCAAGGTTCTCGAGGGTCAAACGGAAACAGCTAAGGTGACTATGACCGAAGCCAAAGCGGCAGGGGCAAGCAAAGTATCGGTGAGCTTTGAAACCGCGGTGGATGCGGCACATGCAGCCAAGGCCAAATTATCTGTCAAGAAAGATGGCAGCGCTCTCTCCGGTTTAACAGAATGGGCTGCAGATAAAAAAAGCGCGACGATTACATTGGATAACAAATTGACGAAAGGAAATTATTCTGTTGAATTGTCAGGATTGGATGAAGCGGTTATAGCCAAAAAGACCGTAGAATTTTCCGCGGAGGATGAAACGGTCAAGAAGCTTGAATTTACGAGCGCATCGGATCAATTGGCTCGTTCAAAGGTAATCGTTGGCTTTAAGCAGGTAAACCAGTACGGAGAGCAAACCACCTTGCCAGCTGCAGCTTTCGATATCCGAGTCAGTTCAGGAATCGGCATGCAACATATGCCGGGTCAACAAGCCTTTAGGCTGGACTTAAGCCAGGAAAAACGCGGTTCTTCCATCTTCGTTTCTATCTACGATAGACAGCATAATTTGACCTTGAACAATAATTTTATCGTCGGGGACCGTTTGCTCGTTTCCAAGATTGAAACAGGCAAGTTGGCTTTTAAAGATAATAAAGAGCTGCAGCCCGGTGGGAAAGTCTACCTATCTTTTAGAGCGTATGACCAATACGGGTGTCTCGTTGATGATGTTGAGGAGTTGGACAAAGGGATCGTTACCATTTTTGAAGGCGAAGCACTGTTTGAAAATGCAAAGAACAAGGTGTTCGTTGATTATGATAACGATAATTACCCGGAGCTGGAGCTCGTAGCTAGGGACGATTTCGATAAAGATAAGGGGACTACCCTGCATTTAATGGCGGTAGGATCCGGTCAGACTGTGAAGCAAGAAATCGCATTGTTCGCGCCCAAGCTGGCGTCCAGTCTCAAGATTGCGGATTTAACTTCGCAATTGGCAGTGGGGGATACCGATGTAGGAATCACTTTGGAAATAAGGGATGCGGAAGGATATAGCTTCAACCCGGATGAAATCGCAGCCTTGTACAAAGCTGGCCAGATTCAAGTTCGTAGTTCGGGAGTTCTTAAACTGGGTTCGCTTGCTGATGGGGAACCAATTGCCATTAGCGGGGCCAATAAAGGCAAGATAGTCGTGCAAGCTACGAATAATGGGTCAGCGTCAATTGAAGTGTACCTAAAAGATGCCAACCAGAAGGCGACGGCCGATTATACGGTGCAGACTGCACGAGTGGCTGAGAGGCTGGAAAAATCGGGATTCGAACCGGCGGAAACCATTACGGTGATCCAAGGTGTAACGGATCCAATTAGTACCATAAAGTACGCTATTAAAGACCAATACGATACAGAATTTAAGACTGCCCCCGATGAATATCAGGTACAATACAGGCTGGAAAAAGTCAGTGGAGCCGCAGGGGCATTTACCGCAAACTTCAATGGTAATGCGAAGCTTACGATGAACGACGCGAATCCTATTATAAGAGTAAAAGCAAGCCAAGCAAATAATAGTAGTATTAATCTGATAGCAGATGCAAAAAAATTGGGTATATATAAAGTGGTGGCAACACTGGTAAAAGCAAAGAAAGATCCCAAGGAGGCAGATCCGACCAAATGGCCGATCGAATCAGAGCTGCATACCCAATCGGCGGAGGCACAGAGCTACACGTATCAGGAGCTTGATAAGGATTTGACTTATTTCGTAAAATCGGATACGAGTTTGTTCGCTGTCGGGAAATATCTTGTAGATCATGCACTGTTAGAGAGCAAAAACAATAATAAAAAGGTTAAGGCTACCCAGGAGGATGGAGCATTTATTTTCAAAAACAAGCCGGAACTGGTGAATAAATCAATTGAGGTAGGGATTAAAGATAAACTGGGCAATGAAATTACTAAATTTCCAAAAGGAGCAGCCCCTGTGGTTACCAGTATCAAATTTGCCGATCCGAGCCTCTTTGCTGTCGATAAACCCAATCTTCCATCCAAGATCATCGGACTGAATCCGGGAAGCACGGATGCCATAGTCACAGTAAATACACCCATGGGTACAAAGCTTGTGAAAGCCAGTTTTAGTGCATTTGCATCGGAATTGAATTTCAAGGAATTAAAGATGGGAACGAGCGCTATTAAGGAAAATTCGGTTACTAACATTGCTCCCAAAAACATTGATGGCCGTTATATTTGGGATGATAAGCTAGTAAAACAGATTCAAGTAGTCGATACCACAAACAATACTTTTACGAACAAAGCGGATTTAGATGGCGGCACTCAAAGCAGCTCGCTTACTCCATTCATAGGAATATTCGGAGCATCCTTTGCTATTAAGGATATTACCTACAAACCAGGAACAAAAGAGGAGGATAAGGATACTTTCTATATGACTGATGACTACAAGCTCGTGTTTAAACCGAAAAGCGGAGTTTATGACGCTAAAAATGTGAATTTGCAGAGCTTTACCATCGTCGGAGATGGCCCAAATAATAAGCCAAAGAACTTCATTTTTGCAGTGAAGTAGTGTACCAAGCCTTTGTCGTGTATCGGCAGAGGCTTTTTTTTACGTTTCACAGCCAAATCACCCTATAATCAAGATCGGATTTACTAATTTATTGCATTCCCCCATTTTGTATACTTTAGAGAAGATGGGAGGTAGAACAACTTGGCAAAAAAAAGATATGTGATTTGCGGTGTCAGCACCAGAGCAAACGGGATGTTTATAAGCTCTATGCTGGACACATTCCAACCATATTGCGAGATTGTAGGGCTGCTCGACTCGGATCCGGCCCGGTTTGCCAACTGCTTCCGCAAGTTTCCAGCGCTTAGCGGAGTGTCTGTGTACGCTCCCGAGCAATTTGAGCGGATGGTAGAGGAAACCAGGCCGGACGTAGTGATTGTCGCCGGGGCGGACCATAGCCACGCCGATTATATAGTGAAGGGCTTGGAGCATCAGTTGGATGTGATTTCGGAAAAACCGATGGTGACTACCGGAGCCGACTGCAAGCGAGTGTTGGACGCTCAGAACAGCAGCAGGGGAAGGCTCTACGTTGCATTTAATTATCGTTATGCCCCGATTCACACCAGAATCAAGGAAATCATCCTGGAAGGGAAAATAGGAAGAATTACTTCTATTGATTTGAACTGGTATCTCGATACATACCATGGAGCAAGCTACTTCAAACGCTGGAACCGCAAAAGAATGCATTCCGGCGGGTTATCTATTCATAAAAGCACGCATCACATTGATCTCATTAATTGGTGGATCGATCAAAAGCCGGTCGAGGCCTTTGCCTACGGGGCCCTTAATTACTTTGGCCCGGAGGGTGAGCTTAATCCTTCGAAAGAAGACGGGCGTTACTGCGGTACCTGTCGCGTCAAGCAGAGCTGCAGCTACTTCATGCGCTGGTCGACGCGCAGCAAAGAAATTGTGCCTGACGACGACCATTTGACTCAGATCGATAAGAAACCGAGTGCTTATAACGGGTACCGGGCTGACGGCTGTATTTTTGATTCGGAAATTGATATTGAAGATACTTATGCGGCTGTCATCAAATACGATAAGGGCGCGATGCTGAGCTATTCGGTCAATTTTTCGCTGCCGTATGAAGGATACCGGTTAGCCATTAACGGCACCAAAGGGAGATTGGAAACGAAGGAAGTGATGTCCAAGAGAGCATCTTACCATGTGCCGGAGCAAACGATTGACTACTTCCCTCTTTTCGGAGGCAAGGAAACGATCCATGTGGTTCCCCGCTCGGGAGGTCATGGCGGAGGAGATCCGCTGCTTCTGGAAGATTTATTCCTGGGAGCCAATCCACTTCGTGCATATGATATCATGGCCGGTGCTGAAGCAGGGGCTTATTCGGTACTAACGGGCGAAGCGATCTGGAAGTCGGCCCAATCGGGGGTTCCCGTACGAATTGCCGATTTATTGGTATCGGAGGAACCGGAAGAGGCAGGGTGTTCAAAATGAGTCAGGAGGAAACTAAGACGTGTACGATAAATTCGAAAATGTAGGAATTGCCCACTTTGATGTAAAAAGCCAGCTGCCAAGATGGGTATATGAATCGGCCATGCGTGCGGCCAAAAAGGGAGAGGAAGCCCGCAGTGCCATTAAAAACAAGCAGATGCTCGAGGAACGCCAGCGCGAAATCCGTGAAGGCCTGGAGCAATGCCTGGGTGGCTTGCCTCCCTGCGATACTCCGCTTAACCCGCAAATTACAGGGACAGTGCGAGGGAATGGGTTTCGGGTAGAAAAGCTCATCTTCGAACCGAGACCACAAGCCTATGCAACGGCCAATGTCTACGTGCCAGAAGAGGCAGCCGATCCAAGAGGAGCTGTGCTGCTTCTATGCGGACACCGTGAGCAGGCCAAGCACTGTGACGAGTACCAAACGGTCTGCCACTATCTGGTTCATGCCGGATTAATCGTTATGGCATTGGACCCTGTAGGGCAAGGGGAAAGGTTCGGTTATTATGATACCGAGACCAAGCAAGCCCCGATGACCAGCGTTACCGAGCATGAGAACGTCGGCCGCCAATGCATGCCGCTCGGAGACAGCCTTGCACGGTATATGCTTCATGACGCGGTGCGCGCCATCGATTATTTGTGTACCAGACCGGATGTAGATCCGAAATGCATAGGGGTAACCGGTCATTCCGGAGGGGGGACTCAAACCTCTCTCCTGATGATGTACGACAGGCGGATAGCCGCAGCCGCACCGGGCGGGTTTATCATGAACCGGCCTTACTTCCTGCTGACCGGCAAGGCGCAGGATGCGGAGCAAAAATGGCCCGGCTTCTCGGCCTATGGCTTCGATCATGAGGATATTGTCCTGGCCATGGCTCCGAGACCTGTGCTTATTCTAGCTACAACCTATGATTCTGTGCCTATTGAAGGACCGCGTCATACTGTATCCGTCAACCGCCGGTTTTGGGAAATGCATGAGCGCAGCGATGATCTGATTCTATTTGAAGATGAGAATGTTCACAAGTTTACGATACCGCTGGCCAAGGCTGCTGCTGCTTTTTTCTCCAAGCATTTGCTCGGGTCCTCTGTGACGCCCTCCGAGGATCAGATCGAATTGATTCCGAATGAGCAGCTGTGGTGTACAAGAAGTGGTCAAATCATCGGAGAAATACTTCAGGCCAAGAGCGTATTTGACGAGAATGTGGATAGACTTTCCTATTTTGAAAGCATACGTGAATCCATTTCTGAGGCGGAGCGCAAAAAGAATGCTATGGCGTGGCTTAAAAGGACCGTATTTTATAACAGGCAGTCCTGCGACCTGAATCCTCGGCCTTCCGGGGGCGGGGAGATCAACAATCTGTGGGTGATGCGCACGATTTGGTGGAGCCAGCCGGGGCTTCTGAATCATGCACTTCAGTTTTATGATTCCAAGCTCCATGGACAAAAACTTCCCGTCACGATGGCTGTGTGGGATGGAGGCACGTCCCGCCTTGAGGAGCATGCCCGGTGGATAGAAGAAACTTGCGCATCCGGACGAATCGCCATGGTATTAAATCCGACGGGAATAGGGCCTCTTCTGCCGCATTTGAATTCGCCAACGGACAAACCGTTTAAGCGGTTCGGCATTATCGACAGGCATACGGACGAGATGATGTGGCTCGGTGACAGTATGGCTGCCGTACGTACTTACGATGTCCTGCGAGCCATTCAACTGCTGTTCGGCTTGAAGCATATTGATTCGCGTGATATTCGTCTTTACGGAAACGGCAGATATGCGATGTATGCCGGGTTAGCGGCTTTGCTGGACACCAGGGTAAAAAGCATCCGTCTGGACAACAGCATGAGCAGCATTGCGGATTGGATAAGGGAGCCATTTTATGATGAAACCGACTCCTTAAGCTTTATTATTCCCGGTATGCTTCGTCACATGGATCTTCCTGATGTGTACCAATGGCTCCAGGAGGACGGGCGGCTTGCGGATGCGGAGCTTTTCACAAACCATTCGGCAGGCTAAACCAATAAGAGGAGGTTGATCTCATGGCAACAGTTGCTGCCATTTATACAGGTCAAGGGTTGTCGGAACGAATCCAGCCTATATTTCGGGAGGTCCTGCCGGATTGCCGGCTGGTAAGTATTATCGACGACAGCCTTATTGCCGATGTTATTCGTTCAGGATATGTAACTCCTGCAGTTACACGCCGGCTTACACAGTATTACCGTCATGCGGAGGAGATAGGAGCCGACGTGATTCTGAATACATGCTCATCGGTGGGAGAAGTAGCGGATTGGGCTAGACCCATTCTGGACATTCCAATTATCAAAATCGATGAGGCCATGGCAGCTTTGGCTGCATCCCAGTATCGTAACATCGGGGTGTTGGCCACTCTGCCTACGACATTGGAGCCGACCAAGCGGTTGATTCAAAGAGAAGCGGGGAAGCAGAATCGCGACGTTTATGTAGTTGATGCTCTGGCGAAGGGAGCCTATCAAGCGTTGATTTCCGGTCAACCGGAAGAACACGACCGGCTGATTCTGGAAGCAGCCCGATCGGTTGCGCAGCAAGCCGATGTGCTTGTGCTGGCACAAGGCTCGATGGTCAGGATGGAGGAAGCGCTTCAGCAGGCGACGAATCTTCCGGTGTATTCCAGCCCGCGATTGGGCGTGATGGCCGTTAAGGCCGAGCTAGAGCGTATGGGGAAGGTGAACTCCATTTGACGGATCAGGTGATTGCAACCTACTGGATCGAAACGGCCTTTTCACTGGAAAAGGCCTGTGACATTATCGTAAGCGAGCAGTCCACAGGAACCTTCATGGCTTTGCCTAATGAAACGGAGAGCTTGAAGGAGCGGCACCGCGCCCGTATTGTCTCTATCGAGCCATTGGAAAGCTCTCCATTCCCGGCGCTTCCGGGAGCCAAGGTTCCTGCCGGAACCAAAGGCTTGTACCATCGCGGTATTGTGAGGATTGCCTTTCCGTACGATAATATAGGCCCATCTATCCCGAATGTAATGGCTACCGTTGCAGGTAACCTGTATGAGCTGGAAGAGCTGTCCGGGATTCGCCTGCTCGATCTGGAGCTTCCCTCCTCGTTTCGGGAAAGATACGAAGGGCCGAAATTTGGCATTGAAGGGACTAGAAAGCTTACAGGCGTATATGGAAGACCGATCATAGGTACGATTATCAAACCGAATATCGGCTTGCCTACTGAGCAGCTGAGGGGAATTGTTCGTGATCTGGCTTCCTCAGGCATCGATTTTATCAAGGATGACGAAGTTCATGGCAATCCTCCGTACGCTCCTCTAGAGGAGAGAGTCAAAGCAGCTATGGAGGAGATTGAACGGGCTGCAGACCGGACCGGCAAAAAAACCATGTATGCGTTCAACATTACGGATGATATAGATCCGATGCTGCGGCATCTGGAAACCGTTGTGCGGCACGGGGGCAACTGCGTGATGGTAAGCATCAACAGCGTCGGATTTGCTGGGGTAGCCCACTTGCGAAAGCATGCTCCTGTATGCATTCACGGCCATCGCAACCAGTGGGGGATGATGTCGCGATACCCTTATTTGGGCATGTCTTTCTCCGCCTACCAGAAGCTGTGCCGGTTAAGCGGAGTGGATCATCTTCACGTCAACGGGCTGAACAACAAGTTTTATGAGGATAACGCTTCTGTCATTCAGGGGGTGCAGCAATGCTTGACCCCGATGTTCGAACCCAATGATACTGCACTCCCCGTGCTGTCATCCAAGCAATGGGCGGGCTCTGCTCATGAAACGTACCAAGAGATGAAAACCGTTGACCTGATGAACATAGCCGGCGGTGGAATTCATGGACACCCTGGAGGCTTTGGTGCCGGCTTCCGAAGCTTTGTGCAGGGGTGGGAAGCGGCTCTTGCGGGAATTCCGCTGGAACAATATGCGAAGACCCGTCCAGAGCTGAGACAGGCGCTGGATACGCTCGGTTCATAAGCGGCAGAATACTGGGCGGAAGGAGAGAGGCAAATGCGGATATGTTATTACGGCGATGATTTTACCGGTTCCACGGATGTGCTGGAAGCACTTACGAATGGCGGTTTGCGCGTAATCTTATTTTTGGACATCCCCGACAGAATGATGTGGAACGAGAAGTTCGCAGAGTACGATGGCTTCGGTGTGGCGGGTGTGACCCGAACGATGTCGCCGGAGCAGCTGGAACGTACTTTGAGGCCGGCTCTGGCTGAACTCCGAGCCTTCGGCGCATCTGTTGTTCATTATAAAATTTGCTCGACTTTCGACTCTTCGCCAACGACAGGAAGCATTGGCAAAGTGATTGAAATCGGACGCGAGTTATATCCTGAGCAGCGATTTACGCCCATATTGGCCGGATCGCCTGCTCTCGGGCGATATACGGTGTTCGGAAATCATTATGCGGCCATGGGTGAGGAGACCGTGAGGCTGGATCGGCACCCCAACCTGAGCAAGCATCCGATAACGCCGATGCGCGAAGCCGATCTGCGGATTCATTTGGGCCAGCAAACCCGTCTTTCCGTTGGTTTAATGAGCGTCCTGGATCTGGAGCTGGAAGGATCGCAGCTTGAGGAGCGGTATAACCGCTTGCTCGATGACGCGCCGGATATTGTTCTGTTTGATGTTTTGACAGAAAAGCATCTGGGCGCGATCGGAGGCCTTATGGGCCGTGAGAGCGAAGCGGCCCCGTTATTCACGGTTGGTTCCTCTGGGGTGAATAATGCTCTTACAGCCTATTGGCAAAGCAAGGGATTCATACAGAAATCCTCATCTGCTGCGCAAGCGGGACCTGTGGGCCGAATTCTGGTCATATCCGGCAGCTGCTCTCCGGTAACGCAGCGTCAGATCGAATGGGCGCTGCACAACGGCTTCGAGGGCATACACATTCCCGCTACCGATCTTGTAACCCCGGCCGGTGAAGGACTCGAAAGGATGGTGCTGAATGCTGAGGAGCTGCTTGCTGCGGGGAAAAGCGTCATTCTGTACACGGCGCTGGGACCTGAGGATGCTTCGATCGAACCGCTGCAAAGGATTCTGAGGGAGCAAGGTTATGACCCTGCAGCAAGCGGACAGTTGATCGGAGAGCGATTAGGCGGGATAGCCCGGGAACTTATAGCATCAACCGGGCTGACGAGAGTTCTATTTGCCGGAGGAGATACCTCAGGTTTTGCCGTAAAGCAGCTGAATGTGTATGCCTTGGAGATGATTGCACCCATGGTACCAGGTGGACCTTTGTGCAAGGCGTACTCGGAGGATGATCGGATAGATGGCTTGGAGCTTGTTTTAAAGGGCGGTCAAGTAGGACCAGTTGATTTTTTTGAGAAAGTGCGAAGAGGATTTGCTTAAAGGTGCAGCCGACGCGCTTTTTAATCGAACGAAAAGGAAATCGTTTTCAAAAGGAGGATATAATGAGCATCGTGCTACGAGGAATTACTTGGGATCATACCCGCGGTTATCTCCCGATGGCGGCGACTTCGCAGAGGTTTGCGGAGATGTACCCGGAAGTGACGATTCTATGGGAAAAACGTTCTCTACAGCAATTTGCCGACGAGCCTATACAAGCTTTGACGGAGAAGTACGATTTATTGGTTATTGATCATCCTTGGGCAGGCTATGCATCTGAATCCGGTGTGCTGCTCCCATTGAATGAGTATTTACCGGAAGATTTTTTGCAGAACCAAGTGATGAATTCTGTAGGCCAGTCCCATTCCAGTTATAGCTTCAACGGCTGTCAAACGGCTTTGGCGATTGATGCGGCCACTCCTGTCGCTTCCTGGCTTTCCGATGTGCTGGAGCGGGAGGAGGAGCATGTGCCTTCCACTTGGGAGGAGCTGATAAGCTTGGCTCAAAAAAATCTTGTTCTTTTTCCAGCTATTCCGATCGACAGTCTGATGAATTTTTACATGCTTTGCCTGGCTCATGGGGAAGAGCCCTTTGCCGGCAGCGAAACGATCGTTTCCTTTGAGAAAGCGCAGGCGGCGTTGGAAGCCTTAAGAGAGCTTGCATCGTATTGCCGGCCCGAAATTTTCGGAATGAATCCTATTGCCGTTTATGAGTATATGAGTAC
The DNA here is from genome assembly GCF_014873645.1 of Paenibacillus sp. OAS669. Lineage (NCBI taxonomy): Bacteria > Bacillati > Bacillota > Bacilli > Caryophanales > Paenibacillaceae > Paenibacillus > Paenibacillus sp. OAS669. The sequence goes on from NZ_JADBDR010000002.1 coordinate 332,233, forward strand.
ATCGGATGAGATAGGCTACTGCCCGTTCGCCTACGGTTATTCTAACTATGCCAGAGCGGGCTACAGCAGAATGCCGCTGAGCTTCGGGGATTTGGCCGCTTACAAAGACTTCGGTCCGCTGCGTTCCACGCTTGGGGGGACAGGGCTTGCCGTATCGGCCGCCTGCCGGCATCGAGAGGTGGCGGTTCGATATGCGCAGTATGCAGCAAGTGAGGAAGTACAGCGCACCTTGTATACAATGGCAGGAGGGCAACCGGGACACCGAATGGCTTGGATCGATGAAGAGACGAACCGCTGCACGCACGATTATTTTAAACAAACGCTGCCTGCACTGGACAGAGCATATGTTAGACCGCGTTATAACGGGTATTTGCATTTTCAGGATCATGCCGGCGACCATGTTCGAGAATATATGATGCAAGGCGGGGACGCCAGACGCATATGGGAGCAAATGAACCGATTGTACCGCGAATCGCTGGACATTTCGAAAGAGAGGCGGATAGGATGACTTCGAATTCCGCATTCAAACCGTTGGAAGGGCTGCTGGTGCTGGATTTCGCCCAGTTTTTGTCTGGACCTTCCGCTGCTCTGCGCTTAGCCGATCTCGGTGCGAGAGTTATCAAGGTGGAACGGCCCGATGGTGGCGATCTTTGCCGAAGGCTTTATGTCTCTAACCTGGAGCTGGACGGAGACAGCACCTTGTTCCACTCCATTAACCGCAACAAGGAAAGCATTTCGGCCAATTTGAAAAATCCGGACGACTTAAAGCTCATTCGGACCCTGATCGAAAAAGCGGATGTCATGATTCAAAACTTTCGTCCCGGGGTCATGGAAAGGATCGGCCTGCATTATGATGCAGTAAGAGAGTGGAACCCCCGTCTCGTCTATGGAGAGATAACCGGTTATGGCAAAACAGGACCTTGGGCCGACAAACCTGGGCAGGATTTGCTTGTGCAATCGCTGTCAGGTCTGGCATGGTTGAACGGCAATGCAGATCAGCCGCCGGTCCCGTTCGGTTTATCCGTCGCCGACATGTTCGCAGGGGCCCATCTGGTGCAGGGCATCCTCGCTTGCCTGGTGCGCCGATCTGTTACGGGAAAAGGCGGCCTCGTTGAGGTCAGCCTGCTCGAGTCGATCCTCGATTTTCAGTTCGAGGTATTAACGACCCATATGAACGATGGGGGAAAGCTGCCCGAGCGAAGTGCCGTAAACAATGCCAATGCCTACTTAGGCGCACCCTATGGAATATACGAGACGCAGGACGGCTACATCGCGCTGGCCATGGGCTCGGTCGTGCAGCTCGGCCAATTGCTGGAATGCGAGCAGCTTGGAGCGTTCCATGATCCCTCAAGCTGGTTTACTCATCGGGATGCAATCAAGGCCATTTTGAAGCAGCATCTAATAGGACGGCCTACTGCGAACTGGATGGCCCGTTTGGAGCCGGCTGATTATTGGTGCGCCGATGTGCTGAACTGGAAGCAGCTGCTGGAGCACGAAGCGTTCCGTCATCTGAACATGACCCAGCAGACCGTGAACGGTAGCGGAGCGATGCTTACGGCCACACGCTGCCCGATTCGTATTGACGGAAATCTTCTGTTATCTCCGGTAGGAGCGCCCAAAATCGGGGAGCACAACGATAAAATCCATGCGGAGGTGTTGTAAGCGAATGATCCGTTCTTTGTTTTACGAAGATTATGAAACCGGCACGGTAAGGGAGTCGTTCGGCAGAACGATAACGGAAACAGATATTGTGATGCATGCAGGACAGACGGGTGATTTCTATCCTCATCATATGGATGCCGAATGGTGCAAACAGCAGGACTTTGGACAAAGAATCGCGCACGGGACACTTATTTTTAGCGTAGCGGTAGGGATGACGGCCGGAGAAGTGAATCCCGAAGCGTTCTCCTATGGATATGATCGTCTTCGGTTTATTAAACCGGTGTTTATAGGGGATACAATTCGGGTTCGAGTGACCGTGAATGAGAAGAAGGATCATCCCAGACGAAGTGAATATGGAATCGTCAGCGAGCGCTGTGAGGCGTTCAACCAGCATGGGGATACGGTTCTGGTATGCGATCATTTGCTGATGGTGAGAAAGCGTGAGGGTGCCGAAGCATGATACCGAATCGCTTGAAGCTCATCTCGCGTGAGTTTGAGGGCTTTGAAGCCTCATTTGCCGTACAGGCCGAGCATTTTGAGAAGCTGACCGGCTGGCGGGTAGACCGGGAGTTTGAAGAAATTCATCGTCTCTATGACCGTATGATTAGCGGTGAGGAGGCTGCTTCTGGAGACTATGATCTGTTTCTGTGCGTCACGGACTGGCTTCCCGAAGCTATTCAAAAGGGCCTTCTCCTTCCTCTTGACGAGTATATTAAGGAGGATCCTCCGGAAGGCTGGCCGGATGCATGGTCTCCCAGCATGAGGGAGCTTCAAAGCGGCAAGGACGGCAGCCTATACGGCATCGCGTACCATGACGGCCCGGAGATGCTGATCTATCGCAGCGATTTGTTCAGCGATCCGTCGGAGCAGGAGCAGTTTGCCAAGCACTACGGCTATCCTCTTCAAGTGCCCGAGACATGGAGCCAGTTTGTAAATGTCGCCCAATATTTTACGCGCCCGGATGAGGGGATGTACGGTGCTTTAACCGCTTCGTTTCCTGACGGGCATAATAATGTGTATGATTTCTTGATCCACTTATGGAGCCGGGGCGGGGAGCTGGTGACCGGGGATTGGAAAGCGGCTTTTCACCGTAGTGCCGGTCAGGAAGCCCTGCAATTCCTGGTTGATCTGATCCACAGGCATCAGGTAGTCCCCCAAGAAGCATTGGATATGGATAGCGTCCGCAGCGGGAACTGCTTTGCACAAGGCGGGGTCGCTATGATGTGGAACTGGGCGGGTTTCGCCGCCGTCGCAGAAATGCCGGGGATGTCCAAGATCGCAGGCAAGGTCCGTACAGGTCTTATCCCTCGGGGGGACGGACCGCTGGGCGTGCATATGTCGCTGAATATTTATTGGGTGCTTGCAATAGCCGCCGGCAGTAAAAACAGGCAGATGGCGTACCAATTCATTAAGGAAACAGCATCGGCCAAGATGGATAAAATGACTTCCTTGTGCGGCGGAAACGGCACGCGTCTGTCTACCTGGCGCGATCAGGAGGTGCAAAAGCAGTTTCCATATTATGAGCAGATGGAGACCGTGCACCGCAACGTCAAAAGTCCGCTCCCGATTCCAGAGTATCCGGCCATTAACGAGGTGCTGTCCCAAATGGTCGATGACGCGCTACACCTTCGGGTTCCGGTGCCGGAGGCTTTGGGTCGTGCGGCGGAGCAGGTCGATTCCATTTTAGCCCGGGCCGGCTATTGCTGATTGCTATAGATTGGAGGGAGATTACATGGACCCGCAAGAAGAGAACGAAGGTTATTTAGAAATCGACTATAAGCCTGGACTGCCAAAGGACTTGAGCAGAGGGATTGGCATTGTAGGCGCGGGCGAAATCGTTGTTCAAGCCCACTTACCGGCTTATAGGATGGCCGGGTTTCGGGTAGTAGGCATCTATGATAAGGATAGGGACAAAGCAGAATCGGCCGTCCGAAACGATCCTGACACGATCGTATTTTCAACGCTGGAAGAGCTTCTCCAACATCCGGAGGTGCAGATCGTCGATATTGCGGTGCCCGCCCGGTTTCAACCGGACATTGCCAGGCAAGCAGCCCGTCACGGCAAGCATATCCTTTGCCAGAAGCCGCTGGCTGAAAGCTATAAGGAAGCGCAGGCTTTAGTTGACGTATGCGCCGCTTCGGGTATTAAGGCGGCTATCAACCAACAGATGCGGTGGTCTCCGGGTATTCAGGCAAGCCGTTCCATCGTAAAGCGCGGATGGATTGGGGAGCCGCTTCAAGCATCCATTCAGGTCAACGTGCATACCCCATGGGAGAACTGGCCTTGGCTTACCCAAATAGATACGCTCGAAATCATGTATCACAGCATTCATTATTTGGATTCTGCACGCTATGTGCTGGGCCTTCAGCCGGAATATGTATATGCGGACGGAGCACGATTTCCTGGCCAACCGTATCGCGGGGAAACCCGCACCATGATCCATCTTAAGTTTCCTGGTGAGGCCCGCGGTTTAATCCACGATAGTCACAATAACGGAATGCCCCAGGACGATTGGTACGCCACATTTCGATTTGAAGGAACCGAGGGAGTTGTTAAAGGGACGAACGGGGCTTTGTACAATTACCCATCGGGACGAGGCGATACCCTAGCGTTGTATAGCAACAAGCTGCAGCGGGGCTGCATGTATGCGCCGCAGCTGGAAGGCCGATGGTTTCCTCATGCGTTCATGGGAACCATGGGGGAATTGATGAGAGCCATTGAAGAAGACCGGCAGCCGGAAAACAGCATCGAAGATAACTTGATCACCCTGCAAACCGTGTTTGCTGCTTACCGCTCCATGGCCGAAAACAGGCCGGTTTATTTGCAGGAAATACGAGAGTAAGTTCGAGAAAAATGGTATAAATTTACATTTTGACAAAATCGATATGCAATGAAACGGTTCAGCACACTTGAACGAATCCGAAAGACGACCATTCCATCCTCGGAACGGTCGTCTTTCGGTTCGTCCTATATCATATCCTACCGATGCTTCACGATACGAACAGGGCCGTACAGACCCCCGCTCGGGAACCATTCCTGCCAGCCAAGCTCTTCCTCCGTGCGGTCCCGGTTCCAGTACATCACATCGGGGTTGCCGCCGACCAAGCTGGTGGGCCTGCCGATTTCGTAGTGGGTGCCGAGCGTGTTAGTAACACGCAGACGAAGCCGATGCTGTCCCTTAGGCAATGAAGGCAGCTTGAAAAGGTAAGGTCTCCAGAGGCGGACTCCTAAGGACTGCCCGTCTATCCAGGCTTCCGCCGTGCCCCGTACGTGTCCCAAGTCCAGCTCAGCGCCTTGGAGCGCTTCCGTATCGACGATAGTCTCATATTCAACCGCTCCGCTGTGATGAGGCAGACAAAGAGCGGTCCGCCAATCGCCCAGCCTTCCTTGTGCAGGAACCGTTTCAAACCTTATCGGAGCCAGCAGAACAGCCGCTTCTGCAGCGGGGCCTGTCGGCGTGATTCGGATAGTGGCCACGGCTCCGGCCGGTTGAGGAGGGAACTCCACGTACCCATCACGAACGTGATACTCTGTCCCATGAATCCAGACTTGCGGCTCTCCCGTACATTCGAGCTGCATTCTTCTTGCACCGACAGGAAGAGGGAAACGCAGCCACACTGTACGGCCAATATAATCCGGATCCGCGATAAACGGGAGGGGGGGATTATCTGGTACGGATTCAGGCATCAGCCATCCCACCCCTGGTAGCGGATGCGGTCTTGGGGTGATCCACAGTGACTCCGTCTCCGCGAACTGAAGGACAGAGAAATGATGTATACCTGGCGCATTGCCTTGCTCATCCGTCCAATCCTCTCCAGTGAAGAAGCTCATCGTCTCTCCGTTGAGAAGTTCAATCACACCGTCAGCAAAAACCTCTCCTTTGCCTTCAGGCAATTCAAAGCGAACTTCATTTGTCCCGTTACGCCACCATCCGGTAATATCGACTTCTTCCTGGCCTTGCCGAATATACGGATTAAAATCGCCGTGCTCGGTCACTCTAACACCATTTACGAGCAAGGACGCGCGACCGCGCGCGGCAAACACAAGCCGGACACGCTGTACGGGATTGTCATCACTGCAATAGATCTGTTTCGAAAGGCTGGACTCCAGATTCGGATTCCGTGTGAACAGCCATTTGGGTAGAGGAGCGCGGGCGGATTCGTTCACTTCAACCGCCGCTCTCAATAGGCCTTTACCGATAGCTTGTGCTTTGAGCAGCAGCTCATTGGGGCCTTCACGCAGCTCGATCCACGCGGTTTGCTCCTCCGGGCCGCCGCTCCAATCAATCGTCTTGCCGTTGACAGTGCCGGAAATATTCGAATTGCTTTCCGTGCGGATCCAGTATCGGCCAGCCGAAGGAGCCATAACGTAGGTTCTGGCACAAACGAATTCCCCCTTGGCAAGCTCACCCAAATTCAGAAAACGGCGCGGAACACGACCCATCCGCCCGGCCCAGGACCGCATGGACAGATCACCAAAGACGGTGCTGTAGACCTTATGACTTGACTGTTCCTCCCGAAACTCTTCCCCTCGGCATATTAGCCAATATGCGGCCTCGCTCCACAGCCTGGTCGTCCAACCGTCATCATCCAAGCCGGGCAAATGCCAACCAGAGCTTATTCCATCGGCTGCTTCCTTTTCCAAGCTCATGCGCATACTGCGTCGCTCAACTGGTACAAGCCCGCTTCCGCTGCCGTGCAAATCGAAATCTCCATACCGGTTATCCAGTGTTGGTTCCACGCGGATCAGCCAGCTGTTATCGGGAAGCACCCTGTAGTCGGTCTGCCCGCTTTTGTTGAAGACAGCGGCAGGGAAGGGGGCGGAAGAAGAAATCAATATAGGAGGAGCCACGTCTAGTAGCTGATCCGCAGCATCCGGCTCCACACAAACGATAAGCGCTGCGGGCCATGAGTAAAAAGGCACCGTCAACTCGATCCATTCGCCTTCTCTTTGATATTCTAGGGGCGTCATAGCACCTGTGACAGGGTCCCACAGCTGAGGCACTCTGTTCGTTCGAAGCCGGTATACGGCCGATTCCGGACCTTGGGTATTCGGGCTGGCCGGTTGATGCATCGCCAGAAGGGACCCATTTTCCGGCAGAAGGAGGAACAGCTCCGCATCATCCGTTCGGCGGTGCAGCGATTCCCCGGGACCTTTCACCCGGCTTGGGATACGCGTCTCGATCAGCCCGGCTGCCTCCTCCGCCGTGTCAACATAGACGGCTCCGGCCAAATCCCGTTCCGCTTCCGGCACTCCAACGCCGATAACAAGCCCGCCTTCCTGCAGCCAGGCTTGAACTCGGGAGCGTGCCGCTTCGTCCATTAACGTCGTTCCGCATAACAGCAATACGGCAAATTGTTCATCGGCAATATGCAGATTCGGTCCCTTCGGAACGGCCTTTTGCAGCGCGCTATCATCGGCAATATCGAAATCGAGCTTTGCTTTACGCAGCGCGCCCGGTTGACGGTAATCCCGACGGCTCCATCCGCCGGCAATATGTTTGTATATAGTTTGAATCCGGGTTACCTCTTCATTCGGGTCCCGGTTGGCTATTCCCATTGGGTGCTCATTATGCTTCTTCCCGTCGGCCAAGGATAAATGTCCGCAAACCGCATAAGACGGATAATGGACTGCGATGTCGCAAACATGCGTTCCTTCGCTCAGCATAAAGCATAAGCGGCTTATCGTATCGGCGAAGACAGGATAATGCTCGAAGTACGGCTGCCTCCATCCGGTGTCTGGGGGCGCCCATTCCCACCACCCGCCTCTTGTGCTGTAGTAGATCGAATGAGGGCTGTAGACGGTTGCACCTGCTTGAAGCCACGGAATCAGCCAATGCATCGTTTCTTCCAGCGTTCCGCCCCAGCCGCTCGAATGGAACGCTTCCAAGAAGACTCTTGAGCCGCCATGCAGATGAACCATCGACGAATGTGGCTTGATCTCGCCGTCCATATCGCTTCCAGGGGCGTTATACCAGCGGTGCGTCCGAAAATAATCCAAGTAAAGCCGTTGAGCCCCATGGGGATCGGCTCTTCTTGCCGGGCCTGCCTGGTCGCAGCATAGCAGCATTCCACGCTCACGGTGCCATTCGCCTAATGGAATAAAGAACGATTGCTCCGCAAGCTCCGCAGCAAGACGGTAGACACGACGGCGGACCTGTGCGTAGCCGGGGAGAGAGTCGAATAGAGCAGGCAGAAGCGGCTCAAGCTCTTCGCCAAACCGTTCCTTGTAAAGATCGGCAAGCTCAGGCGTCCATAACGGCATAGGAGGCAGTTCATCCTGGAAGCTTCCTGCGATGGTCCTTCCGAGATCGTGAGGAAACCGCCGTTCCATCTCCCCATGGACCCGGTCGATAAGCTCCGATGCAGCCGTTGGGTCGAGCCAATTAAAGCCTTGCCGAACCGCCGCGTACACATAATCCTTATTTTCATGCAAAATGTCCGAGAATGGAGGGATTTCTTCGCCAGGCGCAAATCTTCTTAACTGGTACCCGGCTGTCTCCGGACGCTCCGTAACAATTCGAGCGGGCATATTCGAGCCGGAGAAGCCGATTTGGTCATAAAACCACAGGTACATGCCGAGCCGCTCCGCTTCCCGCAGCGCGACCTCGAACATACGCCACCAATCCTCGCTTGCAAACGCGGGGCGATCGCTGACCGATCCATATTGCGGGCCTGTAGGGGCCAGATTGATGATGCCGATGTTCCGCAGCCCTCCTTCGCGGAACTTGCGCATTTGCCAGCGCACCCTCTCCTCGGTCACTTCCTCGGCGCTCCACCACCAGAAGGGAACCGGTCCATAGCGGGGGTCGGCTTGAGAGAACTTTTGTCGCAATTGAGACAAGTTCATGATATCACCTTACCTTTATATCCTGATAATAAGCTCTATCCCTATCATAATGAAGCATCGTACGGCAATCTATGGGAGGATCATGCCATTTAGTAGCTGATAACAACCATTCCCGGGCTTCAGACGGCAGGCTATGCAGACTTCGTCTCGAATCAGCGTTCCTCTTTCTGCCGAAGAGATTTGGCGCTTGGTATGGACGCACCGTTTTGCCGCATGGCATAATAAGGATATGCCAATTAGACCGAAGGAAAGGGGGCGCAGCAATGAAAATTGTTTTGGCTCCGGATTCATATAAAGGAAGCTTGTCAGCGAAAGAAGCCTGTGATGCAATGGAGCAAGGCATACGCCGCGTGCTGGCGGACGCTGAAATCATTAAGGTGCCGATGGCCGACGGCGGCGAAGGAACGGTGCGCAGCCTGGTGGATGCTACTGGAGGAACCCTGCATACCGTACGCGTGCAAGGTCCTTTAGGGGATGACGTTAACGCGATGTACGGCATTTTGGGGGACGGAGTAACCGCCGTGATTGAAGTTGCGGAGGCTTCCGGTCTCTATTTGATTGATAAGGAAAAAAGAAACCCGCTGCTCGCTTCTACGTATGGTATGGGTGGGCTGATTCGCCATGCGCTCGACCAGGGCTGCAGATCCTTCATTATTGGCCTTGGCGGGAGCGCAACCAATGACGGCGGAGCCGGCATGGCACAAGCCTTGGGAGCCAGGCTGCTGAACAAAGCAGGAGAACCAATAGGCTTGGGCGGGGCTGCATTGGCTGATTTGGATTCGATAGATGCTTCTTCGATGGATTCGCGCATCGGGGAAAGTCGATTTATCGTGGCATGCGATGTGGATAATCCGTTATGCGGCCCTCAGGGAGCTAGCGCGGTGTTCGGCCCGCAAAAGGGAGCTACACCGGAGATGGTGCAGCAGTTAGATAGCTGCTTGAACCAATATGCCGATATGGTTCGCCGGGATATAGGAGCCGATATCAAACAGCTTCCCGGAGCAGGAGCAGCAGGAGGGATGGGAGGCGGAGCCGTCGCATTCCTGAATGCAGAGCTGAAGCCGGGAGTGGAAATTGTCATTGAGGCGGCTCAACTGGAGAAGCACTTGAAAGGCGCCGGCCTGGTGATTTCCGGTGAAGGCCAGTGCGACTTTCAAACCGAACGTGGAAAAACTCCTTATGGAGTGGCCAAAACGGCCCAACGTCAAGGAGTGCCTTGTGTGTTGATAGCAGGAGCTATCGGCGAAGGAATTGAGGTTTTGTACCATAGCGGCGTTACTAGCGTATTTTCCATGGTAGATAAACCGATGGCGCTGGAGCAGGCAATGGGAGAAGCGGCTCGATTGGCCGCAGATGCAGCCGAAAGAGTAGTCCGGCTGTTTATCGGAGGAAAAAAATAAGTTATATTAATTATTCATAGCATTAATTTTTATTACGGTACATAAAAAGGAGTTATTGATTCATGCTTCGTCATCTTACTTCATCGTTCAAAGCAGGAGCATTGCTAAGTACGGTTGCTGCCGTAGGATTTATGCTGCCCACATCGGCAGGAGCCGTCTCGGTTTATCAGCAGCACATTCAGCTTGTTCCGGAGAAAACCGAGATCGTTGTCAATGGACAAAAGGAAGTACTCGAAGAACCGGCGACGGTTATTCAGGATCGTTTTTACGTTCCTGTGAGGTGGCTTGCCGAGAAGCTTCAACTGAAGCTCCATTGGGATGCCGACACGAATAAAGTCGGATTGGTTACACCAAAGGCATTTATTGAGTTTGATTCTAACAATGGCATCATTCAGGTGAACGGGAAACCGGAGGAATTTGCTTCAGCGGCTGAAATCCGCAACGATAGGCTGCTCGTTCAGCTGTCATGGATCGCACCATATACCAATATCAGCTACGAATTAGCATCGGATATGCAGAGCGCCGACATCAGCTTCATAGGAACACCGCCAACTGCCTATAAAGAATCCGAATTGAGGAAGGATGACGCGCAGCCTAACTCAAAGCCGATTGCTCTGTTCGCCCTCGGCAAGTCGTCTTACCGGTTGGGAGAGAAAATCGACTATGTTGACTTGAGCTATGATCCGGATGCAGAAGGACTGCCGGTATATGAATGGGAAGGGAACAAGGAAGCCTTTTACAAGCCCGGTACTTATCCCGTTACGCTAAGGGTCAAGGACGGCAAGGGGAATGTCAGCGAGCCCTTCACACGTTCGGTAACCGTAGAGGATGTCCCTTATCTGGACCGCGAGGTGTTTCCTTATTATTACAAGGAGAGCGGAACCGTATTCCAGGCAGGCAAAAGATTGTTAAGCAGTGAGTTGCCAACCGAACGTAAGGTGCCGGTATTGGTGCGTCAGCCTGAGGACCGCGTGCTGATCAAGGGGAGAAGCGACAAGCCGGTTACCCAATACGGATTTTTATACCAGGATAAGGTGAATGGTGCGGCTAGATTATATCCGCAGTTCACGAACGGAATGGACCGTACGGCCCGCTTTGCCATCGTGCTGCGGAACAACGGAGAGAAAGCCGTACATATGACAACGACACGCAAATCGGAGCCGAACCCTACCGTCTATGGCGAGGTCAGATCCAACAAAACCGCCGAAGACTTCTTAAGCTCGAAGGAGCTGGATGAGGAGCTTGTTGTAGAGGCGGGAGCGACCGCGTATTACACGATGAGCAAGGACCTGGATCCGGGTCAAGTATTCCAGGGCATGTATGATATCACGACGGACGGTGAAATAAGCGTTTCGTACGTGATGATGAAGCCTGGCGATACGGCCTATATTCTCGGAAGCTATCAGGTAGCGGCAGAGAAGGAAAGCGGAACCTTCCCGGTATCGGAGGTTACCTGGCAGATCGACGCCGGTGCTGTCAAGGATATCACAACCTTTGGCATAGGAGAAGCGGCTTTGGAACCGGCACTGAAGGGAACGAACGCAATGACTAAAGATGCGATTCCGAATAATGGCAATACCGGCGTTCGCTATCGCATACATTTGGATCAGGCGGCTCATATGGCCGTAGCCCTTCATCCGCGAAACGGCTTCGTTCAAGGGGCAGTACGCGTGAATGGCAAGGTTGTACCGTTTCCGGCAGGAGGATTGACCTCTAATGAAGGCTTATTGCTGTATCGTACCGCTGGTTCGGAGAAGCAGCTGGATATCGAATGGATGTCTGCCGGAAATTCGCAGCTTCCTGTGGATCTCGTGCTGTATCCGGTAAATGCCAAATAATTTCCGTTCTTATCAATTTTATATCAAAGGAGTTCTAAAACAGCATGTGGTTTGCAAAAAAATGGTGTGTAGTATGGACCGCTTTCACTATAACGGCCGCATCCTTGCTAGCGGCTGCGCCGGCTGCTTGGGCAGCGCCGGATACGGCTGAAGCAAAAGCAGTGCCCGGAAGCGTATCGTCCTTGTTGTATATAGGAAAGGATGAAGCCTATCGGAACGGCACTCCCTTGAAGCTGGAGGCACCGGTATTGGAAGTGAGAGGACAAGCCTATCTTCCGGCAGTCAGTCTTCCTTCGTTGTTTGGAGTTAACGTACAATGGCAGGAAGCAAGCCAAAGTGTGCAGCTGACAACGCCTTCCGCTTTTGCGGAGTTTCAGCTCCCCGCCAAACAATTGAAAGTCAATGGCATCACGGAAAGCTTTGAGAAGTCGGCTTCCCTGATCAATGACCGCTTATATATTTCCATGTCCTGGCTGGAAAAGCATATCGGTTTTAAGGCTTCGGTGAACGAGGATCTGAAACGAATCGATCTGTTATACATTCAAATGCCGGGTAACGGATCCTTTCACAATGATACGATGCCGAATACCAAGCCTATCGCCCAGTTTTCAGTTAATAAGGACAAGTACCGTCTGGGAGAGCCGATTATTTATTCCAATACAAGCTATGATCCCGACGGCGATGCGATTACAAGTGTGAACTGGACCGGGAATGCCGAGGCGATTTTTGAACCCGGTTTATTCAAGGTTTCGCTTCAAGTCACAGATAGTAAAGGAACGGAGAGCGAAGTGTTTAGCCGCAATGTAGAGATCATCAATGAGCCTTATCTCGACCCGTTCGAATATAAAGTGTACCACGAGCCTGTAGGAACCTTCGTCAAGGATGAGGAAGCGACGCTGCGCAAATATTTGCGGGACATTCCAACTTTGCCTAACGTGGCTTCTTTATCCAAGGACCGTCCGCTTATCGTAAGCGATAGCCCGGAGACCTTTACCGAGAAAGGATTTTTATATCAGGAAAAGGTGAACGGCAAGGCAAGATTATATGCTGACCATGTTAACGGAATGAACGAAAAGGTACAATTCGCTATAGTTGTCCGCAACCCGAATCCGGATAAAACGGTTAAGATCACGACGACACGCTCCGGCGAAGTGTATCCATCCATTTACGCCAACTTGATCGGTAATGAAGCGTCCATCGAATTTTTGCAGGATAATGGTGACAAACCGGAAACGCTGACTGTAGGGCCTTATCAAACCGTATATTATAAAAAAATGCCGGAGTTCTTCCCGGGTCAAGGGATGAACGTCATTTATGATGTAGAAACCGATGGGGAAGTATATTTCTCTTTTGTAGCGATGGATGCAGGAGCGGACTTGAGCTCTATCGGCATGTTCGACCGTCTCGATTACACAGGCAATGTCCGCGGGACCTTCAACGGCTCCGACGTTACATGGAACGTAGATGCCAAATCATTCAAGAAGCCTTCGAGCTTGACTATCGGAGACGGCACATCGGATCCATTCGTAACAGGCGACGATTTTTTCAGAAAGCATGATTCCTTGAATCTCGGCAACTACGGAGTCGTATACAAAATTCATATCGATAATCCGCGCAAAATGTCCGTTCTGCTGCTGCCGCGCGGCGGCGTGTTCAAAGGTCCGTTCGAGGTGAATGGGAAAATTATCCAAACGCCGCCATCAGGCGTCATGATGGATTACCAAGGATATACCATATTGGCGCGTACGGACGGAACAGAGCCGTCTTTGGATATTGAATTTACGCCTGCAGCGGGCTCCGCTTTCCCTGTGGATGTCATCTTCTATCCTTTAGATGATAAATAAGCGGTGTGTTGAAGGATCAATATAGGTTATACTAGAGGCAGCGATTGGATTAAGGTGGGAGAAGGAGAAGCGATCGGATGATTATTGTACGCAATTTATCGAAATCATTTCCGCCGGATCATCAAATATTATCAAAGATCAGCTTCCAAGCGGACGAAGGCGAGCTTATTGCCTTGGTCGGTGCCAGCGGCAGCGGCAAATCGACGCTGTTTCGCTGCCTGTCCCTGAAGATGAAATGGGACGAAGGCCAATACATTTACCAAGGCAAAGATATATCCGGTGTGCGCGGTTTGGAGCAGCTGAAGCTTCGCAAGGATTGGGCCTATTTGGAAGAGAAGCCTAACCTCAACCCGCGGAAGTCCGCACTGAAAAATGTGCTGAGCGGTTTGTTTTTACACAAGGCCTGGTGGCGCATTCTGACCGGAACGACATCCAATGACGATCATATGACGGCGATGGATTATTTGGACAAGGTCGGCTTGCTGGATAAGGCTCATGAGCCTGTAGAAAAGCTTAGCGGCGGCGAGAAGCAGCGGGTTGCAATTGCCAAAGCATTGATTCGCGGGGCCAAGGTCATTTATGCCGATGAGCCGGTCTCCGGTCTGGATCCGGAAGCCGCCATCAAGGTGCTGGAGGACCTGCAGGATATTTGCCGGAAGGATAAGGTCCTGGTTTTCTGCAGTCTTCATCAATTGGAGCTGGCCGAGAAGTTCGGATCCCGCATTTGGGGATTATCCGGCGGCAAGCTCGTGGTGGACATTGCAGGGAGAAGGTTAACCCAGAGGGAAAAAGAGCTTATTTTTTAACTATGCAGAAGTGACTGTCTTTTAACCGAAATATAAAGAATAGAACTGTCCCGAATCATCGTTAGGATGAAGGGGCAGTTTTTTTTGTGGTCAAAGCCCGCTTGGACTCTTTTCTAAAAAAAGAAACGGCCCTGACAGCTAGGCTGATAGGACCGTTTTCTCAATGTCATCTGTCGTACAGTTTAAGTATCCAGTAAAGCTTGTGAAGCGATATGACGGGCGATCATGCCGCCATGAAGACGGCCGCTCTCAATGAACACCTCGTTAGCGTCATTGCCGGAAGCGGCAACGCCTGCTATGTATAAGCCCTTGACGGTGGTTTCCATGGTATCCGGATTATAGCGAGGCGCCGTTCGTTCGTCGTTGAGTTTGACACCCGCTTCGGTCAGCATGGACCGATCGGGACGGAATCCGGTCAGCGCAAGGACAAAATCATTGTCAAGCTGCCTTTCAGAACCATTCTCGTTAATGGTAATATGCCGGTCTTCGATCCGAACGACCTGGGAACGGAACATCATGCGGATTTTACCTTTGTTCACCATGCTCTCGAATATCGGGCGCACCCATGGCTTAATATTGGGAGAGTATTCTTCGCCTCTATAAACCACCGTCACCTCGGCTCCTACCCGCAGAAGATCCATAGCCGCATCGATGGCGGAATTATTGCCGCCGATAATAGCAACCTTCGTACAGCTGTACGGGTGGGCTTCGCGATAGTAGTGAGTGACCTTCTCCTTCTCTTCTCCCGGAATGCCCAGCAGGTTCGGGTGATCAAAGTATCCTGTAGCGACGATCACATAACGTGCCGGAGCCGTGGAGGAGTTGCCGAAACGGTCGCTTACCGATAGCTGGAAGGTTCCGTCATCCTGTCTGCGAACGGCATCAACCGAATGATAAGACTGAACCCTGACCTGGCTGCGCAAAGCCGCATTGCGGTAATAGTTCAACGCCTCCAGACGGGAAGGCTTCTCATTGGGCGTTGTAAATGGAATGCCGCCGATCTCCAGGAGCTCCGGCGTGCTGAAAAAATGCATATAAGTAGGATATAAGCTTATGGAATGGGCGATGCAATTTTTCTCAATGATGAGCGGGTTGATGCCGATTTTCTGCAGCTCAATAGCCGCTGATAAGCCACAAGGGCCGGCCCCGACGATAATAACTTCCTCCATTTAGGGAAACACCTCGCTTGTCGATTACGATCAGACGTATGTAGATTACACTTTTATAGTAACCGATCAAGAGTAAGTCTGCCAAGTCAGTAGCTCCTTTTTTGGCACACATAGACGAAAGCGGGAGGAACATTCAATAGCACGAACTGAATCGACAAAATATCAAAATACGCTTGCAGCTGCTTTTTCATTTGCAATGAATATTGAAAAGCGATGAAATAGCCGTTTGGTTGTAACGATTGATAAATCTGCTCCATTAATGCTTCGCGGAAAGCAGGCTGAAAATTGGCGAACGGTAAGCCGCTAATGATGCAATCGACTTGCTCCAGCCCTTCTTGACGAATAGATTTGGACAAGCTCAGGGCATCGAAATACGTGCTCGAAACAGGATATTGAAACGCGAGCTGCTTGTGCAAATAAGGATCTTTTTCGAAAAGTATTGCCTTCGTCCCCGGTTTCATTGCTTCATGGATTGCGCGCGTGATGACTCCGGTTCCGCAGCCAAGCTCGGCTACGCTGCCTACTTCACTCCAAGGCACGTTATCAATCATTTTGTTAGTCAAAAATCGTGAGCTTGGAGTTACACTGCCGATAGTTCTGGGGGTACGAATAAATTGATAAAAGAATTTTACTTTTTCTATAGCCGCAGACGGCAGATTGGCATTCATTCCCTTGTCCTCCTTTTTCAGATAAATCCATTATATCTTAAACTGGAAGGCCGAACATGAAACTTACCTGAAAAGTTTCTTAAGAATACGATAACTGCCTGGAGGGCCGGTCAAAACGGAACAAATGAGCATCCGGATGGCTGCCTGAGGCTATCAAGGAGCTGATGATTTGTCCGGCGATCGTGCAGTAGACCGTTCCGTTGCCGCCGTATCCCAGAGCAAAGTAACAATGCGGGAACTCCTCCTGGGTCCCTATTAAGGGGAGCCCGTCATGTGTGGACCCGAAGGTGGCGGACCAAGAATACTCCGCTTGGAGACGGCCCAATTCAGGAAAAAGCTTTATCGTTTCGGCCAGCAGCAGTTCTTTTTTGCGCAGGAGCATGGCATCTCTTTCTTGCGCGTTGGCAGTGGCTTCGTCCATTCCTCCAATAATGATCCGGTTATCGGCAGTTGTTCTTATGTATAGATAAGGCCGGGCGGTTTCCCAGATGAGACATTGCTCGTACCATCCCGGGAAAGCTTTTAATCTCTGTGTAGCGACAGCAAACGTGCTTTCCAACATGGCATTCGGATTCCGTTTCATCATCTGTGCTTCATAACCGGTTGCAATCACCGCTTTGGCTGCCGTAATGGTTCTGCGCGTTCTGGTATGAAAGACGAGATGGTTCTCATAGGCGACATGGCTTCTAATTTCCGTATCCGTATACACTCGCAGCCCGAATTTCCTGGATAAGATCTCAATCAATCCGTTAGCCAATTTGTAAGGGTTGAAGACGGCATCGCCTTCACTATAGATAGCCCCGGGCTTATGGAAAGAGAAGGAGCGGGAGATCTGTTCCTCTTCCCAGTAGCTTACGGAAAAGCCGTACCGATGCAACAGTTCATATTCTTTGCGCAAGGACGCCAGATCATTCTCTTGGGATGCGACATAGAGACAGCTTCTTTTAAGGTATTCCGCATCGAGATCCAGCTCTGCGCAGATTCTACCTAACTCATTCACGGCATCTCTGCACAATTGATAGAATCTGACGCCGTTCTGTTCGCCAAAGGAATGGATACAGGATGTCAACGATTTGTCGTTGCTGCATTGAAGAATGCCGGAATTGGCCGCCGTCGTGCCTGCCCCTATGGATCGCTTGTCCACAAGGACTGCGTTCACTCCTTGCTTCATTAAATAATAGCCGCAAAGTGCGCCGGCCACACCGCCTCCAATGATCAGCACATCACAGGTAATATCCTCTTCCAGAGAGGGATATTGAGGAGGTTGGGGCAGCGTATCCGGCCATAGCAGCTTCCCGGTGAATAAATCCATATAAAGGGCTCCTTTTCCATCTGTTGATTCTAATATGGTTTCACCGCTTTTTGTTATTATTCAACTCATATTTCCGACTATCCAATGGCATGTGGCGAGTTTTGGTACGTATTGACAATTTCTTCTGCGTCCGTTTAGGATAGATAAGAATCAGTCCGAATAGAGAGGAAGTTTACGATGTTAAAAGGAATTCCTTCCATTTTGTCCCCGGATTTGTTAAAGGTTCTTATGGAAATGGGTCATGGCGACGAGATTGTATTGGCCGACGGCAATTTTCCGGCGGCAAGCCACGCTCAGCGTTTAATCCGCTGCGACGGACACGCGATTCCAGAGCTATTGGACGCGATATTGACATTTTTTCCGCTCGATACTTATGCTGACCATGCCGTCGCGTTGATGGAGGTAGTTCCCGGTGATCCGGTTGTCCCCGTCATTTGGGATGAATACAGAGCCTTGATAGCTAAGCATGATCCTCAAGCAGGAGAGCTTAAGCAGGTGGAGCGCTTTGCTTTTTACGAACGGGCCAAGCAGGCGTACGCAGTGATTGCGACGGGAGAGCGCGCATTGTACGCAAACCTAATTTTGAAAAAAGGCGTTGTCGCCGAATCCTAGCATGAATGCGTTGGAAGTTTCATAGAATAGAGCATAGCTTGTTGATTCTATGAAACTGGAATGACGGAGGAGCCATCGTATGGTAGCACATATGCTGAGAAAGGTCGCCGGTTGGCCGGCCAGGTCGCATTATCCCATGCTGGCCGCCGCTTTTTTGCTAGGCAATTTGATCGCGGTCATCTATTCCGTTATGCAGCCGTCTTCTACTTTTCCATTGCGACAGCACTATACCTACCAGGAAACGGTGGCATCCAACGGAGTGAAATTGTATTCGATCCAAACGGTTCCGGACAACATCGTGCTAAAGCCGATCACATCGAATGTATCTGTGACGCCGGACTTCGGGATTAACGGCGGATTTTTTTGGAACGGGGATTTGCTCAGCATTGCGGTCATCAACGATCAGCCCCTAAAAGGCGAGCAGGACGATTATGGCTCCGGCTGGTATAACATTGATTATCCTAAAGGGACCTTAATATGGGACGAGATTACCCGTCAATTCTCGGTTCAAGTGGTACAGGACGCCCATCAGATTAAAGTGACGGACAGGCAGCATTACTGGGCGCAGGGAGGAGTCAGCATGTCTCTCGGCCATGACGACCAGTGGGTACACCAAGCGCTGGCGGAAGATATGCCCGCGTTTGACGAGCCGCGGCTCCGGTCAGGCGCGGTATATGATGACAGGCAAAACCTGTGGCTTATCGTTACGGACAAGCCCTGCACGGTCGAGCAGTTCCGTACGGCAATCGTGGAGAAAATCGGAAAGCACCGCCTCGTGGATGGCATATTCCTGGACGGAGACGGTTCAAGCCAAATGAATACCGCACAGAAGGTGCTGAAGGGTGATTCGCGGGAAGTGTACCAGATGCTTGCTCTCAAAAGAAAATAAGTCAGATAAGAAAAAAGCCGACGATTCCTCCTTACGAGGAACCTCGGCTTATTTGCTTAATATGATGCATTTACAGTTATCCCAGAAGCGCTTTAACGCGTGCGACAACGTGGTCCACGGTAAACCCGTATTCTTTCATAACCAGAGAGGCAGGGGCGGATGCGCCGAAACGGTCTATGCCCATAATATCGCCTTTGATGCCGACATATTGATGCCAGCCTTGAGGGGATGCCATTTCCACCGACAGTCTGGCCTCGACATCCGGCAAAATGACCGAATCCTTGTAGTCTTGAGGCTGCTTGTTGAACAGCTCCCAGCTAGGCATACTGATGACGCGGACGTGGATTCCTTGCTCTGCAAGCTTCTCTTGCGCTCCGATCGCCAGCTGCACTTCGGAGCCTGTTGCTATGATTTGTGCCTGAGGCTTGCCGTTCGCAGCATCGGAGATGACGTAGGCTCCCCGCTTTAAGCCTTCCGCACCCAGGGTTGAGGTGTTGGCGAGTATAGGCAGCGCTTGGCGAGTCAGGATTAACGCAACCGGTCCCGATTGATTTTGCAACGCATATTTCCATGCCAGGCTCGTTTCATTAGCATCTGCCGGACGCAGAACCGTGATGCCCGGGATGCATCGCAGGGCGGTCAGCTGCTCGATAGGCTCATGAGTAGGGCCGTCCTCTCCAACAGCTATGCTGTCATGCGTAAATACATAAATGGCTGGCAGCTTCATGATGGAAGCAAGGCGAATGGCCGGACGCAGGTAGTCGGAGAATACGAAGAAGGTCGCCGCGAAGGCACGAACGCCTTGGTGGAGAAGCATACCGTTCAATGCAGCCCCCATGGCGAATTCCCGTACGCCGAAGAAAATATTGCGTTGGCTGTAATCGTCGCGGGTCATTCGGCCCGAGCATTTGATATTCGTCTTGGTCGAGGTCTCGAGATCAGCTGAACCGCCTAGAAGGTAAGGAACGTTCTTGGCGAGTCCGTTCAATGCATTCTCGGAGGCGGAGCGGGTAGCAATAGCCTTATCACTTGTCGAGTATAATGGCAAGGCCGCATCCCAGCCTTCGGGCAGCTGTCCGCTGACGGCTGTATCGAACTGTCCTGCCAGCTCAGGGAACGCTTGACGATACTCTTCATACTTGGCTTTCCAAGCTGCTTCATGCGCAGCGCCTTCCTGCTGGAAGCGGGCAAAATGCTCTTTGACCTCCTCCGGAATGTAGAAGTCAGGCTCACTTGGCCATCCGTAGAATTGTTTGGTTAACGCGGTTTCGTCCTTGCCCAGCGGCGCGCCGTGTGAACCATGCTCACCCGCTTTGCCGCTCTTGTTAGGGCTGCCGTAGCCGATCACGGTTTTAACCTCGATCAGGGACGGACGAGGGTCAGCCTGCGCAGCGGAGATGGCTTTATGGATAGCCTCGAGGTCGTTACCGTCCTCAACCCGCTGAACATGCCAGCGATAGCTGCTAAAGCGCTGCTGGATGTCCTCGGAGAAGGAGAGGCTAAGATCACCGTCCAGAGAAATATCGTTGGAGTCATAGAATACGATTAGCTTGCCCAGCTGCAAGTGACCGGCAAGGGAAGCCGCTTCTCCAGAGATGCCTTCCATCATATCTCCGTCGCCGCAAATCGCATAGGTGTAATGATTGATAATGTCGAAGCCTTCGCGGTTATAGGCTGCGGCCAAATGGGCCTCGGCCATAGCCATGCCTACAGCCATGGCTACCCCTTGTCCCAGAGGGCCGGTTGTCGCGTCGACGCCTGCGGTATGCCCGTACTCCGGATGACCTGGAGTCAGGCTGCCCCATTGGCGGAAGTTTTTCAATTCTTCAAGAGGGAGATCATAGCCGAAGAGATGAAGCAGGCTGTACAGCAGCATGGAGCCGTGTCCCGCCGACAGCACGAAGCGGTCGCGGTTGATCCATTGCGGATTGCCGGGGTTATGCTTCATAAAATTTGTCCAAAGCTCGTATGCCATGGGGGCTGACCCCATCGGCATGCCGGGATGGCCGGAATTGGCTTTGTCGATGGCATCGATGGCAAGCGTTCTGATGGTGTTAATCGCTTTCTGCTGAATGCTCTGTTGGATTAAGGTCATTCGTGTAACATCCTCCTTTAAAGTAGAAGTCGTGCTCTTCTATGATTATAATGGAGGGCAGAGGTATATATGAAATCGATATTATACATATCAAGTATAGATGGGAGTAATAGCATGATCGCGAATTTGGAGCTGTACCGTGCCTTCTATTGGACTGCCAAGGAGCAGAATTTATCGCGCGCCGCCGAGCGGCTGTACATTACGCAGCCCAGCGTAAGTCACGCCATCAAGCAGCTGGAGACGGAGCTTGCCGTCACCTTGTTTTACAGGGGAGCGAAGGGAGTGCGTCTGTCCGAGGAAGGACAGCTGTTATTCGCGCAGGTGGAGCAGGCGTTTCAATTCATTGAGAGCGGGGAACGCCAGATTGCGGAGTTCAACAATTTAACGAGGGGCGAGCTGCGGCTTGGAAGCAGCGATTCGCTGTGCAAATATTTTTTGCTGCCGTCCCTTGGCCGATTCTGTAACGATTTCCCGCAAATCCGGCTTGATCTGGTGCATGGAACGACGCCGGAAATTATTCAGCACGTAAAGGAGGGCAGAATTGATTTTGGCATTGTCCGCATGCCGGTGGAGGACAGCAGCTTGAAAGTATTTGAAACGATCACGGTACAGGATTGCTTCGTTGCCGGACCCCGATATTTTCCACTGGCGCAGCAAGAGCTATCCTTAACCGAGTTAACCGCGTATCCGCTCATTTTATTCTCCAGGAACAGCAGCTCGCGCCGGTTTATTCAGGACTTTGGTCAAGCCCACGGGGTCGCGATAGAACCGGAAATCGAGCTGGCCAGCGTCGACCTCCTCATTGAATTTGCCAAAGCTGGCCTAGGCATCTCCTTCGTTACAAAGCAGTTCGTTCAGGCAGAGCTTGAAGCGGGAAAGCTGGCGGAGATCAAGCTGAAGGAACGAATACCGGAGCGCAAAATCGGCATCGCCTTATTGAAAAACCGGCGTTTGTCTGCGGCAACACGGACATTTTTCGAACAGTACCTTCACGTAGAGACGTTCTAATTCTCCCACGCCGACTGTAATAGCTACAAGTTGTTTCTCTGCTTATAAAGCTGCATCGGGTTACGCTCTGTCATAGGTGCGATTCTTGTAATGGGAAGTGTCTGCTGCTCCATGGGGAGCGACAGCTGCTGGTAAACATGCCTGGTGCTGAGTCCAATCGCTGCGGCATCCTCTTCGGTGTAGGCATAATATACGGCTTTGGCACCTGACCAATAAATCGCCGCAAGACACATGGGGCAAGGCTGTCCGGAAGCATAGATTTCACAATCCGTAAGCTGCGGGCTGTTCAATACCCGGCTGGCTTGGCGGATAGCCTGCATCTCGGCATGTGCGGTTGGATCATTTGTGGAGAGAACCTCGTTCACCCCGGTAGCAATGATTTCTCCGTTCTTGACGATAACGGCCCCGAAGGGCTTTCCTCCTTGGTGTAATGTGTTACGGTAGGCAAGCTCAATAGCTTTATTCATATAAGATTCCATATTGTTAATACCCCCTATGGTATTCGAAAAACAGGATCATTATTTAGCGGCGGCTTCGATCAGCATCCGTTCGATTTCTTTGTACCCGCGCGCTTGTGCATGCTGTAATGCGGTAACACCGTCACGGTCGGGAATGGAAGGGTCAGCGCCATGCGCCAGCAGCTTGCGGACGATTTGTTGATGCTTTGGTCCGCCGTCACTTAAAATAACCGCCTCCAGAAGCGCAGTCCACCCCAAATTATTGATGTGATTGACTTGAATGTCCGAATGCTCGAGCAGCTCGTTGACTACTTCCACATGGCCTCTCTCGGAGGCGGGAATCAGCGCGGTACCGCCGTAGCGATTCGTCAATCTTGTATCGGCATGGGCGGACAAAGCTAGCTTTACGATCTCCAGAAGCCCTTCGGCTCCGGAATACAGCAGTACGTTGTCACTGCGGTTGTCGCGGATATTCACATCGGCTCCCTGCTCGATCAGATATTGCACAAGATCCGTTTGCCTTCCGTGGGCTGCAGCAAGAACCGCCGTTCTTCCTAAGGTATCATGCCCGTTGATATCGATCCCTTGCTTAAGCAGCAATTCAACCCCTGATTTGTTCCCTTGCTCGGCATAAGACGTTAGTTGTTCCGTTTGCTGATCCGTTGGTTTCATAGATTCCACACTCTCCTCGTGACTCGGTATAGGCTGCTGTAAGGAAGAATTCTCGCAGCTTGATAAAAAAAGGATCATGATAACGAGCAGACATCGATTCATTGCGGTTAACCTCGCTTTGCACCGGGTTAGCCTTATGGTAGCATGGGGACAGGTATATGAAAAATATTTATAAAATTCATTAAGATAACATTTTATATATGGAAATCGGGGGAGAGCGTATGGATATGAAGCAGCTGCGATATTTTATCGCCATAGCGGAACACAAGCAGATTTCAGCAGCCGCCAAAAAGCTGCATATGGCCCAGCCACCGCTAAGCCAGCAGCTCAAGCACCTGGAGGAGGAGCTAGGGGTAACGCTGGTTGTCAGGCATGCACGCGGATTGGAGCTAACGGAGGCGGGGAGAGTTCTGTATAAGCATGCGCTGAATATGGAGAAGATGATGGACCAGACCCGCCTGGAGGTGAAGGAAACCGGAAGAGGTCTAAGAGGGAGGCTCGCGCTGGGTGTAAATACCTTGTCTTCGGAAGAGCTGCCCGGGCTTCTGGTGGAATACAAGGCGCGATATCCGGAAATGACCTATAAAATACAACAAAATGAGTCGGCGCAATTGTGCAGGCTGGTCAAGGAAAAGGCCATAGAGCTGGCCATTATCCGCTTTCCGGTCGATTTGAGCGATTTCAGCTATCTTCATCTTCAATCGGAACCGTTTTATTTTGTCACGGCTCTAAGCGGACCTCAGCCTCCAGAGGAGGTCAGCTACGAGTACATAGGCGGTTCTCCATTAATCCTGCCAAGCACGGATGGTCTCGGCCTATATCAGCAGATTGTGGATCAGCTCTCCCGCCGCGGACTGGAGCCCCATATCTTATGTGAATGCTCGGATATTGCCATGCTGCTCGAGCTGGTCGCTTCCGGCTTCGGTAGTGCGCTTCTACCCGAAGCGGTTCTGCGGTTGCACAGAAGGAGTGACATCCGGATCTGCCGGATCGCGGACGAGACGTGGACCGCTTCATCGGACTTTATATGGCTGAAGGATCATTATTTGTCCCAGGGGGCAAAGCATTTTATCGAGCTGTGGCAGGAGCTTAAAGAAAAAAGGAAATGATTTGAAACTTTTCCTGTCTTAAGAGCGTATTAATTTATGAAGCTAACCTAAATGTCGAATAGGGGGATGCTCATGATTTCCATATATTGGGGGTTTCTCATCACCGGAGTGCTGTTTGCGCTCATTACTGTCGTACTTGGCGATTTGCTTGGAAGCGCTTTGGATGGGATCTTTGATTTCATGTCGGCACACCATATGCATGCATTTCAACCGATGGTTATTTTTAGCGGGCTCACCGTATGGGGAGGCGCCGGTATATTGCTGACCAAGTACACGGTTTGGGGAACGGCTGCGGTGCTGGCAGGCTCCGCCGTATGTGCAGTCCTTCTGTCTGTGCTCATTTACTTTCTGTATGTTAAGCCGATGAAAAACAGCGAAAATTCCGTCGCCTTTTCCATTCAGGATACCGTTGGCAAAATTGCGGAGGTATCCGTCACCATTCCTTCTGTCGGATATGGAGAAGTGATGCTTCGTATGGGAGCGGGCAACACGAACCAGATTGCCGCCAGCTATGAGGGGGAAGAAATCCAGACAGGCACGAAAGTAGTTACTGTAGAAGTCAAGGACGGTACGCTGCTCGTAGCCCGTTTAGATAAATTGGAATAAAGGAGAAATGTCGTATGCCAGAACCTTTAGTTATACCTGCCATTGTAGTGGGTGTCATTATTGTCCTCG
The DNA here is from genome assembly GCF_014873645.1 of Paenibacillus sp. OAS669. Classification (NCBI taxonomy): domain Bacteria; kingdom Bacillati; phylum Bacillota; class Bacilli; order Caryophanales; family Paenibacillaceae; genus Paenibacillus; species Paenibacillus sp. OAS669. The sequence goes on from NZ_JADBDR010000002.1 coordinate 357,299, forward strand.
GTCTTGCGTTCTGGGCCCGCTACAAGACGGTAAGCCCGGACGAAGCTATGATTGTCACGGGTTCGTTCCTTGGAAGCAAGAACGTGATGACGGATGACTCCGGGCGTAAAATTAAAATTGTCCGGGGAGGCGGCGCATTTATTTTGCCGATATTCCAGCAATCGCAGTTTTTGTCGCTGCTGTCACACAAGCTGGATGTGTCTACGCCGGAGGTATATACGGAGCAAGGGGTTCCCGTTATGGCCGACGGTGTCGCTATTATTAAAATCGGAGGCTCTGTAGAAGACGTCGCTACAGCGGCCGAGCAGTTTATGGGGAAACCGACGGAAGCGTTGAAGGGCGAAGCGCAGGAGGTGCTTGAAGGCCATCTGCGTGCCATTCTCGGATCGATGACGGTGGAGGAGGTATACCGGAACCGGGATAAATTCGCTCAAGAGGTGCAGGGCGTAGCGGCCAAGGATTTGAAAAAAATGGGTCTGCAGATCGTCTCCTTCACGATTAAGGATCTGCGCGACAAGCATGGCTACCTGGATGCCTTGGGGAAACCTCGTATTGCAGCGGTCAAGAGGGACGCCGAAATTGCAGAAGCGGAAGCGCTTCGTGATGCCCGGATTCAGAAGGCGAGAGCCGAGGAAGAGGGGCAGAAGGCCGAATTGGTTAGAGATACCAATATCGCTGAAGCGTCCAAGGAAAAAGAGCTGAAGGTCGCTTCGTTTAAGCGGGAGCAGGATACAGCCCGAGCGGAAGCGGATCAGGCTTACCATATTCATGAAGCCCGCGCGAAGCAAAGCGTGGTGGAAGAGCAGATGAAGGTTGAGCTTGTTCGTAAAGATCGTGAGATCGACCTGGAAACAAAAGAAATTCTTCGTCGCGAAAAGCAATATGACTCCGAGGTGAAAAAGAAGGCGGATGCTGACCGTTACGCTGTTGAGCAAGCAGCCGAGGCGGATAAAGCTAAAAGAATTTATGAGGCTGATGCGATGAAATATCGCATTGAAGCGGAAGCGAAGGCGAATGCCGAGCAGAAGCGGCTGGAAGGTCTGGCTATTGCCGATGCGGAGCGTGCCAAAGGTACGGCGGAGGCAGAGGTTATCCGGCTGCGCGGTCTTGCGGAAGCGGAAGCCAAGCAGAAGCTGGCTGAGGCGTTCGAGAAGTTCGGCGAAGCAGCGGTGCTCGATATTATCGTCAAGATGCTGCCGGAGCTTGCCGGTAAGGTCGCGGAGCCTATTAAAGGCATCGACAAGCTGACGGTTGTAGATACCGGGCATGGGGAAGGCGCAGCGAGAGTCAGCAACTATGTGACCTCGCTGATGGCAACAGCGCCGGAGATGTTGAAAAATGTCAGCGGCATCGACCTGGAGAAGCTGGTCAAAGGCCTGACGAACCGAGGTGCCGGCACCCCGTCCGTCCCAACGCTGGAACAGAAGGCTGCCGCTTCGGCGGATGAACCTGGAACCGATAAGAAATAAAATGACCCGATAACCCGGACTCACGTACGATTTCGTACGGTGTGCGGGTTTTCTTTTTGGAGTAAACGAGCTATAGTAGTACTGTTTCTTAAGATTTGCATTCAGACAGGTACGATACATAGTAAAGGAGGTGTGTGAGCATGTCGGTTAATTATTGCTCGTCCTGCGGCCATCCTATGGAGACGCGCCAGCTGGACGGTGTCGATCGGCGGGTTTGCACGAATTGCAATGCGGTTCATTGGGGGAATTACAGCATCGGTGTAGGAGCGCTGGTCATCAAGGATGATAAAGTGCTTCTGGTACGCAGAGCGCAGGAGCCCGGCAAAGGAAATTGGACGAACCCGGGAGGCTATATCGAGCAGCTGGAGCCGATAGAGGAGACGGTTGTGCGCGAGGTTCTGGAGGAGACCGGCGTTCATACGAAGGTGAAGGGGATCGTTGCCTTACGCGACCAGCCCCGCAATATTCATAATGTGTATATCGCCTTTGAAATGGAATATGTAGAAGGAGAGCCGAAGGCCGATGGTGTTGAGGTGGACGGGGCCGGATTTTTCTCCCTGGAAGAAATGAAAACCATGCAGGTGGCCAATTTCACGAAGTGGCTTGTCGATGTAGCCGTGAACGGAAGGAATGACGGGCTGCTTCCGGATAAGGAAACGGACATCCCATTGAACGGAAATGGATTATTTCGGGTATAACTGGAAAAAAGTTTTTGGCAAGAGAGGAATTTGTCGATCTATTTAGAATATAAATAGTATTTAGAAAACTACTTGCTGCAGTCCATTCTCGAAAGGAGTCATGCAATGGTTACGTTACCTAAAAAGAACGAGCTTGGCTTTTTTGAAATTCGTCTGGAATCCATAGGGGGACTTGGTGCCAACCTGGCAGGAAAGATGCTGGCTGAAGCAGGAGTGGTAGGCGTCGGATTAAACGGCGTCAGCTTCTCCTCCTACGGTTCCGAGAAAAAAGGCTCTGCCGTCAAAGCGCATATTCGCTTCTGTGATAACGATACGAATATACGTGATACTTCGCCTGTGGAACGACCTCATGTGGTAGGGATCTTTCATGAATCATTATCCAAAACGGTAAATGTCGTAAGCGGGATCTACGAGGACAGCCTTGTGCTTGTCAATTCCGCCAAAGAGCCTGAAGAGCTCAAGGAAAAATTGAAAATGATGGGCGGTACCATTGCGGTTATCGACGCCATCGGCATTTCGATTGAAGAGAAGAACCGTGTGAATATGGCGATGTTAGGTGCATTGTTCCGGCTCTGTCCATTCCTGAATCCGGACACAATGAAGAACGTAATCCGCAAGTCTCTCGAGAAAAAATACCCGCAAGCCGTTCAACCGGCTCTAAATACGTTTGAAAGGGGTTACAACGAGGTTCGTTTCCAAAACTTCGAACTGCCGGAAGGCGCACAAATGCCTTCGTTTGTCCGTCAGGACACGCCGGTCCTGGGCTACGAAACACAGCCGATGGGCGGTCTTGTCACAAACCCGGGCAACAGCATTTTGAAGGATTTGAGCATTTCCCGCGCGGGAATGATGCCTCACTTTCACGATGACAAATGCATACACTGTGCTGCCTGTGATACGGTCTGCCCGGACTTTTGCTTCGTCTGGGACGAACAGCCTGATAAGAAGGGGCGGCCGCAGATGTTTTTGCAAGGCATCGACTATCAATACTGCAAAGGCTGTCTGAAGTGTGTACAGGCGTGCCCGACCGAAGCGCTGTCTAGCGCAAGGGAAACGGACGGCTATGCCGATCAGCATCGTGTTCCGCATCGCTTTGATCTGGCCGTGAACGGATGAGCTTTCTGTCAATCAAGATAACAGCTTACCTGAAAGGTGGAATTCCAGTTGGCAATTGAGATTAAGAAAGAGGTTTCTCAAGGTACAGTGGAGCAGCGTATTGTATATGAGTCAGGGAACGAAATGGCCGCTTATGCAGCGCATCAAATCAATTACCACATCATGGGATACTTTCCGATTTCACCATCTACAGAAGTAGCGCAATTCCTGGATCTGATGAAAGCTAACGGCCAGCATGACATAAAGCTGATTCCGGCAGATGGAGAGCATGGCTCGGCAGGCGTATGCTACGGTGCATCGACTGCGGGCGGCCGCGTGTTTAATGCGACAAGTGCCAACGGCTATTTATACATGCTGGAACAAATGCCGGTCCAATCCGGAACCCGGTTTCCGATGGTCATGAACCTCGTATGCCGTTCCGTATCGGGTCCGCTCGATATTCACGGGGATCATTCCGACTTGTACTATGCTTTGAACACAGGGTGGCCTATCTTGATGTGCCGCGATCCTCAGGCTGTCTATGACATGAACATCATGGCGCTGAAGCTTGCGGAAGACCCCGAAGTCCGTCTTCCGGTACTGGTAGCTTCGGACGGTTATTTCACTTCCCACCAAAAACGCCGGGTACAAACCTTCGCCAATCGCGAGGACGTCCATGCCTTTGTGGGAGAAAGACCTCCTACAGGCTTTGCCGATACGCTGGATCGCGATCATCCGATTACCGTAGGTCCTTACATGAATGAACCGGATTACATCAACAACTGTTATCAGCAGTCCGTGGCGATGTACAACGCGGAGCATGTGTATGACCGGATTCGCCAAGAGTATGCCGTGCTGACGGGACGCGATTATCCTATTCTCGATTTGTACCGGATGGAGGATGCGGAGGTGGCCGTCTTCCTGATGAACTCGGCTTCAGAGATCATTAAGGATGTGGTCGATCAGCTGCGTGCTCAAGGCATTAAAGCCGGTTCCATCGCTCCGAATATGATTCGTCCGTTCCCGCAAAAGGCGATTGCCGAAGCGTTGAAGAACGTTAAAGCGGTCACGGTAGGCGACAGGGCGGACTCGTACGGCGGTCACGGCGGCAACATGGTCAACGAAATCAAGGCGGCATTGTTTACTCACGGCAACCGCGATACGATGGTTATAAGCCGCATCTACGGCTTGGGCGGCAAAGATTTTTATGCGGAGGACGGCCATAATCTGTTCCGGTTTGCTATTGAAGCCGTGGAAAAAGGCACGGTAGAGGTCCCGTTTGATTACTACGGGCATACACCCGGCGATCCGGCTAAAGCGCCGAAGAGGATCTTGAATCCGATGAAATACGAGGACCTGAAAACAGGACTTATCACCGTTACTCCGGACGAAGCTACAGGCAAGCTGAATGTGCGGATTCCGCCGCTCCGTTCCTTGACCAAGAAGCCTAAGCGCATTGCGCCAGGGCACGGGGCCTGTCCGGGATGCGGGATTTTCTCGGGCCTGGAGCTGTTCTTCAAGGGCATTGAAGGGGATATCGTAGCGTTGTTCCATACGGGCTGCGCAATGGTCGTAACGACCGGTTATCCTTATTCGGCGCACAAGGCCACTTACATTCACAATCTGTTCCAGAACGGCGCGGCTACGTTATCCGGCGTCGTCGAGATGTTCTGGGAGCGCAAACGCAGGGGAGAGCTCGATGAGCTCAATCTGAAGGACGACTTCACCTTTGTTATGATTACAGGAGACGGCGGGATGGATATCGGTATGGGCCCTGCTATTGGAGCCGCGCTGCGGAACCATAAAATGATCATTCTGGAATACGATAATGAAGGTTATATGAACACAGGAGCCCAGCTGTCCTACTCGACGCCGATGGGCCATAGAACCTCGACGTCCAACGTAGGCTCCAAGCAGGGCGGCAAAGTGTTCCACCATAAGGATACGGCGCAAATTATGGCCGCGACTCATATTCCTTATGTGTTTACCGGTTCCGAAGCCTTCCCGCAGGACCTTGTCCGCAAGGCGGCCAAAGCGCAATGGTACGCGCAAAATGAAGGTTTGGTGTATGGGAAAATCCTTATCGCCTGTCCGTTGAACTGGCTGTCCGAGGATCAGCAAGGCTCCAATATTGTCGGCGCCGCGGTGGACTCCTGCTTCTTCCCGTTATACGAGGTGGAACACGGAGTCACGAATATCACCTACAATCCGGAGGAGAAGAGCAAGAAGATCCCATTATCCGACTGGTTGAAAACGATGGGCAAGACGAAGCATATGACCAAGCCGGAGTATGAAGAATCCTACAAGCTGTTCGAGGAAGAAGTCGAACGCCGCTGGAACATGCTGAAGGCGAAGCATGAAAGCCCTTATCTATAAGTTATCTGCTCCAAGCGCGAAAAAAGGCACCATCTCCGATGGAGATCGTGCCTTTTCTATGTAAAGCTTTATAAATTGTGAGGAGGACATCCTATTGCCGTTCGTATTGAAGCACGACAAAACGTCTCAAATCTTTACCTGCACTCTTATTAATTCTTATGAATTGGCGTACTATGGTACCAAGTTTTGGGATGATGAGGAGGAAGCCCGAGCTGCTTACAGTGATTTTTTACGTTCCCAGGGTGTGCTCGAAACCGGAGATTGGCAGCTGATGGAGCTATCGGATCATGATCTAAAGCTGTGCAATGTGAAGCTGAAGAATGATCCGCGCCTCATCCTCTCATTCAATGAGGAAACACAGAAGATGACTGTAAGTATTTCTCCGTAAGAATGGTAAGCAGCTGGATGCCGACTTCGTTATGACCGCCCTCGGGAATAATGATGTCGGCATATTTTTTAGACGGTTCAATAAACGCTTCATGCATAGGCTTGACCGTTGTCAAATATTGATCGTACACCGATTGGATCGTCCGGCCGCGCTCTTGAATATCTCGGAGCACTCTTCGCAAAATGCGTACGTCAGGGTCCGTATCGACGAACACTTTGATGTCCAGAATCGTCCGGAGCTGCTCATCGGATAATACATGAAGACCTTCGATAATGACAATGGGATTAGGCTGAAGCTCTTTGGTTACTATCGAGCGTGAATGTGTAGAAAAATCATAAGTTGGGGAAGAAACCCGTTGATTTTGCTTGAGCTGCTTCAGATGCTCTAACAGCAATCCATTATCAAACGCCAGCGGGTGGTCGTAATTGATGGCTTCCCGTTCAGAAAAGCTCAGATGGCTGTGATCACAATAATAATTGTCTTGCGATATAAAGGTAACCTGGCTGCTGCCAAGCTTGTCGATAACCGACCGGGCGACGGTAGTTTTACCTGACCCTGTCCCTCCTGCGATACCGATGATAAGCATGAATAGTAGATCCCCCTTAAAATATGTGCGTTATCCATAAGCTGATTCTGGGCCTCATCTTCCGGTTTCTGAAGCTTCCAATCAGGGTAAAAAGAAACGAACGAGTTCTTGCAACTCAAGTATTGTAGCATAAACTCGCTCCGGTTTCGAGAACCTCATAATTGTTGTGAAACATGGCAAAATAAGCTTGTCTTTGGAAGTCAGTTAACTACGAAGAATTGAGGTGCAGAGATGAATACGCAAACGATTCAAAAACCGAAGGCGATGTACCCAGAGCTAAAGGATAAGGTAGCTGTAGTCACAGGCGCAGGCTCAGGTATCGGGAGAGCGACGGCGCTGGCGCTGGCAGCGCAAGGGGTTAAGGTAGGGCTGCTGGATCTAAAGGATAGCCGTACGGAGCAGGTCAAGAGTGAAATCGAAGCTTTGAATGCCGAAGCTCTTACTGCCGATGTCGACGTGTCTGACCCGGATCGAGTGAGGGAAGCGATAGAATCGGTCGCCAAGAAATGGGGAAAAGTCGATATCGTATTTGCCAATGCCGGTATTAACGGTGTGCTTGCGCCGATTGAAACGATGAATCCGGATGAGTGGGATCATACGCTTACGACGAATCTGAAGGGAACCTTCCTCACTGTAAAGTACGCGATTCCTTATATGAAAGAGCAGGGAGGCAGCATTATAGTCACGAGCTCCATTAACGGAAACCGTGTCTTCTCCAACTTCGGCATGTCCGCTTACAGCACATCCAAAGCGGGTCAAATGGCATTTGCCAAAATGGCCGCGCTAGAGCTGGCCCGCTACAAGATAAGAGTCAATGTCATTTGTCCGGGTTCTATCCAGACACATATCAGTGAAAGCACGCATCCGACTCCGGATTTGCAAAAGATCAAAATCCCCGTGAAATATCCGGAAGGAAACCAGCCTCTGGAGCATGCTCCGGGGCAGCCGGAACAGGTCGGAGACCTGGTCACCTTCCTGGCATCGAACGCATCAAGCCATATTACGGGTACAGAGCTGTTCATTGATGGCGCGGAATCTTTGATCTAGGCATGTTAAGGAAGCCTTGACCTATAGGGATGACCCCTTTAGGCAAGGCTTCTTGTATTATCAGCTTCAGAGCCAATGCTTCACTTTGTGGGGTTAAGTTATCATTAGGATTTCGCGGATATCCTGCTCGGATAAGGAGGATAAGGATCCCTCACCAGGCTGGATAATCTCATCGATCAGATGCTTCTTTCGTTGCTGCAGCTCGTACATTTTATCTTCCACGGTTCCCCGGCTGACGAGACGAATGACTTGCACAACGCTCTTCTGACCGAGACGGTGGGCACGGTCTGCCGCTTGCTGCTCGACAGCCGGATTCCACCATAAATCATACAGCACGACCGTATCTGCTCCGGTTAAGTTGAGACCCGTACCTCCTGCTTTCATGGAAATCAGGAACAAATCCCTCTCACCGTCATTAAATCGGTTACACAGCTCTACACGTTCGCGGGTAGGCGTATCACCATCCAGATAAAAATAGCGAATCCCCTGATACCCGAGCTCCTTGCCTATGAACTTCAGCATTTCTGTGAATTGAGAGAAAATGAGCATTCGCTTCCCGGCGCCGCGGCATTCCTCCACGATATCGAGAAGCTGCTCGAGCTTGGCGGAGCTGCCTGCATAATCTTCGACGAAGAGAGCGGGATGGCAGCATATTTGGCGAAGGCGCGTCAATCCGGCGAGTATTTTGATCCGGTTTTGCTGGAAGGTGTCCTCGTCCAGGTGCTTCAACGTTTCCTGCCGAAGCTTGGCCAAATAGGCTGCGTACAGCTTCTTCTGCTCCGGCAGCAGCTCGGAGGCTTGCAACGACTCGATCTTCTCCGGCAGCTCCCGGAGGACATCCGTCTTTAACCTGCGCAGCAGAAAAGGTCTGACGCGGCGGGCGACCTGGCCCCGGGTTAGCTCGCTGAATGCTCTACGGCTGGCGAACAAGCCGGGGAAGACGGCGTCGAAGATGGACCAAAGCTCTTCCAAGCGGTTTTCTATCGGTGTCCCGGTAAGAGCAAACCGATATTGGGCCCGGAGCTCTTTTACAGCTTGTGCAGTCTGGGTTGTATGATTCTTGAATACCTGAGCCTCATCGAGGATCAACGTATGAAACGACGGCTCCACATACATGGACAGGTCCCTTCGCAGCAGCGGATAGGATGTAATGATCACATCATACTGATGTGCGGCTTTTACCATACGGCTTCGCTCTGCCCGAGTGCCGTCCACGACAAGGGCCCGGAGCTCAGGAGCAAACTTGTTCAGCTCATGAAGCCAGTTATAGGTCAGCGAGGCCGGAGAAACGATGATGGCGGGCACCTTCTGGCTTCGGATTTCGGGGAGCACGGACACCAGAAAAGCTATGCTTTGCAGCGTCTTACCAAGCCCCATGTCGTCAGCCAAAATACCACCGAAGCGGTAATGGGCTAGCGTCTTCAACCACTGATACCCGTACTTCTGGTAATCCCGCAGTACTGAATCCAGATTATCCGGAACGGGAAACTCAAGATGGTCCGGATTGCGCAGATTCTCCAGAAGTCTTCGGAATGATTTGCCCAGCTGAATCGAATGATTGCGGGTGTGGGAATCGGTCAAATGAAGTGCGCGGGTGACAGGCAGCTGGAAGGCCGTTCCCTTAAGGTCATTTTGGCGTAGACCAACTTCGTTCATGAAGTTCACGATCGCTTGGAACTCTTCGCTTTCCAGAGGCATCAAGGCACCGTTCGGCAGTCTGTAGTACCTGCGCTTCTCCTCCAGAGACTGTAGCAGGGAGCGAATTTCCGACTCAGGAATGCCCTGAATATCGAATTTGAATTCCAGCCAATCTGTACGTTCATCCACATCCACCATGATTTTCGGTGGAGGATTCGTAAGGAGAAGTCTGACTTTCACGGCGGAGGTTGCGTACACCTTGACGAGCTTTTCCAGCTCGGGAACGATATGGTACAGAAAATCGTATTCGCCTTCCTCATCCTCCATGAAATAGCCGCTTTCCGTCTTGACGAAGGCACTCTGGTCCATCAGCTCCAGAATGCGTCGTTCTTGTTCCCCGTCGCGCAAAAGGATATGGTCCGTCCCCCCATGAGGGCGATGTGACTCCAAAGGATTGATGACGATTTCGCCATAATGAAATTCCAGTCCGGCCAGGAGCCGGTCACGGACTCGATCCAGATACAGCTTGGCCTGTAAAGGCATCTGTGTAATGCGCTCCGTAACCGCCTTCGAAATATGGACGGAGCCGAGCTTCATGAGGCCAGGAATTACGGTTTCCATAAAGGATTCCATTTGCCCGGCCTGAATCAGGATCGTCTGCTTCTGAGAAGACTCCAGCATCTGCTTCAGCTGCGACAGCCTTTTGCAGGAATCCTCCTTCAGCTGGATCAGCTTTCCTTCTGACAACACGACTTCATAAGCTTCCATGACCATTAATTGATCCAAGCCTTTAACGGATAACACGTAATCCGTCGATGAACGATCGAATTCAAAGCTAACCGGCAGAGGCTCGCTGCTAAGCTGAAGCCCGTCAAGCAGGCGACCGCCCATATCAAGCTTGACTGATGGAGCGGAAGAGAGCAGAGGGAGGAGTGCCCCCCAGAAAAAAGGCGGGATCGGGAGCAGACGATCGTTAGACTGATGAGGAACGGTTCCGGGTGTCCGGCCGGCTGTTTCCCGATACATGCTCTCATGCCGATGGATCTCGATCAATTGCCGAAACAGCGCATCGTGCTCCTGTTGAAAGCTGTGCAGCTTCGGATCATATGTGAATTGCGGGGAAAATGTCACGGCTTCCCCGCGTTCAAGCCTGTCAAGAAAATCCCTTATATGCTGAACGATATATAACCGTTTGGGTCCCAGCCTTATTTCGACGCCGAACATATACTTGTGGTAGCCATAGGCGAAGGGCTTGCAAAGGATCTCCACTTGAAGGGGCTCCCTCTCATCCAGAAGGGACTTTGCTCGAACGGTTCGAAGCGGCTTCACGGCGAACAAGCCCAGCATGTCTCCCACGATATGTGCGTCTGCCGCTGCTGAACCGTTATCAGCAATGCTTGGAAGCTCTTCAGACTCGGACGAAGTCTCCTGGGGCTCAAGCTCAACCGTACCGTCACGGCGGGCTGCTTGAATGTACAGCAAGGCTGCGGCGATATGCTTACAATATTTGTCGTAGGACTTCAGTGTGGGACAAGTACATTTTGCCAGAACATTGCCGCGGCGATCGAATTGTACCGTACAATGCAGCAGGTTCTTTTTGTCCTCGGCTACCTTGATTTCGAAGAGGGCCGTCCAGGGATCGTAATGGAACAAAGAGGCCTTACCTGCCCGATAATAGGCATCCCCTTTGTCGTAAGCAAGCTGGCCGCACAACTGCTTGATGACTTTGCTTGTCAATTGTAGGCTCATGGAATAAATCCTTTCTTTCGCTTCCGGTATCGTTATCTTCTATCATAGCAGAAATCCGGAGAAAGAAAAGAACGGATGTTCTTAGTCAGCAAGCATGGAACATTAGGGAGGATTGTGGTATGCTTCTTGAAAGCTTATTTTTATGCTCTCGCCTGAACTGCCCGGCAGAAGAGGATGATTCCACTGTCTAATAGTCTAAGGAGGGAATACTTATGAATGATTCATTTATTCACATCAAGTCCATAGATGGGGATTTAAAGCTGGTTCATAAAAAAAGAGACTTCGGTATTACCGTATCCACGAAGGAATTGGTCTACCAGAAGCCGCATGTCAACTATCACATCAAGCTCGAAGATATCGTCAGTATCGTCCCTTTTGACATAGCCGAATTGAAAGCTATCACGTTCAAAAACCGCCGCAATCAAGGAAGTGAATTGATGAACATGTCAGCAGGCATGCCTCATTACAAAATTCATGCTCAACAAGCGATTCTTCATAATCGCAGTGGCATCTTTCCACTCGGATCGGCACAATTCATTCTTCCCATTCATCATGATCTGCTGCTGGCTATCTCTCAATACAGCGGCCTTAGTGCGGTAGTCTAACATTATTGGAATGCCGCGACATGATTCCTAACGATTCTTTATAACAAATTGGGCCTCAGGAATCCAGCGCTGCTTATAGAAGTCGCGGCCTCTGATCGTCACTGAATCTTTTCTGACTTCTATGTACAAGCCTTCGCTGGCTTCGGGCTCCAATGGTTTTTCGGCCCCGCTGGCATCACCGGTCCATGGCTGTTCTACAGAAGAAGAGTTGACCATGACAAACCGGTTTTTCACCAAGGTATCAGGTAGCTTCAATTCCCAATGAGTATGTCCCGTGAACAGAATGACCTGAGGGTATTTGGACAATATCTTTTTTAATTGCTCGTGCTGGATCACGGCTCTGTTATTGACGCAGCAGCCGGTGGTTCCGGAGACGGTATTCGGCAGGGGTTGGTGTAGGAAGACAAAGATCGGCTGGTGATTCGAGGCCTCCTTCTGCAGCGCCGTCTGCAGCCAATCCAGCTGCCCAGGGGATAAATAAGCATCCTCGCGATTCTCGCTGTCCGATTGCCGGTACTGCTCGGAACCGAGGAAAATGAAAGAATAACCCTTCAACCGCTTTTTGTAATACACAGCTGGCACCCCGTTAAACTTTAAAAAACGCTCGATAGAAGCCTTTTCCGTCTCCCCGTTGGGAAAGCCTGCTTCGCTCCATTGCCCCTCTGCTCCATGCCAAGCCTGGTAATATTCATGATTCCCCATAGTTGAGTAAACCGCATCTGGGTGGGGTACGCTGCCAAGCAGCTCCTGCAGCTTATCATAATCCTCCTGCCGGCCATCGGTTAAATCGCCGTTCAAGATCAGTGCATCTTCCTCCGGATTAATACGGTGCAGGTCGGTTAATGCCGCTTTGAATTTGTCCTGCGCTCGGGTATCCCACGATTGGATGTGAATATCGCTAAGTACGGAAAAAGACAGGATCGGCTTTTCTTCAGCCTGTGATGCGGCTTGCGGGGACGACAACAGGATACCAATGATTAACGTGACGTACAATGTCCTTTTCTTCATGGGTCTGCCTCCTCTGCCTTAATTACCCGTAGTATTTGCAGAAAGAAACGTTTTGTTCCACGTTAGGCACCTTCCTGCCGCCTTTTCCTTATCCTTTGTTACTTACTGAAGAGCTGACTTACGTACAAGTCGTTGCCAGCAAGACTTCTTGTTTAGCCTAATGCTTGAATGTTCGAAGAATGTAAGCTCCGTGTAGAGTTTTGATGAAGTGGATAAAGAGGTAAAAAGGTTCAAAAATATGGTTATTTTGGCTTATGGGCTTTAAAGCAGAGGTTTTTTAACAGGGAATGGAAGTGATTTTTGAGACTTTTTACACGGACGGAAAGACTTTCGAACTAATGTTCGCCATAACTTCATCCATTTGATTTTAGGATTGTTGGTGAATACCCATTTCACAGATTTGCCTTTATTCTTAAAGATGGTTTGGTATCAACACGAAACAACAAATTTCGACACCGACAAAGAGGAGAGGGCATAAGCAGGATGAAGATGTTGCGTTGGATGGCAGTCTCGATGGCCTTATTTACGGGCTTATCTGGAACTGCGTGGGGTCAGCCGGTTGAAAAACCGCTTTTTCAAGATGTGAAGGGGCATTGGGCGGAACAAACGATTACGCGATTGGTAGATGAAGGAATATTGGACGGTTTTCCGGACGGGACCTTCCGGCCGAATGATCCGGTAACGGCAGATCAATTTATTAAAATGCTGCTGCTATCGTACACCCAGGTATATCCGAATGGGGAACGCAAATGGACAAATGAGTTCACACAGTCATTAAGTGCAGGGAACCGCAACATTTTGCAGCAGGATTACCGGAACTTTGATTTTAAACCGAGTACGGTTGGCTATTGGGCGAAGCCTTACATCGATTTAGCCAGCGATCTGCAGTTTATAAGCAAAAGCCAATTTCCGGATTTCAAAGCAAAGCTGAGGCGTGAGCAGGTTGCCGAGGTCATTTACTATACGGCGAAGGAAACCGAGTATTTGGAAAATGAACAGTACAGCATGGCGGCAGCGGCTGTCATGGGGGACCTTCAGAGCGCGAAGCCGCGCGAGCAGAGGTTTGTTGCCGAAGCCTATGCGAAAGGAATCATGGAAGGTTATCCGAACGGGTATTTCGGAATCGGCCGGGAGGTGACGCGGGCGGAAGCGCTGACCATATTGGAAAGAATTGTACATAAGGATAAGCGTATCAGCGTGAAAACGGCGGATAACTCATTGGAGAAGATCGTTCCTGCCAAAGACGGAAGCTACAAGAAGCTGATTTTTCCCGATCAGAAAATGCTGAAGGCTTATGATGTGCTGCAGGAAGCGGCAAAACGCCGGGGAACGAACTATGATCTGGAGGAGACGACGCTCAAGCTGTATAAGGATGCGGAGGCGAAAGCGAAGGACTTGAGTAAATCTAGCGCCTCTGCCGTATCGGGTGAAGAGGTATCCTTGTGGCTGGAGCCGGAGTATAAAACCTACGGTGTCACGGTGCATGTGCAAGAGGGGATGCTGGCAAGGAATCAGGAAGCGATCAAGACGTTCACGAATTACTTGTTCTCATTCGATGCGATGGCATTCGATGATTTGTTCCTGCAGGTCTATAACGAGGTAGTTCTAGGCCAGGCTGTGGAAACGCATACTGTACAGGTCGGAGCCTATGCTGTTGAGGTTCATGTTGAAAGCGACGGCGAGACGATAGTATTCTCCATATTGGAGAAAAACGGATAACGCATATCTACTCGCATATAATCAAAAGACATGCTCTAAGCACCGCAATGATGCTTTAGGGCATGTCTTTTTCTTAGCGCAAAGCCGTAATATTTACAAGAGCTTGTTGCGTGTCTTATTCATTCGAAAGCTTTAAGGTTTCAATCAGCTTGAAGAACAAGCTGAGCAGGATGGCAATAATGGTAGCGAGCGCCATTCCTTTAAGCGCGAAGCTGCCAATAGTCACCGTAGCCCCGCTGATTCCGATAACCAGTACAATGGTCGTCAAAATCAGGTTGGTCGCTTTGGAATAGTCGACCTTGGTCTCTACCAGCATCCGGATTCCCGAAGCCGCGATAACTCCGAACAGCAGCAGGGATACGCCTCCCATAACGGGAGTTGGGATTGTAGTAATCAAGGCTGCCAGCTTTCCGCAGAACGAGAGCAGGATGGCAAGGACGGCCGCTCCCCCGATAACCCAAGTGGAGTATACGCGGGTTAAGGCCATAACGCCGATATTTTCGCCATATGTAGTGTTGGGAGTAGAGCCTGCGAAGCCGGAGATGACGGTCGAAATTCCGTTACCGAGCAAGGAGCGGAACAATCCGGGCTCTTTGGACAAATCTTTGCCGACGATATTGCTTGTTACAATCAGGTGGCCGATATGCTCGGCGACTACGACCAGAGCGGCAGGAGCGATGATGGCAATAGCGCTTGGGCTGAATTCCGGCTTGTAGTAAGTAGGCCAAGATAACAGGGATGCTTGAGCTACCGCATCGAACTTCACATAGCCTAGGAAATAGGCTACGACATAACCGCATATGATGCCAACGAGAATAGGAATGATCTTAAGAAAGCCGCGGAACATGACGTTGCCTATGATCGTAATCAGCAATGTCACCGTTGCGATCAGAATCGCGTTCGGATCGAAGCTCCAATCTGCCGGTGCGTCTGCAGGCTTGATGTAACCGGCCATTCCGGCTGCCGTAGGCACCAGCTCCAGACCGATAACCGCAACGATAGCTCCCATGGCTGCCGGAGGAAAGACGACATCGAGCCAGCCGGTGCCTATAAATTTGATCAGCAATGAGATCAGGATGAAGATGATACCGGTTACGATAAAGCCGCCAAGTGCCGCACCATAGGACTGGCTTGACAGGACAACGAAGACCGGGGATAGAAAGGCGAAGCTGGACCCGAGGAAGGCGGGAATTCTGCCCTTGCACAGGAGCAGGTAGAGCAGGGTTCCAATACCGTTCATCAGCAGGATGGTTGCCGGGTCTACCTTGAACAATAAAGGCACCAGGACATTGGAGCCGAACATCGCAAACAAATGCTGTAAGCTCAGAGGGATGCTCTGTAGCAGCGGCGGACGTTCGTCAACTTGAATTTCACGTTGCAGCATAATGACACTCCTTGAGATAGAATAATTTCGGATCTAAAAACACTTTCACTATAGTATCAGAAGAAAGTGTCGTTTGGAATCGGTTTTTTAAAATTTTTGTCACATTCGATGTCATGGATCATCCTATATACTTGGACTTTACGTGAGGTGTTCGATTGGATATAATTATTTTTATTGGTAAATAATTTGTCTGTAAAAGAAGTTTAGGGCAGCTAATGGCTGCCCTTTGCGCTGGGAGAGTGAACTATGGCCTATCAGATGGACTCATCGCTAACGGAAGGATCTATTGGAAAAAAGCTTTTTTTATTTTCGCTGCCCTTGCTAATGGGGAACGTTCTTCAATCGCTGAACGGAACGATCAATTCCATATGGGTTGGCAACTATTTGGGTGAGAGCGCCTTCGCCGCTACATCCAATGCAAACAATATTATGTTTTTTCTGCTGAGCCTGGTATTTGGTATCGGAATGGCTTCTACGATCCTGATCGGACAGAGTGTAGGAGCACAGGATGAAACGCAGGCTAAAAGGGTAGTCGGAACAAGCGCCTTGTTCTTTCTATTATTGTCTTTGGTAATAACCGCCATTGGCTTGGTGTTTTCCCCGGCCATCCTGCGCGGGATGAATACACCGCCTGACGCTATGGATTTTGCCATTTCGTATTTACGTATTATTTTCATCGGCTTGCCGTTTATGTACGTGTACAACTTTATCATGATGATCATGCGCGGAGCGGGAGACGCAAGAACGCCGTTTTATTTTCTATTAATCTCCACGTTCCTGGATATCGTATTGAATCCGCTGTTCATTTTCGGCTGGGGACCCGTCCCGGCTTTAGGAATATCCGGATCTGCCGTCGCGACGGTCATCGCACAGTTTGCCAGCCTGGTGTGTCTTATCATATTCCTCTATCGTAAAAAGCATTATTTAAGAATCACACGCGAGGATTTGCCTTATCTGAGATTTGACGGTCAAATTATCGGATCGCTTGTAAAAAAAGGCGTGCCGATGGGGCTGCAAATGCTGATCGTATCAACAAGCGCTATCGCGGTAATTAACCTGGTTAACGGTTATGGCTCCGTGGCTACGGCGGCTTTTGGCGCGGCGATGCAGCTATCGAGCTACGTTCAGATGCCGGCCATGGCTATAGGCGGAGCGGTCTCGACACTGGCAGCGCAAAATGTGGGAGCGGGCAAGTGGGATCGCGTCCATAAAACGACGATGATGGGGATTATAATCAATTTCGTCATGACCGGCGTATTGGTCGGTCTGATCTACCTGTTCAATAAGCAGGCGCTCGGTCTTTTCCTGAATGATCAGGAAGCGATCGACATCGGGATGCGTATTAACCTGATCACCCTGTGGGGCTTTATTCTGTTCGGCATTACATTTGTCGTGTCCGGGGTCGTTCGGGCAACCGGGGCGGTTATGGTGCCGTTGTTAACCACGTTCCTGGCCTTATGGTGTATTCGGATTCCTATTTCGTACTTTTTGAGCGGAAAATACGGCCTGGATGCCATCTGGTGGAGCTTCCCTATCGGATTTACGATCGGTATTATACTCTCGATCTGGTACTACGTGTGGGGGAACTGGAAGGATGCCAAGATGCTGACAGCGAAGAAGACGCAGGCAGCGAACTAACTCAAGTGCAGCACGGGTTCACACTAGGAAGTCCTTATTAACAAGGGCTTCTTTTTTTACATGTGAAACCGTACGTTTGTTCGCCTTGATTTCGTTTTTATGGTACAATATAGCAATACATCCTGCTATACTTCATGGAGCGGGCAAAGGAGTTTATTTAGTTATGACGGGAAGAACCCACTTGATAGTTAGTACTGGGGTGACCTTATCGATCCTGCAAATGACCGGTCAAGGCGTTACGATCCCTGCAGTTGCCGTAGCGATAGTCAGCTCGCTGCTGCCCGATATAGACGAACCTAACAGTCTGCTGCTGCAAAAAACATTGCCCAAAGGGCTGCTGACCAAACTAAGATGGCTGTTCGCGCTGGTTAGTATCGGATTTATGATCTATGCTTACTGGGAATCGTTTCTTACTCCGTACAGCTATGCTGCCGGCGCCTTGTTATTGATTATGTGTCTTGTGAATCAGCGGGCGTTTCGCCAGCTCCTTATGATTCTTTTGGGAGGGCTGCTGCTGTATCTGGGCGCCTTTGCAGGACCCTGGCTAGGAACAGTCGGAGCTCTGCTTATGGTATGCGCCATTCTTCCGCACAGGGGATTAACCCACTCCATCTACGGGATTTTGATGTGGGGAGGTCTGCTTTATTATGCCTCGACGGTGCTTGGCGTTAAATTATGGATAGCCGGTGCTCTATCTTACTCGCTTCATCTGGTATGCGATGTGCTTACGAAACAGGGGATCCATCCGTTCCCGCCATCCAAGTGGAAGCTGGTCGTTCCTCTAATGAGTACCGGGAAATTCAGCGGCTTTCTAGTGGAAAGCCTGTGCATTACGTTGACCTTCGTCCTCGCGTGGAAAGCATTTGTCATTCCTATGGGACAAGCCGGCTTCGGATTATGGGAACAGGTCAAGAGAGCTATTACGGGTTAATAGAACGATTGAAATGAACTAATTGTATGGATGGCCGGACTATCGAACGCCGTAAAACCAGACTGAGGGCTCGCAATATGCGGCAATCAACAGAGATATTCCAATTATCAGGCAATAGTGGAGTGGAGCAGGAGCAAGCCATCAGGCCATGGAAAAGGCTTGGTGGCTGTTTCTATAGGTGACCATAGGGGAAGCAGCTTACGGCAAGGATAGTTAGAGTGGTTCAGGTCAGTCATTTTCAATGCTGGTTCACAAAGCTATAATGAGGGGAGATTCTTCAGCACTACTACCATAAACAAGGGGAAGCATCCCCTTTGAAGGAGGATAACAACTATGAATCCGTTTCAATTCCACAACCCGACCCGCATCATGTTCGGCAGCGGGATGCTCGACCAACTAGGCAGTGCCGTATCGCAATACGGCAGTAAAGTGCTGCTCGTCTATGGCGGCGGAAGCATCAAAACGACCGGTTTGTACAACCGGATTATGCGTCTGCTTCAGCAAGCAAGCGTTGAGGTGCACGAGCTTCCGGGCGTGGAACCGAATCCGCGTGTAAGCACGGTTAGAAAAGGTATCTCTATATGCCGGGAATACAGCATTCCATTTATTCTTGCGGTAGGCGGAGGGAGTGTGCTCGATGCCGCAAAAGCGATCGCGGTCGGTGTACCTTATGAAGGGGATGTCTGGGATTTTTTCATGCGGAAGGCAGACATCCATTCCGCTCTTCCTTTGGGGACGGTACTTACTTTATCGGCAACGGGCTCAGAGATGAACGGAAGCGCTGTAATTACCAACTGGGAGGATCAGCTGAAGAAAGCGATTGGAAGCATTCACTGCTATCCGGCTTTCAGTATATTGGACCCCGCTCTTACTTATACCGTTCCTCGCAATCAGACTGTGAACGGTATTGTCGATATGATGTCTCACGTATTCGAGCAATATTTCAGCCGGACGACGAATACGCCTCTTCAGGAACGCTTCTGTGAATCTATTCTTCAAACCGTTATCGAAAATGGAGAAAAAGCTCTTCATAACCCGGAACATGAAGAAGCCAGAGCGAATCTGATGCTTTGCGGCACGTATGCTCTGAATGGGGGGATGATCAGTGTTGGCATGGAAAATGACTGGGCAACCCATATGATTGAGCATGAGGTCAGTGCGATATATGATATAGCCCATGCTGAAGGGCTGTCGGTATTGTTCCCGAACTGGATGAAATACGTCTACAAAGAGAGGCTAGACCGATTTGTTCAATTTGCCGTTCGGGTGTGGCAGGTCGATCCTGCGGGCAAATCCGATGAGCAGATCGCACTCGAAGGGATTCAGGCAACACGCGATTATTTCACCAGAATCGGGGCTCCCAGCCGTCTAAGCGAGCTGAACATCGACGCCAAGGAGCTGGACCGGATGGCCAAAGAAACCGTTCGTTTCGGTCCTGTCGGCTCTTTCAAGGCGCTGCACGAATCGGATGTACGATCCATCCTGGAGATGAGCCTGTAAGTCATGTCTGTATGAAGCCGGTGTCCCTAAGGGAGCCGGCGTTTTTCGCAGTCAGGGAAAGAAGGATTTACAATCGGCCTAAACCGTACTATAGTGTGGATAGCAAATCTCAAGGAGACATCAACATGAATGAAAAGCAAGCTATGCCGTCCCGAAGGCATCATTTCATCTTTATTCTGGTGACCTTGTTTTACTGGGCTTCCCTGTATACGTATATTCCTATTTTGTCGCCGTATTTGGACCATATGGGGGCAACTTACAGCTTCGCCGGATTAGTACTCGGGAGCTATGGCTTCGTTCAAATTATACTTAGGCTTCCGCTAGGTATTACCTCGGACAGAATGAAGGTGCGGAAGCCCTTTATTATGATTGGAATGATCGGGACGACGATAAGCTGCCTGTGCTTCGCGCTTGGCGGACATCTCGGATGGATCTTGACCGGACGTCTTATTTCCGGGATCGGGGCTTCGACTTGGGCTGCGTTCACCGTACTGTACGCCAGCTACTTCAGCCAAGAGCAGGCCACGAGAGCCATGAGCCTGATCAGCTTATTGACGGCAAGCGGTCAATTGATCGGAATGAGCGTCAGCGGTTATTTGGTGAAGGAATGGGGTTGGAACTCTACCTTTTGGCTTGGCAGCATAATCGGCGCGGCTGGCTTATTGGCAAGCTTCTTCATTTTTGAACCGAAACAGGCAGTATCCCGGAAACCGATTGAGCTGAAGGATCTTGTTCAGGTCATGAAGGAGCCGCTGCTACTTAAAGTATCTGTGCTCTCTATATTAGCCCACAGCATTTTGTTTATTACGATGTTTGGCTTCACGCCTTCACATGCTTTGGCTTTGGGGGCAAGCCAGCTCGATCTGACCGTGCTGGTCTTCGCATTCATGGTGCCGCATGCCTTCAGCAACTACATTTCGGGAAGATGGCTGGCACCGAAATTCGGCTCGTGGAACCTGGTGCTGATCGCTTTTCTATTCAGTGCGGCCTGTACTACAGCCATATCCATGGTGAGCAGCTTTTCCGGCCTTGTAATCACACAAATGCTGAACGGCTTCTTCCAGGGCATTTATTTCCCCCTCATGCTGACGCTGGCGATTCAAAAGATTCATCCGCAGAAGCAGGCGACCGCGATGGGATTCTATCAGGCCGTGTATGCCGTCGGGATGTTCGCCGGACCTTTCCTGGCGGGATGGATTAATGAATGGGGCGGGCTAAGAAGCGGCTTTTATTTCGCCGGTTTGATCGGTGTCGTCGCGTTCGTGCTTACTTTCGTTTGGAGCCGGGCTGAACTGAAATCTGCCAAGACTAGGCTCAAGAGACAAGACAATGCCGCTTCCTTAGTAAAGTAGGCGCTAAATAGACATCTGCTCTTACTAGAGAGAGGATGTCTTTTTTTATTAGGTTCGACGTTAAAAAATGAACAAATATCACAACAATAACTCCTAATAGAAAGCCAACTCCTGCGGCCAATAAGTAATCTACTCTTGTTTTTATCCAACCTGAATAACAACCAATTGCCAAAGTTAGTGGTATCAATGTTAAACCAACGGTTAGTTGTCCTATCGAAAATCCTGCTATAAAACTGAATACATATATCCCGAGGGCGGAAATCCAATAAAACTGTCGCTTACCTGAGATAGCAATAAGTAATGATAAAACCGCCACACTCAATATAAAAAATGCAATTATAGTAAAAATCGGCAAATTATACACCTCCACAACGTCATTTTATCATTTACTCTACTTCATGTTGAACAGATCTTCCCATTCCTCAAGCGGGAACAAGATACCCCACAGGGGTATGTTGATCATAACTCGGCTTTCTAGGCTTCTCAACAGACTCGCTATGTTTTGTGGTGTTATTTTAAGCTGATGATCGTAAGAAAGCATAACACGATAATAAGTTTCCCAATTCCCAAATGCAGCCTTGTTGGTCTATTCTAGAGCAGGAGGCATCGCTAAGAGTTTTTGAAACCCTTTTCAAAAAAAAGGGGAATGCACTCCGTCATCGTATCAAATCTGACCAGACAAGGGAGAAGGAGACATGAAGATGATCCACGAATCCAAACAATTATTGAGAGATGCTCAGTTAACTATGCTGCAGATTGCTCGAAATGATTATTCGGAACAGCGAGCCATTTCACCTCATGTGCATGAACATTTTCACCAGCTGGTCATTGTCCACAAAGGCAGCGGCGAGATGCAGTTCAACGACAGCCTGTATCCCGTAGCCGGGCGATATTATTATTTAATACCTCCTAATTCGAGACACGCGTTCTACTTCAAAGAAGAGTCAGTTGCCGTAGATTATAAGTTCAAGCTTAACGACGAAGGCTTGGTACACGCCATTGCCGAATCCCCGACCTACGGCACATGCACGAATGACGATCTGGTTGATTTAAAGCAGTGGTTTCAGCTAACGATGGAATTCAGCAAATGTCCCGACCCGTTAACCTTGTACCGGATAGATTCCGGCTTTAAGGGAACCTTGCTGTCCTTACTGCAAAAAAGCAGAGGGCAAAGAGCGGAAATACAAGATGCCTCCAGAATGAAGGACGGAGCCTATTCGGATTTCCCGATAGCAGCTTATATCAACGAGCATTTGTCCGAGAAGCTATCCTTAATGGACATTGCGAATCATTTTGGATTTCACCCGCATTATATTATTAAAATATGCAATGATCATATCGGCATGAGCCCTATGCAGTATTTGCAGGAGAAGCGTCTGGAAAAAGCGATGGAGTATTTGGAGGAAACGAAGTGGACTGTCACTGAAATCAGCGAAAAGCTGGGGTGGACCACGTCTTACTTCTCCCGTCTGTTCCATCAGAAGAAAGGAATATCCCCCTCACAGTTCCGCAAAAGCGCGGTTTATCCGATCAGTACGGATATATGGGAAGAGGCTGACCACGCGGCGGCGGGCCAATAACTAAGCGAGAATGAAGAAACGATATTAGATATTCGGAGCGGTTTATCATATAATAGAGGGATAAATTTTACTAGTAGAGTTGCGAGAGGAAGCTGACGATGAAGCATTATGTTGTATTCTTGCCCATGCTCGATGAAGAAAAGAGTCAAACGTACCGCGCGCAGCATCTCGAATATTTGTCAGAAATGCGCAGCCTGGGACATATTTTTGCCAACGGACGGTTCGTTGACGGTACCGGAGGAATGGTCATCTATAGAGCGGAATCCTTGGAAGCGGTAGAGGCTTTCGCATTGAATGATCCTTATGTTATTCACAAGGCCAGAGGCTATGAAATTCATGAGTGGGACATGGTGCTGGCCGACTAGGTAATCTACATAGGTGATCCCAGGCCGATTTTTCTGTACGCAGAGAAATCGGCTTCTATTCTGTTACAACGGTTAAGGAGAATGAAAAGCATGAATGCCTACTACTTAAGCTGCAGCCGGTTTGGCCATCCGTCTGAAGTGCTTCAGCTTCATAATAAGCCCTTGGAACAGCCCGGGCCGGGTGAGCTGCTGGTACGAATGATAAGCTCCCCTATCAATCCGTCTGATCTGATTCCGATCCAAGGAGCTTACGCACATCGGATTGCCCTTCCCATGATTCCCGGGTATGAGGGTGTCGGAAAGGTGGTGGAGGCAGGAAGGAATGTATCTGCATCCATGCTTGGCCGGCGGGTTCTATCACTCAGGGGAGAGGGTACTTGGCAGGACTATGTGCGGGTACCAGCGGAGCTGGCAGTTCCTGTCCCGGACACGATCTCCGATGATACTGCGTCCCAGCTGTACATTAACCCGGTGACTGCCTGGCTTCTGTGTCAACAGTACCTGGCTGATGCAGAGGGCGACTTCGTCTTGATCAACGCAGCTGGCTCCTCCATAGGGCGGATCTTTGCTCAGTTATCCCAAGTGTTTGGATTTCGCATAATTGCGGCTGTAAGAAATGATCTACATACCGAAGCTTTGCTGCTTAAGGGGGCTGAGTATGTTATAAATACATCTGCAACATCACTGCATGAAGCGGTTATGGATATAACGAAAGGGCGAGGGGCTGGATTCGGAATCGATTCCCTCGGAGGTACGGCGGCTGAGGAGCTGGCAAGCTGCATCTCCTTTGGAGGCATAGTGGTGAGTGTCGGCCTACTATCCGGAATTCCGGTCGATTGGGTTCGCTTAGCCCGGACAACGGGGATCCGTCCTGCCATGTACTGGCTGCGTCATTGGGTGGAGAAGGCAGAGGTTCAGGAATGGCACGAGCCGTTCGTCAGCATCATGGAGCTTGTTCATAAGGGCCTGCTGCAGTTGGATGCCCCGGGGGCGCGATTTGCAATAAGTGATTATCAACAGGCGATAGCTGCGGCAACGGCCCCAGGGCAATCTGGTAAGACCGTCTTTGCTTGGTAAGAAAATTTCCCGCGAAATTCAACCATTTCCCGGGTAAGCGCAGAACTCGATAAAAAGCGCATTTCCTTCGACATTCCGTGTTGAAAACCGTTAAGGTCTTCACGGATGCTGTCGAGAGAAAGGCGCTTTTTGTGCGTTTCCTATGGTCAATATCGGGTTAAGAACCGATTTCCGTGTACATGCTTTGAACCTTTTGCAGCCGTATGTACTCATTTTTTTGCAGTCCCGGCCGGAAATAGCTGTAGAGATAGGCTGCTTCATGAAATGACAATCCTGTGTGGCATACCACTTCCTGAATCGTATGCGGATTGTCGAGAATAAGCTGCCACTCTCCCTCCCGCTCGCCGGGCGCAACGGTTTGCAGAAGCTTGATCTTAACCTCGGCGATTTGCTGCAATTCATCCCAGACCTGGGACCAAGAGGGACTAAACCGCTCAGGCTGGGGAAATAATTCCCGAGCCGTGGTAATCCAGGAGATGACGGCGTCCGAATCGCTCTCCTGAAATTGCTTGAGCTTATTCTTGAACCCTTCCAAAAGCATGTGAAAGGCGGAATAGCCGCCATCGTCTATCGATGCTTTCCAAGAAGCCAGCTCCTCTTCAGAAATCCCGTTCTCTAACTGCTGCCATTGATTCCGGTTCATCGAATGTACGTCTCCTCCTGATATAGTAGGGTAGATTTGAAATTAATTTAGCATATTATTGATGGGATGGAAAGAGATGCCTGAAATGCATTTTGACATTCCATTCCAAGTTGTGTAGCATGGTATTTGGATGGACAGGCATCATTAGACATCGAATGATAATATGAAGGGAGAGTATCGAGCATGTATGATATTGTTATTATCGGAGCAGGGCCTGCAGGCGGAAGCGCCGCATTGTTCGCAGCGAAAGCAGGGAAGAAAACGCTTTTAATTGACAGTGACCAGAGCATGACCAAACGCGCTTGGCTGGAAAACCATTACGGCATCATGGAAATGACGGGGGCCGAGCTGGTCGAGATTGGCCAGAAGCAGGCGGTGAAATTCGGCGCCGAGCTGGTGCATGCCAAGGTTAGCAATGTAACCCAAGCAGGGGAAGGCTTTCAGGTCGAGACAGAAAACGAGCGTTACGAAGGCAAGCATGTCATCCTGGCAACCGGTGCCCTCGTCGATCTGGCGCAGCATATCGGCTTGCAAACCAAAGACGGTACCGAACCTAGAATCAAGACCGTCATCGATACATCTCCGGAAGGAAAAACGTCCATTCCCGGCATTTGGGCAGCGGGTACGGCGGCGGGTGTCAGTGTACATACCATCGTTACGGCCGGTGACGGTGCCAAGGTAGCCATTAACGTTATCAGCGAGCTGAACGGCGAGCGTTATGTAGACCATGATGTAATTAAGAAGGGCTCTTAATTTATTAACCTATAGTAAAAGAACCTCAAGGCTGTTCGTCAGCAGTTTGCTGCTGCGGACAGTCTTTTTTGGCATGATGGCGTAATACAAATCGGAGCTTCCCGCAGAGTGCCTTAACGCACTCGAATCCATGGCACCCCTTCTGAGGCTATTCGGGCATGAATTTCGACAAAGCTCAGCGTATCTTTCGACGTAATCTTTCGTTGTCGGTCTCGCTAAAGTCCTTTACAATGGAGTCAAGTCTCGGGCATGGAGGAGATTCGAAATGTGGAGATTCAAAGGTCGGGAAGCGGGCAGTCATCAGGTGTTTATTCGTTTATTGGTGCCCAATCTGCTGTTTTTACTGCTGCCGCTGTTAGTCGGAGGGATCATCTACTATAAAACACTTCATGAGATGGAGAAGGAAGTGACGGCCGGGAATATGAATGTTCTGCAGCAAAGCAGGGACATCCTGGACCGCCGTTTGGCCGAGCTTTCCTCCATAGCCATCCAGCTCGTTAACGATACGAGAATTATGCAGTTTCAGCATATTCGCGAACCGTTCCAGGGCTCCAACATCAACCGCATTTGGGATACCCGCAAAGCCATCCAAAATTTCAGCCTCACCAATAACTTTATTTTCCATTATTTTGTTATCTACAAGAACAGCGAGCTCGTATTTACGGAAAATTCCACATACGGGCTGTTTGATTTTTACAATACATTTCGTTATGTAGGCTTGGATGCGGACAGCTGGAAAGACATGATTATCGGTTCTTACCAGCAGCGCAGTATGCTCCCGTCCCATCAAGTGATTGTTAACGGTAATATGTATACTCTGTTAACCTACATTCATTCCTTGGGTTATCCCGGCTACCCCCAAGGAGCCGTTGTGATTACGATAGACAACCGGGAGGTACAGAAGCTGATGGGCGGTCTGGATTTGTCCGGCGGCGGTTGGGCATACATCATCGATCAGAACGGGAAAATGATCAGCACCTCAGCCTCTGACGCACCGGTGAGCTGGATTCAGCGCTCCAAGCTGGCGGGTAAGGAAGGAAGCATGCTGGAGCAGATAGACAACCAGCCCATGCGGATCACCTACACCACCTCATCGTACAACGGCTGGACGTACTTGGTTGCCCAACCGGATCATATTGTCTTGAAAAAGGTCCTTTATATCAAAAAAATCATTTTTGCCATGACTCTTATCTTCCTTGCGTCAGGTCTGTTGATTGCCTATCTGATCGCCTACAGAAACAGCCGCCCGTTAAGAACGATCATGGAAACCATCATGGAACGAATGGAAGGCAGACCAGAGACCGGTCCCGATGCCTACCGGTTCATACGGGAGTCCGTATCCAGGCTTATCGATAACAATCATGAGCTGACGGACAAGATGAAAAAGCATGCTCCCTACTTGCAAGCGGCTTTATTCGAGAGGCTGCTGAAAGGGGATTTTCTCTCGGCCAAGGATACATCGGTGCTGCTGCAGCATGTTGGCATTGAAGCGCAGGGAAGCCACTATTCTGTCGTCATAGTTCAGCTGCAAGGGTATGACGGCGGATTCGACGCCTCCTCTCTGGAGGAGCTTGACCTCAAAAGGGTGATGATCAAAGAAATGCTTCGCGGCGGGCTTAAGGTCAGCATGTACTGGCATGATCTCGCAGAGGATCAAATTGCGCTTCTGATTGCGTACGGGAGAGACATTCCTGACCCTAATTTAACGTACCTGGCAGAAGCGCTTCCCGGAGTGGGTGAAATGATCCTTGCACAGCTGAATGTGCGGACAAGGTTTGCCATCGGGGGCATATACAAAGAGCTGCTGCATATTTCCCGATCCTTTGAGGAAGCGAAGCAGGCGCTTCAATTCTTATCGTGGAGAAATCAAAACGGCGCTGCCCGTTACGATGAAATACCGCAGGAGCACAGCGGGTATTATTATCCTTCAGATCTGGAGATCCGGCTCAGCAACCTGGCTCTGGCAGGCGAATATGCCGCGGTGGAGTCCGTATTGACCGATCTGCATCGAATCAACTTTGTAGAGAGACGTCTGTCGGTTCCCATGCTGCAATTATTCATGAACGAGATGATAGGCACTTTGATTAAGCTTTTGCCGCAGATGGGGCTGAATGAAGGAATTCTGCAGGATAAGCTGAAATTGGTCACTACGGAATTGACATCTTACGAAGGTCTGGAAAAGCAATATCTATCGTATACAGCCGTTTACCGGCAGCTTTGCAATTACGTCAATGATCATAAAAAGAGCCAGAACGGGCAGCTGCTGGACAGCATCATTGCCCTGCTGCAGGAGACTTTCACCGATCCGGACATCAGTCTGGATTCCGTTGCGGAGCGAATGGGAATCTCCAGAGGCTATTTATCCCAATTTTTTAAAGAGCAGACGGGCATCAACTTTTCCGATTATCTGGAGGGTCTTCGAATGAAGCTTGCAAGGGAGCTGCTGGCTGAGACCGATCTGCACGTATTTGAAATTGCCGTTCGGGTGGGGTACAGCTCCTCTAACACGTTTTGCCGGGCGTTCAAACGAATAAATGGTGTCAGCACCACAGCATTTCGCAGCTCTAAGGTAATTTGAATGCGCTTTCTGAACCATTGCATATCATATGAAACAATGCACATAAGCCGTTCTGAACGGCTGCACATAGAGCTGCACACAATCCTATTTACGTCTAAACCGCTGATGAGTAAGGTGGAGAAAGGACGACGGCAGCGTTTGAATCTGGACAGGATAATCCGCTATCCGTAGAAAAACAGAATGAGGGGGTGAGCCATTGGAAGCGCTTAAAGAAACATCAGGCGTGCAAACCGGAGCCGGCGTTATAGCAAGAGCGCGAACGCCATTCACCAAAATACGAAAAGGGTGGAGGCTGTATGCATTAATAGCACTTCCATTGATTTACATTATTATTTTTAAGTATGTTCCGATGTACGGCGCTCAAATTGCCTTCAAAAACTTTATTGTGACCAAAGGAATCTGGGACAGCGAGTGGGTGGGCTTCAAGCACTTCGACCGTTTTTTTCATTCCTATGAGTTTTGGAGATTAATGAGCAATACGATCCTGCTCAGTGTGTACAGCCTGGTGGCAGGCTTCCCGTTTCCGATCATCCTGGCGCTTAGCCTGAATTACGTGAAGAATCAGCTGTTCAAAAAATCCGTGCAAATGATAACCTATGCACCGCATTTTATTTCCGTCGTTGTCATGGTAGGGATCATTCTCGAGCTCCTGGAGCCGAGGAACGGCATCGTGAATAATGTGCTCAAGCTGATAGGGCTGAACCCGATCAATTTCATGGGTGTGCCGGAATATTTTAAATCCATCTATGTGTGGTCGGGCATTTGGCAGAGTGTAGGCTTCGGCTGCATCATCTATTTGGCCGCGTTGGCAAGCATCGATCCGGCCCTGCACGAAGCGGCCGTCGTAGACGGAGCTAACAAGCTGCAGCGGATGTGGCATATCGACCTTCCGGGGATCATGCCAATAGCAATTATTATGCTGATCATGAATACAGGGCATATGCTGGACGTCGGCTTTGAGAAAGTGCTATTGATGCAGAACCCGCTGAACATTCGCACCTCCGAGGTGATCGATACCTATGTATACAAAGTCGGTCTGACCTCGCAAGCGTTGAACTATTCTTATCCTACGGCTATCGGTTTGTTCAAATCGGTCATCAATCTGATTTTACTTATCATGGTTAATAAAATTGCCCAAAAAACAAAACAGGCCAGCTTATGGTAAGCGGAGGGAGGAGCAGGCGTTGGAACCTACGGCGATCAGGGAAACGAAGAGCGATCAGGTGTTCACCGTGGTCAATTATACGATTTTGTCACTATTCTTGATTACGATATTGTATCCTTTGATTTATGTTGTAAGCGCTTCAATCAGCAGCTCGGAAGCCGTCATATCGGGCAAGGTCTGGCTGTGGCCGGTTCATCCTTCACTGGAGGGCTACAGTGCGGTATTCAAGCACAAGCTGATCTGGAGCGGGTTTATGAATTCCATCTATTATACGGTGGCGGGAACGCTGATTAATGTCGTTATGACGATCTTGGCTGCGTATCCTTTGTCGCGAAAAGACTTTTACGGCAAAAATGTGTTCATGTTCCTGTTCGTCTTCACCATGATGTTCTCCGGCGGCTTGATTCCAACCTATATGCTGGTCAAGGACCTGGGCTTGCTGAATACGACATGGTCGATGCTACTGCCCGGAGCGCTGGGAGTATGGAATATGATTATCACCAGAACGTATTTTCAAACGACGATTCCTGACGAGCTGCTTGAGGCCTCGCAGTTAGACGGCTGCACGGACTTTCAATTTGTATGGAAAATTGTGCTGCCGCTGTCCGGCCCCATTATTGCGGTTATTGCTTTGTTCTATGCGGTGGGCCACTGGAATTCGTATTTTAATGCCTTGATTTATTTGAAAAAGCAGAGCTTATATCCGCTGCAGCTCGTGCTCAGAGATATCCTTGTGCAAAATGACGTGGATATGAACATGCTGATGGACGTTGCGGAGCAGGCCAAGCGGGAGGGCTTGAGAGAGCTGCTGAAATATTCGTTGATCGTTGTTGCAACGGTGCCTCTGCTGGTTGTTTATCCGTTTGTCCAAAAATATTTCGTTAAAGGGATTATGATCGGATCGTTGAAGGGGTAGCCAGAGGCTATCTGTCGATGCTTACTAAGTCAGTTTCGCTTACGCGAAACTCAAAGTTGATGCTTACGAAGTCAGTTTCGCTCCGCGAAACTCTTAGGAGGGGTTCAAATGAGAAAAATAACGCTCATCTCGCTCTCGCTGCTGCTAAGTATGGGAATCGTATTAAGCGCTTGCTCCGGGAAGGAGGAAGCTCCGCCTTCCGATCCTTCGAAGTCGTCACAGGTCGCGGTGAATCCGCCGGGGCAATTTCCTATCACCAACGAAAAGACGACCATCAAGGTACTGGTCAAGGGGAGCTCGTCCGTTGAGGACTTTGCAACCAACGAGTTCACGAAATGGCTAGAGCAAAAAACGAACATCCATATTGATTGGGAGGTAGCCCCGGAAAAATCGGCGACGGAAAAGCTGAATCTGGTTCTCTCCAGCGGCGATTATCCTGACGTAATTATGGGCTTCGGCGTATCGCCGACACAGATGATGATTTATGGGAGCCAAGGCGTGTTTCTTCCGCTGAATGATCTGATTGACAAGTACGGCATCGAGATGAAAAAGATGTTTCAGGAAAATGCGTTTTACAAGGATCTGATCACGGCTCCAGATGGCAAAATCTATGCGCTGCCGCAGGTAAATGAATGCTATCACTGCATGTATCAGCAAAGAATGTGGATTCATAAGCCATGGCTCGATAAGCTGGGCTTGCAGATGCCGACCACGACCGATGAGTTCTACGAAGTGTTGAAAGCCTTCAAGACCAAAGATCCCAACGGCAACGGCAAAGCCGATGAAATCCCGCTGTCCGGCTCTATCCAGGCTTCCAGCAGCAATCTGTTCTCCACGCAGATGCTCGACTCCTTCCTTATGAACGCCTTCATCTATGACCATGGCGATAAAAAGCTGTATCTGGATAACGGGAAGGTGTCGGTGCCGTACAATAAGCCGGAGTGGAAGGAAGGCTTGAAATACATTCATAAGCTGTATGCCGAAGGATTAATCGATCCGCAAGCATTGACTCAAGATAACAACCAATTGAAAAAATTGGGTGAAAATCCGGACACCGTCATTCTGGGAGCTTCCTCCGGCCATAATATGGGCTCCCTGACCACTTTGGGAGGCAGCAGCGGAAGATGGCTAACCTATGTAGCGGTCCCTCCGTTGAAGGGACCTAGCGGCTTCCAGACCGCAGCTTACCATCCTTATGTCGTTGGAAACGGGCAGTATGTCATAACCAAAAACGCCAAAAATCCAGAAGCGGCCTTCCGCTTGGCGGATTTCCTGTACAATACACCCGATACGACGCTCAGATGGTATGCAGGCCGTGAGGGCGTAGAATGGCGCTACGCGGAAAAAGGGGAGATCGGCATTAACGGCAAGCCGGCTATCTGGAAGCAGCTGACCCCATGGGGCGGCGTACAAAACGTTAACTGGTCGCAGACCGGACCGAACTATCGCTCCAATGATTTCCGGCTGGGCGAGGTGGCGAACCCGGAGCAGCCGCTTGAGGTCATCCTGTATAATGAAACCAAGACCAAGATGGAGCCGAAGCAAATGCCGATTGAGAAAGTGATGCCTCCAGTCTTTTTTACCGCGGATCAGGCTTCGGAATTGGCGGATCTGGAGAAGACGATTCTGGATCATGTGAAGGAAATGATGGCGCGCTTCATAACCGGCGATTCGGACATTGACAAAAACTGGGATGCCTACGTGAAGAACCTGGATAATATGAATCTGAAAAGATATCTGGAAATTTATCAGACAGCCTATGACGCTAATTTCAAGAAGAAAAAATAAGTAACGAGAATCGCCCTTAAACCCGCTGAATACAGGGAGTTAAGGGCGATTTTGCTTGCCAAATATTGCGAACAAAAGTTCCAATTGATTCCGTTCCAACAGCGTAATAAGATAAATGAGCCTGAAATTCGGAGTCTGTAAAATGTGAAAGAAAAGATGTAATCCTTTCGTAACGATTTCCATTTCGCGACTGTGTATAGTAAAGGTACAGCTGAGATGAATGACGCCCCATGTGCGATCGAAAGGAAAGAAATAAGATGAGCCAAAACCAACAAGGAATGCCCTATCGCAAAGGGGGCATTCGTCATGCCTAAACCGGTTGTCGGTCAAGGGAGATATATGGCAGGACTCGATGGTCTGCGAGCCATAGCGGTGCTTGCCGTCATTGCTTATCATTTGAATATGAAATGGGCTCCGGGCGGACTGCTCGGAGTCGGAATTTTTTTCGTTCTATCCGGTTATCTAATAACGGATCAGCTCATCGCGCAGTGGAAGAGCAAGGGAACTGTCGATCTGAAGGACTTTTGGATGCGCAGGGCTCGAAGGCTTCTTCCCGCGCTGCTGCTCATGCTTGTGGCTGTTGTGGTCTGGCTCGCCGTCTTTGATAAGTCCAGGCTTCTTGCGCTGCGGGAAGAGGTTGCTGCTGGACTGTTGTATGTTAGCAACTGGTGGCTCATCTATCATAAAGTGTCTTACTTTGAAAGCTTCGGCCCGCCTTCCCCTTTAGGGCATTTATGGTCGTTAGCCGTTGAGGAGCAGTTTTACTTGTTATGGCCGATCGTGCTCCTGTTTGCCCTGCGATGCATGCCCCGAAGAGGACCAATCGTAGGGGTTACCTTGCTTGGGGCCTTGGTATCCGTGATCGCCATGGCGATTCTTTATGTGCCCGGGACCGATCCGAGCAGGGTCTATTATGGCACTGATACGCGAGTCTTCGCCCTGCTCATCGGGGCGGCGCTGGCGATGGTATGGCAGAGCCGGCGGCTGACGCCCCGTGTGACGCAGCGGGCACAATTCGTACTCGATGCCATGGGATTCACTGCATTAATCATTTTATTGTACATGATTTGGCAGACGAATGAGTACGACGAGTTCCTGTACAGTGGCGGTCTAGCGCTGCTGTCTGTAGCAGCGGCAGTGGTGGTGGCGGTTCTTGCCCACCCGGTCAGTTGGCTGGGCAAGGTGTTAGGATGCAAGCCTCTGCGCTGGCTTGGTGTCCGATCTTACGGTATCTATTTATGGCATTATCCGATTATTGTCATGAGCAGTCCTGCTAATAGCAATGAGCCGGATTTCACTCGGGCAGCAATACAAGTGGTCGTAACGATATTGTTGGCCGCTTTGTCATGGCGTTACGTCGAGGAGCCGATTCGCCGCGGTTCCTGGAACCGTCTGAAGGCACAGGAGGGCATCCGAAGACGCGCGCGCCAACGGCTTTCTCTGGTCCGCTGGACTCCGGTCGCATGCGCGGTTCTTCTTGTCGGCTTCCTGTTCATCGGGCTGCTGCAGCGTGAGACGGATGCTACGCCGGGAATCAGCAGCGGTGGGACGCAGGAGCCGATTATATCTTCTGAAACGGCGGTCAGTGCCGTATACGGCTCCAACAACCTGGCGTCCAACGTTTCAACGGCTCAGCCGATATCGAAGGATGCCGGATCGGTCCCAGTGACAGCCATCCCCCCAGCTGATCATACAGACACCAGGATGGATGGGGCATCTTCCCAAAGCGATCAGCCTCTGCCGCAAGAAGCGGGAACAACCGATGATCCTGAGAAAGCAAGCCGGCATCCGGAGGATACCGCAAAGCCGGACACGCGCGGTGACGCAGACCATTCGAATCCCCTATCTAAGCCATCTGAAGGTGCAACGCTTCCTCAACAGACACCGGGCAAAGGCATTACGGCCATCGGCGATTCAGTTATGCTGGATATAGCACCCTATTTGGAGAAGCTTCTCCCGGGTATTGTCGTTGACGGCAAGGTGGGGCGGCAATTCCTTGAAGCGGCGGATGTTATCGACCAGCATAAAGAATCGGGTACACTCGGAAGCCGGGTTATTATTGAGCTGGGCACGAACGGTCCATTTAATAAAAAGCAGCTGGAGTCAATGCTGGATTCGCTGGATAGTGCCAAGCAAATCATCCTTGTGAACACGAGAGTCCCGCGCAAATGGGAGGATGAGGTTAACTCCGTCATTGCCGAGGTCGCTGAAACCCATCCGAAGGTAACCCTGGTTGACTGGTATGCAGCGAGCGAAGGCAAGAGCAGCTTCTTTGCTCCAGACGGCGTTCATCTGGAAGCGGAAGGCTCGGAATTTTATGCTTCTCTTGTAGCCGGTGCGCTGCAAAAACACTCTTGAATGTACATAAGCCTGCAGCCTTCTTAATGAGGGGACGCAGGCTTTTTTGATACAAAAATTTCATCTAACCATCTGTAAGCCATACCCTCTCGATTTCTTTGATTCCGTTCCCGGTTTTCTTTTACAGAGACCCAGGCTAATGTCGAGCTCGCCTGCGAATGAATATGAATATGATGCAACTAAAGAAAAAATCAATTTTAACTAGGCGTTTCTTTGTCTTGGCCCAGAATAAAATGGATTTGCCGAAATCGGATTACGAAAGAGGAGGGTGTTGATGAAAAATAAAAATCGTCGAATCCTGTGGCTATTAAATCATAAAACATTAATGTCCTATGAGGTTCCTTTACTTCGTTCGCTAGGTTTTGAGGTATTCACACCCAAAATAATACCTGATGATGTTTCGACCTTTAGAAGCGGTTCTGTAGATTACTCCGCTGATTCCGATTTAACCGTGCCCAAAGATGTCCTTAATGCTTTGAACTCATTTAACTTTTACTCTGATCCTTGGCGGCACGACATTACTTTTTTTGTTAATACGTACTTTGGTTCAGTTTTTACAATGCCGTTAACTTATCCTTTTCAAGAGGTTGTAACCAAGTATAAAGGACAGATTGTTCTTCGTGCTTTCGGATTACAAGCTGACTATTCCTATGATAAGGTCTTACATCTTCAAATGGGGGATCGAGTCTATTCTTGGTTAGAGGCTGTAAAAGATCGATTCTGGTTCGGCAAAGGTTATGAACAGCTAGATGAATGTGAAACTCCTTATTTTAAAAATCGTTCCGTATTTCTGCCGCTCGGATTAAACGAGAGTTACTGGAAGCATAAAAATACTTGGCGTGGTACAGATAAACGCATATTATTTGTCTGCCCAAATATTAATGATAATAACTATTATTATGCCCAAATATACAAAAATTTTAAGGAGAGTTTCGGAGATCTTCCCCATGTTATCATTGGACAACAAAAAAATTCTGTCAATGATCCTAATGTTCTTGGCCATGTAAGTGATGAAGAACTTATCGATTTGTATAAGGATTGTGCTCTACTGTATTATCACTCGCAAGAGCCCCGGCATGTTCATTATTCTCCTATCGAAGCAGCTATTATCGGTACACCCGTTGTGTTTTATAAACAAAATTTGTTAGGACGATTATTGCAAAAGGATATCGCAGGAGCAACCCAAGGGATATCAGAAGCACGCATTGTGATAGAACGAATACTGCAGGGTGATTGTAAATGGATTGACAAAATAAGATCTGAACAAGAGGCTATCCCGTACTACTTTTCTAACAATTACTGCGAAAGGATATGGCGCCAAAATTTGCTTTCTGGTCCCCTTGCATCAGCATTATTTAGCGGCGAAAATCCGATTGAGATTAGGAACACGGCCCATAGCAGCTCCCTCATGGCCACATCAAAGCTACCTGTTATTCCGTTTCATCAAGGGATTCGTTGGTTCGATTCGATAAAACTAGCAAATGGTCGTGTAATGCCTGGTGTTGCTCCCTATGAAGTGTTCAAAGCACGCGCAGATATTATTTTTGCCGGATTAGTACCAGGAGAGACGGTTCTTGATATCGGCGATGGTGATGGATTCTATGCATTCGAATCAGAATTAAGGGGTGCTGGAAAAACAACCTGCATCGTCAATGGAGACAGCTATTGTTTTCTTTATGCAAAACAAGAACTTGCTTCTCGAGTGGAAGTAATGTACCCTAAACAATTCGATACCATGAGGACATCCAATTTATCTTATGACTGGGTTGTGGTGCGCGGAATTCTTAATCAGACGAGGCACCCGTTTCATCTTCTTGAACGCTTAGCTACGATTGCCAAGAAGCGTATCGTTATTGAATCGATACTCGACTTGCATGACTTAGATAGACCTGCAGTAGTCTATTATGGGGGTGAGAATCGTCTTGGGTATCCCCCCGATGGGTTCGGGTTCAACTTTCTTTTTTTAAAGAGCGCTCTGAACAAATTGGGCTTTCAAAATGTTTCTTATCAACCTACACCGGATGCGCCGTCGATACGCGGGATCATCACCGCCATGAAATGAGAACATGAAAATCAAACAGCAGCAGATTGTATCGATAGATCTTTTAGGGGATGTTTGCGTAAAAAGCAAAGATCCCCTTTTCGTTTAAGCGAAAGGGGATCTTTGAGCAGTTCATAAAATAAGGCCTAAATACCGGCTAATTCTAAGACTTGCTTTAGCTTTTCAATATCAACAATAATGTTATCCCCCGCTGCTGTTGGCTTCGGAGGTTGCTCTATATCACATATCAGCTCATAGTACTCAAGTTTACCGTGATTGCTTAATATCCAAAAGTAAGGATCAACTACCTGCTGGAGTGAAAGCTCAATTAATTTCGTGCCGGGATTACAAAACACAATATTTGCGTTCCCGCTTCCGAACGGAGATACAATAACCTGAGCAGAGGAAAAAAGGGAGATTTTCTCACGAGTGGACATAGGTGTTAGAACAATTTGCTTAAATCCTTTCGTGCTTAAGAAGCCCATGACTTCGTCTTCATTGGCAACAAACCGGTACTTTGCATCACGCCGAGTGATATATATTTTCTCAAATCCGTGCATCTTCTCAACAGGAGTATGTTCTTTAAATTGCTGACTGATATAACGAAAGGCCCAGCTTGGAGTCCCCCCAAGCATAAAAGGTACGGCAGGAACGATTAAATTATCGGCCTGAAGATGAAAATCACGCTTTTCTACTTGAATTAATTTATCCATAGGGAATCCAAGCATCTTTAATGACTCGTATTGAAAGGGGTGATGGAGCTTTCCGATCAAATACTTATCGATTAAGATTCCGCTTTGCTCCAACAAGTGAATTCGCGGCAAAATATCGAAGAACCAATGCCCATATATGCCATGGGTAAAGAAATTAATCTCAGGTAAATTATATCCGAAGATCAGCGTGGCGACCGTCTCTGCCGTATACTCCGCTTGAGGCAGAGTAGTAAAGTCGAATGGATAGTTCAACTCCGTGTCACGCATTCGCAGATTATCGGGGGTAACAGCATAACAATTTGACGTAACAACTCGTCCCTTCGGTATTTGGGCTACAAAGGCTTCCTTAAAGAAGAGCTCCGTACCCCATCGTGGAGGGTCCAGCCCTTTTGGGATTTGAAAATGAACGCTTTCGCCGGGATAAATGACTTTATAAAGGTGTTGCAGTTGGTTTTCAATAAACCAATCTTTAGTATGTTCGCAAAATGTGTTGGGAAATTCATTCAATATTTATCCCTCCTCATATTATGCATTTGAGCAAAGTATTCAACTTTTCCATAATCATATGCGAATCGGCGATGCCTAGATTACGGACCCTTCGTCATGAGATTATGCGTAATTCAGGAGCCTGTTCTACAATGAATCGGGTGTTATGAGACTCCCAATCCATAGCACCACCGCCTTAAAAAAGTCTTCAGTTATTTTATGCATTACTTTCTAGCTAGGAAATGGACATATGCGGACAACAGATACGACCCTAAATCCTATTTCATGTCCCTAGGGAGAGAGAAGGGGGGGGCTTGGTGTTCGAAACGATTTGGGATCTATTGTACCAAAGGGGGGAAGGACGTTAAGTTTTCTATGTTTAAGGTAAAAGAGCCCGATTACCGAGTCCTCGGCATCAGGCTCTATCTTCATGGAAAAGCATCTCACCATACGCTTGGCATCACCTTGATCGATGAGTCCAGCTTGGGCAAAAAGGCATAGCTCGGGTTAAACGTGAAGATACGTTTAATCTGGTAAGTAATCATGACGACAGCGGTGACCGCTTCGTTCAGGGACAGCTGCAGATCGGGGCAATCCACCAGCAGCCGTTTGGATTCCTGCTCAAATTCGGAGCAGCCGGAAATCACGGTTAAAACTCCTTTTTGCACGGCTTGCTCTACTGTTTCAAGAAAAAATTGCGCTTGTTGAAACCCGAATTGGTTTCTAAGCCATTGATGGGTATCGAATAGCACATAGTTGGTTGTTATCAGTGTTCGGTCCATATCGTCCAAGTCCAGAAACAAGGTGCGAGCTTTGGAATAATAAGGGTCCTGAGGATTCATAAAGGACATAAATGCCGTCTGGTCAACATATACCGCCTGGGCAAGATGGGTCTGTTCAATGTTGTTCATATTGGGTATCTCCATACAGATTGATGCTGCGCTCCGACAAGCCGTCCAGATAAAGAAGGGGATTGCGATCCAGCTGTTCACGGGATATAGGAACGAGGAGCTCGTTGCTTTTCAAGGTCCAATACTGCTCAACGATCTGATTTACGATTTCACTGACGGTAACTTGCTGTGCATCGGCCATTTGCCGGCACTTGGCTAATAATTCCGGGTCTAGCTCAAGGGATGGCTCTTCTTCAACTTCTTCCGGCCCGGCAATAAATTGTGTTGCCGCATTTTTCCATTGATCCAGCCGGCGCTGCAGCAGTCTTTTGGCGTTGCCCATGGACTTGCACCTCC
The DNA here is from genome assembly GCF_014873645.1 of Paenibacillus sp. OAS669. Classification (NCBI taxonomy): domain Bacteria; kingdom Bacillati; phylum Bacillota; class Bacilli; order Caryophanales; family Paenibacillaceae; genus Paenibacillus; species Paenibacillus sp. OAS669. The sequence goes on from NZ_JADBDR010000002.1 coordinate 396,192, forward strand.
GTTGTAGTTTGGTTACGGCTTATGTATTATTGTCGCCACCTTATATGATTCGGGAAGAATCGACATTTTCATGGGGCTTAAAGCAAAAATTCGTCAATGTTCCTCTGGAAAGGGTGCGTATGTAAATAAATACCACAAAAAAACCCCCGAAAGATCGACACGCCGGACGAAGAGTATAACACTCGGAGCGCAAGCGGTAATTACGGTAAATATCATTTTTTAAGCCATTGATCTCCATGACCGCAGCAAGATCCGCAATACATACAGTGGGGATTTCTGAATCCTACGCTTCGATTAACCTGTTTGAAACGGAGGATACATCATGTTTAATGCATTGGAGCTTCAATTCGGTATCGATTTGGGGACATCGAATACTGTGATATATCAGCATGGAAAAGGAATCGTTCTACAGGAGCCGTCCGTCATTGCGGTGAAGCAGGCTACAGGCGAAATTCAGGCTTTCGGGGCGGAGGCTCAAGCCATGATCGGACGTGCGCCGGGAAGTCTTGAAATTATCTACCCTCTGCAGGAAGGGGTCATTTCCAATTACAATTGGTCTACGGCAATGCTTCAGCATTTTATGAAAAAAATCCAGGCACGCACCTGGCTGCGCAAATCCAAGGTCTTTATTTCGATTCCTTGCGGGATCACCAGCGTTCAAAAAAGAGCGGTCGAGGAAACGGTTGTTCATAAAGGCTCCAATAGAGCCATTACAATAGAAGAGCCGCTCGCAGCGGCTTTGGGAGCCGGTCTTCCGGTAGATGAGCCGATGGGGAATATGATTCTGAATATTGGAGGCGGCACCGCTCAGGTTGCTATTCTTTCCTTAGGCGGCATTGTCTCTAGCAGAGTCACGCGCCGCGGCGGCTTATCCATCGACAGAGATATTATTGAATATGTAAAGAAAACCTATAATCTGGAGATCGGTGAGCGTACGGCGGAGGATATCAAGATTCGCTTGGGCAGCGTGGAAAAACCGGAAGCGGGCGAGCAGATGGATATCCGGGGCAGAGATCTGATCGAGGGCCTGCCTAAGACGGTTACGATTACCGCAATGGAAATTTATAGGCTGCTCGACAGCTTCATCGGAATTATGGTAGACACGATACGCGGTACCTTGGAGGATTGCCCTCCAGAGCTTGCGGGGGATGTTATCGAGCAAGGCATTATTTTGTGCGGGGGCGGATCGCTGCTCAAGGGATTGGCATCCCGATTGCAGAAGGAAACAGGCATCCCGATTCATCTGGCGGACCGTCCGCAGGAATGCACGGCGCTGGGCGCTGGAAAAATGCTGGAGTATGATATCCGGACTCCGCGTGGCAGCAGGTCAGCCTCCGGTTGGAAGCCAGCAGGCGGCGGAAGCTACCAAGAGAAGGAGCCTGTGAATCAGCAGGCGGCGGAATAACAGGGAAGAGCAGCATCCTTATAAGGATAGCTGCTCTTTTTTGTAATATAATTTACCATATTTTGGGGGCTGATCACAGACCTGAACCGCTCAGACGGCTTACGATTCAGCTCTGCGCATATCAATGGCCTCGGCCATTGTTTTATCGGTCAAATGCGCGTAAATTTGCGTCGTTTCAGGCGATGCATGACCCAGCTGCTCTTGGGTTTTGTATAGATCATTTTGCAAATAATAATCTGTCGCAAAGGAATGGCGCAGCTTATGTACGGATAAATACGGCTTGCCGAAATGCTTGGCATATTTGATGATCATTGCTTGAATCGCCCGTTTGGTCATGCGCTCGCCTTCTTTTTTGCCGTTGGCTATGGCTAAGAAGAGGGCTTTTTCTTTTTTCGGGGCTTTATACTGCGTTTGCCGCAGCTCTAAATAAGCCGTCAGATCATCGATAGCTTCTTGACGGAAATAAACGGGGGTTTTGAAGGTATCGTCATTTTTACCTTTACGGTATACATGCGTCACCTTTTTCTTTAAGTCAATGTCATCCACGTTCAAATTCACCACTTCAGACACCCGCAAGCCTGAATTCAATATTAGCGTCACGATACAGGCATCGCGAACCTTGTTTTGCCGGTACGAGTAAAGAGCCTGCTTATTACTGGCTATGTCCTGCTCATAACCGCTATGTACATAGGCGATGAATTCATGAATTTCCTCTTCCTGAAGCAATTTCCCTTCGAGCTTAGCCGCGGTGTCCTTGGGCTTATGAGTGCGCTTGATCTCGACTTTGGCCATTACGTTCCGCTTTAAGAGGGGGTAGAAATTCTCATCCTCTGCAATTTGACTCAAGTAGTGAAATAACGACCTGAGCGAGGACAGCTTTCGGGATATCGTTGTTTTGCTGTTTGTATTTTCGGTCCGCGTGGAAAGAAACATGCGAAAGTTATCGATGCTTTCCATATGAAGCTTTTCCAGCGCTTCCAACGGAACCTCTTTGATGGAGGCTCCCTCCGCCAATCCTTCCGCCAATAGCCAGGAGAAGAACGTTTCGTAGTCCCGCACATATTCCAGCAAAGAAGAAGGGGACAGGTCAGGCAGCTTGTAATTAATGAACTTCTCTACATACCAAGGCATAGAGGGCACGCGTTTGTCCAATTCCTGACGGTCTTTGATTTTCAAGATGTTCATAGCCGTGTACCTCCATTTCAATTCATTGAACTCACTGATTCAACCACAGCTCATTTAGCAAAAGAAACCAAATGCTTATGAAGCTTAGTATAAAACAGATTTGGAGTGAAGGGTAGTCCGACGGGATTGGAGCCGCGCATGAAACCGGACATGATTAACCATACTAACCATTGATTATCTAGAAGGGGGATAACTTCATGCCACACAGCAAAACCAAGAAAATGATCTGCCTTATGTCTGCTTGCTTGGTAGTAGGCGTCATGGCAGGTTGCAACAAAAAAACAGCGCAGCCTGCACCGAACACCCACACCAACAATACGGTACATCAGCAAGCGGCCAGTCCGTCGCCGTCACCAGCTTCGTCTCCATCTCCATCGGCATCTTCTGCACCGTCACCAGCTGCTGGAGAGCACATCAACATTGCGCATCAAGCGGCTCAAAGGATTTCCCAAATTCCTAGCGTAAGCAGCGCTACGGTGCTTGTCTCCCGGCATAATGCTTATGTAGCGGCGATGATGAAGGATCGCAACGGCCCGTTATCACGGGATGTAGAGAATCAAATCTCTCAACAAGTCAAATCCACAGATCCGAATATCCACAATGTGTATGTATCGACCAACCCCGACTTCGTCCAACGTGTCACTAACTATGCAGCAGACGTAGGCGCTGGAAGACCGGTATCCGGCTTCGTCCAGGAATTTGCCGAGATGGTTCGCCGGGTGTTTCCTACCGCTCATTAATTTCGTAAGCCCGATTAACGTGCGTTCAGCACGCTATTCGGGCTGCTTTTTTTTGTATTGTGGCGTCTGACCCTTGCTTCAAGCACAACAAGACGGTAACCGCAAACTTTTTTGCTGCATGTGAATATCCAACCTGCTTCTAATATGGTAGAGTTATCTTGAAAAAGGCTCCGTGCCGACAAGTTATAGTAGGAGGATGCCGTCATGCAGTTAACGCAAATTCAGGCGATGGCTCAAAATATTAGAGCTAACGTCAACCAAGTGATTGTAGGAAAAGAGGATGTCATCGAGAAGCTGCTTATTGCCATCATCGCATCCGGTCATATTCTTCTCGAGGATGTCCCCGGTACCGGGAAAACATTGCTGGCTAAAGCGATGGCCAAATCCTTAAACTGCCATTTTAAGCGCATACAATTCACCCCGGATTTGCTGCCCTCTGACCTTAGCGGTATTAATTACTTCAATCAAAAGCAGGGGGAATTCGAATTCCGGCCAGGCCCGTTATTTACGAATATTTTGCTGGCTGATGAAATCAACCGGGCGACACCAAGAACGCAGTCCAGCCTGCTGGAATGTATGGAAGAAAGGCAGGTCAGCATTGACGGCGAGACAAGAGCGCTGGAGGCTCCCTTCCTGGTTATCGCAACGCAGAATCCCGTTGAAAATCAGGGTACGTTTCCGCTGCCGGAGGCCCAGCTGGACCGGTTTTTGTTCAAGGTTAAGATGGGCTATCCGTCGGCAGAGGAAGGATTGCAAATATTGAAGCGCTTTAAAGAAGGCAGCCCTCTGGAGGCTATTACGAGTGTAGCCGAAGCGGAGGAGATTGTCGCCGCGCAGCAGCATTACTCCAAGGTAGCTGTAAACGACGAGCTGCTGAACTACTTGCTGGCAATCGTTGAGAAAACACGAACCCATAACGAGGTCGTAACCGGTGTCAGCCCGCGCGGGAGCCAGGCGCTTCTGAAAGCGGCACAGATTCATGCCCTGCTCAGAGGAAGGGATTTTGTTACACCGGACGATTTGAAGCGGATGGCCAAGCCGGTTCTGGCTCATCGGATCATCGTCAAAGGGTCGCATCGTTCCCGCTATGAGACGGCCGAAGCCATCATGGATTCCATCCTGCATGAGATTGCCGTACCGACGGAACCGGAGCTGGTGAACAACGAATGAGCGTTCATTGGCTGCTCTTCATTACTCTCGCCATCCTGGTCCTTCAGGTTATTCTGTTCAAAATGCTGGGACATAGAGGTCTGACTTATGAAAGATACTTCAGTACCAGGGGATGCTTTGAAGGCGAAGAAACTGAAATGATCGAGCGTATCGCCAATCGTCATATCCTGCCGGTGCCGTGGCTTAGATTGGAATCCCTCATTCATGCCGGGCTGCATTTTTACAGTCAAGCCAACCTGGATATTAACAATGGAGCCTTGTTCCAGAATCACAAGAGCTTGTTCAGCTTAATGCCCTTCACGCAAATAACAAGACGGCATCGCATCTATTGCAGCAAGCGCGGATGCTACCGATTGAACACGGCCTCGCTGACCTACGGCGATTTGGTGGGACTATACCGCAACACCTTGAAGCTGTCGCTGGACGCAGAGCTGCTGGTTTATCCCAAGCTGGCGCAGCTAGACGAATTGACGCTCCCATCTCACAGCTGGCAAGGGGATCTGGTTGTCCGCCGCTGGATCGTCGAAGATCCGTTCATGATATCGGGAACGAGGGAGTACCGTTATGGCGATCCGCTTAACGGGATCAACTGGAAGGCGACGGCACGAAGCGGCCGGCTGCAGGTTCATCAGCGGGACTACACGGCGGACCATCGGCTGATGATCTATTTGAACGTGGAGGATCATGAGAAGATGTGGAGCCAGGTAAATGATGAAGCCATGTTTGAAAAAGGGCTATCCATCGCCGCGGCGCTTGCTCAGCATGCCATTGATCTTGGGATGGAGGTTGGATTCGCTACCAATGCTCATTCCGTGGATTCAAGGGATCCAGTTAGAGTGGAGGCAGGCGGCGGGACCGAGCATATGACCTTCCTGCTGGAAGCGATGGCCAGGATTGTGGTCGCCAGAAGCATCCCGTTCGATACGCTATTGGAGGAGGAGGCGGACAAAGGGGCGGCCAACCAGGATATCCTCATTCTGTCCGCTTACATCAGCGACAAAATGCAGCCTCCCATCGAGCAGCTGCGCTATCAGGGAAATTCGGTCGATACTCTGTTCCTGGAACAAGAGCACAGAAGGGCAGATCAGGAGGGGGAACCGGCATGAATTCTCAAGGGTTGATCGTTCGTACCGGAACCATCCTGCTGAAGGGATGCATTGAGCTGCTGCTTGTTCTGCCTGTGCTGCTTACGGCTGCTGTCTATTTGATTCCGGAATCCTTAAGGCTTCTGTGGATCATAACCCTTCCTTTGGGGTACGGAGCCGGTTATATGCTGAATCACCTTCTGCCTATGAGGCGTGCCTATCTGCAGCTGATTGCTTCCGTATGCTTGGCTGCGATGTATTCCTATGGATTATTTGGAAGCTCCTACGTGGCTATCGTATCGCTTCTTGTCAGCTTCATCACGGTGTATCGCGGAATCCGGCTTGTGTGGATCCCCTGGGATATCTATTTTCCAGTCAATTTTTATGTATTTGGCTTAATTTTATACTTTATCAGCTCGGTTGTTCTGCATTTTGTAGAGTCGTTCGAGCCTTATATGCCTTATCTTTTGTGGGGAGGATTAGTCTCCCTGATCATCACCTTGTTCGCTGCCAATGAATCGAACATGAAGCAGGAGACGCTGTCGGGGGATAAAGAGCCTGTTATTGCGGCGGAAATGATGTGGCAAAATCGGCTGCTGGTCTTGCTGGTCCTGGCGGTTATTCTTTTGGTTGTCCTGTTCCGCCAGCTGGGAGAAGCCGTCATGTGGCTTCTTTATCAGTCCCTTCATTGGCTGCAAGCCTTGTTCAGCGGTTCTGCGGAGCAGCCTGTTCCGGAAACGCCTAAAGCGCCCCCGAAGGTGCCGATGAATTTGTCAGGCAGCGAAGAGCCTGCCTTATGGCTCGTATGGCTTCAGAAAATCATGTATTTCGTCGTGGGAGGCCTCGTTGTCCTAGGCTGCTTATTGGCTGTATATCTTGTACTGCGGAGAGTTCCCCGGTTGTTCAGACTCTTGTTAAGCTGGCTGGCAGGCAAGCTTCATTCTGAGGGGAAACGAACCAGCAAAATCGGCTACGAGGACGATGTGGAAAGCTTAATGGACTGGGAAGCCCTTAATGACAAGCTGTTATCGGGATGGAAGCGAATGTTTGCCGGATCGGGGCGGGAAAAGTGGGAGGATCTGCAGGATAATAAACAGCGGATACGATACCTGTACCGGAACTGGCTTTGGCAATCCATGGGGCGGGGATATTTGTTCAAAAGCTTCCTGACGCCAAGGGAGACGAGCTCGGAGGTTGAGCAGTGGAGCGGTAAAGAGATTTCTTCAGCAGATGCCTTGCTGAACTTATATGAGCAAGCGCGGTACGGTGATAAGCCGGTCACCGATGAGGAGCTTACGATGGCTAAGCAATGGGCTGACAAGAAGAAATGAGCTTTCGCTGTTGGCTGGATATAGCCAGAGGCATACGTGAAATTGTTGAAATGCCGCCTGCTTATCCCTTATAATTTCTGAAGCATGACCGATTAATGGAAGGGTGAGTCCACTGATTAACGTATTGGCCGCATCGATGACATACAGCAAGGAAGAAGGGTATGTCGGGAAGGTTGAGTTTGAGGTTCAAGATCATAAACTGCCTTATGAGATCACGCTGTTCAGCAAGAACGGCAAAGAATGGAGCTATGGTTTATTTTTCTCCAAGGAATCCGGCAGTGAGGAGGATATTCTGGCTGTCGAGGATTTGCTCGAGGAAAATGATGAATGGTATGACTTCCTGGTGGAAGCGGCCAAGAGCAAGCTGCAGAAATAACAATAGGAAATAGAATACCGTTAAATGACTGCTGTCCGCTCCGGACAGCAGTTTGTCTTTCCGGAGACTTAAAATGTTTCCCTTGACAAAAATATTTTACCGAGTACAATCACTATCATAGGAACATTTATTTTGCACCATCATATACTTGAGAAATAGATAGGGGACTTCGCACATTAAATGTTGCCCTGGGACAAAAAAGTTAGCTTGGCGCATTACGCCGTTACTATAAAAGAGGTGAGACTGCATGAACGAGAAAGCGCAAATGAAGCATGTCGCTAACGACGGATGGAGATTGCCCGGAGGGCGTCCATCACTGCCCGAAGTCCACCGTTCGTTGAAAATTCCGAAAACAGGAAGCTGGCTCAAGAAGTTTCTGGCTTTTGTCGGACCCGGCTATTTGGTGGCCGTAGGGTATATGGACCCGGGGAACTGGGCTACCGACATTGCGGGCGGTTCGATGTTCGGCTATTCCTTGCTTTCGGTGATTTTGATTTCCAACCTAATGGCTATTCTTCTGCAGGCGCTGGCCGGCAAGCTGGGGATCGTCACTGGCAGAGACTTGGCTCAAGCTTGTCGAGATCATTATAATAAACCGGTAGCTTTTACCCTCTGGATCCTTTGTGAACTGGCAATCGCGGCCTGTGACTTGGCGGAGGTCATCGGATCGGCCATAGCTCTGAAGCTATTGTTCGGCATTCCGCTGCTGTACGGGGTCATGATTACAGCGGTCGACGTCATTCTCGTCCTGCTGCTGCAGAACAAGGGCTTCCGGTTCATTGAGTCGCTGGTTATTATCCTTATTGTAACTATCGGCGGCTGCTTCTTGACGGAGATGTTCCTGTCCAAGCCCGACATCGGCGGCATTGCCAAAGGTTTCGTTCCAACAACCGAAATCATCAGCAACCCAATGATGCTCTACATTGCCATTAGTATATTAGGGGCTACGGTAATGCCTCATAACTTATATCTGCATTCCTCGATTGTCCAGACCCGTAAATTCGATCAGACACGGGAAGGGAAGCGCCAGGCGATTAAATATGCTACCTGGGATTCTTCGATCGCCTTGTTCTTCGCTTTATTCATTAATGCGGCGATTCTAATCTTATCCGCGGCTACTTTCCATAGAGCCGGCTTGACGGAGGTTGCAGATATTGAGGATGCATACCAGCTGCTGACACCATTACTCGGTACAACACTTGGCAGTATCCTGTTCGGAGTCGCTCTACTCGCATCCGGGCAGAACTCGACGTTAACCGGTACTTTGGCTGGGCAGATCGTTATGGAAGGCTTCTTGAACATTCGGCTGCCCGGTTGGCTCCGCCGGCTTATTACCCGGTTGATTGCCATTATCCCGGCCGTCATCGTGACTGCAATAGCCGGGGAGAAGGGTACAGCTCAATTGCTGATCCTTAGTCAGGTTATTTTGTCCCTTCAACTATCCTTCGCTGTTATACCGTTGGTGAAGTTTACGAATGATAAGAAGAAGATGGGCGAGTTTGTAAACGCCGGTTGGGTTAAATGGTTGTCTTGGATTGTTACCGGTATTATTGCCGTATTAAATGCCTATTTATTATTCCAAACCTTTTTTCTGGAATAATTGAGTATTCATACTGGATCAAGTGACATCCCGTTTTCTGGATGAACCTGGTCCTTTTTTACATCATAGTAATAGGTATAAACTATTAAATCTATAGTATTTATATATTTTCACAATCGAGCTGTTTGCCTTTATAATGAGAGTAACAACGAAAGATCGGAGGAATAAGGATGAATGAGAGCATTAGGCAGCAGTTTAATGAGGCTGCACGAGAGTACGACCAGCAGCGAAGACAATTGATTCCCTGCTTTGACGATTTCTATGAAACAGCGGTGCGGTGGACAGAGAGCTCGAAGGAAGCACCGCGCATCCTTGATCTCGGGGCTGGAACGGGGCTTCTTACGGCAGCAATGCTTCTGAAATTCCCGCAGGCCCAGGTCACGTTGATCGACGTAAGCGAAAAGATACTGGAGCTGGCGCGGCAGAGGTTTGCGGGAAACAATAGGATAGCATATATCGCAGCCGATTATACGCAATATCCTTTCGAAGGGAGCTATGACGTCGTCGTTTCTTCCTTATCGATTCACCACTTGACTCATCCGGAGAAGCAGGTGTTATTCCACAAATTGTTTGGATTGTTGGAAACAAACGGTGTTTTTGTGAACGCGGATCAGGCCAAAGGGGAGACACCCTGGATGGAGCAAGCATATCAAGGACAATGGGAGAGCTGGATTCGCTCCAATGGATTGTCCCAAGATGCGGTGGAGGCGGCCATCGAGCGAAGAAAGCTGGATCGGAACGCCGCCGTTTATGAGCAAATCAAGTGGCTGCAGGAAGCCGGCTTCGCCGATGCGGACTGTGTTTATAAATACAACGAGTTCGCTGTTTTTCATGCAAGAAAGCCTGCGAAGGCTTAATAGGAAGCATTTGGGCCGTGAGGGGAACCTCGCGGTTTTTTTTAGCCGCAAAACACGAATCCTGTCGCAAAAAGTCAAAATCGTCAACAAGGTAATCAAAATAGCGTTAAATATATCGCCAAGGCATTGATTATAATAAATTCAACATTATTGAAGTTGAGGTGATAGCATCATGAATACAAATTCGCCTTCTGCAGCGGCAGATAAGCAAATAACGAAACGCCGCAAGAGAGGTCTTCAGAATCGGGAAACGCTAGCAGGATTTTTATTCGTAAGTCCAATGCTCATCGGGGTAACGATCCTGGTACTGCTTCCGATTTTGGCAACATTCGTGCTGAGCTTTTCGGATTGGAACTTTATCATGGGCTTCAAAGGGTTTAAATGGGCGGGACTGGATAATTTTCAGAAGCTCGTTACTGATACGACGTTCCTGAAGTCATTCCGCAACAACGCTATATTTTTGCTTACGGTTCCTATTTATTTAATCATATCGCTGGTACTCGCTATTATCATCGACAAGAAGGTTTATTGGAAGGGCTTCTTTAAAGTCGCTTACTTCATGCCTTATATTTCGAGTGTCGTTGCTGTCGCTATCGTATGGCAAGTTCTGTTTCACCCGTCTTCCGGTCCTGTGAACCAGTTCCTGATGTCGATCGGAATCTCGGATCCGCCCAAATGGATTGCCGATCCGAACTATGCACTTATTTCCGTGATGATGATTTCCGTTTGGATTTCCATCGGGTTTAACTTGATTGTCTACATTGCAGGCTTGCAATCGATCCCTAAGGATTTGTACGAAGCGGCCGACATTGACGGAGCTTCGGGCTGGGTCAAGTTCAAAAGCATCACCGTTCCTATGCTGTCGCCTACTACATTCTTCCTGCTCATTACCGGTATCATTTCAACCTTTAAGGTGTTTGACTTGATCGCTGTCTTGACGCAAGGCGGACCTATTCAATCCACGAGTATGATCGTTTGGTATTTGTATGACACCGCATTTACGAATTTGAAAATCGGGTACGCATCCTCTATGGCAACGGTATTGTTCTTCTGCGTATTGATTATCACGTTCCTGCAGTGGATCGGCCAGAAAAAATGGGTAAATTACTAATCGTCTACAGGCAACTGAACGAAAAGAAGGTGGGAATACTATGAGGGAACCGTTTAGCCCCAAAAAATTGATTTTTACAATTATCATGTTCGCTATCAGTATATTATTTCTAATGCCGTTCATTTGGATGCTTTCCGCATCCTTCAAAATGGAATCCGATGTATTTAACTTCCCAATCGATTGGATTCCTAAGCAATGGAATGCTATCAATAACTATAAAGAAGTCTGGTTCGGGCAATATCCGTTCTATCTATATTATTGGAACTCCATCAAGATTACGGTCGTCACTACACTGATCTCCGTTACCGTATCGGCCTTGGCTGCCTACGGGTTCTCTAAAGTGCAGTTTGCAGCAAGCAAATGGCTGTTCCTTATTGTATTAACTACGTACATGGTACCATCGCAAGCCGTTCTGGTTCCGCAGTTTATTTTGTACCGTTGGATCGGATTGTTTGATAATCACATCGGACTTATTCTTATCGGAAGCTTCAGCGTCTTGGGAACGTTTATGCTGCGTCAGTTTTTCATGGGGCTTCATAATGATTTTATTGAGTCCGCCAAGATCGACGGGGCAGGCCACTGGAAAATCTTCTGGAATATTGCTCTGCCGCTCGTTCGTCCGGCGGTTGCAACGTACGCGATCCTGCGTTTTATCTGGACCTGGAACGATTACCAGAACGCTCTGATCTTCCTGCGTACGGACAAGCTGTTCACGATTCAATTGGCCATGCAAAAGTTCACATCGTTAAGCGGCGAGTTCTATTCCCTTATCATGGCTGCAGCTGTGTCGGCGATCGTGCCTCTGCTGATTATTTTCATCATTGGTCAAAAAAGTGTTATTGAAGGTATCGCAATGGGCGGAGTTAAGGGATAATTCGACAAGAAAAGTCAAAAAAATTGTAAATAAGTCAAAATTCGCGCATGGCTCGACCTACAGGAATTGGTACAATCACTGTGTAAGCTTGATGCAAACAACCAGGCAGTTTCCAACGAGGAGGGTACTTAGAAGATGAATAAGAAAAAAGTAGGCGCAGGCGTATTGACTAGCGTCATGGCGTTAGGCGTATTGGCAGGCTGCGGAGGCGGCGCCGGAGACCAGAAGGGTGCTCAGGGCGGAGACGCGGCAGGCAAAACAACGGAGCTGCGTTTTTATACGTATGGTACGGAAGCTAACTACAACTGGAAAAAAACGATTGCTGCATATGAGGAGCAAAATCCGGGTATTAAAGTGAATGTCATCGGGTTGAGTGAAAAAGGCGATACCCAGGAAGCCTTGAAGAAGCTTGACTTGGCAGCCGCTTCAGGCGAAGATATGGACGTATTGATGTTCAGTGACGCAGCCAGCTATGCACAGCGTGTAGCTCTCGGCATGGTAGCTCCGCTTGACGATTACATCACTAAAGATGGCTACAAAGTCGATCAAGAGTACAAGGTAGACACGAAGCTGAACGGTAAATACTACGCTTTGCCAGGCAAATTCAATCCTTGGTACGTGCTTCTTAACAAAACCATGCTGGATGCAGCCGGCTTGAAGGTTCCGACCGACTGGACTTGGGATGATTTCATGGATTATGCTAAGAAAATGACCCAAGGTGAAGGCGCTAATAAAGTGTACGGTACTTACTTCCATGGCCCGCAAAACGGCGGATGGCTGGATTACGCCAAATTGGCAATGGAAAACCAAGCGGAAAATCCGGAGTTCATCAAAGCGGACGGAACTTCCAACATGGACAGCCCATTGTTCAAGAAATCTCTAGAAATTCGTGTTAAAATGGAGAAAGAAGATAAATCCGCTACTCCTTATGCGGACATGCTTTCCCAAAAATTGAATTACCGTACGCAATTCTTTAATCAAAAAGCTGCTATGATCGTAACCGGCAGCTGGATGAATACGGAGTTGGGCGGTACGGAGCAAGTTCCGTTGAACTTTAACGTTGCTGTAGCTCCATTCCCTAAAAACAACCCTGGCGATCCTAGCGGATATGCTACGGTAACTACAGACTACATGTCCGTTGCAGCAGCTTCCAAGCATAAAGATGAAGCTTACAAGTTCATTCGTTGGTTAACAACAGACGGCCAATTGGTGCAAGGTAAAAACGTACCGTCCTGGTCCAAAGTGAAGCAAGAAGACCTTGGCAAAATTATCGATACGATTCTTAGCGGCACGAAGAACCCTGAGAAAGTAGACAAAGCTTCCTTGATCAGCGTTCTGACCAATGCGAAATCTTCGGCAATTGTACCTCCTGTATCTTACCAAGCAGAGGTATATAAAGCCGTTAACGAAGAATTCGAGAAGCTGATCCTGGGCAAGCAGGATATCGATACAACGGTTAAAGCTTCTCAAGAACGGGTAAATAGCATTATTGCTTCCAATAAAAAGTAAGTATTAAGGTCATATTAAGAAAAGGAGGGGTGGCTCCAAGCCTACCTCTTCTTTTGTTCGTTGTACATAAGATTTGCGAAAACGTTCAAGAAGGAGCGGGTGACTGCGATATGAGAAAAAAGATACGTCAATGGTTTTCATCCCGCTCGTTTCGTTATAAGCTGATGTTCACCTCGATCATCTGCATCCTGATTCCCGGCTGCTTTTCTCTCATCCTATATAATTATGTAACGCAGGATGCGGTGAAGCAGCAGGCCATCTCCAACTCGCAGGAATCGATGCAGCTGGTTAACAATTATGTGACCAACTCGCTCAAATATATGCTCAATGTAGCGAACATGATCCAGAATGACTCGGAATTGAGCTCCATCATGAAGCGCAAAGCCAGCGGAATCTCGTATACCGGGCCTAATGCGGAATATGAGGAGTTCAATGACCAAAGCAAAATCAGAAATGCGATCGATAACATTACTATCGGCGGGGAACATTGCTACGTCACCATTATATTGTCCAACGGGGCTTATTACTCGAGTTATTCTGTATATGACTATAATCCAATTGATATGACTAAAGAGCCTTGGTTTTCTCAGCTGGATAAGCTTTATGGCTTTAACTCGTATTGGGTAGGCGCATCCCCGACCGTATTTATTTCGGAGAAAGAAACCAATCCTTATCAGCTGTCGGTCGTAAGGACATTACGGCAGAAGGAAGGATTTCAAATCTACGGCTATGTGATCGTGACCATCATGGAAAATCAGATGAAGCAAAACTTTGAAAAGCTGTCGGATAGCCAGGAATTTATGATTGTTGACGCCAACAATGTGATCATATCCCACAATGATGTGAACCAAATCGGCAAACCGTTCCCTTTTCCAATGAATAACCAGACAAGCAAGCAAATCACCTCCCACATAGTAAACGGGGATAAGGAGGATTACTTGCTGACCCAGGAGCCCTTATTCACGGGATGGAAGCTGGTGTCTCTGACTCCTTATAAGTCGGCCATTGATAAGATTAAATCCATCTTTACCAATGTGCTGACGCTTCAGCTGATTTCATTTGTCGTTTTCTTGCTTCTGCTTCTATATCTGCTGAGAACGTTCACCAAGCCTCTAGTCGGTTTAGGGAAGGTGGCTCTAAGCGTGCAAAAGGGGAACCTGGATGTCCGTTCCCAAATTCGCGGAGGAGACGAGATCGGAAGGTTGGGCTACTTATTCGACCAGATGCTGGACAGAATCAATGAAATGATAGAAGAGATCTCCGATACCCAGGCGCGCAAGCGCAAAGCGGAGCTGGACATGCTGCAGGCGCAGATCAACCCGCATTTTCTGTTCAACGTACTGAACTCGATTCGGATGAAGGTGATGTTCAAGGGGGATAAGGAAAGTGCGGAGATGATCGGTTCCTTGTCCAAGCTGCTTCGGATGACGATCAATCAGGATAAGGGACTCATCTCCCTGCATGAAGAGGTTGAAATCGTTATGGATTATACCCAGCTCATGAATATGCGCCAGAAGGAGAAGGTGCTGCTCCAGACGGATATATCCGCTAACGCATTGCTGGAGAAGGTGCCGAGATTTTTTCTTCAGCCGCTGATCGAGAATGCATTGATTCATGGCTTGAGCCAATCCGGCGGCATCATTAAAGTAAAAGCCTGGATGGAGGATACTACGCTTATCGTGTATGTAGAGGATAACGGAGCGGGGATGGACACCATGACATTGAACAGGCTTCAGCAAAGAATCAGACAAACGAAGGAACAAGGGCATATGGAAATGGAGAAGCACAAGGGCTTTTCCAGTATCGGCTTATCCAATGTCTATGAACGTATGCGCATCACGTATGGCGAAGCGTTTGAAATGAAGATGGAAAGCGAACCGGGGAAAGGGACCCGAATCACGATGTTCATTCCAAGCTTGGAGGCGAAAGAGTAATGTACAAAGTCATGCTTGTGGATGACGATTACCCTGTATTGGAATTTTTATCGGAGACCATAGCTTGGGATGAGTTTGGTCTCAAGCTTCAGGGCTGTTATGAGAATGGGGCAGTTGCCTTGGAGCAGGCGGAGCTGGGAATGCCGGATATTCTGATTACGGACATCGGGATGCCTAAGATGAACGGTCTGGAATTGATCGGAAAGCTGAAGGAGCGCAAGCCCAACCTCCGCGTCGCTATTTTATCCTGCCATGATGAATTTTATTATGCCCAGCAGGCGGTTAAGCTCAATGTACAGGATTATGTACTGAAGGATACACTGGACCCTGCCGACCTCGAGAAGCTGCTGCAGCAGTTCAAAACCAGCCTCGATCAAGAGGAACGTGTACAAACGCATCAGCATCAGCTGCAGCATATGGTAGACCGCAACAAGGAGCTGCTGAAGGAAAAGTTCATACGGCGTACCCTGCAGCAGCCGATTCTTGATCCCCAGGATTGGCTTGAGGAGGCCCGTTCGTTGGAGCTTTCCTTGAAGGGAATGGCCTGCCTGCCGATTATAGGCTATATTGACGCATACCGTACGGCCAAACAGAGGTTTATGTCCGACGATATTTTGCGGTTTGCCATTGATAATGTGATCGATGAAGTGAGCGGGAGGGAGACGCAGCCTGCCGTCCATTTTGCCTACGGGACAAGGGAATCGTTCTTCTTGTTCCCGTTCCAATCCACATTGAAGGTCAATCCGTTCGATGAAGCGGCGATAAGAATGAAAGGGATTCAGGATGCACTGCGCAAATTTTTGAAAATATCGATGTCATTCATCATTGGCGATATCAGTCATAGCCCGGAGGAGATCAAGGCGGCGCTAATTCAGCTCAGGTCCAGCTCCGTCCAGCGGTTTTATATGGAAGAAGGCAGCATTGCCAAGAAAAAAACATTATCTCAGGGCAATATTGATCTGTTCTCCTGGTATGATCAAGCCAGTACGGAGCTCAAGGAAATGATTCTTGAGAAAAATACGGATACGATCGTTCCGACGGTCAGGCATTGGATGGAATTTTTAAAGGAGCATGCCTTTGAACCGGAGAAGGTAAAGGACTGGGTGCTGAAGCTGCTGCTGGATCTGAAGCTGAAGCTTCAATCCCTGCAGTACTTTCGATCGACGTATGAAGTCGATGTGCTTCATAAAGAAATATTGGAGATCGACTCGCTGTTTGAGCTGGAGCAGTGGCTGGTGGAGCATTTTCAATCCGTGATTGCCCTAGCAGTCGACATCGGTGACCAGCGCAAAAGATCGGAGGTCGTTCAGGCCTGTCATTACGTCTCGCTTCATTTGGACAAACGGATCAGCCTGGAGGAGGTGGCCGACCATCTGTTTTTGAACAGCAGCTATTTCAGCCGGTTGTTTAAGAAGGAAACGGGGGAGACCTTCATCGAGTACGTCACGCGTATGAAGATGAACCGCGCCAAGGAGCTTCTGGATCAAACGAACCATCCGGTGGGCAAAATATGCGAGATGCTGGGCTATGACAATCAGAGCTATTTTATTAAAATATTTAAAAATTCCGTCGGTGTCACCCCTATGGAATATAGAGGTCAAAAATCATCCTGAATTAGTCAAAATAATTTCATTATGTATGGCGAATCGGTAGTATGATAGAGACAGTAATCTAATACTGCGGAGGCGCCCGATGAACCGTAATGAGATCAAACAAGTACTGGACAATCAATCGTCAGAGACATCTTCTCTGTTGTTTTGCGATGAAGAACAGGCTTCTTGGTGGAGCCGGGTCCGAGCATCCGGGATCTACCGGCCTATGCTGGATGAGGTCCGCGATGAAGCCGAGAAGCTGCTGGAGCAGCAGGAGCCTCAACGGTCGTACCAGCTGTTTCGCATTTTTACGGAGAGCGGTACGAGACTGGAATATGAACAGGTCTATTTTGAGGTTAGAAAAAGACTGAACACATTCGCCATCATGTCGCTGCTCGAGCCGGAGCGCTCCGATTATCAGCAAGCTCTGGAAGAAACGATTTGGTCTATATGCAATGAGTATACGTGGTGCTTGCCTGCCCATGTGGGCAATACGCCCGAAACGACAGGGGAAAGCGCCTATTCCCTGCACCAACCGTTGACAGACTTGCAGGGGAACGCCCATGTCATCGATCTATTTTCCGCTGAAACCGGGTTTGCTCTTAGCGAGATTCTGAAGCTGACGGAGCACAGATTGCCGCGGCTGCTTCGCAACCGCATCGTTCATGAGGTATATAGGCGTATTTTTTGGCCATATATTCATCAAGGACCGTTTCATTGGGAGAAGGCGACCCATAACTGGGCGGCGGTCTGCGCCGGGTCTGTCGGTTCAGCGGCCCTTCATTTAATGAAGGATCATGAAGACCTGTCTCTGATTTTGGAACGGGTACTGCAGACGATGGATTCCTATATGCAGGGGTTCAAGGAGGACGGAGCCACGACGGAAGGCTACGGCTACTGGTACTACGGCTTCGGCTATTTTGTATTTTTCGCCGATTTGCTGAAGAAAAGAACGGCCGGAGCGATGCATTTGTTCTCGGATGAGAAGATCCACAGGATCGCCTTGTTTCAGCAAAAATGCTTCCTAAGCGGAACCTCCGTCGTCAATTTCTCGGATTCGATGCCTCAAGCGAGAATTCATATGGGGCTGACCCATTATTTAAACCGGATTTATCCGGATGTGGAAATTCCGGAATTGTCGCTGCGCACCAGCTATACGGAGGACCACTGTAACCGCTGGCCGACCGCGCTGCGCAATCTGCTATGGTTTCGTGAGGACAAGGCGGTTGCCGGCGAACCATGGGGGAACGCGTCCTATTATTTACAGGATGCACAGTGGCTGGTCTCGAGATATGTGAATGAGCATGGCTCATTCAGCTTTGCGGCCAAGGGCGGACATAACGATGAGCCTCATAATCATAACGATATAGGACATTTTATTATTCATTCGCAAGGGGAAACGTTCCTGGCCGACCTTGGCTGCGGCATGTATACGAAGCAATATTTTGGACCTGATCGTTACTCGTATTTGTGCAACAGCTCTCTTGGCCATTCGGTTCCGATCATTAACGGTCGGATGCAGGAGCCGGGAGCGGAGCACCGCGCCTCTGATCTGCAGGCTGTGTCAGGTGTCGACAGAGAACAGCTGACAATGGACTTATCCGGCGCGTATGATGAGCCGGGGCTCCAAAGCCTGATTCGCAGACTCACTTGGCATAAGACCGAACAGCCTAGGCTGGTGCTGGAAGATTCCTATGAGTTTAAGGAGATGCCTGAGGAGATTGTAGAAAGGTTTATCACAATGATCGAACCCGTTATGGACGGCAGCCATCTGTATATTCAAGGGAATCAGGCTCGTCTTCATGTCGGATATGACGCGGCTGCCGCTCAGCCGACAATCGAGGAGTTGGAGTACACGGATCATTTTGGCGAGATACGCAAGGTGTACGCCATCGACTTCAAGCTTCTTCAGCCGAAGCAGCAGAGCTCGGTACAATTTGAATTCGAACTTTTATCATTATAGGAGGACTAGAGATGACCGTTATTGTGAAAGGTCCTTGGGTAGAGGAAGCCTGGCAGGCTGCTGTTGACAAAGTGGGCAGAACAAGCCAGAGAATCGGGGCTCATTTTCCCCATGCCAGCGTGAATGGAACCTATGTACTGGAGCCGGCTTATTGGTGGACGGCGGGTTTTTGGCCGGGCTTGCTGTGGCTGCTCTACCGCGACACGAAGAATGAGCAGTTTAAAACGATCGCAGAGCAATGCGAGGATCAATTAGATCAGGTGATGACCGATTATTATAAGCTGGATCATGATATCGGCTTTATGTGGACTTTGACCAGCGTTGCGCGCTATAAGCTGCTTCAGGAGGAGAATTCCAAGCGCCGCGCATTATTAGCGGCCAATTTGCTTGCGGCACGCTTCAATGTGAAAGGCAATTTTATCCGCGCTTGGAACCCTTGGCGGGAAGGGGAGAACAATGCAGGCTGGGTCATTATCGATTGCATGATGAACTTGCCGCTCCTGTACTGGGCATCCGAAGTCAGCGGTGATCCAAGGTACAAGCACCTGGCCCAGGAGCATGCGGATACGGTTCTGAAACATTTCATCCGCCCGGACGGCTCGGTATACCATATCGTTAGATTCGATGAGCACACAGGCGAACGCATTGAGGCGCTGGGAGGGCAGGGCTTTGCGCCTGAATCCGGGTGGTCCCGCGGCACGGCGTGGGCATTGTACGGCATGGCCTTAAGCTATCAGCATACGGGCGAAGAGAAGTACCTGAATGCAGCGAAGCAGGTGGCGCATTATTTTATTTCCCAGCTTCCCGAGGACCATGTGCCTTTATGGGATTTCCGTCTGCCGGAGGGAATAGCGAAGTACCGCGATTCCTCCGCGGGGGCTTGTGCGGCTTGCGGACTGCTCCTGCTGGCGGACCTGGTCTCACCGCTTGAAGGCTCTTCCTACTTCAAAGCAGGCGAAGCGATCCTAGAATCCTTATATACCAATTACGGAGCTTGGGATAACGAGAAGGAAGAAGGCTTGATCCTTCACGGTACAAGCCATTATCCGGAGCAAAAAAATATGGATGTTCCTCTTATTTACGGTGATTATTTCTATGTGGAAGGATTGAGCCGGTTAAAAGGGCATACGGTGCAATTCTGGTAAAAAGCGCTTCTCGCGCAAAAAAGAAGCCATTCTCGGAAGGACTCCGCGGATGGCTTCCATGTTGAAAAGCCCTATCTTATGGAAAAATGCGAAAGGTGATAGGTGGGGTATTCCCTGTAGGAGCGATAGCGTCCGCCTTTGTTCTTGGGAAATCCCCGCTATAATGCGAGTATAATCAAAATTTCCCAAGAACAACAGCGGCCGGAGGGGAATACCCCACCGGGGTACCATGCCTATTTTCCAGCTTTTCAGGTTTTTCAACAGAAAGAAGCTATCCTCAGGAAGACTCTGAGGATAGCTTCTTTTCCTTTTTCAGGAAGCATACCATGGATTGATATGAATCAGCACCTCATCCACATCAGGATGCTTGCTCATAATCACCTGCTTGATTTGCCGCGAGATATCGTGTCCTTGCTGGATGGTCATTTCGCCTGGGATACTGAGCCGGACATCGACCAAGACATAGTGCCCGTGCTCCCTCGCACGAATGCGATCGATGCGCTTCACCTCGGGAACGGACCAGATCAATGCAATGTACTCATCCAGCTGCTCCTGATCCACCGCCTTTTCCATCAAGATGTTGAACGACTCCAGGCCCATGTGATAGGCAAGCTTCAGCACCAGTATGGAGACGATAATCCCCGCCAACGGATCGCCGTAGGCGAGATAATGAATGTCATAGGCTTCCCCGATCAGCGCCAGCCCGATACCGGCAACCGCCGCGATGGAGGCATAAACGTCCGCAAGATGATCATAGGCCGTAGCGATCAAGCCTTTGCTGTTCACCTTTTTTCCTATCCGGATGGTGTAGGCATAGAGCAGCTGCTTCCAGACCAGGGAGATTACGGCCGCTATAAGGGCAATATAGCTGGCCGGCCGCGGCTCCTCGAAGAAGGCCATCACCGCTTCATAAGCAATGTATAAGGCGGCGATAGCCAAAATGATGGATACGAAGGCGGAGCTCAGCACCTCCGCTTTGCCGTGACCGTAAGGGTGATCCTCGTCAGCAGGCCGTTTCGAAATGTTCATGGATGTGAGGGAAGCGGCAGTAGCGATGACATCGCCCGCGTTGTGAATCCCGTCGGCCAGGAGCACCTGACTATTGGTCAAGAGCCCGACAATAATTTTGAGCAGTGTCAGGGCGACGTTGCTCACCAGGCTGATCCAGGCCGCAATAATTGAAGAATGGTTACCTTTAGACATCCGTTGTGACCCCCACCAGAACTTTTTCCCGAAGGAAACAAAAACCCTTGACCGAAATCGGGCAAGGGTTGGATATTTTTTTGAAAATAACATACTTCCTTGCTTATCAGCTGAGGCTAATCATCAGCATTTACCAATTATATCATCATTGCGAAGGAAGATGCAAAGGGCGCTTTCCTTATCTGAATCTGTTCATCTGTTCCTGTGTGAATAAGCGTTGGCCTACCATGGCGTTAAGGCTTGCCTGCTGCGGCGACTTGGCACCTGGTATAGCAACAACGGACGGTCGAGAGATCACAAACCGCAGGGCGGCTTCGGCCATATCTTCGTCCTTATCCAGGACGCTGCGGATTTCGTTTACCTTGCGGATTCGTTCCACGAATTGCTTGCGTCCCGCCTCGCCTTCATTCCACGAGCTCCGTACGCTATCCGTGAAGACGGAATCCTCGGTATAATTCCCGGACAGCAATCCCATCGCCAACGGCCCGCGAACAAGCACCGCGATTCCGTGCTCTTCACAATAAGGGAGGAACTCCTTCTCCGGCTCCCGGTTCAACAAAGAGTAATCGGTTTCTACAACGCGGCAGGTTCCGTTGACGTTGAATCTTTTCAGTACCTCCAGGCTATTGGTAGATATTCCGTATTCTCTGATTTCCCCGTTCTGCTTCAAGATTTCGAAGCCTTCCAGAAACACGGAAGGGTCCTGAATATCCCCGACATGACAGAGCATGACATCGATCCAATCCGTTCTCAACCGGTGCAAGGAGGCGTGGGCGCAAAGACGGATCATATCCGGGGTCGTCAGCGGAACCCCTTGTCCCGTGCGCTTGCCGAAATGTCCTATTTTGGAGACGACATAAGACTTATGCCGGTCCCCGCCCAATGCTTTGCCAAGCCGCTGCTCGGATAGCCCGTTGGGAATACCGTAGGATTCTGCAGTATCGAACAGGTTCACTCCATGGTCTATGGAAGTGCGAATGGTTGCATATGCGGTAGCGTCGTCTACGTCTCCCCATTGATTGCCAATATTCCAAGTACCGAGGCCAACTGCGGACACCTGCCAGCCCGTGCTGCCAAAATTGCGGTAAATCATTCGATATCACTCCTTTGAAATAATCATGCCATGCCGAATCATTATGCTTTTCTATTATACACGAAAGCTGTGCTGCTGTAGGAAAGCGGCATGGAATTGCCGAGTTTTCGACAAAAACTCGTGAATTCTCGCTATAGGATAACGAAACGTGCCTCATTATACTGTAGTGGTTTGCAGCATGGAGCCCATACGGATCAAGCGGATTCTTAGAATGATCGGCGGGCAGCGAAAGGGGAGTCGAGGGATGACAGATAAGAAAAAGTGGTCGTTATGGGCTTTGGCCTGGCCTATCGCAATCGAAATGCTTCTTCAATTTTTAATGGGCAGTGTGGATACCTTAATGGTTAGCCATATTTCGGATTACGCATCTTCGGCTGTCGGCTTGTCCAATCAGGTCCTGAATGCGACCAGCGTCATGTTTATGCTGATCAATTCCGGAGCCGGCATCGTCATCGCTCAAAAGCTGGGGGCGGGGAAGGCGGAGCATGCCCGGCGAACGGCGGCCATTACGATAAAAGCCAATCTCGCAGTCGGAGCCATCTTAAGCTTGTTTATATTTTACTATGCTGACTGGCTCCTGGGGTTCATGCAAGCGCCGGAGCAGGTGCTTCCGCTGGCAGGCACTTACCTAAGCATCGTAGGGTCGAATACGATCGTCCTTTCCTTGTATGCGGCATCTTCGGCTATCATTCGAAATACGGGAAATACAAGGGCGCCAATGCTTATCGTGATGGGGATGAACGTTATTCATCTGGTCTTGAATTACGCTTTTATTTATGGTGCCTTCGGTTTTCCGGAGTGGGGGATTCTTGGAGTCTCGATATCTACCGTCGTCAGCCGTACCGCTGCGCTCATCTGCAGCCTTGCCGTAATGTTCAAGGCATTTCAACCCGGGTTTGTAAAAAGCGATTGGAAAGGGTTCGACAAGGCGCTTGTGAAGGAAGTATGGCGAATCGGCTGGCCGATGTCTATTAATGCAGCGTCCTGGAACTATTCCCAAGCCATAATTTTTGCCATGGTGGCTTCCATGGGTGCCGCCAGCCTAGCTTCGTATACGTATATGAACACCATTCAATCGCTGCCCTGGCTTGTCGGGATGTCGGTGGCCATGGCTTCGCAAATCCGCGTCGGTCATTTGTATGGTGCACGCAGCTTCGAAGCATGCTATCGGAGCGCTTATACGGCATTATGGTCGGGGCTTGCCTACGTAGTGATGACCTCCTTGGTCCTGTGGCTCGCCGGTCGGACTGCTCTTGGCTGGTTTACATCGGATGTTGAAGTGCTGAAGATTGCAGTGCCCTTGCTGGCGGTGAATGTCCTGCTGCAGCCGCTGAAGATGGTCAACCAAGCGTTTTCATTCTCGCTTAATGCGGTGGGGGATACAAGATTTACCGCAGCGACGAATATGGCCTCCATGTGGCTCGTTGCCGCCGCCTGCTCCTATTACTTCGGCATTGCTTTGGGCTGGGGGATTACGGGCATCTATACGGCCATGATTCTAGATGAAGCCATCCGCGGGATTCTGGTCGCTGTCCGCTGGAAGAAAAGGGGCAGGCTCAAAAGTCCTGCAGAAAACGTTAGTCTGGGACAAAAACAAGTGAGTTTGTAGCATTGAACCATTGCATCATTTGACATAGGATGAGACTAATGGTTAATGCTGCATCCCTTTGGTTTAAAAGAAAAGATGGATTTATTTCTAGAGGAGAGTGGGCTCAATAATGAAACAATCAATCGAAAGTATAACCAAGCAAAGCTGGGTGCTTAGTTCACCAGACGCCAACATTCACTTTCACATCGAGATGACCGAGCAGGGAGCGCTGTACTATCATGTGATCCATGAACACAGCGTCATTCTGGACCGCTCTCCGCTAGGTCTTGTTACGCAGGATGTGGACTTCACCGCGGAGCTGTCCTTCAGCCGGAAAGTATCGGCAATTATCAACGATCAGTATACGCTTCCCCACGGGAAAACCAGCCGGTATGTGAATCATGCGAATGAGCTCACACTGTTCTTCAACAAAATGGGGCATGAGCTTCAAATCGTATGTCGTGCCTACAATGACGGTATCGCTTTTCGCTATCAGCTGCCCGGAAGCGAAGAAGTGAAGATTCTGTCAGAACCTACCGCCTTCGTTCTTCCACAGGGGCCGTTAGTCAATGTCTGGGCGCAGAAATGGATGGAGTGCTACGAACGGACCTACGATCTTGGCATGCTGGAGACGATGGACGAGTCCGACTATGCCTTCCCGATGCTGTTTCAGGTGGGGAATGCGGCCTGGATGCTTCTTACGGAGGCTGCCGTGTATGGAAGCTATTGTGCCTCGCATGTGAAGGTGAGCAAATTGAAAGCGCGTACATTGGAGCTTGCATTTGCTCCGGACCAGCCGGGACCTAATGTTGCGAAAGCGCCGTTGGCAACGCCATGGAGGACTGCCATTATTGGGACCGGGCTTTCGGAGATTGTCGAATCCAATCTGGTTTTTCACCTGAACCCCTCCTCCGAAATCGAGGGAATGTCATGGATTCGTCCGGGACGCTCCGCTTGGTCCTGGCATTCCGACAGCCAATCGTGCAAGGATCATGAGAAACAGGTCCAATTCGTAGATTTTGCAGCGGAAATGGGCTGGGAATATTCGCTTGTCGACGGCGGATGGGACCGGGAAGAAAGCACGACCAATGTGCCTGAGCTGGTCAAATATGCCGAGTCCAAAGGGGTGGGCATATGGTTATGGACGCACTACAAGCGAATTAAGGAAGAAGAGGAATGCCGCAGCAAGCTGGAGTTATGGGCCAGTTGGGGGGTCAAGGGGATTAAAGTCGACTTTTTTGACAGCGACTCCCAAGAGAGAATCCAGGTCTACGATATGATAGCGAAGGCTGCCATGGACCACCGTTTGATGATTAACTATCACGGATCCACGAAACCATCAGGGGAGCAGAGGCGCTGGCCGCATGTCATGACGCGGGAAGGCATCTTCGGTGCGGAATATTGGAAGAATGATCTGAACGAAGGGCCGAATGCGGTTCATAACTGTACGGTCCCCTTCACCCGAAATGTCGTAGGCTCCATGGATTATACGCCTGTAACCTTGTCGAGACTAACCCGGACCGGACATTGTCATCAATTGGCTTTATCCGTCATCTTTGAATCTGCAGTGCAAAACTTTGCCGATTCCGTCGAAGCCTATCAGGAAAGCGGAGGCAAGCCATTCCTGTCACAAGTACCTGCTGCTTGGGACCAAACCCTGCTGCTTGAAGGATATCCCGGACGTTATGTCACTATGGCTAGACGCAGCGGTGAAGATTGGTACGTCGGTGCGATTTGTGCTGCCGGAGGAAGAACAGCCCATGTAGAGCTTCGCTTCCTGGATGAAACTGCCTCGTATAAGGCCGAAATCTATGAAGAAGTATTTGGCAATCTGGATCATTACCGCTTTAAGCATTCTACCGATATTACGATTCGTACGGTTATCGTAACGAATGCCGATTCGCTGCACTTGCCGTTAAGAGTCAACGGAGGCGCCGTAATCCGATTGGTGAAAGTATAACATCGGCGGGGGGGCCGGGATCAAACCAGGCGCCCTTTTTTTATTAACGGGCTCCCCGAAGAGTGGTTGAACCAGCTTGGAAGTCAATGTAATAGGAGGATACAGGGTGAGAGGACAAATGCTTGTTACCGATAAAGATAGTCTTTGTAAAGCAATTCAAACGGCAGTACCGGGCGATACGATCGTCATGGCTAATGGGATTTGGGATGATATTCAACTGGAACTAGACGTAAGCGGCACCCGGGAACAGCCGATTACCTTGAAGGCGGAAACAGCCGGAGAAGTCATCGTGACCGGGGCTTCAACATTAACCTTTGCCGGAGAGCATCTGGTGGTCGACGGGCTGTTCTTTAAAGAAGGGCTTCAGCCGGGGAACAACGGAAGTCATACGATCATAAGATTTATGAAAAACTCGCATCATTGCAGATTAACCAATACGGCTATCATAGACTTCGTTCCGAGCCAGCCAGATATCAAAACGTTCTGGGTCACTATCGACGGTTCCCACCACGAAGTGGACCATTGCTACTTTAAAGGGAAGCTGCATGCGGGCCAGCTCATGAGAAGCATGAAATATTCAAGCTATAACCGGATCCACACGAATTATTTTGTCGATGTCCCCGCGTACGGGATCAATGGGCTGGAGATCATTCAGGTGATGGGCATAGGAAGCGATGGAGAGCCGGGAAGCGCAGGCGGTGAGCATGTCGTCATCGAAAACAACTTATTCGAAAGGGCAGACGGCGAATGTGAAGAGGTTATCTCGATCAAGTCAAACCATGATGTGATCCGGAACAATACATTTAAGGATTCCATCGGCGGGCTTGTCATCCGAAGCGGCCATACTACGGTAGTGGAAGGGAATTGGTTTCTTGGGGGTAATGTGGGTGGAACCAAAGGAATTCGCATCACAGGCGAAGATAATGTGATAAGTCATAACTATTTATCCGGACTCCAAGGGTTCGCCATTAGTGTCATGTCAGGGGAGTACATAGATGAACCGTTAACGCCGGATTGGCAGCCGATTCTGCGCGAAGGAACACCTTTGGGTCGCGTGCCTGTATATAACTGGTCCCGGAATAACACGATTAGTCATAATCAGATGATCCATAATCAAGGCTTCGATATGGACATCGGCATCGGCTACAAAACCGCATGGCCGTCCAAACAACGGATACTGCTGCCCGAGCGGAATGAAATCTCGGACAATGTGATCGTCAAGGAACGAGGGGAATCCCTTACCTTCGCTGATCAGGATCCTGAGGTTATGGAGATTACGTTTGCCCCGAACTATTACGCCAATAACCAAATGAATGTACCTGATAAGGCGGCGTTGCTACCACCTGGCTTTGTTCATCAAGAGCTGCAGGCTGAGGCCTTGGGCAACACCGGATACGTACGCAGTGTGGATCGGGGGAAAGAGGGGGTATGGGGTGGCCAGGCTCCGCTAAGCGCCGATGAGGTCGGCCCAGATTGGGCCGAGTCGAAGCGTAAGGAAGGCAGTCCGCTGTTTCAGCCGAGAGATCAGTTTGCCACCGTGGAGTCCGTTCCTTGGGACGCGAGCAAAAATATATGGGTATTGTGCGCTGGCAGCAGCGATATATTTGTCCGAAATTGGAGAATGAAGCTCCATGTCATCGAGCGTGAGCAATGTCCATTTGAACGTGAGGAGATCTTGTACATTCCTGTCCTGTCTTTGGCTCACCGATTAGGCTTTGAGGCTTCACAAAACGTTGAAACCAACGAAATTCAAATTCGGGGGCAAGACAGAGCACTGACCATTCGACCGGACGGCTGTGTTGTCAGAAGCGGGGAGAGCATGAGAGTGGTTCCGCTGCACTCCAGGGTAAGACGAGGGGCTCTATACATTGACGTCAGGGAGGCAGCTGAGCTGATGGGCAAAAGCCTGTACAAGCATGAACAGGGCATCGTTGCGTTATCGGACAATAGTGAGGATTTGACTGCTTTCAACCAGGAACTCATCCTGGATCAAACAAGACAGCTGTTCAAAGTAACGGCGAGCCGGTTTCATAAGCTGATGACGATTCCCCCGGAAGGACATCTGCATGGTCATGTTCCTCGCCATACTTTACACGAAGACCCTGCGTTACAATGGATATCCTATGGTGATGGCGAATGGATCCGATACGATCTGGGACGAGCTGTTGAGGTTGGGGGAGTGGACATTGGCTTCACAAGAGGCGGCGACGAACGTTACTCCTTCTCGGTTGAAGCCTCTCAGGACGGGTGGGATTGGAAGGAGCTTGTGCGCGGAATCAGCTGCAGTGAGCAGGAATCCGTCCGGTTCAAGTCGGTACACGCCCGTTATGTGCGGATCATTGGACATGGGAATGAGCGAAATCATGCCATAAGAATTTATCATGTGCAGTGGTACTCCGAGCAGGGCGAGAGCATTTTATTATAACGGTTATCCCCGGAATTCCGGGGATATTCGTTTCATTTGCTGATAGGTTAGTTTCATATAAATAATAGTTAACTTTGTACATTCTTAAAGATAGGAAACTTCATGTAGAATGATGTAAGTGCAAACGGCACAAAGGAAAATGCCTGTTGTGGTTGCATTTTTCTGAAGTATCTTTTTTTACTGAATGATGTTTATGATTGGAAAAGTGTTTTCATTTGTACATGCAAACGCTTGCTTTGCTGTACCCCAAAATAGAGAACACAGCAGAAAACGGAAGGGGAATAAGACATGAATAACAAATGGGCTGCAAGTATGCTGGCCTTAGTGCTCACTATGGGGGTTGGGGCAGGCT
The DNA here is from genome assembly GCF_014873645.1 of Paenibacillus sp. OAS669. Taxonomy (NCBI): domain Bacteria; kingdom Bacillati; phylum Bacillota; class Bacilli; order Caryophanales; family Paenibacillaceae; genus Paenibacillus; species Paenibacillus sp. OAS669. The sequence continues at coordinate 424,690 of NZ_JADBDR010000002.1, forward strand.
GCGCCAAACAAGAGGCGGCCGCTCCTGATGATCAAGGACAGGCCAAGAACAGTATCGGTACCGATCCGATCACACTTACCGTATTTACAGAGGTGCCTATGCTTCAGGACGATTTTGAGAAGCTGATCGCCGGTCCGGTGAAAGCGAAGTACCCGAATGTAACCTTGGAGCGCAGCGAGAAGGCGAAGGGCAATGAAATCACCGACAGAATTGCCGCCGGGAATATACCAGATATCCTGTTAACGGGCTTTTACTTTATCCCTAATCTTACGGATACGGGGATGCTGCTGGAAATAGATGATCGTATCAAACAAAATAACGTTGATTTATCGGCTTTCGAGCCTGTTGTAATCGATGCATTAAAGGGATTCCGTGACGGCAAGCTGGTAGCACTCCCGTTTTACATGGGAACAACGGCCCTTTTTTACAACAAGGACATCTTTGACCGGTTCGGCGTACCTTATCCCAAGGACGGAATGACATGGAATGAGGCGGTAGAGCTGGCACGCAAGCTTACACGCAGCGACAGCGGAGTGAATTATCAGGGCCTGAACCCCGGGAGCTGGGATACGCTAGGAAGCCAGCTGAGCTTGCAGAAGATCGATACGGCAACGAACAAAACGCTGGTGAACAACGACGGCTACCGCAAGGTGCTGTCCGTGCTGCAGGATGTCAGCTCTATTCCTAATATGGACCCGAAGATGAAGCCGATGGACGCTTTTACCAAAGATCGCAATCTGGCGATGTATAACTTCTGGTGGACGGATGTCGTCACCAAGCTGGAGGAGGCTGCAAAAGCGGGCAACCCCGGCAACTGGGATATCGTGAGCACACCGTCATTCCCGGACAAACCGGGCGTTGGAGCCAAGGTTGACGCACACATTCTTATGGTATCTTCACAAACCAAGTACAAGAATGAGGCGTTTGAGATTATTAAATTTTTGACGACTTCTCCGGAGGTGCAGACGGAAGTAGCCAAAACAGGCCGAATCCCCGTTCAAACCAACAAAGACATCCGCAAGCATCTGGGTGAAAACTATCAAAGCCTGAAAGGCAAAAATCTGGATGCCATCTTCAAGAATAAAATGGCCCCGCTGCCGAAATTTCATGTATTGGACAGCAGTGCGGTCAGCAAGCCGATGAACGATGCGGTAACGGCAGTAACTCAAAACAACGTCGATATTAATACGGCGCTGCGGACAGCGGAAGAGACCATTAATAAAAATATCGAGCAATTGATGAAAAAATAACCAAGCCCAAAAGATCAATCAGACCCGTGCTGATTGGTCTTTTTCTATGATTAGTACTAGTGATATGGCGGAAGGTGGACAAAGATTACCTAGTAGATAAGGCGGTTGTAGTAGATTAACAAAATCTTCAAACCGGGAAAACATGGAATTAACAAAGGAAAGGTATCTTATATTTAATAAATCAATTTGATTAAATTCATGAAAGAGTGATGCCATAGGAGAATACCTATTGTATGATAAGGAATAATCAGGTGCATCAAGGGGCGCCAAATCCTTATGTGAAAGGGAAGTGAAGGGTATGACAAGGAATCAACCGTTTCGGGCCCATCAGCTTGACGCAAATATGGCGGTCAGAAAGGCGGAGGGAGAATGGAGCTGGTACACACCGCTTGCCCTGCCGTTTCAAGTTCTGGGCTTTCCATGGCTCCGGGAGGAAGGGTTATTTCGGCGGCTGCCGATTCGTCCCGTTGAACCGCTCCCTGCTGCAGTCGACCGTCTGGCTAATTGTACGGCGGGCGGTCAAATCCGGTTTCGGACCAATGCGGACCGCCTTGCGATCCATGTGCGTCTCGGAGGCCCTGCATCCATGGATCATATGCCTGCTACCGGACAGAATGGATTCGACGCATATATTGGTGAGGCTGGGCGGGAACGTTATGCTGGGACTAGCCGGATGAAGCTGAGCGATACATCCTATGAGTGCATACTGTTTGAAGGAGCCAAAGGTGGCAAGCTTCGTCCTGTGGCGCTTCATTTTCCTCTCTATCAAAGCGTATTGGAAGTAGAGATTGGACTTCCTCCAGAAGCATTGGTGGAGTACGACGCATCCTATGATGGCCAGGGCCGTCTCGTATTCTATGGCACCTCCATCACCCAGGGAGGCTGTGCCGGCAGACCCGGGCTTGCTTACACCCAACAGCTGGGCAGACGGTTGAAGCGTGAGGTCGTCAATCTTGGATTTTCCGGCAATGGCAAAGGAGAGCCTGAGCTCGCGAGGATCATTCGCAGTATAGAGCGGGTGGATGCTTTCGTTCTGGATTATGAGGCCAATTGCAGTACGGACAGATACTGTGAAACCTTAGAGCCGTTTATACGACTCTACAGGGAGATGCAGCCGGAGGTGCCTATCCTGGTCCTGTCCAGAATTCCATATGCCAGGGAAAGCTACGATCCGTCCAAACGGAAGGAGCGAATAGTCAAACGCGACTTTGCGCGCCATGTAGTCGAGCGATTAAACCAGGAAGGGGACTCACTGCTGTTTTTTGGAGACGGCTCGGGCCTGCTGGGAAGATCCTATGACGAATGCACCGTTGATGGAGTCCATCCCAATGATCTCGGATTTACAAGGATGGCACAAGGAATCTATCCCATGCTTAAGCAAATCTTATCTGAAAAGCCTGTTAATTCAGAAAATAAGGATTGAACATTCGAGCCTGTTGTCGTACTATTATAATTAATCAAATTGATTTATAATCAATTCCGAATTCGATTCAACGGAACAGGAGGCGATTCCTTGTCTCAAGATGTAGAGATGATGCAGGAGAGGCGACGACAGGCTTGGCGGATCGATCAAATCGAGGAGAGCACAGCACCGGGAGTTCGTTATTGGCGACAGCAAGTAAGCAAGGGGACATTGAGGGAAGCCGTACACATGGTGGAAGTGGACCCGTCCCACGAGTTGGTACAGCTTAGACCAGTGTCTTTCCAAGGAAAAGTTGTCCGTTTGGAGACGGTAGGAAATCTGCTACATGAGCTTGAAACGCAGGGACAACGATGTGTGGCCGGATTTAACGGAGATTTTTTCAGCTATGCAGGGGTTCCATCCGGACTGCATATGGTCGATGGCGAGATCATTACCTCTCCGCTGCTTACCAAGGTCATACTGGTTATGATGAACGACGGTTCGATAAAGCTCGAAAAGTCGGTCAGGATGAGTGCCTTGGTGCATTGTGAAAGCGGATACAACATGTCGGTCGATATGGTGAATCGTGCCAGAAAGGCTGGCGAGACCGATCAAGCCTGCGTGTACACTTGGCGCTACGGCGATTCAACCCGGACGCCGGCCGGGGGGATCGAAGCCATAGTAGCAGCGAATGAGGCTGAAGTTAACCTGTATCCGGGGGTGCCCATTCGGGGGATTGTGCAATCCATTGGAGAAGCTGCCGATTCCCCGATGGAAGCCAAGAGTTGGGTTCTCTCTCTAACGGGCTGGAAGGCCAGAGCCTTTCTGGAGCAGGCTGCCCCAGGAACGGCGCTTACACTATCAATACAATATGACAAAGAAATTCAGAATGCCCGACAGGTGCTGTCCGGCAATTCTACGTTGGCGTTCATGCTGCTTAAAGACGGAAAGATTCCGGAAGTCTTACTGGACTCGCGGATACGGTTGAACAGCGACAGGCATCCAAGGACTATTGCAGCTGTCAAGCAAGGAAAATTGTATCTTGCAGCTATTGACGGCCGACAGCCGGGTCATTCCGACGGGATGACACTATTGGAAGCAGCTTGCTTCCTTCAGGAACAGGGGATGGAGCACGCGATAAATCTGGATGGGGGAGGTTCAACCACCTGCTACATTCGTCGGCCCGGAGATGAGCGGGCAACGCTGGTGAATCAACCGTCGGACGGCTTTGAGAGGGAAATCGGCAATGCGTTGGCTATCATTACTAAGGCACCAAAGGGAGAGCTGGATACCCTTATTGTAATTCCGTCTGCTGTACGTGCTATGACGGGGAGCAAGGTCGCGTTTCAGGTAAAAGGCCAAGACCGTTATGGAAATGCATCACCCGTGGATGGAGAACAGCTGCACTGGTCGTTGGAGGGCTGCATAGGATCCATCCTTGAAAAAGGCGTATGGATGGTCGGTCCGGTGCCGGCCGATGGCCGAATCATCGTCCGTTACGGCAATGTCGTTCAATCCGTTCCGGTACTCATTACGAATCAGGCGGCCCGTTTAAAGCTGGTGCCCTCATCAGCTGAAGTGGAGCCGGGAGGTAATCTGACTTTCCGTGTGGAGGCTTTTGATGCGGATGGAAATGAGGTCCTCGTATCCAATGAGCTGTTGTCCTGTTCGACGGAAGGCGAGATTGGGAAGTGGGAGGAGCCGGGTTACTGGGCTGCTGGCCCTGTTGGCGGCCGAGGCCGCGTGAAGGCGAGTCTGGGTGGCATTCACACGTTTGCCGATGTCCACGTTGGCAAATCTCATTACATGATTGCCGACTTTGAAAGCTTGATCGGGATCGGAACCGAGGAGGTAAATACGGTCGTGGGATCCGTCACGATAACGAAGGCGGCAAGACCCTCTCCCGTAAGATTCGGCACCTTCTCAGGCAGGTGGACCTATGATTTTACAGGCAAGCCGGGAATATCCGAGGCCCGGATGACATTTGTGAAGGGAACTGGAGACCGAGGGCACGAGATAGAGGGAGCCCCTTACCGCTTCGGGCTCTGGGTTAACGGAGATGGCAGCGGCCATGGGCTGCGTTTGGAAATAGAGGATGCAGACGGCATTAGACGCTTCCTGAATTTCACAGATTCCGATGGCCTGCATTGGAAGGGCTGGAAATATGTCTGTACGGAGGTCCCGGAGAACACCAGGCTTCCCATACGTGTACATACGATCGTTCTAGAGGAAGCGAATGACGCCAAGAAGAATAAAGGAGTGCTTTATTTAGATCATTTCAGGGCGGAGTATGTTGATTTTGATGAGGATGTGGAAGGTCCGGAATTCTCCGGTATGCGGCCTTCAGACCATTCGGTAGTAACAACTTGCTGCCCGCTGATTCAAGTAACGGTGAAGGATAGCAAAAGCGGCGTGGATACCGCATCGATCCGAGTATGGTTGAATGATGCTGTCCTTCCGCACACCTTCTGCAAGGATACGGGGATATTAGAGTGCAAGCCGCTGGAACCGCTGGAAAAGGGAGTTCACCGGGTGACTGTCGAAGCGGCAGACATGATGCGTAATGCGGCTCTTCCAGCTGCAACTTGGAGCTTTCAAATCATCTAATGATATTAATTATTAATTCCATTAATAAAATCCAATGTGAAGGTGAGATTGATCATGAAGCAAAGAAAACGTGTATCAGCAGCTATTCTGATCCTGCTGTCCGCTCTTGCAGCAGCCACGGGCTGTTCCAGCAAGCCGGCACAATCCCCGCAGACCGGCGATCCCGCCAAACCCGGCAGCACTGCGCCGGAAGAGCTTACGATTACAGAGCCGGTCACCCTTAAGCTGTATTCCCATTATGCGGCTATCAATACGCCCAACGATGTCGATGCGCTGTTCGGTACGGTTAAGAAGAAGCATCCGAACATTAATATTGAGCTCATAAAAGGGACGAAGCTTTCGGATATGATTGCAGCGGGGGAAGTTCCCGACCTGATTGCCACAACGCATTTTTATATGAATGATCTGCTCCCGCTCGGTGTTGCCAGCGATATGAATGATTTTGTGAAAAAATATCGGGTTGATCTAAGCAAATTTGAGCCTCAAGCCATTAACGCGATCAAATCCTACGGCAAAAACGGCGAGCTGTACGGCATCCCGTACACACTCAATTACGGCGTTCTTATCTATAACAAAGATATTTTTGATCGCTTCGGGGTCCCGTATCCGACTGACGGCATGACGTGGGATCAAATTACCGAGCTGTCCAAGCGGTTGACGCGCGAAGAAAACGGTATCCAATACCTTGGCTTCGATCCCGGCTCGGAGCGTACTTTCTCCAGAGGGTACTCCTTAGGAACTGTGAATGATAAGGGAGCACCGATATTCGATACGGAGGGCTACAAGAAAACGTTCGGCCTGCTGAAGCAGATGTACGAGATTCCCGGCTATATCGACCCCAAAAATAAATTCCAGTACGGCGTGGACTACTTCATGAAGGACCAGAAGCTGGCGATGTTCCCTTCCTGGCTTGCAGCCATTACGAGCCGTCTTCCGCAGCTGAATGAGGGAGGCAACGGGTTCAATTGGGATGTGGTCGGTCATCCGGTGTTCGACGACAAGCCGGGGGTGGGCAGGGAGATTGAGTTCCAATCTTTGATGGTCCCGCCGACTAGTAAAAACAAGGAAGCGGCGTACCGCGTTATTTTGACGATGATCAGTGAAGAATCGCAAAAGGAAATGAATAAAGGAAACAATTTAACGATATTAAATGATCCTGAGCTGAAAAAGCAGTTCGCTTCCAACACCGATATTTATAAGGGAAAGAATCTGGAAGGCATTTTTAAGGTGAAGCCGGCAATCGCTCCTATTAACTCGGAGTATGACAATGAGAATTATAAATATTTGCGTGAAGCCTTAACTGGAATGATCTTTGACAAAAAAGACATCAACACCGTCCTTCGTGAGGCTAACGAGAAAGCAGCCAAATATATACAGAGTGAGCAGGCCAGAAAGAAATAGCTAAGCAGCCCCAGGTACTGCGAGGCCGATTCCGGCGAATCGGCTTCGTCAACCCAACTTAAGTAATCGAAGGGAGATTCATCGCATGAAGCGAACGAGCAAAGTATGGCGTTATCTCGTTACAGGTTTCATTACAGCGGCCGTATTGGCGACACCGGTGAATGTACGGATGGATGCCGGAATAGTACATGCAGAAGCGGTCCAATGGCAAACTCTGGACGAGAAGCAGTATAGCGTTGCACCAGGCGTCCTCCATACAAGCCGTACCTTGATTGGGAATGGCTTGCGGGAATCAGTTCATCTGCTTGAAGTTGATCCTGCCAACCCTTATGCCAAGGTGGAAGCGGTTTCGTCACATGGAGAGGTATCCGCAGCCGCAACCGTCAGCCAAATGCTGGGGGAGCTTGAACAGCAGGGAGAGCGTCCCGTAGCGGGTACGAACGGGGACTTTTTCAGTACGGTAGGCGTACCCTCGGGCTTGATGATTTCGAATGGAGAATTGGTAAGCTCACCGTCGACGAGCAAGATTGCCATGGCCATTATGCCGGATCATTCGGTTAAGCTTGAAGAGAATGTAACGATGACCTCCAAGCTGACCAAGGATAATGGAGAGTCGCTTACCTTGACGATGATTAACCGGACCCGTGTTGCGACGCATACCAATCACGCTTTTTTGTACAACTGGAGATTCGGGAGCTCCACCAGAACTTCGGACGGCGGCATCGAAGCGGTCATTCGTGCGGATGACCCCGCCAATAAGCTGATTCCGGGGCAGCCGGTCAGCGGTGTAGTGGAGTCGATATCGGAAGCCTCGGATACACCGATTGAACCGGGGACATTCGTCTTGTCCGCTACCGGCTCCAAGGCGGATTGGGTACGGCAGAAGCTCGCGGTCGGTACACGGCTGCGGTTGGACATCTCGTTCTCCAAAGGCTTCGGGGAAGCGGAACAAGTCATTTCGGGAAATTCAACCTTGGGGTATGTTCTTCTGAAGAACGGGGTCGTGTCTCCAACCGTGCTTGATCCCGCCGATGCCAATACCAGCGATAGACACCCCAGAACAATGGTCGCCACAAAGCAAGGGAAGCTGTATCTTCTAACGGTGGACGGAAGACAGCCGGGACATTCCGATGGAATCACGATGGCCGAAGGCGCTTATTACTTACAAAGCCTTGGGATGGAAAATGCAATCAATATCGATGGCGGGGGCTCGACAACTTATTACGTCCGGCAGCCGGGGGGTATGCACCCCAGTCTGTTAAACCGGCCTTCCGATGGTCATGACCGTGCGGTAGGCAATGCTATTGCGATTATCACTACCGCACCGGTAGGTCCGTTGAATACGCTTGTTGTGAACCCTGAAGCTCCGCTTCAAGTTGCCGCAGGAAGCAGGGTGGAGTTCGAGGTCAAAGGCCGGGACGCATATGGGAATGGCGTACCTGTTTCCAGGGAGGAGCTTCAATGGTCAGTCCAGGGAGCTGTAGGAACCGTGGACCGCAATGGAAGCTTTACGGCCTCGTTGACGCCAGGCACCGGGCATCTGACGGTTCAGAGCGGAAGCGTAATGAAGCAGATCAATGTTTCCGTAGTCGATGCCTTGGATCGACTCGTTCTTGAACCGAATCCGACCGTAATTGAGCCGGGAGCTGTTGCCGTATTTCAACCTCAAGCCTTCAATACCGAAGGCCAGCGAGTCTGGATCTCTCCGGAGAGGCTAGCTTGGTCCGTGGAGGGTGCAATAGGAACGGTGACAAGCGACGGGAGGCTGCAGGCAGTCTATGGAACTGCAGACGGCAAAGTTCACGCCTCATTCGGTCAGGTGAGTGCTGAAGCCGTCGTTCAGGTAGGCAAGCTTCCGCAGCTGCTAGAGCCGTTCGAAAGCACGGATCATATGCAAACCAAGGATGCGAATGCCGTAGCAGGCTCCGTAACAATTAATGCTGTAGCCAGGCCTAATCCCGTTCGCTACGGGACGAAATCCTTAAAGCTCACTTATGATTTCATGGGAAAAGGCGGTACTTCCAATGCCTATGTCAACTTGCTAGATGAGAATGGAGAAATAGGAAGAGAAGTGGAAGGGAAGCCTTACCGGTTTGGATTGTGGGTCTACGGCGATTCGAATCGCCATTATTTGAGACTTGGCGTCACCGACGGCAGCGGAACCAATAGGATTTTTGACCTTACTGAGCCTGGAGCGCTGGATTGGACCGGCTGGAAATACGTGACGGCTCCGGTACCGGAGAATACGATATATCCTTTGAAGGTTCGATACATCGTTGTCAGTGAATCAGACCCGGCAAACAAAAATAAAGGCGCAGTATATCTGGACAATCTGAGAGCGGAATATATGGACTTGGGCGAAGATGTAACAGGTCCTGTGTTCAGTGATCTGACACCGGCACCGGGGGCGGAGGTTACAGGACTGAGTCCTTCCATTAGCGTGAAAGTGACGGATGAGGGAAGCGGCGTCGATCCGTCTTCTATCATTGCGGTAGTGGATGGTGTTTCGGTGAACGCGACTTATGATCCGGAGCGTAAACGGATTCTTGTCTTACCGGGCTCCGATCTGTCGGAAGGGGATCATCATATCAAAATCGAGGCGGCGGATAAGGCGGGAACATACGCAATCCCTGCTGCAGAATGGTCATTCCGGGTTAAAGCACCGGATCATTTGCCTCCTGTTTGGAACGGAGGGGCTGTACTTACGGTAACCGATGTAACCTACCATACTGCCACGATCCATTGGAATCAGGCGTCAGATAATATAGGTGTGCAAGGTTATCGTATTTACCGTAATGACCAGCCGGTAGATACTATCCTGTCAGATCGCTGCCAGCAAGAATGCAGTTATAGGATGGATGACTTGGTCGGCTACACTTCGTATAGGGTCGAGGTTGAAGCGTATGATGCAGCGGGGAACTCAGCACGCAGCGGTGCCGTACCACTGCTAACTGCCAAAGATACTCTTCCGCCGGGGGATACGGTTTCGTTACAAGTATATGGTCACAGTCATACCATTCAGGTGACCTTCGTACCGCCACAGGATAAGGATTATGCTGGAACGCGTGTTGTCATTTCACCCAAAGGCGGCAATGACAAGAAGGAACGGAGCGTTGAACTGTTCGCTCCTCCAGGTGTTACCAGGGTGGAGGCAAGCAGCTTAAAGCACGGGTTCTATGAGGTTCTCGTGCAAGCCTTGGATACAAGCGGCAATCTATCAACCGGCGTTCTCAAGCAGGTGAAATTGAACGAGGGAAGGGAACAGCAGAGCTAGGTAAATAAGGGATTGTCGAAGGGATGGTTTTATCGTATTATGTAATTAATCAATTTGATTTATAATCACATTGAGGCACTAATCAATCGGAAAGGAACAGCAGGATGTGGGAAATAGCACTAATGACGATGCTGTGCATCATTGCGGCTGTGCCTTTGACGTATTTTGTGTGGATGCACTCCTGCAGAAGAAGCAAGGAGTCTGCAGATGCATTAATTGTTCTAGGGTACCGATGCGATGGCAATCAAATTCATCCCTTGCTAAAGGAACGGCTGGATGCGGCTCTGCGTCTGTACCGCGAATATCATTACCGTTATCTGGTACTATCCGGCGGGGCCGTGAAATCCAATAGGACAGAGGCCGAGATTATGCGGGGTTATTTGCTGGACCAAGGGGTTCCCGTAGAACGAATGATCCTGGAATCCCGCTCCCGCAATACGGTCCACAATCTCGTGAACTGCAAGCTGATCCTTACAGAGCGAAATTTAAGTACGTTTGTGTTAATTTCCAATTCTTTTCATTTGCGGCGAATGCGGTATATAATGAAGACGCTTGGATTAACGGCTTCACTGTACGCGGAGCGGAATTGGAGCAGCATTCTGCGGCTTCAGTGGAGGCTGACATTTCAAGAAATCCGGGCGTTTCGCCTTACCCTTCCATGGCTGGAAAAGGCGGTGAATATGAAATCTCCCCAGATGATGGGGAGCAAGAAAGGTGCTGCATCCCGTGAAGCCTGAAAGAACGACTAGCAACAAACTTCTTAAATCCATCAACCAGCAGAAAGTGCTGCGTCTGATTTATACTGAAGGCCCCATTTCGCGAGTGGAGCTGGCGGAGAAAACGGGTCTTACCCAACAAACGATCACCAATATTGTGAACCGGCTGCTTGAGGACGATTATTTGCTCGAAACCGACCCTATTGCCGGCAATAGCGGAAGAAAGCCAATCCCGCTCGTTGTCAAGACCGGGGAGATGTACGCCATTGGGATTGAGCTTGCAGTGAAATACGTCAGAGGAACCTTGATTGATTTCCAGCACCATACGATTCACGAAATCAAGGAGCAGGTTCAGGCTTATCGTGATGTGGAGCATCCCCTTGAGTACATCATCCAAATCGTCGATGAGCTGATGAAACGAGTTCCGAAGCCGCACCAGCTCAAAGGCATCGGCTGCAGCATTCAAGGACTTGTCGACTCCAAACAAGGAGTGGTCATTTATTCCCCGGGTCTCCGCTGGAAGGAGTTCCCTCTGAAGGAACGGTTGGAAGAGCGATACAATGTTCCTATATATTTGGAGAACGACGCCAACCTGCTGGCCATCGTGGAGAATCTCAAAGGGCGTTTGGCGGATTCGGCTAATAATGTGACGATCAAGCTGGATTATGGCATTGGCGGGGCTCTTGTTTTGAATAAACAGCTATGTACGGGTTCCTCGCATGTCGCAGGTGAATTCGGCCATTATAAGGCGTTTGCACCCGAAGAAACGCCCGTATGCCACTGCGGAGCCAGGGGTTGCTTAACCACCTTAGCTTCGGTCAGCGGGTTGAAGCGCAACGCCGGATATACGCCGGAGAGCTTTGCGGAGCAGCTGGATGCGGGGGAGGAGCAAGCCGCAGCGCTGCTGAATAAGATTGAGCCCGCGATAGGAACGGCGATAAGCAACGTAATCACGTTCTTCAATCCGGATCATGTGCTGCTGACCGGCAAGATGATAGATGTGCTGGGGACACGGCTTCTCACTCCGCTAGAGAAGCGGATTTATTCTACCATTCCGGAATCATGCCGGGGAGTCAAGCTGGTTTACTTGCCGCAAACCCCGAATGAATCCACATCGGCCGGCGGCCTTGTCGTGAATCATTTTTTTGATGTGCCGCTCGAAAGCTTATCTCTATAGAGTAAGACGGTTGATCCAAATAAGATTTGGGAGGGTGCGGAAATGCCGCAAGTCCGATTATTGGCACTGGATTTAGACGGAACGACATTAACGGAGGACAAGACGATAACGGAAGAAACGAAGGCCTGGATTCATAGGGCGGTCGAGGCAGGCGTGAAGGTGATCTTCGCGACTGGCCGCGGCACACAGACAGCCAAGTCATTCTGGGAGGAGCTTGAACTGCAGACCCCAATGGTTCTTGTCAATGGAGCCGAGGTATGGGAACGTCCTGAGGTGCTCGCTAAGCGGGTATATATCGATCGTGATCATGTGCTTAGGCTCCAGCAATTAGCGGTTGAATGGGGTGCCCATTATTGGGGCTACAGCGTAGAGAGCCTGACGAGCAAGCGGAACTGGACGGAGCAAATGTTTGAACGCGACTGGATGAAGTTCGGCATTCGCCATGATGATCTGGACACAATACAGCGGCTTCGCGATATTATTGAGAGCTGGGGTACTTTGGAGATTACGCGCTCCGCGGCGGTAAATATTGAAATCTCCCCCAAAGGGATTTCCAAGGAATCCGGCGTCCGCATCGTATGCGAGCAGCTGGGCATTGGAATGGAGCAGGTCATGGCCATTGGCGATAATATGAATGATCTCCGGTTAATCCAGGCGGCCGGCCTCGGGGTTGCTATGGGCAACGCGGACGAGGAGCTGAAGCGGGCGGCCCATGCGGTAACGGACACGAATGAGCGGGATGGGGTTGCCAAAGCGATTCAGAAACATATTTTTCAATTAGCGGTCTAATCCATAAGGTGATGTCAAAAAGCTCTCAGCCTAAGAGGATTTCTTGGGTCTGGGGGCTTTTACCATTCTCTGGGGGCTGAGCAACGTGATTTTCAAAGGAATCGTCACATTAATTTTATCTTAAGTCCTGTTTAGATCTGTGTACCTCATCCCTATCTATTGTATAATACACATGTTGTTCTATTAATCTAACTACTGGTGAGGATACATGTCCCTTCTTCGAGAGCTTCAAATCAGCCAGAAAAAAAAGGTGAGCTTGACTACGCTCGTCACGGGAATGGTTTGTTTAACGATCTTGGTTACCGCAACGATTCTCCTGGTTCTATCCTTTCATTCCAAGAAAAAATCTTTAACAGAAACCACTCTGAATCTAAATTCCTTCACTGCGAACAAAATGAGTATGTCCATGGACGGCATTTTCACAACCATGAAAGAGAGCTTGCATTATTCGGCTGAAACCCTTCGGAACTATCCGGATATGACCGTTCAAGATGTTAATCAAAAGCTGGAATTGCTGAGAAATAGCAGCCGGTTCTTCAATTCTATCGTACTGGTGGAGGAGACGGGACGCGTTCATGCGGCGACACCGTCGTCGCTCAGCAGGATCGAAGGAACGGTTGTATTGACCGAGGCAGCAAGGAGTACGATAAGGCTGAGGACGCCGTACCTGTCCAAGCCTTACGTCACTTCGGTTACGAATAGATTGATCGTGTCGATGAGCGAACCAATTTTCGATCAGCAGGGCGAATTCCGGGGTTACTTATTAGGGACGATCTACCTTCAGGAGCCTAATGTGATCAGCCAGGTTTTCGGCAGCTCTTCCATTGATGAGTACGGCTCCTACTACTATGTGGTCAGTTCGGATGGGTATCTGCTATTTCATCCCGAATTGGGCCGAGTAGGGGAGCTGGTATCTGCCAATCCGGTCGTAAACCAAATTACCCAAGGACGGAGTGGCAAGCAGCAGGTTACGAACACGCGGGGGGTGTCTCAGCTAGCCGGTTATTCCGTAGTTCCCTCGAATGGATGGGGGATTGTCGTCGTCTCCCCCAAGCAGGCCGTCGATAATCAGCTTCAGTACTATACGAAGGAGCTTCTAATCTACTTTGTGCCGTCGACTTTTCTTTTGCTTTTAATTGCCATCTGGTTTTCCTGCCGCTTGACGCGCCCATTCGTATCCCTGGCAAGGAAGGTCAGTGATTATGAAAGCGGACAAAGCCGCGCTCCCTCCTTCGGCAGTTATTGGAACTTTGAGGCCGATTTGCTGGCAAAGTCGTTAGGGAACGCCCTGAAGCATATAGAGGCGCATACAGATCAATTGGCGAGGGAAGCATCCATCGATCCGCTTACAGGACTAATGAACCGCAGATCGCTTGAGAAAATTATGAAGCAATGGGTAGAGGAGACTACGGCCTTCTCTCTGTTGATTATGGATATCGATCGTTTTAAAATGATAAACGATACTTACGGCCATCAGACAGGGGATGCTGTATTAAATCATCTTGCAGAACTATTGCATCATTATTTGCGCCAAGAGGATATTAGCTGCAGGTATGGCGGTGAAGAGTTTGTCGTGCTGCTGAGGGGGACATCCCTGTCAGATGCTTACGCCACGGCGGAACGGATACGTCTTGCTTTTGAGACAACCGAGAACCCTATTGGAAGGACATGCACTCTATCCATCGGTCTGGCCCAGTATCCCTCCCAGGCCCAAGAGCCTTCCGAGCTGCTGGGTTTGGCCGATCAGGCTCTATACGAGGCGAAACGGAAAGGGAGAAATCGAACGGAAGTCAACCAAGAAGGAGGTTTGCGCTAATGAACCAAGCTTTTACTATTCATGATCATCTAATCAGCGAAAATAGCATAATGGTGCAGGCTCAACCCCAAGATACTGAGGCTATCATGGCTTTGCTTATAGAGATTGCGGAATGGCTGCGCAGCAAAGGATCATCCCAATGGAGAGGGCTGCTGGAAGGTCATGACTCCCACAATACGGTGGAAGCAGTACGGCGCGGCGATGTATTCGTCTGCAAGAAAGAGGGAAGTATCGCAGGTGTAGTCATGCTGCTCCAGAAGCCTAGTGAATGGGATTATAAGCTTTGGGGCGCTGAAGCGCACCCGGAGGATCGTGCCGTTTATATCCATCGGCTTGCGGTCAAACGCGAATTTGCAAATTCAGGCCTCGGACAAGCTATCCTGCAATGGTGCGATTCAGGAATCCATTTTGATGGGAAAACCATTGTTCGGCTCGACTGCATTGCCAGCAGTCCGCAATTAAACCAATTTTACAGCCGAAACGGCTACACCTATAAAGGGGAACAAGACGGCTTCAGCAAATATGAAAAGTCCGTTACTTTTAAAAAGTAAATATAGCAGCCCTATGAATCTCCTTTACTTTCTTTTTTGCAGGAAGTAGGGGGGATTTTTTTATGCTAGAGAGCAGCAATGCCCTATTTATTTTGTCCTACCGGTACTTTTGAGGATTAATCCCAGCTTAAAAATAGCGTCTGATAGACAAGCCTCGTCTAGCAAATGAGAGGCTCAAACAAGCTTTTTTTCAGTAACGACGCCACTTGCAGGCTTTTACCTCCTATTTAACTAATTTTAAAGTGCGTTTAAGGTACGAATTCTATTATAAATTCATAGCCGATGGCTAGTGAACGAATTCATATCACGGACATATGGGAGGTATTTTACAATGGAAAACAATTACGATAAAGAATATAAAGCTCAACCTGAGGCAGAGACAATGGAATCACCCGTTGAAGAGCCTGTTACGGAGTGGATCCAGCCAGAAAAAACAATTCGAAGCCCGTTTTTTAATTCCGGTAAAGTGACCTTGAACTCGGCAGGGCATTATGATACGAAGAAACGCAGCACTTTGAAAAGCAGTCTGGCGGCTTTTTTGGCCGGTGCAGTGGTTGTTGGGAGTTTGATGTTCGTCTCGGATAAATATAACTTATTCACTCAGAATATTGCCGCGGCGGGCGGAGCCAGCTCCTCCGTAACGTCGAGCGGGTCGGCGCAAACCGCAGCCTATTCCAATTCGATTGCAGGAGGCAGTATCGCGGACATTGCCAAACAAGCGAGTCCGGCAGTCGTCAAGATTGAAACGAAGGTCAAGGTTAACAATTCCCGAACCAATTCGATGTATAACGATCCTTTGTTCCGCCAATTCTTTGGCTATAATGGAGGCGGAAGCGACAGACAGTCACAATCGAATGACGGTGCTCTGCAGTCCAGCGGTATGGGGTCCGGCTTTATTTTTCAATCCTCCGGCTATATTTTAACTAATGAACACGTCATCGACGGTGCGGATGAGATTGAAGTCACTGTACAAGGATACGATACGCCGTTCAAGGCCACATTGCTTGGTAACAGCTATGATCTTGACCTGGCTGTTCTGAAGATCGAGGGTGACAAAGAGTTCCCAACGTTGCCTATCGGTGATTCCAATAACACTCGGGTAGGGGATTCGGTAGTAGCAATCGGCAACCCTTATGATTTTGATTATACGGTAACCTCCGGCGTAATCAGCGCTAAAGAGCGTCCAATCAGTATTCCGGATGAAAAAGGTACCCGCGAGTATAAACATTTATTCCAGACGGATGCCGCTATTAACCCGGGGAACTCTGGTGGTCCGTTATTGAACATGAACGGTGAGGTTATCGGAATTAATACGGCGGTAAGCGCCGAAGCACAAGGCATCGGATTCGCCATTCCTACAAGCACAATCAGCTCTGTGCTGGAAAATCTGAAAAACAACGTGGAAATTCCAAAAGAACCGGCGCCATATCTGGGTGTGAGTGTTCAAAATATTACAGATGATATGCTGTCCGACCTGAACTTGACCAGCACAAAAGGCGCGTTAATCGCTGATGTCCAGCCCAAAACTCCAGGCTTTGAAGCAGGCTTAAGACCTTATGATGCTATTATTGCCGTAAACGGCACAGAGATTGCAAACAAGGACGATTTGACCAAAATCATCCAGGCATCCAAAGTCGGAGACAAGGTTAAAGTAACGATTATGCGTAACGGAAATAAGCAGGAAGTAACCGTCACAGTCGGTGATAAAAACGCTCAACAACAAAAATAACAGGCCGTCTTTCTTACAAAAAAGCCCTCGAAAAGGGCTTTTTTGCTTATGCAGAAAATTAATATAATTAATTATTAATCTTATTAACAAGTATTAGCTGACCCTGCCTTTATATTTCCCCGTGTGAAGCAGCTTCACCGTAACATCAATACGATTCAGTGATTGTTCGTCAAGAATGAATTCCTTATTTTGGTGAGCCTCCCGCCACTGTTTCGGATTGGAACGGTACAAAGCTTCATCCAGCCTAAGCACATCGAGTTTTTTTTCTATTCCTTTAGTAAAGGAGTATCGGATTTCCTTTTTTATGACTTTGGCCGCCTGCTCCTCCAATTCCTGCTCGGAAATATCCGTGATCATCTCGTCTATGTAGGATTCAATTTTGACAGAAATGTTGAACTTGGGTTTTCCGTTCTGAAATACAGACTGAATTTTCGCTTTGGGATTAAGCATTACGACAGCTGCTTTTGGATTTTTATCATCAGGGATATTGATAGGGGAGCGTTCCAGCTTTCTCTGCAGCCATCGGTAGCCGGTTAGGTCGTTTTCCGAAAGCCAACCGATCATGTCTCCCTCTCGAAAAAAATACGCCCCATTGATTTTCAATAGCGACTTTGGCTTATTGTCCTCCTGCCAGCTTTGCCTGTCAATGGACAAGGAAGGAAGGAACCCCGGGTTACCAGGTTCGTTGATATGTGCTATGAACTTATAACCGTATTGAGGAACGATAAAAGAGCGCTGTGAAAAGGTTTGGGAAGGAGTATCCATAATGGAATCCAGCGGCGAGAAATTAAGAATGGATTTTTGATACAGTATCTCTTCAAGCGGATCGTTGGTTCCATAAAGAAGAATATTGTATCGAACTTCTCTGTAACGGTTAAGCATATCATAGGCTTCTTTAATTTTATCACCGTGCTTCAGTAAATTTTCCGAAATGATAAGCGCTTTGACGTGCCCCCAGAACACACGAATTTGCGATGTGGCATAGATGGAATTGAACGATTCGGTAACGGTCGTCCCTTCGCCTTTTCCTACCCAAATCGGGATATTTTTCCCAATCTCGGTAGATTCGACTTTGGCGACGCCGGCAAAATTCAATATTTGGACGTGAGAAATATATTTGCCATCCTTATAATCGAGCCCCAGAGCCGTAACATAGGCCATCCGTTGAATATCTTTCGAATTCCAGCATCCCGGCAGCAATAGACATGCGAGAATAATGAGAAGTACTTTTCTAAGCTTCACGGTTCCTGTTCCCCCTGATGATCCGGATCCACGGTGTTGAGAACACGGGGTCTTCCTCTCAGCTTGCTCCATGGACTTCTTAAGAACGACTTCAAGATGTCCTTGGGTATTGGAGGGGAGAGCGGTGACAAATAAGGGACGCCGAAGGATGAAAGCTTGGACATGTAAAAGGTAAGCAGGATGATGCTGAGTATAAAACCGTACAGACCTAGTACGGAGCAAACAATGAATACCGACAACCTGATCGTACTGAGAGCGGTACTCAGGGTCTGATTGACCAGGGTTACGCCGGTTACCGCGGTTACAGCACCCACAACGACTACTGAAGGAGATACCAATCCGGCTCGGATAGAAGCATCACCTATTACAAGGGCTCCGACTACGGTCAAGGTTTGCCCGATGGAGGTAGGCAACCGAACTCCTGCTTCCCTGAATATCTCGAGGAGAATGAGCAAGATAAGCATCTCAATCTGCGCGGTAAAAGGGAGCCCCAGACGGGATACCGAGATGGTAGCCATCAGCCGGAACGGAATCTGGTCCTGATGAAATGCGGCAATAGAGACCCAAAAGCCCGGCAGAAAGGCCGAGAGCCAAAAGCTCAAGAGCCGGATTAATCTTGCAAACGAAACATATTGAAAGTTGAAATGAATATCTTCAGGCGATTTTAAGATCAATGAGAATGTAGCGGGAGCAACAAGAACAAACGGATTCCCGTCAACAAGAAGAATAAAACGGCCCGCCAACAGAGACGCAACCGCATAATCGGGACGTCCGCTGAAGTCGAGCAAAGGGAACAGTGAATATTTCACGTCGCCAAGGAGCTCTTCAAGCTGCCCGATGCTGTAGATCCCGTCCACATCGGTTTTTTTCAGGCGTTTGCGGATTTCGCTAAGCACTTGAGGAGAGAGTATATCATCGATATACATAATCCCGACCTTCGTTCGTGTTCTTCGGCCCAAAATCATGGTTTCACAGCACAGGCTGTTGCTTCGGATTCTTTTGCGAATCAGAGCAATATTCATTGAGATTTCTTCGGTAAATCCATCTTTGGGCCCTTTGATAGAGATTTCTACCGACGACTCTTCAGGTTTTCGGCCAGGTACGTTGCAAATATTCAGCTTGAATAAGGAATTCGTCTGGGGGAAGAAAAGGATAAGGTCGCCCTGAAATACGGACTCCACGATAAACTCCCCGGAAGCTTTTTGCGAGAAAGGAATAAAAGGCAGCGTACCGTAATAATTGGTTTCGGTAAAATTTGCAAAGCCTTTGGACGAATAGATTTCTTTTAATTCCGGAAGGATGTCGGTGCCAAGCTGCTTGGAGTCGCAGAGACTTTCAGCATAAATTAGCCAGACTACCGAATCATCCGCTTCGGAAAAATGGTGCTCCAGCAATTGAACGTCAGAGGAACGAACGAACAATTCCTTTAAAGCGTGGATATTCCACGAAGGGGTCCGGGATCGGTTCTCGTTCATGTGGCTTCCTCCTTTCTGGTTCTTTTGATCAGGGAAACAGCTCCCCATACCAGTGAAGTAAAGAATGATACGACTAAGAAGGCAGGAAAATAGTGATGGTACATCCACAAGTAATATTCGTTTTGGTTGATAGGAATAAAGGAAGTGGCGACATAACTCAGTGCAACGATCAGAATGAGAAGATGCTTCATCTTGGCATTTTTGGTCGGAAGGATATCGGCAAGCAAAAATAGAGCAAGACTTATCCGGATGCAAGCCCCTGAGAGCCATTGAAATACGGATAAAAAATCGACATGCTCCACATAATCGCCCAGCCGTACAAGACGCCATTGTTCATAGGGCGAAATCATCTGTTTGGCCGCTTCATCCGGCCCGAATTCCACGATGCCGCCAATCAAAGGACCTATCGTTATGTATACCATGATGATTGCAAACAAAAGGAGCTTCCAGAGCTTGATCTTCTGCTTTACATGGTGCTGCAGCAGTAGAATGATGATCATTTCAACATAACCTCCGCCTGCGTATACCATCCCCTGAACTACAGGCTCCATTCCTTTCTCCAGAAAAGGCATCAGCAAATGGTAGTCCTTCTCCGGCGCGTTGGCTACAGCGACGAATATTCCTAATATGACTACAAATGGCAGAAGAATGCCCGAGCAAATGGCGATCGTTCGAATCCCCATAATCGCCGAATAAAAGCATACGAGAGTTAAGGCGCTTGTTAGGATGATCTTGGGCGTTGCCGGCAAATAATTCGTCACCGTCCAGATCGAGGTATGGACAACAGTTGTATTTCCAATCAGATAGAGCTGAACCACAATAGGCGAGATGAGGACCCAGGACAGGAAGGTGTTCGTCTGAGAAGCCAGCCAAGGCCGAAGCTTCTGGTGTCCTGATCTACGGATAATAAAAAGCAGGATCAAACACCAGAGGAAAAAGAGTCCGCCGGCAAGTACCGCGGAAAACCAGGAATCTCTTCCTGCGGCATCCAGGATCATGGGATTGACGATGACATGATTCGTGAGGCCATTCATGAGCATCAAGATCATGAAGGCTTGCAAAAGACTGATCTTCGTATTCGACATATCCATATCCTATATCTCATTTCGTTGGTAACGTTAGTAGAGCGGTGAACTAAACTGGAATATGTTCCTTATAATGTCCAATGGTGGGAAGGGGTATGCGTTGGCAGGATGTACGAAAAACGAAGCATGGCATGGGCATCAGCCCATTTAGTTTGTTGAAAAACCCTGGCTTGCGTGAATTATGCTACATATGGAGGTGGGGTATGCCTCGGAGGAGTTTACGTCCACCTTTGAAACCTGTGAAATTACCGCTAATATAATCCCATTTCACGGGTTTAAATAGTGGCTGGAGGGGAATACTCCACCGGAGTATATTGGCATTAGCTCAAGTCCGATAGGTTTTTTAACAGACCCCATGGGCATTAGCCCATTTACAATTGCTTTGTTACAGATTATAATAATTCTAAATAAAACATTTTTACCAGCCAATTGCATAGAAAGAATCCGAGGTTTCCCTCGGTCCACATGCTGCTCCCCCACAAGGAGCAGCATGTGCCATTTTAAGGACAGTAATAATGGAATTCATTCTCAATGAGAAGGAGTGACTCAAATGATTACAGCTTATTCATCCGCCAACAACGAAGCCAATGAACAGGAGTTATCCCAACAGAAAGCACAGCGCCTGGCTAACGAGGAAAGCTGGTTAAGCCGATACGGCGAAGCTCTCGCCGCACTGACCAGCGGGATCCTCATTGCAGCCGCTTGGGGGATAGATAGTATGTCCCATACTGCAGCCATAGTATTATATTCTCTGGCCTTTGTGGTGGGGGGGTATGTCAAGGCCAAGGAAGGCTTGCATACGCTGTTTGCAGAACGGGATCTGGATGTCAATTTATTAATGCTGGTTGCTGCAGTCGGAGCGGCAGCTATTGGTTACTGGGCGGAAGGAGCCGTACTTATTTTTATTTTCTCCCTCAGCGGTGTGCTGGAAAGCTATACGATGGACCGAAGCCGCCGCGATATATCCGCCCTAATGGATTTGAAGCCGGAGATGGCTGTGTTGTATCGTGATGGGAAAGAACATGTGGTAGCGATTGAGGATTTGAAGGTTGGCGATCTTGTGGTCGTCAAACCGGGAGAGCGCATTCCGGCAGACGGCATGGTGACGGAAGGAACCTCTTCTGTTAATCAAGCTTCTATTACGGGAGAATCGATTCCGGTAGACAAAGGGGCGGGGGATGAAGTATTCGCTGGCACGCTGAACGGCCAAGGCGCATTATTTATAGAAGTTAGACAACCGAGCGAATCGACGTTGTTCTCGAAGATTATCCGACTTGTCCAAGAGGCACAAAGCGAGAAACCGGCCTCCCAACGCTTTATTGAAAAGTTCGAACGGATCTACGCCAGAGCCATCATTGGTCTATCCGTGCTGCTGATCGTTGTTCCGCCGCTTGTATTCCACGGGACGTGGAGTCAGTCCTTATACAAAGCTATGGTATTTCTTGTGGTGGCGTCGCCTTGCGCTTTAGTCGCTTCGATCATGCCGGCCATGCTCTCCGCTATTTCGAACAGTGCCCGTAAAGGGGTGTTATTCAAAGGCGGCGCCCATCTCGAGAATCTGGCACGCACTCGAGTTATTGCATTTGACAAGACAGGTACACTGACGATGGGACGTCCGGTTGTTACAGATGTTATTCCGCTTCCAGGGTATAACGAAACCCAGGTGCTTCATATTGCTGCATGTCTCGAAAGCTTGTCGGAGCATCCGCTAGCGAAGGCAATTGTATTAAAAGCGCAGGAGATGGAGCTGCAGATCCGGCGGCCGTCGGAATTCACGACCTATACGGGGTGGGGGGTTCAGGCTCAATGGGAGGGGGAGCAGTGGAAAATCGGCAAGCCCGCCTTTTTGGATGCAAGCATGTTGACCGATATGATCTCGGAGACCATAGATCGATTGGAGCGGGAAGGCAAGACCGTGACCGTCATGCATAATTCACAAGGCGCCGCAGGGATCATTGCACTGCAGGATACGCTACGTCCGAATGTGAAGCAGTCCATTGCCGCCTTGAAAAAACATGGCGTTCAAGTCGTTATGCTGACAGGTGACCAGCAGCAAACGGCTCAGTCTATCGCTTCTCAAGCGGGTATCGATAAAGTATATGCCGAGCTCCTGCCCGAGCATAAAGTGAGCTTGGTGAAGGAATTAAGGCAAGCTTACGGGAATGTTGCGATGGTTGGGGATGGCGTCAACGATGCACCGGCCCTGGCAACGGCGACGGTCGGTATTGCGATGGGTACGACAGGCAGCGATGCGGCCTTGGAGACGGCCAATATGGTATTGTTAAGTGATGATATCGATAAAATTGCCAACGCGATCACTCTTGGCAAGCGAACTTTATCCATTGTTAAGCAAAATATCGTATTTGCTCTGTCCGTCATTTGTGTATTGATAGCCGCCAATTTCCTGCAAGGTATTGCCCTTCCGCTAGGTGTCGTCGGCCACGAGGGAAGCACGATCCTTGTGATATTGAACGGACTTCGGTTATTAAGATCCTCTTCTCCGCAATGAAGTAGGGAGAAGTTTAATGGCGTCCTTATCCTTGTATAGGGCGCCTTCTTTACCGGGCTCTCATAGCAGCCGACGCTGTATCCTGTCTGGAATGCAATCTTCCGTTAGCGTTCAGCGCTCTCGTTGAAGGAGAGGGATGCTGTGGCTGAGAGCAGCGCCTGACGCTTTCTTCGGGTCGACTCCCGAATGAGACGGTCATTTTCCATGGAGACGAAGATACAGAATGCGCCTATCCCAATGAGAATGAGAGTAGTTACCGGAAGCAGAAGACTCATCGTCACGACTCCTTAGCCAAAAGTTAATGATAATCATTATCATGATTATAACCTATTTATCCAAATGATCAAGATCATTTTTAGGGAGGCTGCATAAATGAATACCGTACATGATGTGTTAGAGGAGATTGAATCCCGGATTAAAGAGCTCCAAATGATCGAGGATGAATGCAGGAGGAAAAGAAATATTAACGGCAGAATGAACGCCAGGACGAAGAGGGAGGAGCTGGAGCGCTTGAAAAATGTCATTCTT
The DNA here is from genome assembly GCF_014873645.1 of Paenibacillus sp. OAS669. NCBI lineage: Bacteria > Bacillati > Bacillota > Bacilli > Caryophanales > Paenibacillaceae > Paenibacillus > Paenibacillus sp. OAS669. The sequence goes on from NZ_JADBDR010000002.1 coordinate 448,241, forward strand.
GGCATTCATTAGCGCAGGTGAGAAGAAGGATTTGGTTTGTTGACACTTGAGCAGGGAGCTTTTATGCCTGTTCTTTTTTGTCGTTGAGCGGCGTTCCGGTATGGGGAGGGAGACTCGCCTTCCCATTCACTCAGCTTATGTCGACGTTAGAGCCTAATATAATAGGAGGAGGCATGCATATACAAAGTATATGACGCCTCCCGCTTCATTAGGACGCTTCCGCCATGGAGGCGACGAGCTGCTTATAAATCACTCCATTCGCTATCAATTCCTCATGCGTGCCTTTCTCCGCCAGCTTTCCTTGATCCATGACGAAAATGATGTCCGCGTTGCGAATGGTCGATAGCCTGTGTGCGATTATAATCGTGGTGCGGCCTTTGCGAAGGTGATCGAGTTCTTCCTGCATCACTCGTTCTGTTTCCATATCCAGCGCTGATGTTGCCTCGTCCAGGATCAGAATGTCCGGGTCGCTGATGATGGCTCTCGCAATGGCAAGCCGCTGTCTCTGACCTCCGGAAAGGGTGTAGCCGCGCTCTCCGATGACGGTCTCGTAACCTTCCTCCAGAGATTCGATAAAGTCATGAATTTGCGCAATACGGGCAGCCTCGTACAGCTCATCATCGGTTAAATCCCGGCCGAGCAGCAGATTATTGCGAATCGTGTCCGGGAGCAGGAAAGGCTCCTGAAACACGACGGAGATTCTGCTCATCCATTGCTCCAACCGAATCTCGGACAGAGGGGTTCCATTGATCCGTATGGTACCTTGGGTAGGCTCATAGAACCGGAGAAGGAGCTGCGCTATGGTGGATTTGCCCCCGCCACTCGTTCCGACGATCGCTATCTTGCCTCCCGTTTCCATAACCATATTCAAATGGTTCAATACTTGCTGTCCCTCATCTGAATAAGCAAAGGAGACTTGTTCAAATCGAATGCTGCGCACGGCTCCCGTCAAGTTCTTCGTTCCTTCCGAAGCCTGTTCTTGCTCGAAAAGTCCGCGAACCCGGTCTACGAAAGCGAGCCGGCTGGACATATTCATGAAGAAGTTGAATACATTCTGGAAGTTTTGGAACAATTGATTGGAATATTGGTATACGATGACGAAAGTGCCGAGGGTCGTATGACCCTGGATGACTTCATAGCCGCCAATTACAAGTACGCCAAGTCTCCCGAGCCACTGTACGGTATTGCTAAGAAGGAGCTGCGAGTTGGTCGATTTCCCATTTTGCATAACCTTGTCGTAAAAAATCTGGAACGTATTGCGGAACAGCTTTTCCTCCCACTCCAGCCGGTTGTAAGCAATGATCTCTCGGGTAGAGGAAATACCTTCCTCGATCTTAACCAGCAGATCGCCGCGGCGTTCCTGCATTTCTTTGGTCTGATTTCGCATAATGGGGCCGTAATAGCGGCCAAGAGCGATATAAAGGGCGCTAAAAAAGACGACAAGAAGCAGGATGAGGGGGCTCGCCCAAGCTATGACGCCGATCAGAAATACAGTTCCCGCTACCTGCTGAATCCCTTTGGCCAAGTCACGTGAGATAAAATCAGAAACCTGCTGGATATCGCTTGTAAAATATTGAACCCATTTGGCTGTCCGCTGGTTCTGCATTTCAGCTACGGGCTTGCGTTGAATGATCGCCATCAGACTGGTTCCCATCATGCGATGAATATTTAATTGATTAACCCTCGTCAAGTAATTCCCGATCCAATTCAAGCTGTATGCCGCCAGGCTCGTAGCCGTTAAATAGTAAAGCACCCATTGCAGCTTGTCATAGTGCTTATTCACCAAGATGTCGTCTATGAAAAATTTCTGTGATCCCTGTGACATCAGCTGTATACACTGCTGCAGGGCAAGGACAGCGATGCTGATCAGCACCATCCTGCGGCTTCGGTAAATATATCCCCATATCCATTTGATAGTTGTCATTCGCAAGCCTCCTTTCTCTACGGATTTCCGGCCGCCGTACGGGATTCAAGCTCGTAGAGCCAGCCCTTGCTGCCGACCAGCTCGTCATAGGTGCCTGATTCCGCGGCCACTCCGTCCTTGATCACGATAATCCGGTCATAATGACGAACGGTTGATAGACGATGGGCAACAGCTACAGTTGTGCGTCCCCGCATTAAAGTATCCAGCGCTTTCAGCACTTCAATTTCACTCACATTGTCCAGCGCTGAGGTCGCTTCGTCCAATAAGATAATCCTCGGATTTTTAATGAACATCCTCGCTATGGAGATCCTCTGTCTTTGGCCTCCGGACAGCTTAACGCCTCTTTCACCGACCGGCGTATCGTAGCCATCCTTCAGCTGCATGATGAAGTCATGGGCATTGGCTGCCTGAGCGGCTTCCACAACCTGTTCGTCAGTAGCTTCCGGGGAGCCGAAGCGGATATTGTCGCGTATTGTAGACCCGAACAAATAAGTTTCCTGAAATACATATCCGATGGAATCCCGCAGCTGAGATAACGAAAGCTGGTGCAGCGGTACGCCATCCAGGTAGATCTCGCCGCCGGTGGGATCATAGAACCTTCCTATCAGCTTGAGCAGGGTGGATTTGCCGTTACCTGTCGGTCCGACAAAGGCGATCCGCTCGCCGGCCTGAACATGGAGGTAGAAGCCTTTGAGTATTTCCCTGCTGCCATAGCCAAAATGGACATCCCGGAACTTGAGCTCTCCACGAACGGAAGGAAGGATGACGGGCTCCTTCGGGTCTTCTACATCGGGGTGAAGCGCCATGAAATCTTTAATTTTCTCGCCTTGATGAAGAACAAGGCTTTGATCCACCAGGATCTGAACGATCTGCGCCGAGTTCTGATTCATCATCTGGTAATACATGACGAAGGCGACAAATTCACCGACCGTCAGCATTCCGTTTCGGTTCAGATAAGTTCCGCAAATAAACATAACGAGCATGCCGGCAAACGAGGAAAGCTGCCGGGATAAGGCGCGGGCGCCTCGAAAAATAAACTGCTTTTTTTGACTGGTATTAAAATGCTCATGCTTCTCGTCGTAACGCTCCAAGTCCCAAGCTTCGCGCTGGTAAGCGCGCATCTCGGTCAGCCCGGAAATACTCTCGTATATTTTCCGGTTCCAGTCGGTACGCCGCTCCCTGGCGATTTTGCCCCAATAAGCCGTTTTCTTTTGCAAAAAAGGTCCGATCAAATAATACAGAAAAAAACACGGCATCGTGACAAGCATTAGAATTGCGTTGGTATGAATGACAAAGCCGAAGGCTACCAGCATCATAAGCCCGCTGTTAACCAGATTGGGGAAGTGCCGCTGATAAATTCCTTGAACGGATTGTACGTCCGTATTGAGCAAGGACAGGGTTTCTCCCACGCCATGCTTTTCGTAATAGGAAAAGCCGAGCCGACGCAGCTGCTTCATACAAGCATACTGCAAATCCCTCGATGCTTTCTCGCGCACAAGCCTGGAGAGCAGGTTGTTAGCCGCCATGGCGCCGAACATGCAGATGAGCACGCCTACCAGAACCAGCACGATGTACCGGAATCTCTCCAAGTCCCTGGCCATAATAATATTATCGATAATATACTGCAGTACACGGAATATCCCCATCTGAGACAGGGAGATAATCAAGCCGCAAATAATGAATAAGGTCATCTGCCAAGCATAAGGCTTCATATAGGATAGCAGCCACATATAAACACCGAAATAATACCTGCCGTTTTTCTTCTCTTCAGCCTTACCCCGCTGATCCTCCAATGCTTCCAATCCCATTCCCTCTTTCTGTAAACGTTATCCATTCTTATTATCGTTGGCTTTGTCTGTACTGTCTATCTTATAATTTATCAGGAATTACCTGTGACAGGCCGTATGAGACCGTTTTCATACATCATCCCTATTGTATAGTAATTTAATGGGATATTTCACCATAATGGGGGTGAACAGGCGGAATAGAGAAGAGGAATGAACAATTACACGAAATTTTTCACGTTTTCCAGCGGATTGGACTAAAGATTCTTCACTTTTTCCGTAGTATAATGAAAAACCGGAACCGGGACAATGAAAGGGGAAGATGGTATGAAGAACAGAACGGAGCTGGCAAGGGTTCAACCGGAGTCGGTTGGCATTCGCTCCAAGGCGATTATCGACTTTATAGATAGCATTCAGGAGAAACAAATTCATCTTCACAGCTTTGCTGTGCTGCGATATGGGAAGGTAGCGGCGGAAGGGTATTATAAGCCTTACAGCGCGAGGCAGCTTCATCAAGCTTTTTCGGTAAGCAAAAGCGTAACGTCGGCCTCCATTGGCATCGCCATAGGAGAAGGGCTCCTCACTTTGGAGGATGCTGTTGCCGATTATTTTCCCGAGAAGCTGGCAGGTGAGGTTCATCCTTACATAAGAATGATGCGGATCAAGCATCTGTTGGCCATGCAGACCGCTCATGCCAAATCAACCAATACCCAGGTGCAGGATTGGGTGGAATCCTTTCTAAACACCAAGCCGAGCCATCCTCCAGGGACCAGCTTTGCATATGACACGACGGGGACGCATACCTTGTGTGCCATCCTGCAAAAAGTGACCGGAATGACGGTCCACGATTATTTGAGAACAAGACTCTTTGACCCTATCGGCATAGGGGAGATTGAATGGGAGAGCTGCCCTCTGGGAATCAACAAAGGGGGAAGCGGCATCAAATGCACAACGGAAGATTTGGCCAGATTCGGCCAGCTTTATTTGCAGCAAGGAATTTGGGAGGATAAGCGGATACTCCCTGAAGGCTGGGTAGAGCTTAGCACCGCCAAACATGCTGATACGAATAACGCCAAAATGCTTCTGGACGGGCCATTGGGGTATGGTTACCAGTTTTGGCGGACCCGTTACAATTCCTATAGTGCGTTCGGTGCCGGAGGCCAGCTTGTCGTAGTGATTCCCGAGAAGGAGGCTGTCTTCGTATCGACGGCGAATACGATGAAATACCGTGACGGTCAGCAGCAAGTACTCGATAGCTTATGGGAAACGCTGTATCCTGCGATACAAGATGAGGCGCTTCCGGAAAACGGCAGTACTTATACGTCACTAATCACAAAATTGGACAAGTTAACTCTGACGATGCCAAGGGGCAAGATAAGCTCTCCAATGATGGAGGCGTTATCGGGCAAACAAATCGAGCTTGACAGCAACGCGTTTGATTTCGAGGCATGCGAATTTCATTTTGCAGAGGAAAGCGGCTGTCTGAGCTTTTATGGCAAGGGGCAGCGTCTCGATCTGGATTTTGGCTTAATGGATTGGCGAAGCGGAAAGGACCCGTTCCTGGGACTGGAAGGCTTTAGCGCAGGAGCTTGGACCGACGAGAAGACCCTAGTCATTCAGACGACCCTATTTGAATTGACACAGGAATTTACTCTTACCTGCGGATGGGAGCAGGGGCTTTTGAGCATACAAGTGGTGCCTGCGGGCTTTTATTATAAAGATCAGGTCGAGTATTTGAATGAACGGTTCTCCATATAAAGGGGTTTGGGCTGCATGAAGCAAAGCGGCCCTCTCCTTCAGAAACGCTGTTTGCGATTGCAAGGGCGTTTTTTTGGGTCCCGAGTGAAGGAGAAGCGGGTAAAACCTGGTAGTTAAATCGTGTTATAATGAAGAGGCAGACGACAAGTTACAATAGGAGGCAGTGCATATTATGACTATGAAAGTTGCATTTATCGGGCTTGGCACGATGGGGAAGCCAATGAGCATGAATCTACATAAAGCGGGATTCCCGCTGATCGTTTATAATAGGAACCGGGAGCGGGCGTCGTCGTTTGAGGGGCTGGATGCGGTGACCATCGCAGCTTCTCCGGCGGAGGCAGCGGCGCAGGCCGATATCGTTATCACCATGCTTACCGACGACTCGGCGGTAGAGCAAGTCTACCTGGGCGAGGACGGAATTCTGTCCGTGTGCCAATCCAATTCCGGCACCAAGCCGCGGATCGTTATGGATTGCAGCACGATTTATCCGGTGACCAGCCAAATGCTGGCTGAGAAGCTATCCGCAGCTGGCGTCGACATGCTGGATGCTCCCGTTACCGGCAGTGAACCGCAAGCTATCGACGGCGTACTGACATTTATCGTCGGCGGCAAGCGCGAAGCCTATGAGGCTTGCTTACCGCTGTTCGACGCCATGGGCAAAAAAGCCGTCTACATGGGAGCAAGCGGGGCAGGGGCGAATGCCAAGCTGGCCAACAATATGCTCGTTGCAGCGAATTTGACGGCATTGGCGGAAAGCTTGATGCTGGTTCAAAAATCCGGCGGCGACCCGGAGCTGTTCCTCGAGGTCTTGGCTGGCGGAGGAGGACGAAGCGGAATGGCCGAGATGAAGGGGCCGAAAATATTGGGAAGAGACTTTTCCGCCCAATTCATGACGCAGCTGATGTTTAAGGATTTGAAGCTGGCCGGTCGTCTCGCCGAGTCGCTTCAGGTGCCGGTACCGATGCAAGCCTCTGTTCAGCAAATCTTCCAAATTGCTTGCAACAGCGGCTGGGGAGCGGAGGATATGAGCGCGATTGCCAAATGCTACGAGGCATGGACCCATTCAACGATTGGCAGCCGGGAATCATAATAAATGGAGAAATAAAGGACCGCAGGGCCATTGGCTTTGCGGTCCTGTTTGAATTACAGGCTTTATAATTTTCGTGGTTCTCTGCATAAAATGAAAATTAATTTCCGTTTACATTCAGTTTAAAATAGCAATGTAAGATAAAGGCAATTCTTGAATTGAGGTGATTTGCCATTTTACAATCAAACAACAAAACCTTGGTACTGGTCGGTTTGATGCTGGGACTAATCTTTGCGGAATTGGATGAAACCATCGTATCGACCGCCATGCCGACGATTATTCGTGAGCTGCACGGGTTATCATTGTATGGATGGGTGGCGGGAATCTATATGCTTGCCGTTACCATGTTCATGCCCATAATAGGCAAGCTGGCCGATATTTACGGACGCAAAAGGGTCTATCTGATCTGCATGGGGCTATTTATCACTGGGTCCATTGTAAGCGGTATGGCGGCTTCCATGACTTGGCTCCTGATAGGACGAGGGATCCAGGGAATCGGCGCCGGAGGGCTCATGCCTTTGGCCCTGGTCATTCTCGGAGAGACTTATCCGTTGGAGCAGCGAGCCAAGATTCAAAGTCTCATCGGCCCTCTGATGATTCTTCCGCAGCTTCTGGGACCTACCGTGGGAGGTTATCTGGTTGGAAACATGAGCTGGCATTGGGTGTTTCTGATTAACATTCCCGTCGGATTGTTAGCTGCGGCGGTGCTGACGATTGGAATGAAGGAATCAAGAGGAGAGGAGAAGCGTTCCGTAGATTGGTTCGGAGCGACGACGCTTGTGCTCGGACTATTCTCGCTTCTGCTTGCCCCGGTATTGATTGATAATCAGGGGTACACCTGGTCTTCGCCGGTCATCATCGGTTTATTGTCGCTGTCCTTGCTCTTGTTCGGATTGTTTGTCCTGATCGAATCAAGAGTTCAAGAGCCTATGATTCCGCTGAGTTTGTTTACCAATAGAAATGTGGTCGTCCTGTCAATACTCGTGTTTATCCTGATGATGGGAATCATGGGCGGCATAGCGTCCTTCCCGTTCTTCGCCCAGAATGTCATGGGTCTTTCGCCGACGGCTTCCGGTTATTTAACTCTGGCCTTCATGGCGGGGGCCATTCCGTCCAGCATTGTGAACGGGTTTCTGATTACACGGGTCGCTTATCGTCAGCTATTTATCGTATCGTTCCTGCTTCCGGTTATCGGCTTCTTTCTGCTGATGCAGATTCAGGTCAGTACGACCGTATGGTTCATCATCGTCAGCTTCTTTATTCTTGGTGTGGGTCTAGGAGCGCTTTTCGGCGGAGATAACCTTATTGTTCAGGAATCGGTAGATTCCAGAGATAGCGGAATTGCACTATCGACAGTTCAGCTGTTTCAATCATTGGGCGCGACGATTGGATTGAGCGTTTTTGGCAGTATGTTGTCCCGAAATATTAAGAACGGCGTTGCCGGACTTAGCGATCAGCTTCCCCCGGGTACTGCCGAGCATATCGAAACGGGGGGTATTCCGGCGGGAATCTCACCGGCACTGGTGACACAAGTGAAGGAAGCTTTTGCTCATGCATTTCAGCACATGTTCTCCATCTCCTTCGGCTTCGTCATAGCTGCATTTTTTGTCTGCTGGTTTTTGAAAAAAGAGGTTTTATCCAAAAAAGAAAAGGAGACCGCGGGCGCATAATGCGCAGCGGTTTTTCTTACGGAAGGACGTCGATAAGCGGTTTTCTCTTTTGTGTCATGCAGCACCTAATTGCCCATGTCCAAGTACCTAATTCGCGAAAATACATTGCTACTCCTCTCGCGATGCTTTATAATAGCAATACAATTGGAGGGGAACGTATGAGCGTATATCAAACAGAAAAAGAGAAGCATTTACAAATGACTTATAAAAATAATGTGGTCATAGCGATGGATGGGAACAAAATGATTGTCGTACATAGTAAACGTTCCGTGAAGCCGCTGCTGCCGTTTGAAATATCCAAAGAAGTGCTTGAACAATGGAAGCAGAGGGATAACCGGATTGCTGTGACCGATACGCCTTTTAAGGATCTGTATTCCACTGCTTTTCATCGCCCGGACAGTGCGCTGGTGTATGTTTCGGACTTTAATGCTATAGAATTTAGTGAATGCTAAGAACAGGGCTCTTATCATCATAAGGGGGCAGTCATATGAAACAAGCTGCTGCCGGTATTGCGCTGTTCACATTGGCAGGCATCGCGACAGCCCCCGGGTTTATGGACCCTTTCCGCGAGGAGTTGTCCTCTGAGCTGCGTAATCGAGGTTATCGCGTCGTATCGAAGTCCGTCTACCCATTCGGAGATTGGTCGCAGCGTTTGGTGCGTCAATTGGCGGCGATATTTCGCGATTTGACGGATATTCAGGAGCGATTGTGGTCCTCGATCGGAGCGGGAGCTGTCCGGGAGGCCGTATGGGAAGCGGCACAATCTGGCTGTACCGTGTTGTTAGTCGGGCATAGCGGCGGTGGCGTGAGTGCCGTTCAGCTCGCACGTCAGCTGACGAAGGCAGGCTACGGTTCACCGCTTGTCGTTCAGATCGGCTCTCCCAAATGCCCTGTTTCCTCCGAGCTGAAGGACCGTGTGCTTTATCTGTCCGCCATGGGAAGCGGAGGGAAGAAAGATCCGGTCTCCCGATTGGGACGCTGGGGCGGCTGGGTGCGCCAGTTTGGACGCGTCAAGCTTTGGAAATCGGTTGCTTATTCGCCAGGCGAGATTGTTGAGATCCCTCTAGTCGGGAACCACCCGGATTATTTTCGTACGCAAGCCCCTTATGTGAATGAGACTGGCGATACGAACATGACCATGACGCTTCGTCCGATCTTATCCTGGCTGGACCGCAAGCTACCCTGACGAAAAGTACTTCTTGCTGAGTACTTCATCGTAATGAATTGCTGATTATAGGAGGATGCCATAAGCGCATGCTCCTATTTTGCTATTGAGAAATCTGCAGATAGACCTAGTCGACAACAGGTAGAAATATGGTAAAATTATCATCATTGATAATAGGAGGGAAACTATGTCAGACCATGATGAAGTGAATGAAAGGCGCCGCAATAAATTAAAACTCATTCAATTTAATAACGATAGCCACTCTTTGGTAGAGTCTGAGAAGCCGAAAGAAACATTTGAAGACGTCGGCGGATTGGATGAAGTAAAGAAGAAAATCCGCATGAGCTTCATTCTGCCTTTGAAGCAGCCGGAGGTATTCGCCGCGTACGGGAAGGAAGCGGGAGGAAGCTTGCTGCTGTACGGCCCTCCGGGATGCGGCAAGACGTTCCTCGCCCGGGCGGTGGCGGGTGAAATCGATGCCAATTTCATGCATATCGAGCTTCAGGCCATTCTTTCGATGTATGTCGGTCAGAGCGAGCATAACCTGCATGATATATTCCAGAAGGCGCGGGAAAACAAGCCTTGCGTCATCTTTATTGACGAGCTGGATGCCATGGGCGGCAGCCGCCATCAAATGAGGCAGCATCATGATCGTATGCTGGTGAATCAGCTGCTATTGGAGCTGGACGGGTTACAAGCCAATAACGACAACGTATTCGTGATCGGAGCAACCAACACTCCATGGTATCTGGATTCAGCCCTGCGCCGCCCGGGCCGATTCAATCACCTTGTCTTCGTACCTCCTCCGGAGGAAGCGGAACGGCAGACGATACTTCAGCTAAAATTATCCGGAAAACCGGCCGAATCCCTGAATTTAGCCAAAATTGCCGCTGAAACGAAGCTGTTTTCCGGTGCGGATTTGGAGCAAATCGTCAAGGATGCGGTTGATTCCGCTATGGAACGGACCTTCGAGACCGGGGAGATTCAGCCTATCACACAGGAGGATCTAAGAAGGTCAGTAAAATCTAGAAAAGCAACAACGCTGGAATGGTTCGCAACCGCCAAAAATTACGCGACCTTTAGCGATGTCAACCAGGATTATCAAGTCATTCTGGACTACATCAAAAAAACGGGCATCAAGTAGGGACGAGGGGAGGCACTAGCTTTGGAACCATCGATTCAAGCCGCCTTTGCTTCGGCTCATCAATTAATAGCCTGGAAGAGATATAAGGAAGCATTGAATGAAGTAGGAAAAGTGCTTCAGCAGGATGCGGATAATCCGGACGCGTACGCTTTGAATGCCCAAATCTACCTTCTGATGGACGATCATAAGAAGGCGCTTCATTGGGCGAATCAGGCGATTCAACGGGATCCGGAGCACGAGCTGGCCTGGTACGTGCGTGTCGGCGTCTTTTATGAAACGGAGAAAGAAGCGGAATTTCACGAAGCGCTTCAGGAAGCCTTGCGCATTGATCCGTATGAAGCGCATTATTATTTTTTGCATGCAAATCGGCTGAATAAAAAGGGCAAATACCAGGAAGCAAAGGAGCAATTGCTGTCCGCCTTGGAGCTTCAACCGGAATCTCCGCTTTATTTGGCCACGCTGAGCTATGTAGAAGCCCTGCTCGGCAACGATGAAATGTCAAGGCAATTGGACCGGCAGGCCATTCAATATGATACGGAAAATGCCTATGTCCTTCTATATCTGGGTTGGGCGGCATCCAAACGCGGGGATTATGACCTGCAGGAGGCGTATATGCGCAATGCGGTACGGATGAATCCTGAATCGAAGCAATTTCAAGATGAGTATCTGGAGGCTCTACAGCACCGCTATTTGCTTTATCGTATTTTCCTCTGGCCCGGCAAACTTTTTCGCAGGATGAAGAGTTGGCAAATTTGGCTGTGCTGGGCCTTGGCCTGGCTGTTATTTAAACCGCTTTTACTCGTATTTATCATTCTTTATATAGTCACGCATTGGCTTACCAAAGGGATCGTTCATGTGCGAGTGTTCGGATGGAAGAGACGAAGCTGAGCTCCTGTCATATGCCTTCATACAACTGACATACTGTTGTCAGTAATCATCTTGTACAATGGCATTAACTAGTGAAAAGGAGCTGTCTAATCATATGAGCGCAAATGAGATTGTAAATAGCATGGAAACGTTAACCGGTCACTATCTGGAGGAATTAGAGCGCTATCCCTTGGAGCAGCTGAAGCAGCAACCAGGTGAAGAGGAATGGTCTCTCGGACAAATGTACGTACATTTGATCAACTCCGCTCTCTACATGCAGCTTCGAAATGCTGATACATGTTTGACAAGCAAGGAACCGGTTCACACGGTCGAGGGGAAAACGGACGCCGGCAAGGCGGTATTCGATCTGGGCGGATTTCCCCCTATTCAGATTAAGGCTCCGGCATCCCCGCAGTATACGCCTTCCCAGCCGGAAAGTAAGGAACAAATCGTGGATGGGATGCGCGCTGTGATCCGTCGAATGAAGGAATTGGAGCCGCTGCTTGCAGATGCTAATCTAAGTCACACTGCGCAGCATCCAAGACTTGGCGCATTAAATGCTCGTGAATGGTTCGCGCTTGTCGAGATGCACTACCGCCATCATCTGCTTCAAAAAGACCGGTTGAAAGCCTATCTGGCGCGTGTCTAAATATCCTGTTTATCCAATAGAACGGGGATACGTCAGATTACACTTGACACAAATAGTATAGGTGATATAACATTATTCCTAACATTACAAATACGTTGAAAAGGAATAGTACGATTTTCTTAGCGAACAGAGAGCTGTTGGATGGTGTGAAACAGCCGTGGGGAATATCGGAACTCGCCTTGGAGTTGCTCGCTGAACCAGTTCAGTAGGTGGAGCCGGAGCCTGACCGTTATCATCAGGAGGATACAAGGGTTATCCGTGCTTGTGAACCCGTATCCGTAGAGGGCATGCCGACTATGGCATGAATTCGGAGTGGTACCGCGTAAGATGTCAAAGTCTTTCGTCTCTGTTTAGTGGAGACGAAAGGCTTTTTTTGCATTCCGTCCGATTATTTGACAAATCAGCGCAGAAATGGATGAAGGGAAGGATAAACCATGAAACATGTTGAAAAGTACGCTAGAGGATATTTTATGCCGCCGGTAACCAGCTTGAATTGGACCAGGAAGGAATATATTACGGAGGCGCCGACCTGGTGCAGCGTCGACCTTCGCGACGGGAATCAGGCATTGATCGTTCCGATGAATTTGGAGGAGAAGCTGGAATACTTCAAGTTGCTTGTAGATATCGGATTCAAGGAGATCGAAGTCGGATTTCCCGCAGCGTCGGAAACGGAATTTACCTTTTTGCGCACCTTGATCGAACAGGAATTGATTCCTGACGATGTAACCATCCAGGTGCTTACCCAGTCCAGAGAGCATATTATCCGCAAAACCTTTGAAGCGCTGAAGGGCGCGAAAAAAGCCGTAGTCCATTTGTACAACTCGACATCCGTGGCACAGCGGGAGCAGGTATTCCGCAAATCCAAGGAAGAAATTATCGATATCGCTTTGACCGGCGCCAAGCTGTTGAAGCAGTGTGCGGAGGAAACCGAGGGGAACTTCCAGTTCCAGTACTCGCCGGAAAGCTTTACAGGTACAGAAATTGATTTTGCGCTGGACATTTGCAATAGCGTACTCGATGTATGGCAGCCAACAGCGAAGAACCCGGTTATTATTAATCTTCCTGCAACGGTATCCATGTCGATGCCTCACGTTTATGCCAGCCAGATCGAGTATATGAGCGAGCACCTGAATTTCCGGGAACATGTCATTTTGTCGCTCCATCCGCATAATGACAGGGGAACTGGTGTAGCGGATGCGGAGCTCGGGATGCTGGCCGGCGCTCAGCGCGTCGAGGGCACTTTGTTCGGAAACGGGGAAAGAACGGGGAACGTAGACATTGTTACACTGGCCCTGAACATGTATTCCCACGGGGTGGACCCGAAGCTGAATTTTGAGAACATCCCTGCGATTATTTCCGTCTATGAACGATTGACCAAAATGAGAGTACCCGAAAGACACCCATACGGCGGAGAGCTTGTATTCACTGCTTTCTCCGGCTCGCATCAGGATGCGATTGCTAAAGGGATGAAATGGCGTGAGGAAGAGGAGCCGAAGCATTGGTCGGTCCCTTATCTGCTGATCGATCCCAAGGATATCGGCAGGGAGTATGAAGGCGATATTATCCGCATTAACAGCCAGTCCGGTAAGGGCGGGATCGGATACATTCTGCAGCAAAAGTACGGACTCGACCTCCCGGCGAAAATGCGCGAAAACTTCGGCTACTGCGTTAAGAACGTATCGGATCATCAGCAAAAGGAACTGATGCCTGATGAAATTTACAATATTTTCTTGAAGGAATATGTAAATATCCAATCGCCTGTCGAGTTTGTCAAATACCGTTTTACGGACAATGAGGATTTCCAAACCATCGTCACTATACGGACCGGTAATGAAGTTAAGGAAATTACAGGGACTGGAAACGGAAGACTCGATGCAATCAGCAATGCCTTGCAAACGGATCTTGGAATGAATTATACCGATGTGATCTATAAAGAGCACGCACTGGAAACAGGCTCTAAATCACAAGCTGTATCTTATATTGGAATTACGGCTCCAGACGGTAATGTGCATTGGGGCTGCGGCATTGACGTTGACATTATGACCTCATCTGTAAAAGCTCTGTTTAGTGCTGTGAATCAAATGAGCCGTCATACCAAGGCTTGATTGGATTTAACACAGGGTAGTTAAACCCGGTACCATTCTATAATGAAACAAGGAGCAGCTTAAGTCATATCGCTGCTCCTTGTTTTTGCTTCAACCTATAACTAATTATAAGGGAATCTTGGAGTATACAAAAATGACAGCTGGAAAAGCAGGCTATTTTATCCGTCAAATTTATGGTAAGCTCTTGCCTGAACATAGGATTGGAGGGATCATTCATGAATATAGGGACGGCTCGAGCGGCTTCAATGGAGTGGGTCATTCAGTATACTAGTCAAGAAGCATGGTTCATGGGGGCGTACTTCAGCGGCTCGACGGTTGGTCAGTCGAATGACGCGATGATGCCAATAGGCTCTGATATTGATATTGTCGTTGTTACCTCCGAGGAAAATCCACCTCTGAAACCGGGGAAGTTCATCTACCTCGGTGCGCTAATCGAAATAACCTTCTTGTCATGGAACCAGATCTCCTCTACGGAGGAGGTTCTGGCATCATATCACCTAGCCGGAAGCTTACGCATGGATACCATCATTGCAGATCCTACCGGACAGCTGCGCGAAGTGCAGCAGAAGGTGGAGCGCCATTTTGCAGAGAGGGGATGGGTGAGGAGACGCTGCGAAAACGCTAGGCAGAAAATAGAGCATGGGTTACGGAGCATCGATCGGACCGCACCATGGCATGACCAGATTATGGCATGGTTGTTCATGACCGGAGTCACCACACACATCCTTCTCGTCGCGGCTCTTCGCAACCCTACTGTTCGGCTTCGCTACCTGGCTGCGTATAACGTGCTTCAGGAGTTCGGGCGAACCGACATCTATTCGGGAATTGTTGAGGTTACTGGGCTGCGAGCATTGGACCCCTGAGCTTACCAGGCATCATCTGAATGCGCTTGCCCGTACCTTTGACATCACCGCGGAGCACGCCAAGACCCGATTCTTCTTTAGTAGCGACATCACCGCCGCTTCACGACCGATTGCGATTGACGGCAGCGACAACCTTATCCGCGACGGATATCACCGCGAGGCGGTGTTCTGGATCGGTGCGACCTTCACCCGCTGCCACAAAATACTCTCTGCAGATGCCCCGAAACAACAAATTGAGTTATATCCGGCGTATGAGGAATTCGTCGTTGACCTCGGGATCACCTCGTCCGGCGATCTTGCTCGTCGTGTCGAGGACGTGCTGCGCTTTCTACCGCGACTTTGGAGAGAGACTGAATCGATTATGCTGGACAATGAAGAGATTTTGTAGCAAGCCTGTACTCCAGATCATGATGGAGTCGGGCTTTTTTATCTGAAAACTTTGTTGACTCCATAGAAGAACAGGGGATTTGTTAAGGTTGATGAAAGGTTAAGGTCATAAGCTTGTAAGGTTCAGCGCTTATACTATCCTTCTGTAATGATTCCATGTCGGAACAATGGTTTCACTTGAATAAAACGACATCATGACGGAGGTAGAAGCATGAACACGATATTGCAGGCAAAGCATGTGAGAAAAGTATTCGGTACCAAAGGGAATGTATATACCGCCTTGGAGGATATTAATCTGGAGATCCAAGAAGGGGAATTTGTGGGGATTATGGGCCCGTCCGGAGCGGGAAAATCAACGTTATTGAATATCTTTTCTACTATAGATACGCCTTCAGCGGGCGAGATTACGATCGCAGATCAGGATATCGTTCATATGAACGAAGAGCAATTATCCGATTTCCGCAGAAATAAGCTTGGTTTTATATTTCAGGATTACCATTTGCTCGACACGCTGACGGTGAAAGAAAATATATTGCTCCCGCTGGCTTTATCGAAAGTCCCTGCGGACGAAATTGAAGCAAGAGTCCAGCGTATCGCAAATACCTTTGGAATTCGGGGAATATTGGACAAATACCCATACCATATTTCGGGAGGACAGAAGCAGCGAACGGCTGCGTCGCGTGCGATCATCACGAATCCAAGCCTGATTCTGGCGGATGAGCCGACCGGAGCGTTGGATTCCAAATCGGCAACCAGCTTGCTGGAAAGCTTGGGCAAGCTTAATGACAGCAACCGTTCAACCATTCTGATGGTCACGCATGATGCCTATGCCGCAAGCTTCTGCAAGAGAGTGGTTTTCATCAAAGACGGGCAGCTGTACAAGGAGCTCTATAGAGAGAACCTGGAGCGCAAAGATTTTTTTCAAGAGATCCTGGCGGTCCTCGCCTCTCTAGGAGGTGGACATCATGACGCTGTTTAGCATTGCCCGGAAAAATATAAAAAACAATTTTACCAACTATTTCGTATACTTTGCATCCATGATTTTCAGCATCCTGATTTACTTCGTCTTTGTTTCCTTAAAGTATGATCAGACGATTCTGGCTTCAACCGGCTCTTCTGTCAAAATCAGCTCTGCCTTCAGCAGTGCAGCTGTAGTATTAATGGTTTTTGTGGCGGTCTTCATCTGGTATTCCAATGGTTTTTTTATGCGCAAGCGTAAAAAAGAGGTTGGGCTGTTGTCGCTGCTCGGAGTCCGTAAGAAGCAGATAGGGCGGATGCTGTTTTATGAAAATTTCATCATGGGACTTCTGGCGCTGTTGATCGGGATGGCTCTGGGTTCGCTGCTGTCCA
This sequence comes from Paenibacillus sp. OAS669, assembly GCF_014873645.1. Classification (NCBI taxonomy): domain Bacteria; kingdom Bacillati; phylum Bacillota; class Bacilli; order Caryophanales; family Paenibacillaceae; genus Paenibacillus; species Paenibacillus sp. OAS669. The sequence goes on from NZ_JADBDR010000002.1 coordinate 464,994, forward strand.
AATTTTTCGTTGTTCTTCTTATGAAAGTGATGGGGTACGATGCGATGAATCATTTCACGATTTCATCAGCGGCCATCTTGAATACGGTGATCGTGTTCTTCGTTATCACATTGCTGACCTCCATTCAAGGATACCGGCTGATTTATCGCTTTCAAATAATCGAGTTGTTTCGCGCAGATCAAGAAGGGGAACAGGAGCCCAAGATCTCCTATGCTATCGCAATTTTATCTGTGCTTCTGATCGGCTTCGGCTATTGGCTCGCACTTCAGAATTTACTGAAATCCCAGGTGTGGGCGGCACTAGGGTTGATGGTAACCCCGCTGGTTATTCTGGTGACCGTGATTCTAGGCACCTATCTATTATTTAACTCTTTAACCGTGGCGCTCCTGAAGCTGTCCCAAAGAAATAAAAAGAAGTACTGGAGCGGGATTCGTATGATAGGAATCTCACAGCTTCTGTATCGTATCAAGGGCAATGCAAGAACCTTAACGATGATTGCCGTGCTCAGTGCCACGACGTTGTCGGCTGTTGGAACGGCGTACGGCTTTTATTACAACAACAGAAGCACGGTAGAGCAAGCAAATCCCAATAGCATGATGTTTATTGCGGCAAATAAAGAGGTGGCCGGCAAGGTACAGTCTATTATCGACAAGAGCGGAGAGCATCATGTCTTGTACCACTTAACTGTTCCCGCCATTCAGGCGGATATGATAAAGGCGGATCAGAAGGATATGAATCCGGATAGCGGCTGGTCCTACACATTGATATCTAACCGTATGTTTAATCAATTGGCGAGTCTGCAGCAAAGAACGGATTCCCTCAAGCTGCAAGCGAATGAAGCGGTTCTGCTGGATCCGGTGTACATGGAGGGGGTATCGCCTCAATACGTCGGCTCTTCCTTCCTGCTGACAAAAGGGAAAACGAAGGAAACTGTAACGTTCAAGGAAATAAAGCAATACAGCGTACTGAATCTTAGCACTGCTTACTCAACGATTGTTATCAGCGATGAGATGTTCTCCCGTTTGGAGCAGCAGCTCACGCCAGATCAGCTGGAAGCGTACAAGATTACTCATGAGGATCATGCCAAACAGCTGACCAAGGAGATTGAGTCGGTACTGCCGGACGACGCTCATTTTTCCAGCTTCTATCGGAACTATGCCTCCGGAATGGAAGGAACGGGTTTGCTAATTTTTATGAGCGGATTCCTGGGACTTGTTTTCCTGGCTGCAACCGGAAGTGTGATTTACTTCAAGCAATTGACCGAAGCGAATGCAGATAAAGGGCGGTACCTGATTTTGCACAAGATCGGTGTAAATAAGAAAGAAATGAAGAGCACCATTGCCAAGCAGGTCTTATTTGTATTTGCCCTTCCTTTAGCAGCTGGGGTTGCCCACTCTACGGTAGCTTTAACCGCCTTGTCCAAGCTATTGCTGACCAATCTGACTATTCCGGTCCTGATCTGCATAGGAGTATATACCTTCATATATATCGCTTACTACTTTTTAACGGTAAATGCGTATTACAAGATTGCTGTAAAAGCGAATCAATAGGATTCCTATTAAGGGGGAAACGGGATGAAAAAAACGACAGTTATCACCATCATTGTTGTTGGTATTGCAGCGGTATTGCTGATGTTGATGCAAAATGGAAATATGAACAGACTCGGTACGGAGTCCTATTATGTCCAAGTGAACGAAGGAAAGAAAATAGAGGGAAATACAAGCACCGGAGAAAAGTACAAAACCTATGAATATACAGTACAAGGATATGATAAGCATGGCTCGGTGAAAACCTTAACCTTTACAGCGGCAAAAGAGCTGCGAAAGGAAGCGTATTTACGCTTGTATGTCAAAACCAAGGGGGTAAGCTCCTACCAGGAGGTGCATTTGGACGATATCCCCGAAAAGACCAGGATGCTCCTTTCTAATCCGTCCTCGAAGGAATAGCTCCAATGGAACTTGTCAATAAATACGTTCCAGCCGCGATGCATAGGTACTCTTTTTATGCAAAAGCTATGAAAAAAATCAGCGGATCGTATATAGTATTAGGGAACAGCATGGCAGGGATACGGCACGGAGGTGATGGGATGACGCATCCTAAGAAGGTTCTGATTATCGACGATGAGGAGGATATTGTACGGCTGCTTCGAACCGTCCTTATGAAAGAAGGGATTGATCCTGTATACTCTGCGGCAACCGCGGCGGAGGGATGGAACCAGTTTCAGGAGAAACAGCCGGATATCGTCCTGTTAGACATTATGCTTCCGGATGGGGAAGGCTATGAGATATGCAAGCAAATTAGAGCCGTTTCGCATGTGCCGATCTTATTTTTATCTGCGAAGACCGAAGAAGTCGATAAAATTCTTGGTCTGGCTATTGGCGGCGACGATTATATAACCAAGCCGTTCAGCCCGAAAGAAGTGGCTTATCGGGTTAAGGCACACCTGAGACGAGCCGATTACAAGCAGATGGAAGAAAAATCAGACCCATTGCTTAAAGCGGGTCCGTTTGAACTGAACGAACAGAAGGTCGAGTTCAGCAAGAATGGGAGGGTCATTGATCTCAAGCCCAAGGAGCTTGGTTTGATCAATCTCTTTCTGAAGCATCCGAATCAAATCATTAGCAAAGAAACGATCTATGATAAGGTGTGGGGGGAGGATTTCTTTGGTTATGACAACACAGTGATGGTTCACATACGCAGGCTGCGTGAGAAAATGGAGGAGGATCCTTCCAATCCGGTGTATTTGGTCACGGTAAAAGGGTTGGGCTACAAGCTGGTGGTGAAGGATGAGCCAAGCAGATGAAATGGAAGCTGACCGGCCGATTTCTGGTATCCGTCGTTCTTATTGTCATTTTGGTCGTATTTTTCAATATGGTACTTTTGCTCGGATTGCTTATAGCCCATTCGGTTATAGGCAGCTCGCTCTTCAACCGGAGTGAAGCCTCTGCGGAGACCATGACCCGGAATTTCGCCGAACAGATCGTTATTGCCAATCATCAGGTTTCACTTACAGAAGAAGGGCAGGAAGTGCTACTAAGCAACAAAGCATGGATTCAGGTGCTGGATGAGGATGGACGGCAGGTATTCAGCTATTTAACCCCCGAAGGAGTTAAGGACAAGTATTCGCCGCTGGACATTATCCAAATGTACAAATATAAAGAGATCAATTCTAGTACAACGGTCTACATTGGAGAAAAATCGGCAGAGAACTATAAATACAGTTATTTTATCGGCGTTGAGAATCCCTTTTTGTCCAGGTTCGTTTTGTCGATTGATTACCGTCATGCCGGAAGGTTGTTCAACATAGTCGGCGTTCTGGTACTAACGATGGACGGCTTGATCGCTTTGTTTATCGGGTATTTGTTCAGCAAAAGATTAACCAAGCCTTTGCACCTTTTAATTGATGGTATCAAAAGCCTCGCGGGCAAGGACTACTCAATCCATTTCACCCAACCGGGGATTTATAAGGATGTATTCATCAATATGAATCACCTGTCAGAAGAACTACAGGCACATGAGAATGAAAGAAAGACTATGGACCGAATGAAGGAGGAATGGATCGCCAATATTTCCCATGATATTAAAACTCCACTAGCCTCCATTCAAGGGTACGCAGAAATTATGAAGGACCGCGAATATCAATTTTCAATAGATGAGATGCGAGAGTATGCCGGGATCATTGAACGCAAGTCCACGTACTTGAAAGAAGTCATAGACGATCTGAATCTGTCTACCCGGCTGAAGAATAAGCAATGGTCCCTGAATATAAAAAACTTGAACCTTGTAACTCTAATAAGGAATGTGGTCATTGACACATTGAACGATGCCAGGTATTCGGACCGCAGCATCCATTTTCAGTACAGCCAGGATATCATCATGCTGGAGCTGGACGAGATTCTGATGCGCAGAGCAATCAGCAATCTTATCTATAATTCCATCGTTCATAACGATGAGAAGGTTGTTATTCATGTTAGCGTGGAACAGGGGCCAAGAACTCTGATCCGCATTGAAGATAACGGGAAAGGCATAAAAGAAGAGGAGCAGGGCAGGATCTTTGACCGATATTATCGGGGGACGCATACGGGGGAGCTCCATAAAGGGTCGGGGCTTGGCATGGCCATAGCACGCGATATTATTGCGGCTCACGGCGGGGAGATTCAAGTATCAAGTCAACTAGGGCAAGGTACCCGTATTCAAATTGTTATCTAAAGCCGCTTTTGCAGCGGCTTTTTTCGTTCTGCTAATGGCTTCGATAGTTTTGTTCAATCCAGGGAACCATTGTATTGTGAATTTAGATCTGTTATCATATTGATTACTGTTATTATTATGATTACAGATTACATTTATTGTACCTGGAGGAGGCATTCTGTATGAACCCAATCTATAAACCATTATTCCAATCGTATACTTTTCCAAGCGGTGTCCAATTGAGCAACCGAATTGTTATGGCTCCCATGACAAATTGGTCCTCGAACCCAGACGGCACCGTTACGGACGAGGAGATCCGGTATTATGAACGACGCTCCGGTCAAGTGGGCATGGTCATCACAGCTTGCGCTTATGTCACACCGAATGGGAAAGGATTTCACGGGGAGTTCGGTGCGGACCGCGATGAAATGATCCCAAGCTTACGCAGACTGGCGTCGGCGATCAAGGACAAGGGTTCGAAGGCTGTGCTCCAAATTTTTCACGGGGGGCGGGAGTGTCCTCCTGAATTAGTTCCTCAAGGAGACGTAGTCAGCGCCGGCAGCGTACCCAGCTCGCAAAACCCATCCGTTACGCCTCGGGCACTCTCGAATGAAGAGGTAGCTTCTATAATTAAAGATTTTGGGGAAGCTACAAGAAGAGCCATTGAGGCGGGCTTTGACGGGATTGAAATTCATGGAGCGAACGGATATCTGATTCAGCAGTTTTTCTCCCCGCATTCCAATACTCGTGAAGATGAGTGGGGAGGCACTCTGAAGAAAAGGATGGCGTTCCCGCTTGTTGTAGTCGATGAGGTGAAGCGAGCTGTTGAGCGATATGCGAAGAGTCCGTTTTTGATCGGATATCGGTTCTCCCCCGAAGAAGCAGAGCGTCCAGGAATTACGATGACGGATACGTACGAACTGGTAGAAGCCTTATCAACCAAAGGGCTGGATTATCTTCATGTGTCCCTAATGGATTTCTGGTCTAATGCCAGAAGCGGGGATGATCTGGATCGCCCGAGAATGGAATTGATTAAGGAAAAAGTAGCCGACCGCGTCCCATTGATAGGAGTGGGCTCAATTCATACCGCAGAGGAAGCTTTGAAGGCTTATGATGCCGGTATTCCGCTTATTGCGCTTGGCAGGGAGCTGCTTATCGATCCGGATTGGGTGCAGAAGGTAGAAGAAGGTCGGGAAACGGAAATCGAAGTTACCCTGAAGAAGGACGCCCAGGAACGTCTAGTGATTCCTTCTCCTTTGTGGAACAGGATTATGAATGCCCCTGGTTGGTTACCTGTAGAATAGGATCAGAACTTATGAAATAGAGGAGGCGGCTTAAACGGAATGAACTCATTTGTTTTTCAAAATCCGACGAAGCTTATCTTCGGTAAAGGACAACTGGAGCAATTGGCGACGGAGGTTCAAGCTTACGGCAAACGGGTACTGCTAGTTTATGGCGGAGGAAGCATCAAGCGCAATGGTTTGTATGATAAAGTGATGGCCAGCTTGAACGGCATCGGTGCCCAAGTGACCGAATTAAGCGGCGTTGAGCCGAATCCCCGGCTCACAACGGTGCATAAAGGAGTAGATTTATGCCGTAAACACCAAATCGATCTCATTCTTGCTGTGGGCGGGGGAAGCGTCATCGACTGCTCCAAAGCTATTGCAGTAGGAGCTAAGTACGAAGGTGATGTTTGGGATATTATTACACGTAAAGCAGCGGCGGCAGGGGCTCTTCCTCTTGGGACCGTATTAACGATTGCCGCAACGGGTTCGGAGATGAATGCGGGCTCTGTTATCACCAACTGGGAAACCAAAGAGAAGCTCGGTTGGGGAAGCCCGTACTCTTTCCCGAAGTTTTCGATTCTGGATCCGGAGCATACGATCTCCTTGCCGGCAGACCAGACGGTCTACGGAATGGTGGACATTATGTCCCACGTGCTGGAGTCCTATTTCCATCACGTCCCGAATACTCCAGTACAGGACGGCTTCTGCGAAACCATTTTGAGAACAGTGATAGATACGGCTCCGAAGCTGCTTCAAGACCTGCAAAGCTTTGAGCATCGTTCGACGATTATGTACTGCGGTACGATGGCGTTGAACGGCGTGCTCAGCATGGGCATTCGCGGCGATTGGGCAACCCATAATCTGGAGCATGCCGTATCTGCAGTCCATGATATTCCGCACGGAGGCGGCCTGGCCATTCTGTTTCCCAATTGGATGAAATATAATCTGGATGCAGGTGTGGAACGCTTCAAGCAATTCGCGGTCAATGTGTTTGGCGTTAGCAAAGAAGGCAAATCGGATCGCCTCATCGCGGAGGAAGGAATTGAAGCTTTGCGTTCATTCTGGACATCCATCGGCGCGCCCAGCCGTCTGAAGGATTATCAGATTGATGAAACATCGATTGAAACTATGGCCGATAAGGCCATGATCTATGGAGATTACGGTCATTTTCGCAAGCTGAACCGCGAAGATACTGTTGCCATTTACAGAATGTCTCTATAAGTGAATGCGGCTGATTTCGAAAAAATATAGTGGAGGCGCTCCATATGAAGCTATCCGGTAAAGTTGCTAGGGGAGTCAATACGAATATCGGCACAACGATCAGCTCGCCCAATGCATTCGGGATGGAAAGAGCTATGGCTGGCATTAACCTGAATCCCCGTACGGGAGAGCCGGAGGAAATAGCTAAGGTAGCGCTGTTCCTCGCATCGGATGACGCAAGCTTTGTCAACGGTACGGTTATAACGGCGGATGCAGGCTGGACTGCCTACTAAAAAAGAGAAATAGGGATTCATGACGTCAGCCGAGCTTCGGCTGGCGTTTTTTTGCCGTTTCGGCCTACTGTGGATTCCGGAAGAAAACCGCAGTGTTTCTATCTGTCTGTATTGTCACTTTATGTCCATATTTTGCCAATGATTCTGTCGGTTTTTGGATTTCTAGGAGGGATTTGTCTTGCCTGTGTCGAATTCGTAAGGACATTATCGGCATAGGGAGTTGGAGAGCAATTGTTACGTTATAAAGTGATTTGCGCAGCCGTTGGCTCTTTTCTGCTTATCGGCGCGCATAATGCTACCCCAATACACGCTCAGGAGAGAGCGGAGGGAACAGCAGTCCTCATTCCAAGCAATAAAGCGCCAATCAATCAGCGTGATGAGAAGGTTCAAAAATCATTTGCGAGAAGCACAGTCGATCGGCTGAATGTTCGTACAAAGCCTGATTTGTCTTCATCCATCCTCTTGATGATCGGGCCATCGAACAGGTACGAGGTAATAAAGGAGCAGGGCGACTGGGTACAGATTCAGCTGCCGGAGGAGAAAGCCGGTTGGGTATTCCGGGAATATATCGAATATGAGCCCTCCGTATCAGCCGTAAGCAAACCAGAGAAGGCTGAACCTGAGCCCAAGGAAACCGCACCCGGCGAACCTTCGAAGCAGAAGGCGGTCGTTCATATTACCGACGTTACGAATTTACGCAGCGGTCCCGGAACGGACTACGATATTACAGGCAAAGCCAAGCCGGGTGACTCTTATCCTATTGTGGATACCAAAGGCGAATGGTATGTCGTTTCTCTCCCAGATCAAACCAAAGCGTATGTTGCAAGCTGGGTCGTACAGACAGAAACGGCAAGGCCGGTTGTACCTTCTACATCAGCTGCTAACAAGGCGTCCGCGCCGCAACTATATATTTATCATACTCATAATCAGGAATCATGGAATCAGGTGGCCAGCATCAAGAAAGGCTCTTCGGTTGATGATCCTAATTTGAACATCACCCTGGTCGGGAAACGGTTAGAGCAGCGTCTGCAGGAGAAAGGAATCCCTGCATTAGCCGGTAATGACGATATCGCGGAAAAGCTGAAACAGCAGAAGCTGGGCTTTTCTTCGGCATATGCCGTTTCCCGTCAATCCGTTCAAAAAGCAATCAATACGTATCCTACCCTTACTTATTTCTTCGATATTCACCGAGATGCGGATGTTCCGCGGGATAAAACAACGATCACCATCGATGGAAAATCATATGCCCGCATTTTGTTTGTCATTGGTACGGCACACTCCGGTTACGTTGAGAACAAAGCGTTCGCAGAGAAGCTTGACAAGCTGCTGGATGAGAAATATCCCGGTCTTTCCCGGGGCGTTCTTACGAAGAGCTCCCATCAAGGCAATGGAGAATACAATCAGTCCGTTTCGCCGGGAAGCTTGCTGCTGGAAATAGGGGGCACGAACAATACCCTGCAGGAAAGCCTGCAGACTGCGGAAGCTTTGGCAGATGTTTTTGCGGAATACTACGGCAAAGAGAAATGATCGGTTTTGAAGGCGGATCATAATTCATGGCGGAAGGAGGGAGCTACAGTATGCTCCCTAAAGTTGTTCTAGAAGATTTGAAAAAGTTCATTGAGACTCACGAGCTCGATGAACGAACGGCAAAGCTAGTCGCTGACCACGCAGAGCTTTCACTTCAATATAAACTTACGGAGGAAGAGGATTATTCGTCCATAGGAAATAGCCGGATTGCGGGATGCCCGGATCTGCCTCCATCCATAGATTGGCCGATTGATTCCGATGGGGAATACTGGACCTTCATTGCCCAAATCAATCTGGAGGAGCTTCCCGTTTTGCCATTTGACGGGTTTCCGAAGCGGGGTATTTTATACTTCTTCCTGGGCCTGGATGAACCTGCGTACAATATAGACCACCGGATTTATTATTACGACGGAGAGGTCAGCTTATTGAAAAAGACGGAACCGCCGGAGGGGCTGGAGGAAATAGCTGCGGAGTATCGCGGTTTTGTTTCACATAAGATATCCTTTGATCCTGTCTGGACTTTGCCCGAGCAGGTGAGGGACATTTTGATGGATGAGGTTCCAGAAGTATACGATAAGCTTGAGCATCATAGCGATACTTTATGGGGGCAGTATGAAAGCTGGGCGGGAGATACGCCGCTAGACGCTTACTTATGCCGCAACGGGATGGAGGATCTTCTTTTCAAGTATTATAAAACTGTGGAAGAAGTTCAGCGGGAGGCTAGTGAGGCTGAAGCAAGAGGCAGCATGGATTACGCACAGCGTCTACGTACCCAAGTCATTCCCCAGCTGGAGGGCTACCTCGCCAATGAAGATAAGCATAAGCAAGGGGCCAAGAGCTGGCATCCTCTATTATCTGTTTCGTCCCTGGACGAAGCAGGCATGTGCTGGTGGGATGCCGGAATCCTTGAATTTTTCATCGATAAATCCGACCTGGAGCGGCTGGATTTCAGCCGATCTTATGTCAATTTGGCAACGAGCTAACGGAAACAAAACTTCCTAAACTGCGTCTATAAGGAAAAGGGACGAAGGGAAGAGTAGCGATGAACTGTTCGGAACATATTCAAACAGAGTCCGTCAGAAAATGTCCGAGCTGCAAACGGTTCTTATGCCGAAGCTGTATTGATGCGGGTCATTGCCGGCATTGCGGCTGGATGCTGTCATGGAAGACGAGGGAGTTCATCCGGTTAACCGGGGTTTTCTGGACGGTGCTCATCGTGGTCTGGGCTGTACTAATAGGGTATGGATATTCTCATTTTACCGGGTTTGCTTCTAACGGCCCGATCTATTTTCTACTGCTTACCGTGTCACTGCTTCCTTTATACATAGCGCTGGCTTTTTCTTTTAAGTTCTATTTGGAGGCAGGCTGGTTGGGAAAAAAGCACTCTTGTCTAATCCTCCTGTTCCTGATGCTGGCCATATTACTGTTCCGGTTTGTGGTTCTTCCTTTAAGCAGCTATGATATTGATTAATCCTTATTTGACCATAGAATCTTCTAACGCCTATCAATCCGCGTCTCTACGCGGATTTTTTTATGTTTCACTACATAGTAAATGGCCGTCGAAATCATTCGACAGCCGCTTGCGCTCGGTACCATCCGTAGAGGGCAGTCTCAGCCGCGTTGTTCAAAACGCTTGATAATCTCGATAATGACTTGAGTTGCTTTTTCCATATTATCTACCGAGACGAATTCATACCGGCCATGATAATTCTCCCCGCCTGTAAAAATATTCGGGGTAGGCAGCCCCATGTAGGACAGCTGCGAACCGTCCGTTCCGCCGCGGATCGGTTCAATAACAGGCTCGATACCCAGACTTACCATTGCTTCTTGCGCGATATCTACAATGTGGCGGACAGGCTCTATTTTCTCCCGCATATTGTAGTACTGATCCTCGATTTCTACCGTGACGCGTCCTTTCCCGTACTGCTCCTCCAGGGACGCCGCAATTTGGGTCATTAGCTGTTTGCGGTTAGTAAAGGACGTTTTGTCAAAATCTCTAATCAGGTAATGAAGCTTGGTTTCTTCCACATCCCCCTGCATAGATATCAAGTGGAAAAAGCCCTCATACCCTTCCGTATGCTCCGGTGCCTCTTGCACAGGCAGTCTTCCATTAAATTCCATCGCAATCTTCGCGGAATTGACCATTTTTCCTTTAGCCGTTCCCGGATGTACAATTTTGCCTTTGCATGTCACAAGCGCACGCGCCGCATTGAAGCTCTCGTACTGGAGCTCGCCAAGAGGTCCGCCATCCACGGTGTATGCATAGGAAGCGTCGAAGGCGGCGACATCGAAGCGATGCGGTCCTCTGCCGATCTCCTCATCCGGGGTGAAGGCTACGCGGACTCTGCCGTGTTTGATCTCGGGATGCTGAACCAGGAACGCCATCGCGGTCATAATCTCGGCGATACCCGCTTTATTATCGGCTCCAAGTAAGGTAGTCCCGTCCGTCGTAATTAACGTATGGCCAACATAACCGGCTAATGCCGGGAAATCCTGGGGAGACAGCACGATCTGCTGCTCTTTATGTAAGATAATATCCTTGCCGTCGTAGCCTTCTACCACCTGTGGCTTGACTCCCGCCCCGGTAAAATCCGTAGCAGTATCCATATGAGCCATAAAGCCGATCGTTGGTATGTCTTTGTCAGAATTGGAAGGAAGTGTGGCCATAACATAGCCATTATCGTCTATCGTTACATCCGACATTCCGATGCTTTTCAGCTCATCGACCAGCTTTTGCGCAAGCGTCAATTGGCCGGGAGTTGTAGGACAGGTCTTGCTGCTTGCATCCGATTGCGTGTCGATCTGGACGTAGCTTGTCAATCGTTGGATAAGTTGATCTTTCAAAGCGAATTCATCTCCTTTTGTATCATTATAAATCAATTCCGGGGGAAGACAAATAGGAGGTGAATAAGCAATAGCTCCAGGGGGCGCAGCTTCTTTTCTAGCGTTCCACTCGCGGCGTGGCGGGATTACAAGGCGGTGCAGGAATTTCCCCGGATTGTGCGAGCTTTTTCAAATAATAGCATTCCTCGCGGTACATATGATCGGGCATTAATGGGTTCAAGCTGCTCAGAAGCTCCTTATTCAATTCCAGCTCCTCCAGCTCTTTTAAGAAGGCCATGAATATCGTTAATTCCAGGTTGACGTCTTGATGAAATTTAATGAATGAAGGATACTGACTTCTCATCGTACGCAGATAACCGGCTAATTCTACCGATTTTAAATAAAAATCAATAAATTGCTTTTCGAATGCTTTGCTCTTTGCAATCCATTGTCTCTCCGTGGGGTCCAAATCGCTGGAAAGAGCGGTAGCGTGGTAAATAGCATCAGACAACCAGATCAAATCGTGGTGAAGAGGAGGATAATGCGGAACGGGCTTGCCCGCGAGAAGCTCGTCGAGAATGCGGACATACTCCTCCAGCTCATTGACCATATGGTTCAGAAAGGTAGGCGTTAAATTCATTTTGACGGACTTCAGCAGATTTCTCTCCAGCAGGTTCAGTTTATAAGCACGAAGACGGATGGTGGCTTGATAGGCAGCATGATTCAGTTCCGAGAGCTGGGCTTGATCCAGCGGGACGCGGGAGCGCTCAAGCAGCGTATCAAACTGGCGTATGAATTGGCCGGACTGCTCGATATCTTTACTTTCGGAGGAAGATAACGTGCTGTGTATAAACTGTGAATGATCGCCCAAAATTTGCAGCCAAAACTGATGCTCGAAGACGGCATTCGGGTCCGCCATATGGATCAACCCCTTATCGATATTATGTTCCAATTTATGAGAGCGATCCTCAAGCTATTCGCGACAAGCTGAACGGATGAGGAGGGAACGTAATGTCTAAATGCACATAAAATCCCTAATTCAGCATGGAACTAGCTTTATTTAGTCATACGGGGTGAAATCGCGCATACCTATAACCAATTTGCGTTTTATTTACTAATGCAAAAGGAGCAGGAATATGCAGCTGATTCTCATCATTTTGTTATTAGTCCTGATCTTGCTGCCGGTCTCATTATTGGCCTACATGTACGCTCTTTCGAAAAAGCCGCAGCATTCTATCATCCGCGCCCATCCTTATCTGGGATGGCTCAGGTATGTGCTGGAGAAGCTCGGCCCTGAGTTTCGTCAATATTGGTTTGACCACGACACGCAGGGGAAGCCGTTTTCCCGGTCTGATTTTATCGGGGTGGTATTTGCGGCGAAGTACCGTACAGACCTGATCAGTTTTGGGTCCAAGCGCGATTATGAAGCCTCCGGATATTATCTTTCGAATGATCTGTTCCCTAAGCTTCTTGATGAGCTGAATGTGGAACACAGCGAGAATGTAACCGGCAAAAAGTACGAAATCGTGAACGAGGGCTTATTTACTCGCAGAGAGAGGATGAAGGAGGGAAAGGCCAGAAATTGGCTTTACCCCGACGAAGATGCCGTCATGATCGGGGAGGCTCGCAGACACCCATGGGTGGTAAAAGGGATGTTCGGCGCCTCAGCCACTTCCTACGGGGCGGTTGGCGAGCATTATATTCAATCCACGGGAGCGGGGGCCCGGATGGCTGGAGGTACATGGCTCAATACCGGGGAAGGCGGGATTGCTCCCGAGCATTTGGCTTCCGGCGCGGATTTAATCGTTCAGATTGGACCCGGATTGTTCGGCTTCAGGGATGCTGACGGGAATTTCTCGATGGAGGAATTTCGTGCGAAGGCGGCTATTCCTAATGTGAAAGCAATTGAATTGAAATTTGCCCAGGGGGCAAAAATTCGCGGAGGCCATCTGGAAGGGGCCAAGGTCAATGAGAAAATTGCCGCTATCCGCAAAGTTCAGATCGGAGAAACGGTGAACTCGCCTAACCGGTTTTCCTTTATCAAGAATTCGGAGGAAACATTGCTTTTTGTCAAGAAGCTGCAGGTGGAAGGCGGGAAGCCGGTAGGCATCAAAATCGTCGTAGGGGATCAAAGAAGGCTGGAGCCATTGTTTCAATGCATGCGGGATCTAAAAATTTATCCGGATTTCATAACGGTCGACGGAAGCGAAGGCGGATCTGGAGCTACCTTTAAGGCAATGGCAGACGGAATGGGCTTGCCCTTGTTCCCGGCTCTTATCCTGCTTGATGATACCGCCAGAGCTTATGGTGTGCGCGATCGAATCAAAATCTTTGCCTCCGGGAAGCTGATTACCCCCGATAAGGTGGCTATTGCATTGGCGCTTGGGGCGGATTGTGTCAATTCCGCACGGGGGTTTATGATGGCTAACGGCTGTATTATGGCTATGCAGTGTCATACGGGGAAATGCCCGACGGGCGTGACGACGACTGATCCGAAGTACCAAGCAGCCCTGGCTCCGGAAGAAAAACAATGGCGCGTGATGAACTATATCCTCCAAATGCGGGAAGGCGTGTTCTCCCTGGCAGCGGCGTGCGGTTTGGAGAGCCCGAAGCAGCTTAGGCGCGAGCATGTCGTTTACAAAAACGAGGAAGGCCGAAGCGTTCCCATGAGTGAACTGTTCCCGTATCCACAGGAGTAAGCTTTGTGAGAACGGTGGAATGGACAATAGATAGGGAGCGTATCTAAATTGATACAACGACGAAAACCATAGCTTTTTCATTCGACATTCGGGCTTGAGCAATCAAGCTTTTTTTCTTTTGGCAAAATTGTGTATGATAGCTATAGAATGGACAGCCTTTTCCATTGGGAAGGAATTCCGTTTTTTGGGTATAAAATAAGTATACCGGTTTGATCCTGTATTTAAGACAAACACCATCGTACAGAGAGGGGGTACCACTGGGGGATGAAAATCACAGCTCTGATTCATAACTTGGCATGCCGCTTTCAGGATGACGACGTGCCTGCCTTATCGGCGCAATTGACGTATTATCTAGTGCTCTCCTTCTTTCCGTTCTTGATCTTTGTCGGAACCTTGATGAGCTTTACCAGCTTCTCCGCGGATGAGGCGCTTGAACGCTTGAGCTTGGTTTTACCGGATTTATCGAACAAGACTATTTCGGACGTGTTTCATGAGATCGAGCAGACCAGGAGCGGTTCCTTGCTGTCCATCGGTTTAATTGCCACGCTGTGGTCGGCCTCCAATGGAGTCAATGCGGTCATCAAAGGAATTAACAAGGCATATGAGCAGGAAGAGGATCGTCCCTTCTGGAAGGTGCGGCTCTTGTCCTTAGGAACGACCGTCGTGCTGGCCGTAGCGATCCTGCTAAGCTTCGTCATGCTGGTATTCGGACGTAAAATCGGTGAATGGCTGTATGTGACCGCCAAGCTTCCCGGCGACTTCTCCACAGTATGGTCCTGGGCGCAATATGCCGTGCCGCTGCTCGTTATTTGGACGTTGTGCTGCCTCATTTATTCGTTTCTTCCGAATGTTCGTTTGAGGTTCCGTGAGGTGATTCCCGGGGCATTATTGGCGACTTTTGGCTGGATCATCGCCTCGCTGCTGTTTTCTTTTTATGTGAATCATTTTAACAGCTACACGAAAACGTATGGCAGTATCGGAGGCATCATCGTTCTGCTCATCTGGCTGTATTTAACCAGTATGATCATTCTGCTGGGGGGAGAACTGAATGCAGCACTGCACTTTATTCGCAGCGGAATGGTCAAGCCGCCGTGCAAAATGTTCGGGCTGCCAATGGCATTCTTTAAGAGAAATAAGAAGACGGTCAGCGATTGAGTATATCAATCTAAGCGGCTGCTACGGCAGCTGCTTTTTTCATTTTTAAAGAATGGACTATCAGGAGTAGATTATTTAAAGAATCTGATGTACAATGCTTGGTTATAAAAGGCTTTGCTGGAAATACTAACTTCCATCCTAAGAATGGAGAATAGAGGGGATTGACATGAACAACTCCACAGCGCTTCGCAGCGGCAGACGTGCTCCATTGCTGGTCAGTATGGGGATCAGCTGGCTGTTTGATGCGATGGACGTCGGGATCATTTCTTTTATCGTAGCGACCTTGACCGTACAATGGCATCTGACTCCGGAGCAGGTAGGGGTGTTTACTAGCATTAATTCCGTTGGTATGGTATTCGGTGCGGCAATGGCCGGCTATATGGCGGATCGCTTCGGACGGAAAACGATTCTGCTTTGGACCCTGCTCCTTTTTTCCGTTGCAAGCGGCTTGTCCGCGTTTGCAGCAAGCTTCACTATGCTGTGCATTCTTCGCTTCGTTGCAGGAGTAGGTCTCGGAGGGGAGCTCCCGGTAGCATCAACGCTTGTTTCCGAAACGGTGCCGGCAGCGGAGAGAGGGAGGACAGTCGTACTGCTTGAGAGCTTCTGGGCAGGCGGCTGGCTTGCAGCGGCTCTTATTTCGTATTTCGTTATTCCAAGGTTCGGTTGGCAGGCCGGATTCCTTATCGGAGCAATACCTGCGTTGTATGCTCTCTATTTGAGAAGGTCTATAGAAGAGCCTCAGCGATTCGTACGCAATCAGGCGGGAAGGAAGCCGAAGCTTCGTGAGCAATGGGCTGCCGTGTGGCAGAAGCAGTACTTGCGCTCCACCGTCATGCTCTGGATTCTCTGGTTTACCGTAGTGTTCTCGTATTACGGGATGTTCCTGTGGCTTCCGACGGTTATGGTCATGAAGGGCTTCGGGCTGGTCAAAGGGTTCCAGTACGTGCTCATCATGACGTTGGCCCAGCTGCCTGGATATTTTACTGCGGCCTATGCAATTGAAAAATTCGGGCGCAAATTCGTGCTTGTGCTGTATTTGATATTGACAGCGCTAAGCGCGCTTTGGTTCGGCTCCGCCCAGACGGAAGCATCGCTGATTGCTGCAGGCATCTGCCTGTCATTCTTTAACCTGGGAGCATGGGGCGGTCTTTACGCCTACACGCCGGAGCTGTACCCAACCCGGGTACGGTCCACCGGAGTCGGCATGGCGACGTCCTTCGGCCGTATCGGAGGCGTCATTGCTCCATTCCTTGTAGGTGTTCTTGTAGCTCGCGGGGTGGAGCTTCAGACGATCTTTTACCTGTTCTTTGCGGCGATTCTAATAGGTGCCCTGGCGGTATTTTTCCTTGGGAAGGAGACGAAGGGCATAGAGCTGGAGAATTGATGGCGTACGATAGAAAAGGAGGGAGCTTCCATAATACACCGGTACATGAAAACAACCCTCGTCGCTTGGATTATCGTAAGTTTGCTTGGGTGGGGGAATCCTGGTATGGCTTCCCCCAGGGAAGACTTGCTGGAGAAAGCGTTACTTCAACAATTGCATCCGTTAATCCAGAGCACATTGCAAAGCATTTATCAGGAATCATTATCACAATATGATTGTGCTCATATCCTTTCGATCAATGAGCGTATAACCAGCTCAAACCAGGATATTAAAGCATCACCGGTGGATGCCATACATGGTCAAGCCTATTTCGAGCTGATTGTCGGTGTAAGAAGAAGCGGCGGGGAATATATAGAGCTCACCTTCATTAATGATACGGCATCAGGGCAGTATGACCTGAAGACATATAAGCAGAGCATGGCCCCGAAGGAATTGTTTTGTCCAGAATGACCTGCATATATTTGAGCTTCTACAGTTCGTATGCTATAATCAGCGCAATCTCTACATAGCACATCGGAGGAAAGAGCATGCTTACTTTTGAGCAAAAACTGGCCATCATCGAGTCATTCCCTGAGCTGACGCGCAAGGATGTCTCGCTAGGCCGCGTGAATTTTCAATATGAGAACAGCGGCTTCGACCGCAAAAATGTCGTCTACCACCTGCATAAGAACGGGAACGGCTTCGTCTATGCGAGTCATCTGGATGGATATCCTATTGACGACAAGGGTCTAGTCAATATACGCGATTTTACAGAGGAGGAGCTGCGCAGCCTGCTGGCAGCGTCGATCCGCTCCCTATCGCCGGATTCGGCTGAGGCTTCGGGACCGTCATCGGATAGCAGTGAGGAGCTCTGGATCGGACCAGACAAGGCTGTGCTGCGGCTTTTTTACGAGGACGAGCTGTGGTACCTCTATGACAGGCAGCATTTGGAGTCCGCTTTCGAAACCTATGAGGAAGCAGAGGAATACCTGAACGAAGAAGGATTTGTACGCAGCGGCGCCTAAGCGGCCGCTGCTTGTTATTTATGGACCTTTTGCAAAGCTAAACGTCACAATAAAGGAGACAGTAATCTTGCAATGGACTCTTTACATTGACTTACGTAGGATCTTTTTTTGTACGTTTCCATAGTCAGCTCGAATGAACGCTCCAGATCGACCTTAAAAAGCTCTTCAAGCTTGCCGGCCGTCTTCGTGTCATAGATAAAAGCATTAATCTCAAAGTTGAGCTTGAAGCTTCGAATATCGATATTGGCCGTACCTACCGAGGCAACCTTACCGTCGATCACCAGCGTTTTGGCATGAAGAAAGCCTCCCTCGTACAAGTAGCAGCGCACCCCGTTATCCAGCAGCTCGCCCAAATAAGAACGCGACGCCCAGAACACGAAGAAATGATCCGGACGGTCCGGAATCATGACCTTAACGTCGATGCCGGACAAAGCGGCCATTTTCAACGCAGTCAGCAGGCTCTCGTCAGGGACGAAATACGGGGATTGAATACAGATGCTCCGTTTGGCGGAATGAATCATTTTAATATAGGCGTTTTTGATTTGCTGTCTATTCGAGTGGGGCCCGCTCGATACAATCTGCATCCCGACGCCTTGAGGATGGACGTCCTCAGAGAAATATTTGGCATCGTAGCTGATGGGTGCGGCATGGGTTCGATTCCAATCCATCATAAAATGAGCCTGAAGCACATTAACGACGCTGCCTTCCAGCCTCAAATGGGTATCTCTCCACGGTCCCAGCTTCGGATCCTTCCCTAAATACTCATCTCCTACATTAAAGCCTCCTATATAGCCCCACTTGCCGTCGATAACTACCACCTTACGATGGTTGCGGTAATTCAGCCTGAGGTTTAAATAACGGATTTTGGACGGAAAAAATGCCGCAGCCTTTCCGCCGGCGTCAAGCAAGGGCTGGATGTATGTTTTCTGCATTCCGTAGCTTCCTACATCGTCATACAGCAGCTTGACCTCAACCCCCTCCAGAGCTTTTTGGGTTAATAGCCGAAGCAGCTCTTGCCCGAGTGCATCTGTTCGGACAATATAATATTGCAGATGGATGAACAGGGAAGCATTACGGATATCCTCGAACAGGGAGGTAAACTTGCTTTGGCCGTCCGTGAAGATGTCCACCTGATTATCTTGGGTCAGGATGGAATAACGGCCGCTCATCAGGTTCATGTGCATCATGTCGTGGTAAGCTTCCATGGCCGGATCGACATAATGCATGACGCCGAGCTCAATTTGCTCCGCCTGCGTTCGGGATATGGCGTTGAATTCCTCCCGTGTTTCATCCTTCATGGCTATAATTCTTCGGCTGTTCAACGTTTTACCGACCAACAGATAAATGATAAATCCAATGCCTGGTAGGAAGAGCAGAACCATCAGCCAGGCCCACGTGGCTACAACATTGCGCCGCTCCAGGAAGATGATGGCTAAGGCAAACAGATAATTGAGGAGCGTTAATAAATTATATACATTTTGAAATTCAAACAGCGGGGTCACCTCCTGCCAGCTTTCGTGCTGTCTATTCTTAAGCATAACCCCATCTGGAATCATTATCCACCTTCTAATTATAATTTCCTTACCCCAACCCCCTGAATGTGAAGCAGGATAATGCTCTCGAATGTATGTAGAACGCAACGCACAAATAAGATTTTCGGGTCTCATGCCTCAGGGAGTGGAAAGGAAGCAGGGCACAATGACAGTTATTAAATACCTTATGGAACGGCAGGCGAATTTATTAACTTTTCTTGCCGGTGCAGTAATACCCGGGTCCAAAGCTTCAATATTGTTAGAAAGAACCAATATAAAAGAAATTTATCTTTCCATCTATTCATTATTATGACATTATTATCCATAAATAACTTGTTAAAAGGTGGGAGATGGTATTGTCAATTACTGTAAGACCTCTTCGTCTGCCCGACGACTATGAGGCGATTGCCAAGCTGGTAAATACCTATTGGTCCGAGCCCGTGGACGCCGCAAAGCTGGAGGAAGATGACCGCAAGCTGTATACGGTCGGCAGGACGTTTATCGATGAGAACAGGCTGTTAGGCGGTTATGATCGGCTGAGATTGGCTGCTGTCACTGATCAGGATAAGGTTATCGGTTATTTGTGGATTTGGAGAGCGCCTTGGACAGAGCCGGGGAATCTGAATCATACCCTGATAGTCGACCCTTCCTTTCGGAGTCAGGGAGCGGGAAGAAGGCTGTTCGAACAGGCTGTAAGCTGGGCCGCTGCGCTAGGAGCTAGTAGAATTGTAACCGAAGTCTGGGATGATGACCCGGCATCGCAGCATTTTGCCGAAACGAACGGATTTGTCGTCGAACGCCATTCCTATCAATCCGTACTTCCGTTAGCAGGAAGGGACGACTTAGGGACGGTTGACGAGAATATTATTACCCAGCTGGAAAACGAAGGAATTCGGTTTACTACTCTTGCCGATGAGGGTGAGGAAGCCGGAGAGCTCAAGCTCTATGAGCTTTACAAGGAAACCCTCGTGGATATACCAGGCTTCACTGGTGAGGTCCCCGTCATCTCCGAATGGCGGAAGTGGTATTTGATGGCGAATGGTTACTCTCCCGATCAGGTTCTTATCGCCGCTGCTGGCGATCGTTATGTAGGTGTAACCAATTTGCTTCACAATGCGAAGACGAACGGCATGTACCATGAATATACCGGGGTCAGCAGCGACTATCGCCGCCTCAGTATTGGACTAGCACTTAAGATAAAAGCGATTGAGCTGGCCATAGCTCACAAAGCAGCCTACATTCGTACGGACAACGATTCCACGAATGTCCCGATCCTGACGATCAACCGGAAGCTGGGTTATCAGCCGCGCAGGGGATCTTATCGAATGGTTATGGAAATGAAGGATGTACCTGCGAAATCATAGTTCATACTTAACAGATGAAAGGAGTTTTTTGTCCTGTTCATTCACTGGAACAACATCCTGATAGTGCTGGGTGTATTAGCCATTGTTGTCATAGGTCTTATCGTGTATATCAAAAATAAAAAGAGATAGTAGGAGGGGGAGCGGCTCAATTTTCCCTACTCCAGATACAATAATGAATGGTTGTCCGTTGAACATAGAAGCTGAACAGAAAGCAATACCAAATATAAGCGAGAGCTTCCCGAACAACTTGTTTCTCTTAAGACCTAACAAAATGACGGGTTCCGGACGAAATACTTAAGTAGTACCAGGTCCGATCTTTGGGCTCAACATAGGAGGAACAAGGGAATGGAGAATGAAGCAAGCACAGCCGGATGGGACGCTATCGATCACGCACTGTCCAAAATCTACGGAGACCAGGAGCCGAAGCATTACGGGACGATTCTCAGCTATGCTTTGGGCGGTCAAGATCCGCTGGATGGAATCAGTGTCTACAAGAGTGATTCACCTCAGCCACACTGGCATTTTGTCACATACGGCTTTTCAGAGCTTTACGAGAAGGAATCGGACATTCCGGACGAGAGCGGTTATGGGTTTGAGCTGACGCTTCGTCTATCGAGGACGGAAGAGGAAGAGGAGCCTCCGGCATGGGCATTGAATTTGCTGCAAAATATGGGACGGTATGTTTTTAAGAGCGGCAATATTTTTAAATCAGGTGATTATCTGGATGCTAACGGCCCAATATGCCTGGGTGCCGATACAGATTTAACTGCATTGGCTTTCGTAGAGGACCCGGAACTTCTGGCTATTCATACACCGAACGGACGGGTTGAATTTATCCAAATGGTTGGAATCACAGCCGATGAACTTGAGGCGATGCAAACATGGAATACGCTAGGCGTGCTTTCCGAGAGCTTGCCCTATATTCCACAATACATGACGGATCTGGAGCGAGAATCCATTGTACAGATCCCATCGGTTGCCTATGCTGTAGAAAGAGGAATGCTGGAGGAAGGCTCCAATACGGGCTTCCTGTATGTGGATCAGCTGACATGGGAGGAAGGAAAGAAGGGCTGGTTTAGCAAAACTCCTTCCAAGCTTACGTTAGGAGCCAAGCAAGCTGACATTATTGGCAAGCTGCTGCAAGGTCGAATTATGAAGGGTAAAACACTCACCTTGCTGGGTTCAGAAACCTGCGTCGTCTTTGAGCCGGGGGATAAACCTGGAGTTGAAGCCGATGAGGAGAAGATTCGTTGGATACTAAATCATGATGCGGCTAAAGAACTATCCGGCAGATTACAGCCTAAGGAAAGCACATTGGAGCTTACCTCCATGCAAGGGACGGTTATTGAGATCGTCAAAACTAATATAACGGACCATGAAGGGAACGTTGTCAAAACCATCGGTTAAACTTGATATCATAAAAGGGATAGAGGAGCTTGCGGACGACGCAGCTCCTTTTGTATTGGGTGCGAGACTGAAAAGAGGCTTTGAGGAATAGAGAACAACGTTGTAAAATAGACGAAATAACAACTTAGGACTATAAAAGGGGACAAAAGACAGATGGTATTGAACATGCCCAAAAGCGTTACACGCTTGCTGCGTCACCGGCTTTCGAGCCTAAGGCTGGACCTGATCCATGCAAAATATACGGATTGCCCTCCGGACTGGATAAGACGCGACTTTATACCGGAATATAATAAATTTTACTATATTGTGGACGGTTGCGGCTCGATTACGGTCGGCGGGCAAACCTTTCTGCCGGAGCCAGGACAGCTGTTCTTTGCCCCTGCGGATGTGATGCAGTCTTTTTCCGTAACCAATGGCCCTCCATATCAGATGTATTGGTGCCACTTTACTTCGAACATCGCCATGGGGCAGTTGTTTCAAACATTCGGTCTCCCGAATATCGTAACAGTCCAGGACAGCGGCTTGTTGTTAAAGCATTTTGGTCAAATGATGACGAACCGGGGAAGTCAATGGCCTACATCTTCCTTGAAGATTCAATCCGCTCTTTTTGAAATTCTAGCCTTGTTCATTGACACGGCTCTGTCAGACAAGAACTTAACCTTGCCGGGGTTAGCCGATAGCAAGCTGATCGACACGATCCATTACATCGATCAAAACCTGTCCAAGGAGTTTACCGTTGACGAACTCTCGGAAATAGCGCATTTTCATCCGAATTATTTTATCCGTTTTTTTAAAATGCACTTAGGCGTCCCGCCGATGCGATATATCCATGAACGAAGGCTGGAAAGGGCCAAGGAGCTGCTGTCGAGCACAGAGATGAAAATAAGCGAAATCGCTAATATGACGGGGTTCTATGAAGCGTCGCATTTCTCTACAGCCTTTAAAAAGTATACAGGAACTTCACCGTCGGCATACCGTAACAGATAAGGGTCTATTACAGATGGCCCGCGAGTGGAACGGATCAGCTGTGCAGGATAAGGAGTGAAGTTAATTTTATTAAAGCAATAGTTAATATCGTCTATTCAAGTTGGGATGAAAGCGCTTTATACTGACGTCAACACATGAAATTCGATGTGCAGCAGAGAATGCCGAGCCTAACAGGGAAGGGGGAGGATCCAAGTCCGACTTAAGCTGCATCCACCGTACAGGGAATGCGGCGCACGTACCATCTATCCGACAAGGTGATTCAAGAAGGAGGCGTTATCTTATGTCCAGATTCCTTTCTTTAGCCAAGACTCAGATGAAGTGCATTGCGTTAACCAGTTTGCTCCTTGCAGGTCTCTCTCCCTTTAGTGCCGTTCAGGTCCAGGCTGCCAGCCCTATGGTTGTTGACAGCATGGATGGTCCGGTTACCCAGAATGAAATTAATTCCTTTAAAGCCTACATATTGGACCTTCAGCCGGTCGTATGGCCTAATACCGATTCTATGCAAAATGAGTATGCCCAGGGAAAAAGCGGCGAGAGCATTAAAGCTATGGGGCTCATGTATGAAATGACGGGCGACACCGCCATTCTGGATCGGCTGATCTATTTCTGCAACGTTCTACTTTCGCAGCGAAATGACATTTTGCCCGCGCCCTACGGCCAACGTACGGTATGGACGAATACGGTTGCACCTGTGTGGCCGGGCAACAGCAGCGGAACCGCTTCCGCCGATTCGGCTAACGGGGATCCGGTAGGCCATCTTGCGAACTGCGCAAGGCTCATTCTCAAAACCCCTTCGATATGGAACACGACGGTTCCGGACGGGGACCCTTATGGCTATGGAGCAACCTATAAGCAGCGTGCAACCAAGTTTTTAGCTGAAGCCGATTATGTGCTCAACCAGTTTATTTTTCCCAAGCTGCTCAATTTGTCGAACGGCAACAAGTACTACTTTTCGTCTCAATCTCCTTACATGACGAATGGAGCCATGCCGTGGAATCAGCAGATGATGATCTCGTACGGCTTGCAAAACGTTGCGATGGCCCATGAGCTTCTCGGGGATAATCCTTCTCTGGTATCTCAATACGACAGCATCATACAGGCGAATGTGAACTGGTATTTTGCCAATAACTCCGCCAAACAGGTGTATACCACCAGCTTAGGCAACACTGCTTATAATTGGGGATATAACCCGACGCTGCTGAGCGGGGAGGATAACAGCCACGGCAGCCTGGATGTAGCGGGCTTTTACCGCCAATTCCTAAGCGGACGTTACGGGATTACGGCGGCACAGCTGAAGCCGATCGCTAATATGTATGCCGACGTCATGATGAGAGGGCCTAATGATTTCGCGGGGAAAGTCGATGGCACCGACGGCTCGGGGAACAGTGCGCCTACAACCTATGCGCGAAGCGGCTACTTGTTCTTGACAGTGCTTCGTCCGGATATGTACTATGCGCTTGCGAATGCGGATTTGTCGAGATCCGGCACCAGCATGGACATATTCTCCCGCTTGATGTGGGCCAAGAACAAAAGGTACCAGAACGGCGGTAATCTTGCATCCGGCAAGACCTACAGTGCCTCTTCCTCCTGGAGCTCATCGTATGACGCTGGTAAAGCGTTTGACGGAAATGTCTCCTCCCGATGGTCTGCGTCCAGCGGTTCCACAAGCAATCAATGGATTAGTGTGGATTTCGGGTCAACGAAAAGCTTTAACCAGGTTTTCATCAAGGAAAGCACGTATACGAGGATCACATCCTATAAGCTCCAGTCCTCCAACGACGGTACTACCTTCACGGATATTGCAGGCACCTCGGGAACATCGATCGGCGCAGGCAAAACGATAGACTTTAATACGGTCAATGCCCGCTACGTAAGGCTTTATATTACTTCCGCCAGTCAGGAGCCGACCGTGAACGAGATTGAGGTATATAAAATGAATTAACACGTAATCGGTTAAAAAACGTTTAACGGCCGCCAACCCCTTTGCGGGATGGCGGCCGTTTGTGCAGTTAGGCGATGCTGTTTATATAAAGGGAGGGGAAAGATTCGTAGTTATCATTTGGGATTATTGCTGTTACAATAAAGGAAGCTATATCAAACAGGAATGGACCAAAGTCTATTTGACAGAAAAAGGATCTTATCGTAGTTGAGAATTCGATCACAACAAGGAGTGTGCGGTTTATGGAAAGCTATAGAAATTGGGCAGGCAATTACACGTATGGTACTACTAATCTTCATGTTCCCGAAAGCTTGGAGCAAGTACAGGAATATGTAGCCGGCTTCAACCGAATCAAGGTGCTGGGCACGCGCCATTCCTTTAATGGCATCGCAGACTCTAGGGAGAATCTTCTTTCGCTGGAGAAGCTCAACCGAGTGGTCGAGTTGGACAAGCAGCGAAGGAAAGTAACCGTCGAAGGAGGCATTCGATACGGCGAGTTGTGCCGCTACCTGCACAGCCATGGCTTTGCGCTGCACAATTTGGCATCGCTGCCTCATATCACGGTTGCAGGAGCCTGCGCTACGGCGACCCATGGCTCAGGAGATCGGAATGGCAGCCTTGCTGCAGCGGTGCATGCCCTAGAGATTATCAAGGCTGACGGGGAGAAGATCGTGCTATCCCGTGATCAAGGAGACGGCATCCTCGAGGGAGCCGTTGTCGGACTTGGAGGATTGGGCGTCGTTACAAAGATAACGCTGGATGTCGTACCGGTATTTCAAATAAGCCAGCATGTATATGACAACTTGCCATTGGCACAATTGAAAGACAATTTCGACGCGATATTCTCCAGCGCCTATAGTGTAAGCCTGTTCACGGATTGGAAGCAGTCCGTCTTCAACCAAGTTTGGCAGAAGCGGGTATTATCCCAAGATGCCGATCCGGTTAGAGAGGATTTCTTCGGAGCGGTACGCGCATTGGAAAATCGGCATCCGGTGCCAGGACTCACGGCGGAAAATTGCAGCGAGCAATTGGGGATACCTGGGCCCTGGCATGAGCGGCTGCCTCATTTTCGAATGGATTTTACCCCGAGCGCGGGGGAGGAGCTGCAGAGCGAGTATTTTGTCGCCCGACAGGATGCTTATAGCGCACTTCAAGCAATTGAACAGCTGAAGGAGCGTATAGCACCGCTCCTGCACGTTTCCGAGGTTCGAACGATTGCGGCCGACGACTTATGGATGAGTCCTTGCTACCAGCGGGATTCGGTAGCGTTCCACTTTACCTGGAAGCCCCTTGTGGAGGATGTTCGACAGCTGCTCCCGATCCTGGAGGAAAAGCTGGAGCCTTATCATGCCCGCCCGCATTGGGCCAAGCTGTTTGCGATGACTCCATCACGGCTGCGCTCGCTTTATGAGAAGCTGCCGGACTTTCAACAACTGCTCCTTCGCTATGATCCGGAAGGAAAATTTCGCAATGATTATTTGAATCATTATATTATGCAGTGATTGTATGCTCTTTTCCTTTGGTCCTCGGTATTAACTGAAGCCTTCGTAATGTCGATACAATAACAGAAGACCAAAGGAGAGAGATGTAATGAACAACAAAACAATAAAAATTGGCTTAGCTGGATGTTTGCTGTCCCTCTTGGCTGTTCCGCAAGCCTTGGCATCGCCCGATTCACCTGTATCTATCTCTGTGAACGGAATTGAAATTTTTACGGATGCTCCCGCTTATATCCAGGCCGATGCGGGAGTCACCTACGTCCCGATCCGGGTCGTCTCCGAATCATTGGGAGCGAACGTTACATGGGTAGAATCTACTAGTACAGCGATCATAAGCAAGTCAGGTACAGTGCTAGAATTGACCTTGGATCAGCATTCCGCAAAGAAAAATGACCAAGCCGTTACTTTGGAGGCGCCCGCCGTAATGCAAAATGGACGTTTGATGGTGCCGATTCGTTTTGTTTCGGAAGGGTTGGGTATAAGCATCAGCTGGGACCCGGATTCCCGTTTGATAAATCTAGGAACTCCGGCAGCCAACCCCTTATTTGCGGCCGGGTCCGGCAACGACCCTCAGAACATTCATAATAATGCTATGGTGACGGAGTATAACGGCTGGCTCTATTATGCCAATGTGGGCGATAACAACAAGCTGTACCGGATGTCTCTGGATCGGTCTGTAAACGTGCAGTTAACCGATGAACCGGTTACCGATATCAGTGCAGTGGACGGCTGGGTGTATTACCGGATCTATGAACATAAGGAAGGCAAGAGAACTGATGCCGGAGAAATCTACCGAATACGTACGGACGGAAGTTCTAGGACCCTGCTGAGCGAGCACGAGACACGGCATTTATTCATGAAAGACGGCTACCTGTATTACAGCAGGGATAAGGGGATGGGCTCCGGCCCTATCTATAGGATGAAGCTTGACGGAACCGATAGGTCCCAGCTCAGCGGCGAGGATGAAGAGGTATTTGAGATGGCCCCGGGGGGCGATTGGATTTATTATACGTTGAACTCCGGAGGGCTATACCGGATCGATCCGGAAAGCAGAGAGTCGGCGGCAATAGATTCGGATTGGTACTATGATATTAGAATCGTTGATGGCTGGCTGTATTATAAGGACGACAAAGGGTACTTGCACCGCATGGACTTGTCAGGGGGCGGCCGAAGCAGTATCGGTGATCATCCTGTAGGATCGTTTTGGATTAATGACAATACGGTTTACTATGAACAAATGGTGGAGGGCAAATGGTCCTCCTCGGAATCCAGGCTATATCGAAGCGGGCTGGACGGAAGCAATCCCACACTACTCGTTGATAAAGTCATATTAAACATCAATGTCATTGGTGAACGTATGTACTACATGACTTATGAGACTATCAATTCCGATGTTCACCAATACGCAGACATTGTGAATACTCTTTCAAGAATGAATTTGGATGGAACGGATAAGCAAAATATAACGTCCAAAACAACGAACCCGTTTCCGGATTTACTCAGGAAAAAATAACAGAAGCCACTTGTAACGAACAATAAGACACTGACCGTCTAATCAGTGTCTTATTGATTTGTTTCTTAGTGTCTGTACGAAATGTTGTTGGCGATAGTGGACCCGAATCCTTGAGCTTGATTATATGGAAGCACGCTGTTTTGTGCGGTATTCTCCAAGGATCTGCAAATTTGAGCTACTTGCTGCATTTTTTGCATCGCAAGCTGATGACCTTGCAGAGCAGTCTGGATCATTTGCGAGGCTCTTTGCTCTTTTTGTGCGATCTGCTCCAGAATCACTGCATTTTGCTGCTCTTGCTGCAGCAATTGCTGATACATTTGGGTCGCTTGTTGAGTCTGGCTCATCAGCTGATTAATGATTTGTTCACATTGATTGATTTGGCTGGACATATTTTGATACATGGTATAATTCCTCCTTTGATTTGGCCTTTGGTTTAAAGGTGCCAAATATAGAGTCTACTTAATTTTTTGTTTTATGCGGAGTGGAAAGAAGTTCAAGCTTTGGCCTTGACCCCGATTATTTTCTTTGGGCTTCAGCCCGAATAACGCGAGCAGCACGGCAATTGCACAGCATCCTGCCATGGTGAAGAACATCACGGAAGGAGACTGCTTGATGAGCAGCGAGGCAAGTGGAGGGCCTGCCGCTACCCCGATAAATCGCATGGAGCTGTAGATGGAGGTAATAGTTCCCCGCTGTTGTTTTTCAATACTCTCCGTAATCATCGCATCCAGGCAGGGTAATGCAATTCCGACTCCAATACCCATAAAGCATATTGAAATAATCAGAATTAAGGCAGTGGAATAGATGAACGCGTCCCACAAAAGACTTAAGGCAACTAAACTCATTCCGGCAAACGTCAGCCATTTCATCAGGGTCATGTTTTTTTTAATGATTTTCCCGGTAATAAAGGACGCTAAGCACAAGAAAGCTAACGGAATGGCCAAGATACAACCCTTGAGTATACCTTTAATATGGTAATTATCTTCCAGTAGATCGGATAAGTAAAATAGGATCCCGAAGATTACCAGCATACAGATACCGCCAATACCAAAAATAGCGTACAGCCATCTGCCGTTTTCTTTAAAGATTTGCTTAATTTGCGTGAAAAAGGCCCGAAGGGTTGCTTGTTCTTGATCGGCTTCGTCGTCTTCCTTTTTTGGAGTTTTGACCAGAAAGGCTACGAGCACAGTAGAAATGATACATAAAACGGGTATGGCAAGAAAGGGCAGGAACCATACAGCCATGGCCAAAGCCGATCCTAGAACGGGGCTCAGCACCTTTCCGAACGTATTGGCAGTTTCCACAATGCCCAGACCGCTGCTGACATCGTCCTCGTTCTTGAACATATCTCCCACCAAAGGGAGTACGATCGGGAAAGCCCCCGCGGCGCCCACCCCTTGCAATAAACGTCCCAGCATAATAACCATGTAGGATTGATCGAGCCACCAGGCTCCAAGTCCAGAGACTAATCCGCCCGCTGCTGTGATCAGCAGACTGGGAATAATGATTTTCTTTCGTCCGAAACGATCGGATAAGTAGCCTGCCAACGGGATCAGCAAAATGGCTACGGCAGAGTAAACGGTAATCAGCAAGCTCACTTGAAGCGAAGTAATGCCGAGCTTGTCCCGTATGGATGGCAGTACCGGAATCAGCATCGAATTACCTAAAGTCATAATTAGCGGAATGGAAGCGATCGCTATAAGGTCCCATGTTTTTCTCTCTTCCATGCTACACCTGTCCTTCTGGGGAGAATGTCAAATCCAAGACATACACCCCATACTATAACCGTTTCACCGTTGGAATATGCAACCCATTGAGCTGTATAAGCAACCAAATCGAACTAGTATGAAGTTGGAAAGGTCATTAACGTCTTGCCATGCTCGAAGCCATAT
The DNA here is from genome assembly GCF_014873645.1 of Paenibacillus sp. OAS669. Taxonomy (NCBI): domain Bacteria; kingdom Bacillati; phylum Bacillota; class Bacilli; order Caryophanales; family Paenibacillaceae; genus Paenibacillus; species Paenibacillus sp. OAS669. The sequence goes on from NZ_JADBDR010000002.1 coordinate 494,686, forward strand.
TGCGATAGTTGAGGGGGGAGAAGCCGACATGGGCTTTGAACTGTCTGCTGAAATAATGAAGCTCCAGTCCGACCGCGGCCGAGATTTCCGTAACTGTCATCGTAGTATCTCTAAGCAATGCTTGGGCTTGGTCCAGGCGAAGGCGGTTCATATACTGCATAGGTGACGAACCGATCATATCCTTAAACAGCCGGGAGAAGTAATTGGTATCCAGGTGAATGAGCCGGGCAAGCTCAGGTACAGTAACATCATCGCGCAGATGATTTTCCATATAGTTCACGACGGTTTTCAAATTTTCGTACGATAACGGCGATTGAGAGAACATATTTTGGATACCTGCCCGTTCTACATAAAAGTGAAGCAGATTAAGCAGGAGTGAGCTTGTCATGATCGGGGCGAACGGTTCACTTCGGCTCATATGACAGTTCAGCTCTTGAAACAGATGCTCCAGCAGCCCGCTATCCAGTTCAGGAACATCAATATAATGAGGAACGTCGATCATCCGAAACAGATCCGTTTCCCCAATCGAAGCCTGGAAATGACACCAGTATTTCTGAAATGTCCGATTGCTGATTGAAGCAAGAGACTGCCGTGTTCCGGCAGGCAGCAGGAACAATTGATTAGGCTTGGGTTCGTAATCGCAGCCGTCGATACTAATGGAGCCCTCACCGTCGAGAATGAAATAAAATTTATGGACAGCCGGTACAAAATTCAGATTGCCCCAGCTTCGAGGTACCCTCGTGAATCCGCCGCTGATTGGTGCAGCTTGTATGTTGGCAAAAATTCGCTTCATGATATGGTTCAAGGAATTATCTCGCATAAGATCACCCGGGAAATGGACTTTTTTTAATATCAGGAACAAGCTTCTTTGCTTACATTCATTATAGTACAAATTCCGGTACGTAGATTGAAATTATCAAACTTTGCACGAGGCTTCAAAGGGCGGTAAAAACTAACCTTAAAATGTACTGCAGGAAATGAGAGGTCCACTGAGAATATTTAAATAACATTGGCTTGCACGAATGGAGGTCTTACATTGAATTTTCTTTTGAATGAAGCCATTGAATTGCTGGAGCGCACACCCCGAACCTTGGAGTCTTTATTATCCGGATTATCCGATAGATGGCTGCATTGTAATGAAGGGGAGGGGACATGGAATGTCATTGAAGTCGTTGAACACCTGATTGAGGGAGAGAAGTATAACTGGGTGCCGCGTTTGGACATGATCCTGAGGAAAGGGGAGGACAAGCCGTTTCCTCCCTTTGACCGGTTTTCCCATTTGCACTCAGAATCCCGAAGCACCATCGAACAATCCTTGCAGGCATTTAAACAAATCCGATTTCAAAACCTGGATTTCGTGAAGGAACGAATTCAACCCGAGCTCCATCTGGAATTGGCGGGAACTCATCCTGAGTTTGGCCCCGTTAAGATAAGAGAGCTGCTCTCGACGTGGGTAGTTCATGATTTGACTCATATTACTCAGATTGTAAGAGTGATGGCCAAGAGCTACAGCTCCGATGTAGGGCCATGGAAGGCTTATTTAGGCATATTAAAGCATACATGAGTTTTTTCGAAAAAAATGGTTTACCGCTTTACAGTTATTTGATATTATATACGCAAGAGATGAATCAAAATGCGATGAAGAGAAGAGTAAATAAATGGATTCTTGAGCAGAGAGCTCCGGCAGCTGAAAAGGAGTGAAGAATTATTTATTGAAAAAAGGCTCAGAGCAGCACATCGGAACCCATGCACAAACGGAGATGGTGTGACAGGAGCTCCTGTTATAGAGCTAGAGTATAAGCATTCTTGGCAATGTCGTACTCGAAGAGGCAAATATGGCGACATATGGGCGAATCTGGGGTGGTACCACGAGCATACAAATCTCGTCCCCAAGACTATCTAAGTCTTGGGGGTGGGATTTTTTTATTGCAGTCTCGTGTAACACGATTCAGACAACGGATGTATATGATGAAACAAACATAATTTTCATACTAACTTCGAAAGGATTTGAACATCTATGGCGGCAAAGTTGAAAGTAGGTATTGTAGGGGGAACAGGAATGGTGGGACAGCGGTTCGTACAACTGCTTGATCAGCATCCTTGGTTTCAAGTAACGGCGATTGCAGCGAGTGCCGGTTCGGCAGGCAAAACATATGAGGAAGCTGTGCAAGGCAGATGGAAGCTGTCCAGCTCCATTCCTGAGGATGTGAAGGGCATCGTTGTCCAGGATGCGTCCAAAGTGGAAGAGGTTGCTCAGAATGTCGATTTTATTTTTTGCGCAGTCGAAATGAAGAAGAATGAGATTCAAGCGCTGGAAGAGGCTTATGCCAAAACGGGAACGCCAGTTATCTCCAATAACTCGGCCCATCGCTGGACTCCGGATATTCCAATGGTTATTCCGGAAATCAACCCGGGGCATATCGAAATTATTGAAGCGCAAAGAAAACGTCTGGGAACATCCACCGGATTTATTGCCGTTAAGCCTAACTGCTCCATTCAGAGCTATGTGCCTGCACTTAACGCGCTTCTCGATTTCAATCCGACAACCGTGGTTGCTTCTACCTATCAAGCTATTTCCGGAGCAGGCAAAAACTTCACCGATTGGCCGGAAATGCTGGACAATGTCATTCCTTACATCGGCGGAGAGGAAGAGAAGAGCGAGCAGGAGCCGCTGCGTATTTGGGGCAGCATTGTAAATAATGAGATCGTGAAAGCTAGCGCTCCATTAATTACTACCCAGTGTATCCGCGTACCTGTTACGGACGGACACTTGGCAACGGTATTCGTATCGTTCGAGAAAAAGCCTTCTAAAGACGAAATCTTGAGCCGTTGGCTGAACTTCAAGGGTCGTCCGCAGGAGCTTGAGCTGCCAAGCGCACCAAAGCAATTCATCACCTATTTCGAAGAAGAGAACAGACCGCAAACCAAACTGGATCGCGACATTGAACGCGGTATGGGCGTTTCGGTAGGCAGACTGCGCGAGGATTCCCTGTATGATTTTAAATTTGTAGGTCTATCCCATAATACTTTGCGTGGCGCTGCAGGCGGTGCGGTCTTGATTGCCGAGCTTCTTAAAGCGGAAGGCTATATTCAAGCTAAGTAATCAGTGAGAAACATTCAGGCTATAAGGAGCTAGTAAAAAGCTCTTGACGAATCAGCCCCAGCCAGTATTCTTTTAAAGATACGGGCTGGGGCTGATGTTTATTTAATGAAAAAACCTCTCCCGGTCAGGAGAGGATGATTTTTTCACCTACTGTTATTGATCCTTACCGGCTTCGAGGGGCTTTCCGCTATCGGGAATAACGAATGATACGGTCGTTCCTTCGTTGATCCTGCTGACTATAGACAATCCGTGTCCGTATAGCTGAGTCAGTCTTCGATGGGTGTTGGAGATGCCAATCCCCCGCCTTGCTTTGCTGGAAGGATTTAATAGCTGAGCTACCCTATCATGATCCATTCCTTTACCATTGTCTTGGACTTCAATAAAGGCGAGGTTTTCTTGTCGGCTGATGCTAAGTCGTACCTTACCCCCTTGATTCCTGCTTAGTAGGCCGTGAATCACAGCATTTTCGATCAGCGGTTGAATAGAGAGGGGAGGGAGCAGAAGCCCTTCAATGTTCGGGTCAACCTCCCATTGTATAGATAGCCTCTCCCCAAAACGCTCCTGTTCGATATACAAGTAGGATTTGACAAGTTCCAATTCATGCTCAAGCTCAACCAGTTCATCCGTGTTCAAATAGTCAAAGCTAATCCGAAGGAAGGATGCAAAGGCGTCACCGAGCTTCCGCATTTTTTCTGTATCTATATCACTTAGCGCCATTAGCGCACTTAACGTATTGAACAGAAAATGAGGATGGATTTGCGCTTGCAGATAAGCGGCTTCTATTCGCAACCGTTCATCTATAGATTGCTTCAGTGCCGTTAACGCACGGATTCGATATTTAAGCTCCGTTGAGTCTACGGGCTTGGTAATATAATCGTTGGCCCCAGCCATAAATCCGGTATAGATATCGGCGGGCTGGGTACGGGCGGTCAACAGCAGGATGGGAAGATCGGATACCGAATAACGCTCCCTTACTTTTTGCGTCAGCGCATAGCCGGAGGTATGAGGCATCATGACGTCGGTAATGAGCAGATCCCATTGTTGGGTATCCAGTAATTCCAACGCTTCTCGAGCTGAATGAGCTGTAGTAATGTTGTACGATTCTGCCGACAGGATTCCCTCCAGCACATTAAGATTGATCGGGTCATCATCAACGGCAAGTATATGGATGCTTTTCGAGTTCACAAGCGACGGCATTATGACAGGGGCAGATACTTCTGCCATCATGGAATCTCTAAACGGTGCTGCTGACTTTCCAAATCCCGCAGCTTCCGGAACGAGTTGACGAATATCTTGCCGCAGGGGAGAAGAATTTCTTTCGTCCGCTATTGGAAGATCGAAGCTGAATACAGAGCCTTCGCCCAATTGGGAGCGTACCGATAAAATACCCCCATGCAGCTCCACCAGCTGCTTGCAGATGCTTAACCCAAGACCGATGCCTCCTCCGTCACTGCTTCCATAAGCTCCTTGCTCATAAGGTAGAAAGATGCGTGCTTGTGTTTCCTCGTCCATTCCAATTCCGGTATCCGACACATGCAGGATGGCCCGTCCGTCCAGGGTGTGAGCAGATACGGATATGATCCCTTGTTCCGTGTATTTCATCGCATTATGTAATAAGTTATATAATATCTGCACTAGTCTTTTTTCATCAGCCATGACTGGCGGGAGCTTCTCACTTATATCCATTTGCAGCTGTATAGGCTTTGTACCGGTCATAAAGGAAAGCATACTGATAATTCCAGGGACGACGGACTGGACAAGCAAGGGTTCCTTACTTAGTGTGAGTCTATGTTCTTGAAGCTGCGCTACATCAAGAAGATCTCCTAGCATATGGGACATGCGGTTACTGATCGTGATCAGCAGTTCCATATCCTTTAAGCTGCTCCCGTCCAAATTGTCTTTTTCCTTTGCAACTACAGTCCGAGCGATATTCATAATTCCATGAAGCGGTGTCCTCAGCTCGTGGGACGTATTGGCGAGAAACTGATCTTTTAACTTGTCAGCTCTTTTGAGCTGTTCATTCAGCTTGGCGTTTTCACTGGATTTCCGGAAATACTTTTTAAACCAATATGTGGAAAATCCTGTAATAGCTGCTAAGATATCTATTGGATAATAGACTGTCGTGACATTGGAAACGGCTTCCACTAAGCTCCATGTTATGTTGGATAGGATAGCAACAGCTGTAAGCATTAGGAAGATACTGTCTTTATCGGCTTGTTTTTTGAAGATCATTGTACCGACAATATAAATAAACCAAGCAAACGCAAATATGTAATATACATGGAAGACTTGATAATACGTCGCTGTATGAACCCATGAAGCAGGGGCAACAACCAAGAATCCTGAATAACCGGTAACAGCCGCGAGATAGATGCGAAGGACCAGGCTACCAGGTGGAGCTGCAGTGAACTTTCTGAAAATAAGCAGAATAAATACATTTTGCCACAAAAGAGCAAGCAGCCGGAGCTTGACAGCCCAAGCGTAATTGACAGGCAGCCATAGCAAGAGCACGTTATCGTGCCCGGCAAGCACGGCAATACCGACCGACACCGTTAACAAGCCAGTGATCAGCAAAGCCCTCTCATGACGGTTGAATATAAATAGAATAATTGCATATAAACCATGGAGCAGCAGAATAAGAAATATAACCAGCTGAAATCCAATGGAATACCATCGTACATAGTCGATAGAAGCTTGGGAGCCGAAGCGAAAAGACTTCAGGATCCCGCCGGAGTGGGGGTCGTCAAAGTTCGCTGCCCGAATAAGCAATTCTATCTCAGTAGTCCCTTCTATAGAATAAGTTGAAGTGTAGGACACATTCCAAGGCACATAGTCATTCGGGTTTGCCGCAGGCTTGCCCATACCGCCAGCAGTAACTCCGTTAAGTTCTATTGCCGAGGATGCCTGGATACTTTGAAACCACAAACCGACCGGCTGCTTCAAAGGATCAATAAGTATGCGCAGCCGATATGTACCGTATCCGTAGGAAGAACCGGACTCATCATCCAGCAAGCTTCCCCAGTCTCCCGGAACTTGTATGGCTGCTGCCTGATTTGACCCGGTCCGAATATCCTGACTTGTCAGTAATTGATTTGGGTAAAATTCCCATTCGCCGTCGAGCAAGAAGGAAGCGGATTGATCCAGATCAAATCCGCGGAGATCCAGCACGCCATGGTCGGGGCGAGGCTCGCTCAAAGTAAGAAAAGCTTGATTCCACGCCAGACGGAGACCGAGAAGAAAGCTTAAGAAGAGGATTAAAATAACCCCATATCGAATTGAGGTTCTAGCGTTTATTGTTTTCATAATACAAGCATTTCGACATAATCTGCGCTTATTCCTTTTTTATTGCAGGATTGGAATTGGCAGCTGATAAAGGTATAGCCAAGGCAGGGTATGCTATGTGGTGGCTTTCATGGTTTTTGGGAAGATTACATTAGAATAGAACAGGATATTGGTGAAAGCGGGGAACATCATGAAAGCATTAGAGTTGGACTACCAAATAACCGATGAGTGGGATGAAGTTCTATGGTCATCTGTAGAGCCGATTTACGAGCAGGCCTTTCCAATAGGCGGGAGGAAGAGCAGGGATATCGTTCGCCGGATGTTCAGCAGAAAAATGTGTCAGCTGCATACCATCTCGCGAGGCTCCGAGTTTATCGGTATGGCATTAAGCGGCATCGATAAGCAAGCAGGCGCGTTACTGATCGACTACTTGGCGATTAGATCTGAAGTACGGGGCGAAGGGAACGGAAGATGCTTTCTGGACCGAATAAAGGAATGGGCACGAACGCATGCAGAATGCAAAGGGATTATCGTCGAAGTGGAGGCAGAACCGACAGAGGAGAACCAGAGGCGAGTCCAATTCTGGGAAGCCAATGGATTTCATCTTACCGACTATGTACATCAATATATATGGGTGCCGGAGCCCTATCGGGCTATGTACCTGAACTTCAATGAAAGAGACCGTCTGCCGGAGGATGGGGAGCAGCTGTTTCGCAGCATTACCCGTTTTCATGAAAAGGCCTATCGGCGGAACTAACACATTCGTTACATATAAGAATAAAAAAGGGTGCGGGATTCCCCCGTCACCCTAATTGTCATGTCAACCGATTAGCGATGATTGTCGTTATTCTCATCAGCAGCATTATTGCCGCCGACGTTCTCGCCCGCTTGGTTACCCAGCGCTGCGCCTACGACACCGCCTACAACCGTTCCTACCGGTCCCAGTGCCGAACCGACAATCGCGCCTACAGCGCCTCCGCCTACCGTTCCTACAGCTTCACCCACATCGTTACTGCTTATTGCATCAGCTTCTTCGTTGTGATTGCGTTCTTTATCCTTTGCCATGCTATCATGCACCTCACTTTTGTCATTATGGGAAAACAACGGATTTGACATTTCCCAAACTTTATCATGCCCTAAACGCTTTATTCAGATTCCTCCAGCGAAAAGGGGGAAGGGAAAAGTTACGTGCATGAAGGCGCCGGGACTATCCCATTCTAATGAGGGGCGCACAGGGAATCCTGACCGACACGATGATGGAGGTGAATGGTTATGCCTAAAGGCAAAAAGAAAAACGAAGGGAATAAGTACAATTCCAACCCGAATTATGCAGATCAAGTGATTGACAATTATGAGGGACATCCAGCGCAAAATAATCCTCGAGAGAGCGATGATACGTTCCGTCATAAATAATCAAGCTACAGGACAAAGCAGCCAACGCAATTGGCTGCTTTGTCTGTCCCTAAAGGGTAAAAACTAGCAGGGATTACCCGTATAGTCTGCCGTCACAAATACCCCAACAGGGGGCAGCCCGATGCTGGCCGGTGCGCCTTGCTCCTGTTGAGTCAAGCAGGTATTGGTGGTTGCAATCCAGGTGCCTCGTTCCCCCGCTTGAATTGAGGGAGGCATCATGAGAAGAGAGCCGTTCAGGACATAATGCCGGGTGCGAATGGCTGGGTCGTCATAATTACTCAGAGTTCCAATGAAACGGGCATACGGAGAAGAGAAGCTGATCTGTCCGCTGCCGGAATTCCAGAAGCCTTCAATAGGAATCGGAGTTCCCCGAAAATTAACCGTGCCTGTGAATCTCCCGTTGGTTTCGATGGAGTATATGTTGAGTTCTCCCCAGACAACAGGTCTTCCTCCGGCAAAAGCATTGATTCCCCAACGTGAGGGTGTTGGGATAGTAACCTGCCTTGTTTGCAACGCTGTCACTCCCTTTGAATCACAAATAATATCGTGCAGTACAGCAAAGATGACTGTAAAGTCTCTGCCGCTGGCTACATTTATGATATGGGGCTCATGCCTATATGGGAACTATTGCGAGGCAAATATTTACAAAGTCTCCTTAACCATGTTTATGTGCTCACCTGATCTGCCCAAATAAGGAAACTATCGCCTTTCCGCTGCGTCTAAATGATTGTAATGGAAGGGAGGGCTAATAAGAATGAAATTTCTCCATCGCATATTTTTTCTTTTAACTTTAATCTGGTTCACTTGTTCGATTCCCTTACATTCATTTGCGGCAGGGGAAGAAGAGCTGAAGCCGAATATGCTGACCTTAACGGAGTCCACAGCTCTATACGAGGAGCCGAATCTTTCATCCCCCACGGGAGTGGAGCTTCAGCCGCAAATGGTAAAACTGGCAGGCTCTAATAGAAGCAAGCAGCCCATGTGGGAAGATACCGCTTGGTATCAAATTGAGACTTGGTTAGGATATAAGTGGATCTATGTCTCTAAGGCCATTCCGTTCCGGGCATATACCGCCAAGGAGCCGCCTGCTTTGCTCATGAAAGAGACGGAGCTGTACGATGCCCCGTTCTTGGATAGAGGCACTGGAATTAAAATTGCTCCACAATATGTAGACCGCAATGCTTTTGTACAGGGCTACTTTCGCATTTCGACTTGGTTGGGAGAGAAGTGGATTCCTATCGATGAGCAGGTCATTGTTCCACAGCCCATGGAACCCAAGCCTTTGAAGCTCGTGCCGGGCAGTCCCGTCTATGACAAGGCTGACTACAGCTCGAAGCCGGCCAGGATCATGGAAACGCCGGTCAGGGTCGTCGCATTTGAGAAATACCAGCGCTGGTATCATATCCATACCGAGAATGGGGATGCATGGTACAGTCCCTTTATCGGACCTTCAGACAAAGTGGCGCCGGCCGATAAGGAGCTGAATTTACCTGAAGGGATACCCATCAGGGAATATGCATTCGATACCTATCAGCTCCACTCGTTATGCCAGCTTTCAGCCCAAACCATCCGGGCCTATGAGAAGCGCGGTGACTGGTACCATGTTCAGGCCTGCGGCTCGGATGGATGGGTGTTGGTTCCGGATCCTGCTTTTCGGATCACGGATGAGACGCAGCGGATTTCCTTAGATATTCAATCGATACGCTGGGATGGGGAAAGGACGATTTTGCAAGGCAGACTGAAACTGAGCGAGAGCCTGAACAGCCTGGATCATCCTGTTTTCTTCGAGCTTCTTTATTTGGATGCCAATGCGAACGAACTTGGACGAATGGCAGGAAATATCGATTCGATGGATTCAGGAGATATCAATGAGCTGACGCTGAAAACGGAGGGCAATCTGTCAAGCTATTCGAATATGGTACTCCGCTATGTAGATTCCGTTAATCCAGGCTTATCAACTCATCCCGCGAACTAGCTGCATGAAGTCAGGATTGCTTAGCACATCGGAATTATTAATAAACAATAGTTCCTGAATTTGATGCTCCTCCATGAAGGATACCAAGGACTTTGTAAATTGCCGCGGGTCTATAACGTAAATTTCATTGTAATGAGGAAGAAGAAACGGAATCAAGGCGTTGCCATAGGAATCCTTAATAACAGCCAAACGTTTCCCGTTGTTTACCTCCGTTATAATCCGGCCCCATGGCCGGTCACCGCTCAAAAAGATTCTGTATTTGTTTTTTTTCTGGGCATGACTCATGTCGAGCAGATCCATCTTGAGCGGTCCTGCGTAATGAACCGTATATTCATGCTTCACATAAGGTTTATATACAACGATCGTATCCGGATGCTTCTCCAGCTTGCTGTTTCGGGTAGCTGAATATAAGGATCCCAGAAAACCGGCGACTTCCGCCGTCTCGTATTTCTCGAGAGGAATCGGGGCTTCGCCCTTTGCTTTCATAAACGCCGCATAACCGTAATAGGCACCGGTTGCTGTCCAGTGATGATCGGTTCGAAAAAAGATGGCATCTTCCGCATGATTCTGCAGCATGGATAATGCATCAACCGGGGTAATGTCCGGGTTCAGCTGCTGATAGACCTCATGAATAGCCTCCTGCTGGGAGGCGGATAATTTCCTTAGCTGTTCGCTTTGCATAAATTCTGCCCCTGTAGGTGCAATGAGAACCGACACGGGAATTTTGGAGTTGAAATGGGCATCCATAGCTGCTTTCACATGATTGATCGTTTCTGCATACAGCTTTCCGGCCGAGGAAATATAGCTGAATAAATTCACGGCACGCTGCTCCACGATCAAGACTTTTCCAATAACATGACCCGGCTTCTGCGCTTTGGATTCCATGTCGGGCTTTGCTTGCGGGGAAGGAGCCGGAGTCGGGGCAGCATCAGGTATACGGACTGTAACCTCAGGCCCTATAGAGGGGGGCTGATTCATCGTCGCTGCAGGCTCTTCATCGGCATGTACAGCCGCTTGTCCCGTATTATCTGCATTCGAAGCGACAATCACGGCATCCTGGGAAAGGGTCAAGCCTTCCCATGCTTCCACGAGCTTGCTTAGTCCGACCAGCGCATCCCGATAAGGAACATGATCGGCTACATAATTCTCTATGTCATGCAAATATTGGCCAGACCATAAGGCATGAGTCGACCATTGCGGAAGCGGCGCGAGATTGCGGTTTTCCGTCTCCGAGAACACCCTGTTTCCGCCTAAAGACCACATTAAGCCCGTACCCAGATAGATAAACAGGAGAAAGAAGCCAATTTGTAAATATTGTCCTAGCTTCATAGCTGTGCCTCCACTGAATCAAAATCGGAAATAGAAGAAAGGCGTATAGGTTTTTCCTACTAGCAGCAGCACCGAGACGGCCAGAATCACAAGCGAAGTAATCGGCACCAAAAGCTGCTTATAGACGGCATGCGCCATACGCGGCTTCATGCGATGCGACATGGCTTGATGCAGCCTGGCCGGGACCGGTGTCGATATTATGAGGCCAAGCACGAGCAGGATAATATGGTTCTGCAAATGAATGAAGAAGGCTTCATCAACCGCCGGTACATGCCCAAGACCGAACATCGTTCGTAAATATCTAGCTCCGTCCCGAAACGACTCAAAGTAAAAAAACACCCATCCAACAAGCACCACCACCGTGAAGTACAAATGAGAAATGAAGCGTGGCAAGCGGGAAAGCAGCTGCTGAAGGAAGCTTTTCTCCAAAGTGATCATGGCGCCGAAAAATAACCCCCATACCACGTAATTCCAGCTGGCGCCGTGCCACAGACCCGTCAAGAACCAGACGATGAACATGTTCATCAAGGCGCGCTTCCGGTTACCGCCCAAGGGAATATAGACATAGTCCCGGAAAAAACGCCCTACCGAGATATTCCACCGGCGCCAGAACTCAGCTGCTCCCGTCGAGATATACGGATAGTCGAAATTTTCTTTAAAGGAGAAGCCGAACATTTTGCCAAGGCCGATGGCCATATCCGAGTACCCGGAGAAGTCGAAATAGATTTGAAGGGCGAAGGCGAGGATGCCGAGCCAAGCTCCTGCCACAGTTAATTGGTCGCTCGGACTATCCAGGAAAAATGGAGTCAGCCCTGCCAGGGAATTGGCGAAAATCACCTTTTTCCCGAGCCCTGTTATGAAACGAACGACGCCTTGGCTGAACCCGTCCAGGGTAATCTTGCGTTCCTTAAGCTGAGTTTGCACATCGGCATACCGGATGATGGGACCAGCCACCAATTGCGGGAATAGCGCTATATATAAGAGCAGTGAGGAATAGGAGGTCAATGCCGGGGCTTCACGCCTATAGACGTCCACCAAATAGGAAATGACATGGAAAGTAAAAAAGGAAATTCCGATAGGAAGGGCCGGTGGTGTGTAGGCTAACGAAACGGATGTTACGGATTGGAAGGCCTCAAGAAGAAAACCTAGATATTTGTAATAAACGAGAAAGAGGACCTGGAACGCAATAGAAAGAAAGAGCAGCGTCTTGCCTGTCTTTGTCTGGCCTGCCCGCTCGATGCAGCGTCCGCTGATCCAGCCGATCAGCACATTGAACAACAAGATAAAGACCCCAGTCAGCTCCCCCCAGGCATAGAAGAAGAGAGAGAAGAAGAGGAGCACCGTATTTTTCCATTCTTTTTTCGCGATAAAATAGAGAAGCAGGACTAGTGGAAGGAACCCGTAAAGAAATACAAAGCTGGAAAATACCATGAGGACGATCACCTATCCCTGTAAGTTCATGTAAAGGTCTGAATTGTATGCCCCCCTGCCGATCCCATTCGGAGGGGGATTTTCATTCAAATGAGCTTATTCTTTCTCGGAGACGGGTCCCGGAGGCGGGGCTGGATTGATCTGTACAGGCTCTTTTGTCTTTCTGGTTTCATGCAATCGGGTAGCTCCCGCTTGATGGGTGAGCAGGTCGTCCATTTCAGGATTCGATCTTTTATCCACGTCGGATTCCTCTATTCTCTAAGTTGTTATGGCTGCAGATGGCATGACTGCCGGGCAACTTTCTTCGCTCTTCAGGGTTTATGCTGCTGCGTATTCCGGAAAGGATAAGGGAAAGATCCCTTCGGTTCATATCTTAACCATTAGGTGCAATATTATGCTGTGCGGGCAGTTCATACTTTTTTAATCATTCGTTTAGAGACCGTTAATAAGTTATGGTTAAGATGAGGAAAGAACAGTGGTAGGGGAAAGGAGGTGAACACAGGTGGGCGTGAACAAATTGAAGCCAACCCCGCGAAAGTGGCTGCTTACGATTCATATTCTATTCTCGGCCATCCTGTTCGGAGGCGCAGTCATCTTTCTCGTCTTAAGCATTATCCTGGCAAATACAAACGATGCAGGTGTGTTTACAGCATGCTATACCGTCATGCATCTACTGGCAAAGACGTCCGTCCGCGCTTCGACAATCGGGACATTGGCAAGCGGAATTTTGTTGTCCGTGCTGACACCGTGGGGGCTGTTTCGATATAACTGGCTCATTGCCAAGCAGATTCTGACCGCGGTCTGTATTCTGTTAGGACCAATCGGCATGTACTTCTGGACCCTGAAGGCTGTAACGATAATAACGGCGGAAGGAATTCAGGCTTTATCGAATCCTGAATTTGCGGTGAACCGTATTCAATTGTGGATCGGGATTGCCATTCAGCTCCTGGCTCTTCTCGCGTTATTCGCACTTTCGGTCTTCAAGCCGGGAAAGCGTCGATCAAAAAGCTAGAACAGGCAGGAAAGAGGGCTTTTGGGGACGTGAATGCCCCCATGAGCTTCGCTTAGGATCATACGTGAATGAGCCGCTTAGCCTCCATATAGAGCACCTGCACAAACTTTTTCGTGTTAATTTTCGTTTGCGAAAAGGACGGCTCGACGTCGTTTTGGAGCTCCATCATCTTCTTGCGGATTTCGGTGAAATCAAAGTATTTCGACGCGATGTTCTCGAACTTCGGGTTGGAATAATCGGTCAGTCCCAGCGATGCGATATGGTTGAGCGTTTGAAACAAGGCCCGGCGCACGCGCTGCTCCGAAGCTTTGACCTCTTTGGCTATATCCGAATCGGATGCCGTGCTTCCCAGCTTGCGTACCGCGATTCCGCGGAATATGTCCTTGAGAGCGGGAAAGGTGTGGGGAGCTTCCGCCGCGGTATCATGTTCGTACAAATATTCCAGCATATCCAGCAGATCCTTGCTTCCTGCTTCGCCAATCATACCAAGCTCAGACAGAAGAGTTCGTCCGGAGGACGTGATGGTATGGCGGGCACTCGATGATTCCGGCCGTTCAGGGGGACCTCCCAGGTTTAGAACTTGCAGAGATTTTTGAATATCCTGAATGGATTTTTGCAGACGCAGCCGTTCCTCTACCTTGCGGATCACGGCAAGCACCTCCAGCCGGTTGATCGGCTTGGCAATATAGTATTCGATGCCTAGCGAATAGGCTTCGCCAATCATGTCCTTGCTCTCGATCTGGGAGATCATAATGATTTTGCCGCTGAACAGCGGAGCGATTTCCCGAACGGTTTGAATGCCGTCGCGAAGGGGCATAAGCAGGTCGATCAGCAAGATATCGACTCTTTTCAGCTCGAGCAGCTCCGCAGTAACAAGAGAGCCGTCCTCGGCTTCTCCTACAACCTCCCCCAAAGCTTCGTCCTCTATAAGATCGGCCAGCATGGACCGAATGCCTTGATCGTCATCGACAATAAAAAAACGCATGATGTTTATCCCCTCTTGATAACTTGTTGTACAGGCAAAGTGATGGTGAACATGGTCTCACCCTCGCGGGAATCCTCTCTAAGCTCAATCTTTCCTCCCAACGACTCTGCCACCTCCTGAATATAGAACAATCCCATACCTGTTGATGGGGTACCCGATAGATCATATTTGGTCGTATAACCCGGTGTGAATATGCGTTCCCTGCGTTTGACGGGGATTCCGGGACCATTATCGATCACGTGGATTTGTATGTATTCGCCCTTAAGAAATGCCCTGATCAGAATAAAGCCTTCTTTATCCATCGCCTCAACGCTGTTTGCGACCAGATTGTTTACCAGAGTGAGGAGCGTAAACACATGGAGCTCAGGCAGCGCTTCATCCACATCAAGGCTAAACCGGATGGATTTGCCGAGCGCTTCCGCATACTTCTCATTAGTGCTGACAATAAGACGTCCGATCTCTCCGGCTCCCATATAATCCGCCGAGCTCTGCTCGTGAATAAGCTTGGATAGACCCGCATAAATGCGCTGGTTGTCTTTTTTGATCTCATGGACCTGACCGGATATCCGCAGGGCACGCTCGGCAAGAAGCCTGATAAGACCGGGTTCGGCAGCTTGTTCGGCTCGAAGCAGGCTGCGATACAGGTCGTAGCTGTCTCTGGTAATATTCTCGGCGTACTTGAGGGTTTTTTTAAGCTGGACCGATTCCTCATACAAATTCGAAATAAGCACCAGAGTATGTTCGTTTTGCCGCCGCTGCTGCTCCTCATTCAAGACCGCTTGGCGCAGCTGGATGATATTGTACAAGCCGAGCACGAAAAAGCTTCGAACGACAGCGATCAGCACGATTTTGCCATAAGCCTCCCAATGGATGAAATCCTCAATAATCGTCGGCCGGAACGCAAGCTCTGCGAAGGTTGCCCCTGTCTCCGTGATGATATCCAAAGCGCCGACCCGTAGAGGCTGATACGGCTGTTTATTCAAATTGAGAAGCTGGAATAGGCAAGCGTAGGTCGTGTAATAGAAAAAAACAGGATAATGCAGCTGAAACAGCTCATCGATGGATAATCCATTAGGGTGCAGAAAACCGTCCCAAAGAAGCCGGAACAAGACGACATTGAAGCCGACGATCAGTCCCGACAAGAATGGAGGGAGGGTTCGAATCCATAATAAGAAAAAGAAAAATACCGGCGTCCCGAGACTAATTCGAAACGTATCGTGGAATGGAAAAAACTTGATCTCTCCAGCAAGCGGTACTGCAATCATCATGAATAGCAACGCGGTAATAAGCTCTTTCAAGGATAGCACTTCCTATCATTCAATAACCAGACTAGATTATTGTACAGAAGTTTGCCCTATTTTTCGAATCTTAATATTTTTTTTACAGGGCTGCGTAGATTTTTGTCGATTCGCGTAGATGCCCTTTTACAATAAAGAAAACGTTTACTATCTTTAAAGGAGGCATAGGATCATGAAGAAAATAGGGTTGGCAGCACAAATTTTTATAGGTCTGGCCTTAGGGATCATTGTAGGTGCTTTGTTTTACGGGAATCCTACTATAGCAACCTATTTTCAGCCGGTAGGCGACATTTTCATCCGTTTGATCAAAATGATCGTCGTACCGATTATCATATCTACTTTGATCGTCGGCGTAGCCGGTGTCGGGGATATGAAGAAGCTGGGTAAAATTGGCGGCAAATCGATTCTGTATTTTGAGATTGTAACTACCATCGCTATTGTGGTCGGTTTGCTTGCAGCAAATATATTCAAGCCGGGCGCCGGGGTGGACATGACCCATCTGGCCAAATCGGATATTCACAAATATGTAGAAACCACCGATAAAGTAGGGCATAATTTCATTGATACTATCGTTAACATTGTTCCTACCAACATTATTCAATCACTTGCTGCTGGGGACATGCTGGCTATTATCTTCTTCTCGGTAATGTTCGGATTAGGTATTGCGGCTATCGGCGAGAAGGGGAAGCCCGTCATTCATTTCTTCGAAGGCGTCGCAGACGCTATGTTCTGGGTAACCAATAAAATTATGAATTTTGCACCGTTCGGCGTCTTTGCCTTAATCGGAGTAACCGTTTCCAAATTCGGCGTTGCATCTCTTATTCCGCTCGGTAAGCTGGTATTGTCCGTCTACGGGGCTATGTTCTTCTTTATCTTTGTCGTATTCGGCATTATTGCCAAGCTGTGCGGCACCAGCATCTTCACGATGATTCGTATTCTAAAAAGCGAACTGCTTCTGGCTTATTCTACCGCCAGCTCGGAGAGCGTTCTTCCTAAAATTATGGAGAAAATGGAGAAGTTCGGCTGTCCAAAGGCGATTACATCGTTCGTTATTCCGACTGGATATTCGTTCAATCTTGACGGTTCCACGTTGTATCAGGCTCTTGCTGCGATATTCATAGCGCAAATGTACGGCATCGATATGCCGATCAGCACGCAGATTACTTTGCTGTTAGTGCTTATGATTTCCTCAAAAGGGATTGCGGGTGTACCTGGTGTCAGCTTCGTTGTCCTGCTAGCGACTCTGGGATCTGTCAATATTCCTATTGAGGGACTTGCGTTCATCGCGGGGATTGACCGGATTCTTGATATGGCACGCACCGTCGTGAACGTACTGGGAAATTCCTTGGCAGCGGTGGTTATGTCCAAATGGGAAGGACAGTATGACTCGGACAAAGGCAAGCAGTATGTAACCTCGATCCGTCAGGAGCAGGTTCAACAAGAAGTGGCTTAACAGACTCCTGGTAGCAAACCTTGGAATTACATCTCGTGTTCCATCATCAATGCACTCTTGAATTCAATCGTGGAGAAGCCGGCCGGCGTCACCGATGAATGCCAGGAGTGCATTTTTTATTGGACACATACATACCTGTCTTCGAAAATCGCGCCGCGTATCTCATGCCTCCTTTCCATAAACGCTTGATGGGCCGCACCAATACCTGTTACGTTGGTTAGGGGAGATGTTACGGGAATCCCGATATGGCATGATAAAAGTACAACAACTGGGCTCCCGCCCATGCCTTTCTTCTTAGGCTTTCATACAGTATACAGACAAAAAATGAAGGGAAGAAAAGCATGGATATTCCTATAACGGGCTTTGTCGTTCATTCGAATGATGAGGGAAATGAGCATTCACATAAATTATTTATCACCTCGTGGGATAATCGTCCAGTACATGTGCATCCATTTTCTGGTGTCACCTCGTTTGACGTAGGCCATAACCATCATTATGCAGGTATGACGGAAGCCGCCCCAAGCGGTGTCCCGCATGTCCACAATTATTACGCGGAAACCTCCTTTGATGCGGGTCACACTCACATTATCAGGGGAACAACCGGACCTGCCATACCTATACCTGGCGGCGGCGGGCATTACCACGAATTCAGAGGCTACACGACCGTTAGCGGAAGCACGCCGCACTCGCATAGGTATAGCGGCAACACGGGAAGAGAGGTATGACCTCCTTGCATGAGCCTTAGATAGCCCCCCACATTTGTGGGGATATTTTTGTTTCACTGGAACAAATAGAAATAGCTTGAAAAAATAGAACACATATCTTACACTATATATGAATAAGTGATCATATAAACAAATACGGATGTGAACAGCATGAATCAAAAACAGTTTGACGTTATTGTTATTGGAGCAGGACAAGCCGGATTGGCCATGGGTTACTACTTGTCCCAAAAGCGGTTATCTTACTTACTGATTGATTCCAAGGATAGAATCGGTGAAGTATGGAGATCGCGGTATGATTCTCTTGTCTTATTTACCCCAAGGTCCCATAGCTCCTTGCCCGGTTATCGGATGGAAGGGGATCCCGATGGATTTCCAACAAAGGATGAGGTCGCGGATTATTTGGAGCGTTATGCCCATAAATTTTCAATACCCCTTCAATTACAGACAAAGGTAACTCATTTGAGAAAAAAGGGGGATGCTTTCGAATTAATCACCACGAAGGGTGCTTATCTTGCTAACAAGGTCATCATAGCGACGGGGCCGTTTCAAAAACCGTTTCTTCCTGAAGGAGCAGAGAATATAAGCAGCAGCGTGGTGCAATTACACTCCTCGGAATACAGAAATCAGAATCAACTGAAAGAAGGGGCTGTCCTAATTGTTGGAGGCGGAAATTCGGGAGCGCAGATAGCCTATGAGTGCAGTCTTTCCAGGGAGGTTACGCTATCGGTCTCGAAACCATTGAAGTTTTTGCCTGTTCGTCTATGGAATAAAAGCATATTTTGGTGGTTCGATAAGCTTGGGTTAAGCAAGGCCACAACGGATTCACTCTTGGGAAGAATACTTAGACAAAATGAACCGGTGATTGGGAAGGAATTAAGATCCCGAATCGCTGTCGGTAAAGTAACCTTGAAGCCTCGGGCAGCTTCCTTTTCTCAGGATGAAGTTTTGTTCGAAGACGACTCGAAATTATCAGTGAATAATATTATATGGGCCACCGGCTTCAGGCCTGATTATAGCTGGATAGAGATTCGGGGGGGTGTAAGCACTGGCGGATTCCCTGTACATAAACGCGGGGTAAGCGAGGTTCCCGGTTTATTCTTTCTCGGGTTACCGTGGCAGTACCGGAGAGGATCGGCTCTGATTGGAGGCGTAGCCCAGGATGCACAATATGTATCCGAGCAGTTGTGAAAAGAGGCAAGGGACCGCGTTAGCCGGCAATGGACATAAATCGGGTTTTCCCAACACATAAAGGAGATTCCTCTCATATATTTGGAAGTAGGGTCTATATAACCGAATAGGGAAGTCTATAAAGACGGGGAAAATCGGTTCATTGAGGAGGAAACCAACGTGCCGTTTATACTTCGCTACAGTGACAATGATACTGGAGCGATTACATTCACTGGGAATACGCTCGGGCTCAGCCGCTCCAACGAAACCGGCGTGCCGGGTACACGGGATTTTATCGGGGCATTCGTTACCATCGATACATCCATGCAATTCGGAAGTTATCCTCCGGGAACGACTTCGGATTTCAATCTTAACAGCGCCAGCGCTATATTGGAGCTTCCCGCCGGCAGCAGGGTCAAATATGCGGAGCTGGTATGGGCAGGAACCTATGCGGTTACCGGCGGGACTAATAATTATTTTGCATTCATAGATAAGGACGTTTCCTTAACGACTCCACAAGGCAGAACATTCAGCATCTCTCCGGACCCGGTCACCGCTCAGACCTCGCATCGCAATGCGACGGACAATTATTTCAGATCGGCGAATGTCACAGCTATCATTCAGGCAGGAGGGGCCGGAGTCTATACAGTCGGTGGTGTTGTTGGAAATATTGATCTCGGCAATAGTACGGCAAATAACTGCGGATGGACACTATGTGTCGTTTACGAGAACCCGGGCCTTCCTTTTCGTAACCTCAGTCTGAATGTAGGGATTGTCGAGATCGCCGCGGGCATTCCCGAATTGACTACGACCCTTACAGGGTTCGCAACACCTACGTCAGGAGCCATATCCGGAAGAATGGCGCTATGTGCCCAAGATGGCGATGCCAACAAGACAGGGGATCAGGTTTTATTCGGACCGACGGAGGCTGCGCTAACTGTGCTGGAAGGGCCAAATAATTTTCCTAACAATTTCTTTGCTTCACAGATCAATGACGACAGCGGCAACCTGGATACGACAGGTACCTTCGGCGATCGAAACCAGATCAACGGGCAGCCGGGAACGCAAATTGTGGGGGGCAGACAGTCTTGGGATATCACCAATGTAGATGTTTCCGCAACGTTGACCAACAATCAGACTTCAGCCGTATTTCAGTTAAGGACAGGAGGAGACGGATACAGCGTCATAGCGGTAGGAATCTATATTGATATCAATTCGCCAAGGATTACGGTGGAAAAAAGTGTAGACGCGGCAAGCGCCAGTCTGGGGGAAATCCTGACATATAAGGTTGTTGTTGAAAATTCCGGCACCGTACCGGCAGATACCACTTTGATGTTTGACAGCCTTCCTAACGATACGGAATTTGTTCCCGGAAGTGTGACTATTAATTCGACCCCCATTACGGACGCAGACCCAAGGGTCGGAATCCCGCTTGGCTCAGTCCCTCCCGGTGCGGCTGTTGTAGTGACCTACCAGGTTAGGGTCGTATCACTGCCGCCGGAAGGGGATATCGTGAATGAAGCACTGGTGATTTTCGAATATCAGAGTGTCACCGGCGGGCCGATACTTACAGGAGATATCACTTCGAATGAAGTGGTAACGCCTGTTCTGACACCAGACATTGCTTTGCAGAAAAGCGTCACGCCGACGGAAGCTCTCCCTGGGGAGACGGTTGAATACCGGCTAGAGGTCGTTAATACCGGGGAAGTAGAGTTGACCAATATTCGTCTAACAGATACCATGCTGGGACTTGACCAGATTATTCCCAGCCTGCCGATTGATACGAGTATTGTTATTACGCAATCCTTCACCATACCTCCTGGTACGCCAGCAGGCTCGGTACTGCTCAATACTTCTACGGCACAAGCGGATCAGGCCGGCCCGGTCAGTGATGAGGCTGTCGTGAATGTACTTCCGGAACCTCCCGTACCTGTACCGGCGTTCACTTTACAAAAAAGCGTTACACCAACAGAAGCGAGGCCGGGGCAAACCGTCGAGTACCGTATTGAGGTTACGAATACTGGAGAAGTGGATCTGACAAATATTCGAATTACGGATGCTATGCTTAATTTGAATGAAGTCCTTGCCAGTCTGCCTGTAGGGTCCAGTACGGTCATTACCCGAAGATTTACCATCCCTGAGGGAACACCGGGCGGCACAATCATTACGAATGTTTCTACAGCCCAAACGGATCAAACGGGGCCAGTTACCGATGATGCTCGAGTTACTGTACTTCCCGAGCCGCCGCGCCCCAATCATCAGCTTGAAATTGTCAAAACAGCAGATAGATCCGTCGTCATGGGGGGACAAACGATTGATTACCGGATTACGGTAACCAATACCGGCGATTCCGTTCTTACATCGGTTCGAGTCATTGATGATCGGTTAGGGATCCATCGCATGATTGGCACATTGCTTCCCAATCAATCTGTAACTGTGAGAGCCAAGTTCGCCGTTCCGGCCGATACAGAGGTGGGAACCGTCATAACGAATACCGCTATAGCCGTCTCTGCGGAAACCGACCCGGTAAGCGATATGGCTTCTGTTAAAGTCATCGGCCAACCGCCTCTGAGTGTGACCAAATCCGTATTACCTATCGAAAGTCATCCGGGAAGCAGACTGACATTCTCCTTTGTCGTGACTAATAGAACCGGGACACTCACGGTTGCTAACTTGGGCACCACTGTATTGAACCATGTAACTTTATTCGATAACCTGCCTAACGGTACCCAATTTACGGGTGGCAGCGTGATAGTTAATAATAAGCCCATTACCGGCGCTCATCCGGAGGAAGGAATTCACTTGGGGTCCTTGGCTCCCGGAGAAACGGTAAGGATTACCTTCCAAGCCCTGCAAGTGCTTGTTCCAAGCAATGAGTCTGTGGAGAATCAAGCGCATGTAACGTTTGAGCGGGAAGATACCGGGGAAACGGAACGGGTGGATTCCAATATTGTAATTTATACGGTAACTGAGGAAGAGGAATAAATAGGCATTCCGTCATATTCAGTGACGGTAAGAGCAACAGGCTGCCGCATAAACGACAGCTTTGCCGCTATAAAATAACCAAACAAACCCCTCTCGGCGTCCGCTTTTAGCTGCGTGTCCGTCGAAAGGGGCTTTTATTTGCCTTACAACCTTTTATTGTTTATTCCTCACTCTCCGGGTGGAGCACAACATTCAAAATCGTGGTGTCCAGCTTCCGAATGGCCGGTCTCCTTAACTCTGGAACGTATCCTTCTAGGCTAAACCTTGCCAAATACACACCCGGATTCAGTCCGATGACGGCATATTGTCCAAGCCTGTTCGTTATGACATTGCGGACCAGCACCTCCTGAAGATTGAACATTTGTACCAGCACTGAAGCAAGAGGCCGGAATGACGGATCGGTCACCATTCCCCGAAGATTTCCGGGCTCAGGGTCAAAGGAAAGCGGGGTTACCGGCACCGCCATTCCGGCACTGACTTGAACCAGAGCTGCGTCTGAACCAAAGCCCGGAGCGGAAGCAGCAATGGTATAAACTCCCGTGCTCAAGCCGCTTATACGATAACTTCCGAAGGCGTTGGTGGCGACTTGTGTCACGGGTACTTTATTCTCGGTCAAAATCTGGACGATAGCGCCGGTAATAATTCCTCCCGTTGATGCATTGAGTACTTGCCCGATGACATCCCCCGGATGGGGAGCTAAGTCGAAATGAACAGGCAGGGCAGGGGCACCCGAAGCGAAAATCAGTGTCTCCTGTAATTGGATGTCCGGTTTGTAGGCGACGACAACTAAATCCCCGCTGGGAACGCCACTTGCGACAGCAGACCCTGTCGTTCCTGTTTGCACTGTATCTACTACCGTTGAGTTCTCATCGGATATGACAATGACTACACCAGCAGCAGGCTTATCTGTAGATGAGTCACTAACTGTTCCGACGATGGTTGCAGCAACTGGCTGCAAGTTGAAATCAATAGTTGTATTTTGATTCGATACCACATCGAACGAGGTTATCTGAGAGGTGAAACCATCTTTGGATACGGTAATCGTGTAGTTGCCGGGCACCAGATTCCCATTGGAATAAGTGCCTGAAGGTGTAGTCGATACTGTTTGAAGCACCGGGCCGAACGTATTGCTTAATCGGATGTCTACAGCTGCTCCTTCAACAGGAATGCCATTGGATGAGTTCGAAACGATACCGCTGACAGAGCCGGGAAGCGGGTTCAAGGCGAAGCTGATTACCGATTGCTGGCCGGACGAAACATCCACACCTCCGAATTGGCTTGAGAATCCATCGGCGTTGGCTATTGCCGTATAGCTGCCAGGGGTCAAATTATTGACCTGGTATTGCCCCGTATTGGATACGGGTACGGAGGCAATGATGGTATCGGCTGAATCTTTGACGACGACAACCGCCCCGGGGATCGCGAACATACTGGCCATGCTAATGACAAACCCGCCGATACTTCCCGGCGAGGGAGGGAGAGAATAATCTGCCGTAGTCGATTGCCCTTCGTCCAAATGAATTCCGCTGGTTACTGTTCCACTATCTGGTGCTGTTACGGTAACGGTATGCTGTCCGGAAGGCACGTTATCCAACTGATAACTGCCATTGTTATCGGAGACGGTCTGACTGACAATATCGCCTGCACTGTCTCTCACGGTGACAGCAGCCCCCTCCACAGGTTCATTGGAATCTTCTTTAATGATAGTACCCGTCACGCTTGCCGGCGTTGAAGTCAGTTGGATGATCACGTTTGTCGTTATACCGTTAACCGCATTGACTGTTACAGTATTATTGGCGAAGCCAGGGGATCCGGCTTGAATGCTGTAAGAGCCTGCTTGCAGGTTAGACAAGACGAATGTTCCATCCGGATTAGCAAAGATGGTATCCAGCAGCAGCCCATTGGCATCGTATAGACGAATAAGCGTCTCAGTCCCTGTCACAGGCAATCCGGTTAGCCCTTGGACAGCTCCTTGTATCGTGCCGGGCAGCGGCGAAAGAGAAATGCTTGCATTTGCTGACGAGTTGCTGATGATGACTACACCAACAAAATCGGATGCGTACTGATCGGCCGTTACGAGAACGGTATATGGTCCTGGAGCAAGATCGGGAATCACGAAGTTTCCGAATTGGCCTGTAGTAACCGATTTTACAATCACCCCTTGTTGATCCAAGGCTCTTATCGCTGCGGTAGCCCCGGGAACTGGAGTTCCCGACACCGAGTCTGTTACTTGACCACTGACAGAACCGGAATCCGGAGTCAGTATAAAATTCAACCCGGTTATCGTTTGACCTGGAGCGAACGTGGTTGTATCGATTGCCTGGCTGTAATCGGGAGCTTTTACTTGAACGGTATGAGTGCCTGGAGGAATGCTGTCAGCCATATAGACTCCATTCGCGTCAGCCAGGCCCGTCGCGAGGATCGTATCGTTCTGATCCATAACAGTGACCACAGCTTTACTCAACGGATTTCCGGATGGATCCGTTATGATTCCGGTAAGTGTTGCCGGATTTGGGAGCATGGGAATCAAAATATCCGTGTTTTCGTTCGAGCTGACATGTGCCCCCGTCCGGCTGGCAGCATAATCGGCTGCGGCAGCTACGGCTGTGTACAATCCAGGGGCAAGCGAATCGAACAGAAACCGTCCGTTCTGATCCGTTATTCTTGTAGCGATGAATACGTTGTTGGTGTCGTACAGCTGCACCGATGCTCCTGACAATCCAGGCTGAAGTGTACCGCTGATCGATCCGGGATTGGGAGCCAGGCTGAGAAATGCGGAAGCCGTCTGATTCGAAAAAACGATGGCCCCGATGGTATTGGTCTGATAATCAGTGTTCGTTGCAATGACCGTATAGTTACCTGGCGCTAAGCCGTCGACATTATAATTGCCTGTATGGTCTGTAAATGCAGTTGCTGTAACAAGCGCATCGGAGTCGGCAACCTTCACTGTTGCACCGCCAATAGCGGTTCCTGTATCACTATCTGTGATTTGGCCTTGGATACCGCCCGGATCCGGAAGTAGTTCAAGATTCAGTGTCGCTATTTGGTTAGGACCGATAACGACAGTGGCGCTGTCTGATTGGTAATTTAAGGCACTGGCAATCGCTCTGTATGTCCCCGGAGCCAGGCTGGATATCAAGTAACTGCCTGATGGATCGGTAAACGCAGTAGCAATGACAGCGCCATTGGAATTCATAATTCGAATCTCAATCGTGGCGGAAGGGATGGGAATACCTGTGGTTTCATCAAAGACGGTCCCTTGAATCGTTGATGGTTCGGGTGAAAGGCTGAAGTTTAGTGTCTGCGTCGAACCTGGTGTAACAATAATTCCTTGAACGCTTAGCTGAAAGCCGTCAGCAGCCGCCGTAACGAAATAATCGTCAGGGGTAAGGTCGAGTACCGTATATTGACCGTTAATATCCGAAATCGATTTGGCTACGTTCGGTCCGGCAGCCGTATCGATGCGGACTGTAAGTACAGTACCGGTTAACGGATTTCCGCTTGCATCCGTGACAGTGCCTATAATGGTACTAGGATTCGGGACCAACTGAAAATTAACCGTAGTCGTCTGAAAGGGTTCGATCAACGCACCCAGTACGCTGCGCTGATAATTAGGTGCTTCCGCACGGACAGTATAGTTTCCGGGGGCTAGGTTACTTACTGCGTAATTTCCGTTATTATCCGCGTTGACAGTGGCGATAATAAGCTGATTCATAAGTATTCTAACGACTGAACTCGGGATAGGGGAACCGGAAGAATCCGTTACATCTCCGCTTAGCTGGCCGGCTAACGTTTGCAGGCTTGCGTTCAATATGGCGGTTTGATCTGAGGTGATAATCGTTCCTAGCGTGCTGCTCGCATAGCCGCTATGGGCGAAGGTCACCGTATAGCTCCCGGGGGCAATACCAGGAATAGAGTACGAGCCATCGCTATTAGCCGTTACTGCTGCCACCGTGATTCCTCCGCTGTTCACGAGCCTAATTTCGGTACCGGACAGCGCCTGTGAGGTTCCGGCATCCGTAATCACACCGGATAACGAACCGGGATTAGGAGCCAAGTCCACGTTGATCGTGATACTTCCTCCGGCACCAACGGTAAACCCGATAAGCTGTGCAGCAAAACCGGGATCACTAACACGCAATCTATAGGTTCCCGGAGTTAAAGAACCGATAGAATATGTTCCTGCAAGGCCCGAATTAGTGAAAGCAATGACCTGGCCCTTATCGTTTACGACTTCGACCAATGCACCGGCAATCGGGATGCCGTTTCCTGTTACAGTTCCGGCTACGGTTGCCGGATTCGCTTTTAAAGCAAAATTCTGATTCGACGTTTGATTTGGGGATAAAAAAACGCCTGCGGTTTGGGCTTGATATCGATCAGCGCCGGCAATGATGGTGTAAGTTGCCGGAATCAGCTGAGCGAAAGCATATAAACCGTTCGTATCGCTTGATTGGGTTGCCAATACAGCTCCGAAGGGGGACTTAAGGAGGATCATTGCTCCAGGAATAGGAACACCGCCTGTATCCGTTATCTTTCCTTGGACAGCTGCAGGGAGCGGAGGCAGCAGCAAATTCAAAGTTGTTACCGAATTGGAATTAACCGTGGTCTGAACCGTCACGATGGTATAGTTAGGCAGAGTTGCGGTTAAGGTATAGCCTCCCGGAGCAATTCCGGTAAATCCATAGGCTCCTCCCGAGTCGCTGGACGATTGCGCTATCGTTTGATTTGTACTGTTGCGAAGCTGAATGACAGCACCCGGCAGAGGAAGTCCTGTCGAGTTATCCAGAACGATACCTGCTATTCCGCCCGTATTTTGTACTGATATCGTAATCGAGGACGAAGCTGCGGGAATCGTTCCTCCGGTTTGCGAATCCAAGCCTGTGCTTCTCGCCGTGTTGAGAGTACGAGTACCAGTTCCAGGGGATTGAAACTGTCCGTTGATGGTGAAGCTGAGGGTTTGCCTGCCCCCTGCAGGGATATTCCCGACATTCCAGCTCAATATTTTGTTCAAGGCATCAAAGTTTGTGAAGCCTTGCGTTACGGTCTGAGTTAGTGATGACAATACATCAAGTGTAATCGAGTCGTTAACGATAACACTATTAGCTGCGCTTTTACCGGTATTGGTGACCTGGATAGTTCCTGTCCACGACGATACTTGACCTGCCAGTAAGCTGGAGGGCCCTGATACCAATTGTTTGTTGACACTAAGCACGGCTCTCATATCACCTTGCTCTGTTGCGGTTGGATCAGTAAAGGCACTGGCGAAGCTGAATCCTTGGGCAAGCAAAGTATCCTTGTTAAAATTGTTATTATTGGCTGAAGAGAAAAACATCATTCGGATGACGGATGATTCATTAATAGCAAGGAATCGGAATAATACCGAGGCTGCTATTCCAAAATCAAGAAAATAGTCCGTATCCCCTCCAAAATTGGAGCCGTCATTTGTCGCACGAGCTCTGACAATATCATAATTGACAATGGGTTGAGCATAATTGGGAGTGCCTTTCCCATCGGTGCCTTCTGCCGGGTCATTCCAGGTATTGACTTGCTGGGTTGTGTTTTGAATGAGCTCCAGCTGACTGTTTAGTCCGTTAACGGCTAACACCCATTGGTAAGTCCCGGCTATTCCATTAGTATTAAAAAGAATGCCCCAGGCGAAATTATCGAAAGCATTTTTAGACCTGGGATCACCGTTAAGACGAAGCCTAAAAAACACACTGGTCCCGTCATACGCGAAATATGCCGCTGGATACTGCGCGCTTCCCACAATGTCCGTACTGGACGGGTTCACATCCCCAGCTGGATCGGTTAATGGGGCGCCTCCGATCAAGATAGGGGTAAACTGGCTGTCGATTGGAAATAACAATGAGCTGATCCTCCTTTTTTCATATCTTATATCCCGCAATCGATATAGGGTATGCAATGAGGACTAACATCGCGTAGACAGGTATACCATGTCCATTATAAAAGCACCACGCGGTTAGCGGAGAGCTAATAGGAGCAGATTACGGGAAAGACTTGCCTTCCAGATGAATTGGAGTTATTATAGATCTATATTATCTTTAATGGAGGTACTTATGAAATTTTCCCAGGCGACCGATTATGCTCTTCACGCGATGCTCTTTCTGGTGACAGAGGATCCGGAGAAGCCAGTTGGCGTCCAAATGCTGGCTCAAAAGCTGGGTGTTTCACAGACGTATCTGTCCAAAATGATGACGAAGCTTGTCAAGGCCGGCTTGATTCAGTCCGTTTCCGGAGCCAGCGGCGGATACCGTCTAAGACGCAAGAAGGAAGAGATCTCCTTCCTGGACATTATTCATGCGATCGAAGGGACGGCTTCTTTGTTCGAATGCGGCTTAAATCACGGAAGTGAATGTCTGATTCAGCAGGTGGTATTAGATGCCGAACGCCAGATGGAGCAGTATCTGGAGAACAAGAAAATAGTGGATGTGGCCAGGTTATTCAAGACGGAGTAAATCCGTCGATTTTTTAATCGATATTATAGATATAATTAGTCTATTATATCTCTAATATAAATGAGGATATCAGAAGGGAGAAGTTGTATGATTCACGATTGCGTTATTATTGGCGGTGGCCCGGCGGGAATGAGTGCTGCCTTAGTGCTCGGGAGAGCAAGAAAGCATGTGGTAGTTATTGACGAAGAACGTCCGCGGAATAGGGTTACTCACGAGTCCCACGGATTTCTTACGAGAGATTCGATAAAGCCAAGCGAGTTTAGACGGGTTGCCAGGGAACAGATCGCCCGTTATCCGTCAGTCACCTTTACCAATGAAACAGCCGTAACCGTCTCTGGTTCCGATGGCTGCTTTGAAATAACGACGAACCAGGGGCAGACCTACCAAAGCAAAAAGCTGCTCTTTGCAGTAGGAATGAAGGATCTTCCGCTAAGTATTACCGGGTTGACGGAGGTGTACGGCAAAAGCGCTTTTATCTGCCCTTATTGCGACGGCTGGGAATTAAGGGACCAGAAGCTTGTCCTGATTGTCAAAGGCGGGGAAGCATTACATTTGGCTAAAGTCATCTCCGGCTGGACAAGTGACTTTACCATTTGCACGAATGGACCGGATGATCTTACGGATTTGCAGCGTGAGGAGCTGCTGAAGCATCAGGTTCCCGTATTTGATTCGCCGATCCAATCGATTGAGTCTGTTGAAGGTATGGTGCAGCAAATTGTTTTGGAGGACGGTACCCGACTGCAATGCTCCGGCATCTTTTTTAAACCGAAGCTGGCTCCAGGGTCAGATCTGCCCCAAGCTTTGGGGTGCAAGATGACGGAATCCGGAGCGGTCATAGCCGATTCTTTTGGCAGAACGAACATCTCAGGCGTCTTTAGCGCAGGTGATGCAGCCTCGCAGTTACATCAATTAATTCTTGCCGCTTCAATGGGTTCGTTGGCCGCTGTGGGCATAAATCAAGAATTGAACGAGGAGGCTTGGAACAGAGCCTTATAACCTTTCCTGCGGGTAACAATGCTTACTCCAAGGTTTGGCGGATCCCACGGGACAGCAGCAATGCTGTCCTTTTTTTATTGACTTAAAACGATAGCATTGGATGAAATGTAAAAACAATTTGACATTTTATTGAGATTGCTATATGATTACAAATGTAAAAAGTTTTTTACATTATAGGATTAGGTGGTCATATTGAAAAATAACATTAGGGATATTAGAAAAAAAATGAAGATATCCCAAGAAGATCTTGCAAACAAGTGTGGCGTTACAAGGCAAACGATCAATGCTATTGAAAATGACAAATATGACCCCACGTTATCATTGGCGTTCAAATTATCGATTCATCTAGAAACTACAGTTGATCAGTTATTTATTTTTGAGGAGGACTCTGAATGAAATTGCGAAAAGCGGATGAAATGGAACAATATCAAAATGATAAATCGGCCAAAAATGCTTATCTATTTTTTACTGCAGCTTTGTTAATCTGGTCACTAATCGATTTTTTTTCCAACGGAAAAACGGGCTGGGAGTTTACCATTTTGCTGATAGGGAATGCAATATTCCTTTGGACAAGAGTTTTCTACAAGAGAAAAATGCAATGATGTAACACAGAGTGTGCTCAACAGCTATATGAATAACGGCTAAGAAACTATGTCCGTAGGCTGGAATGTTTGACTCTATTACCTTTAAAAAAGGATCAACCAGAAAGATCTGGTTGATCCAATTTTATGACGATGAGCTTTCATTCCTCTCTTGAAGCAGCTGCTTCAGCTGATTGGCATAATAAATAAGCTCCTTCTCAGAGGCAAGATCATGAAGGAGTGCATGCACGAGAAATCTTCGGGGCTGAGCTTGCACCGACTCCTCCTGCAGCATCACGGCTGCTTCAAGCAGCTCCTTTTTTCTTATATTAGGAATGGATATGTCGGGAATAATAGATAACATAGTTTCGAACAGTGCAGACCTTTGCATCTCGCGGGTTTCCTGATTCGTTCTAAAATCGACATGAGTATAATCATCCATCATTTCATCCGTAAGTAAAGGGTCCGGCGAACGATTTTCAAAGCCGTCTACGATATCATCCATCCGGCTGGCAATAAAGAGGGCCAGCTCTTTCTGATGCACCGGCTTGTACCCAAATAGCAAATGAAAGGTATATTCCCTGATCATCCCGTTAAAGACGGCCGTGATGTCCCATTTCCAACGAAGTATGGTCGAGCCGTAATACCGCAATAAGATATCTTCGTAGTAGCGAAACATATTGATGCGGATCTGATTAATGACGGCCCCCAGCTTATCGTTGTTTACCGGAGGAAACTCATTATGATCTCTGGAAATATAATAACCGTGCTCTAAGAAAAATTCGAACTGAAAAGCAATTTCTTCAATAAACAGTTCCCTTTTGGATAGGCCGCTTTGCCTTAGTTTCTCCACGGCGTGTATCATATCTTGCTGGCGCTTCTCAAGTATACTGATATACAATTCTTCCTTGGAGGCAAACACCTTATATAAAGAGCCTTTGGCTATGCTGCAATCGTCGGCAATATCTTGTATGGACGTTGCCTGATATCCTTTTTCAGCGAACAGCCGAATGGCCGACTGCAAGATTTTTCCCTTAAGCATACTCATTCTAGTACCTCCTCGTTCAACAAGCTACCCTTAAGATTGTACAATCGAAACGAAGATATGACCAACTATTTCTATCATTGCCCCGAAAAAAGAAGCTAAACCCATCCATTAATGATTGTGATCTGACTGCCTTGGCTTTCTAAGAAACAGGCATAATACAAGTCCTATACATGCGATCCATGCAGCCAGGAAAAATGTATCCCCGTAAGAGGCTAAGCCTGCTTCCAGCGAGCTTGCTCCATCCGAATGGACAGCTTCGTTAGCGCTTAAGCGATAGGCTAGGTATCCGGTTAATCCCGCAATGGCGAAGGAGCAGACAACCTGCTGCGCAGCGCTTGTGAGCGGGGTAACTCTGCTGACGAGATCCCGCGGCGTTGCATTGAGGACATGAGTATTTAAAGACATCATAGATAAGCCCATCCCGGAGCCTAGTAAAAATAAGGTAATCATCACGGTAGCTATAGTCGTATGGATCGTAATGAAGGCCATTGTAAACAAAGCAACAGTGATCAAGGTCATGCCGGCAAGAAGGGGAGGACGGGCGCCTGCTTTGTCAAAGATTTTCCCCGCGATCGGCATGAAGATCATAGATCCAACAGCTTGCGGGAGTAAAATAAGCCCGGTCTCCAGCGGCGAGTAGCCTTTCAACTGCTGAAGCAGCAGCGGAAACAGGAGGACCGTCCCGAATAATGCGGTTTGCATTATCCAAGAAATAATAATGCCGCGAGTGAAATCCGAAGACTTGAACACACGCAGCTCCAGTAAAGGCTGTTTCTGCCGCAAGCACGAGATCACGAATAGTACCAAGGCTGTTCCGCCGACAATTAGACCTGTTAATGTCCTTGTGGATGTCCAGTCGGCACCGCCCTCACTTACACCGAAGGTAATCATGGCGAACGCAAGAGGACCAAGGAACATCCCAATAATATCGAGGGATGGAGCCTGCTTGCTCTCAAATGAAGGAAGCCATTTGCGCCCGATCATAATTCCTGCCACGCCGACAGGCAAGTTGATGAGAAAGATCCACTGCCAGCTTACGTATTCAACCAGCAATCCGGATAAAACCGGTCCTAGAGCCGGAGCAAGCAGCATCGGAATTCCGAACATACCTATGACAGAGCCGCGTTTGTCAGGCGGCGCAAGACGATAAACCATAGCCATGCCGATAGGCGAAACCATGCCGCCTCCGAGTCCCTGGAGCACACGGAAAAAAATGAGCTGCTCTGTCGATTGAGCCAAAGCGCAAAGCATGGAACCGATCGTAAATAATCCGATGGAGATAAGGAACACTCGCTTGGCCTGAAATTTATCCGTCAGCCAGCCGGCAAGCGGGATAACCGCTGACAATGCCAGTGTATACGCGGTAACTGCCCATTGGATGGTTTGGAGCGAGCTATCGAAATAGGTGACTAGAGTAGGGATAGCTACATTTACCGCAGTGCTATCGAGAATAACCATGAAGGTACCGATGACAACGGCTAGAAGCGGGGCAAGCAGCTGTTTCACTGAGAACTCCCTATCGGATCCCGTTGTATTCATTACAGAAGGGCTGGACATAAAAAATACCTCTTTCTCTATCATTTTGACTTTTATGACCATGTGGTTTTTAATAAAACTAAATAGTCATGAAATCCATATTAACGATAGGAGAGGGATTGTGTCAAACCTTTTTTTCAAAGCAGCTCATTTTAGGAAACACGTTAGGTATAGAGAATAGCATGCTTTTTCGTATGGAAAGGGTGCACCTTGGCATAATAAAACAACGAGTAAAGCAGCCGTTTGACCTTCCCCTAAGGGGAAGCTTTATAATGAAAATGTCTTAAACGAGCAAGGAAAGGCAGGCGAGCACTTATGCATTATTTATTTCATCGCAGAGTGTTAGGAATGATAACCGTACTATCTCTTCTCATAGCACTAATCGTAAGCGGGTTTTGCCCTAATGAAATTCCCATACATTTTATGGGACAGGGAGCAGACCAACTGATTAATAAATGGCTCGGACTATTTCTATTTCCGGTCATGATGGCTATTCTTCTTTTGCTGCAGCGTTCTTATGCTTCATCCGCTAGATTCATTTATTTTTTTGCGGCTCTCCACATTGTTCTGCTATACAATGCCATAACCTATTAGGAGGAAAAGAACATGAATATTAAAGAAGTCTCCGAAAAGTCCGGTCTGACGAAGAAAGCGATCCGATTTTATGAACAAGCCGGCATCATCGAGGTCAGTAAAGATCCAAACAACCAGTATCGGGTATATAATGAGAATCAAATTGAAACGCTGAAGCTCGTAGCTTTATTAAGAAGCTTGGATTTTACAATCGAACAAATTAAGCGTATCGTTCGACAGGAGGAAGAGCTGGGACAAGAGCTCTTGAAGCAAGAGAGCGAGATGGAGCGCCATGCTACAGATCTGAAGCTTAAGCAGCAGACGATCCGGGCATTGAGGGAAGAACTGGCCAAAGGAACGCCCGTATCTATATTAGCGGAGCAATTTGGTCAACCGGATGATATGATGGTCACTTTGAGCAGAAAGATTAGAACGGCATTCCCGGGAATATTCGGACAATTTGTTGAAGTATCGTTGTATCCTTTTTTAGACGATATTCTTATAGATACGACGGAATCAAAGAACCGGGTTCAGCAGTTAGTGGACCTATTGGATGACATCCCACCCGTCCCCGAGGACCATTATCTATGTCAATGGATCGCTTCCGACGATCAGATTAGTATAGGGAAGCTCAAGGAAAGCAATGCAAGCCTATACACAGGCATATTACGGAACGATCCTGCAGTACTAGCCGATGTGAAGGCGAATATTATGGGACAAATCGAAAAAATTCGTCAGGACTCCAGCTTCAGAAAGCAGATTTCTGAATTGATGAGTAAGTCTAAAGACTTGCCCAATCTTACGCTTGGTTCTCCGTTCAGTGATATGCTGGAAACCTTAAGTCCCCGTTATGCAGCCGTAGCGAAGGCTTTGAGAGCAATCGACGAAGAAGTCAGCCATGAGCTGGGCTTCGACTATAAGCAATATCTGCAAAATCTGATGGAAGAGTAGAACAATTGAAGCCGTAAGGAAAGTCCCCGTATATCAAGTGACCGTATAGTTTTTTACTAAACGTATAATTCATGTTATGATGTACTACAGGATATCTTGGCGGTGCTCCTTACGCCGCTATATTTGTGAGAGCGAGGTATTGCATTGAAATGAAATTTGAGACCTTTCCTGTATTGGAAACGGAACGTTTTCTATTACGTCAAATGACGCTGGAGGATAGTCCGGCGGTATTCGAGATTTTTTCCGACCCTGATGTGACTAAAGATATGGGAGAAGCTCCTTTTGAACATGTTGCACAGGCGGAAGATGTAATTCGGTTTATGAACTCATTGTATGAACAGAACCAGGCTATCCGTTGGGGGATTATTAAGAAAGAGGATAGTACTCTGGTAGGAACATGCGGATATAACGGCTGGGAAACGAACCGGGGTTCGCGGGGAGAAATCGCTTATGATTTAGCCAAAAAGCATTGGCGGCAAGGGTATATGTCGGAAATTTTGAAAAAAGTCATAACCTTCGGCTTCGAAACCATGGGATTGAACCGTATAGAAGCTTTTACTTATTTAGATGCCGCACCGTCTATTCGCCTATTACAAAAAATGGGATTTCAAGAAGAAGGTATACTGCGAGGCTATGCTTACTCCCAAGGGAAGTATCTTGACAATCGATGCTTTTCGCTTTTGAAACAGGAGTGGGAAGAATCTATGAAATAATTGGGATGTAATAACTTCCTTAAGAAAAACATTGCCCATCAAAAAGAGAAGAACAGCGGTTCCAGACATGGAGGAACACCGCTGTTCTTTTTCTGTTATCTCTCCCAAGTATATCCCTTTCCCACTGGAAAACGGCCTACCTACGTAAATAGTTAATAGATATTTAATAAACGGTTCACGGGCGGTTTATTTTTATTGTGTACTATGGGTATTGCAAGTCGATAACCTACAATCCATAGGAGGCTGGAGTATGAAAAAGAAATGGGTAGTGTTTGGGAGTGCAGTCGGCATTAGCAGCGTCGTCATGATAACGACAGGGTTTTCCGCTATGGCAAGCACCTCCGGGTATGACGCTTACAAATCGGCATTTAAGAACACGAAGGCGATTCAAAATGTGAGCATTCAGGCGCAATCGGTATTGCAGGATAATGGAAATACGCTGACTAGCACGAACGGAACGCTTAAGGTTAGCCCGCAAAATCAACATGCAAGCGGATCGGTAACGGTGAAAGCCGGCAATGGCGCGGAGCAGTCGATTCTTTTTTACAAGCAAGCGGAAGGTACCGTTGTAAAATCGAGCGCAAGCGATGTGTATTATGTGAAGCAGGAGGGCAAGGAGAAGCGGGATTGGGCCCAAAAGCATGAAAGCGAAGGTATGTCCCAGCAGGTTGAAACGGTGATTGATGCCCTGGTAGGTAACTTAAAGGATTACGTGACAGTGAATGATAAAGCGGACGGCTCCAAAGAGGTTGCAATAGAGCTCACCAACTCACAGATTCCCGCGGTAGTCAATGCTATTGCACCGATTGCCATCAAGCATGCAACAAGCGAACATAAACAGAACAAAACGGATAGCGAGTCCTCAACCAAGCAGATTCCGTTTGACGGGCATAGCTTGAACGCGAATGTTCCACAGCTGACGCAGGATATCAAGATTGACAAAGTGGCGGTTAAAGCAGAAATTAACACCAACAATTATATTGAGCATCAACAAGCGGATGTAACGGTTTCCGGTAAGGATGCGGAAGGAACGGCACATGTGCTTACACTTCATCTGAACGCGGATCTGTCCGGTTATAACCAAACAACGCCGGATACAGTCGATTTGACCGGGAAACAAGTCCAAACGATGAAACAAGATTTTCGTCAGAACAAAGAGCATAAATAAATAATTGTGCGCTGCAGCGGATAAGGGGAAGTAGGCTGCTCATCCGCTGCAGCACTTATCGACAGGAAGGAGGGGACAGGATGAATGGGATCGTATCTGTTCACAGCTTAACCAAATCCTATGGCAAACAAAGAGGGATTTCGGATATCGAGCTCGAGCTGTATCCTGGTGATATTTATGGCCTTCTGGGGCCGAACGGGGCAGGGAAAACCACCCTTTTGAAGCTGATTACAGGCTTAGTTCGACCTGATCAGGGGTCCGTCCGCTTGTTCGGTCACGATATTTCCGATCAATTTGAACAAGCGATGAGAAAGGTAGGCTGCATGATCGAATCCGCCGATTTTCACGATTTCTTGACGGCAGACCAATATTTGCGGATGGTTGCCCGATTTTATTCGGACCTTAAGGAGAATCGCATAGGAGAAGTGCTCGAAATCGTAGGACTCCAGCATGCCCGCTCGCAAAAGATCAAGCAGTTCTCTACCGGCATGAAGCAGAAATTAGCCTTGGCGGCGGCGACAATGCCCGGCCCTGAGCTTGTGATCCTTGATGAACCTACGAACGGATTGGATATTGAGGGAACGGTCATGTTCCGTCAGCTGGTGATGCAATGCTCGGCAGAGCTCGGGACCACGTTTCTCATTTCGAGTCACATGATTCATGAACTGGAGCAGCTGTGCAATCGGGTCGGAATTTTATTCGGCGGCAAGCTGAGGACGGAAGGCAGCGTGTCAGAATTGCTAGAGCATAATCAATCCTTGGAGCAGTTTTATATTCAGCAGCTGGCGGGAATGAAGGAGGCAATAAGGAATGCATAGCTTGAAAACGGGCCTGGTTAATGAGCTTTACATGCTGCTGTACCGCAAAAAAACGATCGCGATGCTTATTGTTTCCGCCATCCTTCCGGTAGGGCTTGCCTTATCTCTGCACAAGCTGCAGCCGTTAATGGGTCTCGTCGCAGTCAGTCGATCTTTTCCTATCGATATGCTAGGCTTTTATACGGCTCTCTGGATACCCCTCTTTATATTCCTGATGGCCGCGGATCTATTCCCTAATGAGGTATCCTCAAGAACCTTAAAGCTGTCGCTGCTTCGGCCGATTACGCGGTTTCGGGTATTTGCTTCCAAAACTCTGGCAGTTCTGATCGCGAATGCGGCTATTTTACTGCTGCTGGGACTAGTGACCGTACTATGCAGTTTATTTCTTGGATCGTCCGGCACTTTCCATAGCTCTGAGGTCATAAAGGCCTATAGTGCGGCATGGCTCTCTATGGCAGCTGTATCCGCGTTGTTCATCTTCCTGGCGCAATGGTTCAACAGTGCTAGCGGCTCTTTTGCATTTTCGATCGTTGTGTATGTAGTAGCCAAAGCGGCGCCGTTTTTCTCCAGCAAGGTAGCGTCCTTTTCCCCGATTTCGTATACGGATTGGCATCTGATGTGGCTGAATAGTTCGGTCATGCCATCCAAGCTTTTCACGGCTGTGATATTTTTGATTTCGAGCTGTATCTTGTTTTTATCGCTGGGATACTTTATTTTTAATCGTAAAGAAGCTTGACCGTTGGAGAGGATGACTAGTGTCCATACGTTTTAAATTATTGCTGTCTTATGCGGCAATGCTGATCATTCCGCTGATTCTCATCCTTATGACCACTCTTTTGCTTGTCATTGTATACCGGGGCGATCTACAAAATCTTCATGATGTGTATGGGTCCGAGTCTATTCCTTTCACCGGTCACCAGACGGAGCGATTGATGAAGGAGCTGCGAAGGAATACCGAGAGCAATCCGGTCGTTTTCAAAGATAGGAGTTATTTGAATGAAATTGCACAGGAGCTTGCCGCGAACGGTTCCGGTTTGGCGGTGAGGAAGGATGAGCAGCTGACTTATGTATCCGAGGAGTTTGAACATTCCGAGCTGTTGAATCAGCTGCCGTCCTTTGAAAGAGCTGGCCACAGGGAAATAGTGCCGACCAAGCGGGTAGGCAATGAATTGTATTCGATTGTACAAATGGATTTTTGGTATGCCGATTCGCATCCGGGAACGGTTTTCATCCTGAGCAAGGTAAGTCCTTTCGTTAATTTTGCACGCAAATTTTTTCCTGCACTGTTCGTTTCCATGCTCGTTATATTAGTCGTTACGAATGTTTCGTTGACCTATTTCGTTTCCAAGAGCATTATTGTCCCGCTCCGGCAGCTGGAAAGAGCGGCTAAGCGAATTAAGGAAGGAGATCTGGACTTTCAGGTGCGGCTGAACGGGCGCGATGAGATAGCACAATTGGGGCTCGCATTTGAAGAAATGCGGCATCAGCTTCAGCAGTCCATTCAAACCCAGCTGCAATATGAAGAGAACCGGAAGGAACTGATCTCGAACATTTCTCATGATTTGAAAACACCATTAACGGCTATTCAAGGCTACGTCGCCGGAATTCAGGACGGGGTAGCGGATACGCCGGACAAGATGAATAAATATATTCAGACCATATCCTCCAAAGCAGGGGAAATGGGGCGTCTGATCGATGAGCTATTCCTGTATTCCAAGCTGGATTTGAAACGGCTTCCGTTTCAATTTGAATCCGTTCATGCAGCGGCTTTTTTGCAGGATTGGGCGGAGGAGCTGCAGTTCGAGCTGGATAAAAAAGGAATACTATTCGAGACAGATCTTCAAGTATCGCCAATAACACAGGCTTCCATTGATCGGGATAAGCTCAAACGAGTGATCTCGAATATTATGGATAACTGTGTGAAATATATGGATAAACCGGAAAAAAGGATTGGATTGCGGGCTTACGAAGCAGATGCCTCTATTGTTATTGAAATTTCGGATAACGGTGCGGGTGTAGCTCCGGAAGCTTTGCCACATATTTTCGACAGGTTCTATCGGGCGGAACAGTCGAGGAATCAGCTTACCGGGGGAAGCGGATTGGGGCTTGCCATAGCCAAACAAATCATAGACGGACATGGCGGACATATAGAAGCTCAAAGCGTGCTGGGGCAAGGGACTCGGATCACGATGACCCTGCCTGCCAAGAACAAATAAAGATGGTGCTAATATGAAACGTATCTTGATTATCGAGGACGAACAGTCGATAGCGGAGCTGGAGAGAGATTATTTGGAAATTAACGGCTTTAGAGCCGATATTGCCATGGATGGGGAAGAGGGCTTGAGGCTCGGGCTGCATGGAGATTATGATTTGATCATTCTTGATCTTATGCTGCCCAAAGTGAACGGCTTTGACTTATGCAAGCAGATTCGAGCGAAGCGCGACCTGCCGATGCTGATGGTCACGGCCAAGACGGACGATGTGGACATGATCCGGGGGCTGGGGCTCGGTGCGGATGATTATATTACGAAACCGTTCAAACCGCTCGAGCTGGTCGCAAGAGTCAAAGCTCATCTTGCCCGGTATGAGCGTCTTATCGGCAGTAAGAAATCTACAGACCTCATCGTGATCCGCGGATTGGAGATCGATAATGAAGCGCGCCGGGTATTTCTGAATGAACAGGAAATCTCGCTGACGAATAAAGAATTTGACCTGCTTTATTTTCTTGCCAAGCATCCGAACCGGGTTTTCAGCAAGGACCATCTGTTCGAAAGGATCTGGGGTGTAGATTCCCTCGGAGATACTCAGACGGTGACCGTCCATATCCGCAAGCTGCGGGAGAAGATAGAAATGGACACCAATAACCCTCAATACATTGAAACGGTATGGGGGGCGGGATACCGGTTTCGGGTTTGACATTCGAAGAGCTTGGGAGTACCATACCTTTAAACGAAGTTATCCTATTATCTGATGATGCATAAACAGGCAAGAGGTGAGGACATGGTCAAAAAAAGACAGCCTGCTGCGGCTAAGCCGGAAGCAAGCGATAAACCGGCAACATTGAAGGATTTGCTGAATCCGGAGATAGTGAATAAATTGAAGTCGCAGGCTGACGATATGAGAGCCAAAGAAGCTGAACAGCGGGAGAAAAACCGCAAAGAGGCGGAGGAATCGCGTAAAGCGGAGCAGAAGCGGCTTGAGAGCGACTTTGGCTACCTGCTGGAGAACAGCGGAATGGATTGGCGCAAATATAAATCCTAACTTGCATTCGTTAACGGTTTGACGTAAAAGCTAAGATTAGGTACAATGGGATGCTGAAGAAGGGCGTAGGCCAACGCTCTTCTTTTTTTGTGTTTGGAAAGGAGAAGGGGTTATATGCAGCATGAATCTACATATAAGGGGAAAATCATTCAGTTTTTTTCGATTCTGGGTCCGATTCTGATGACGCAAATCAGCCTGAATCTGATGACTTTATTCGATACGATGATGTCAGGCAGAGCAGGCACCCATGATCTTGCAGGCGTGGCTATAGGAGCAAGCCTGTGGATGCCCGTATCCGTGGGCTTGAACGGCATTCTGCTTGCGGTGTCCCCTATGGTCGCCCAGCTATATGGCAAGGGGGAGCTGCGGCAAATCTCGAAGACCGTAACCCAAGCGCTATATTTATCGCTGTTGCTGGCTGTAGTGATTGTCATTGCAGGCGGGTTTGTTCTGAATCCGATCTTGACCGGCATGAATTTGGAGCCGGCCGTTCATCACATTGCCAAGCACTATTTGATAGGGCTGTCGATCGGGATTATTCCGTTATTCCTTTCGAGCGTGCTCCGATACTTTTTTGATGCGCATGGCTTAACGAGAATTTCGATGTCCATCATGCTGATCGCTGTGCCGGTGAATGTGCTTATCAATTACTTGCTGATCTTCGGAAACTGGGGCTTTCCCAAGCTGGGGGGAATCGGGGCGGGTTATGCGACAGCCATCACATATTGGCTCATTTTCTTCATCAGCATCTGGATGACGTTCAAAGTAGAGGCGATGAGAAGGTACCGGTTATTTGCAGAATGGTTCGCACCCTCCTGGAAAGCATGGAAGGAGCAGCTCAAGATCGGCGTTCCGATGGGGCTTTCCGTATTTTTTGAAGCGAGCATCTTTTCCGTCGTTACACTGCTGATGGGCATGATGTTTAATACAGTTACCATCGCAGCTCACCAGGCTGCCATTAGCTTTACGACCCTCTTGTTCATGATTCCGTTAAGCATCTCCATGTCTTTGACGATTATTATTGCTTATGAGGTGGGGAGCGGGAGATACAAGGACGCAAAGCAGTACAGCCGTTTCGGGGTGCTAATGGCCATCGGCATTTTGGCGGTCAGCTCCATCTTTTTGTACGTGTTCCGCGAACAAATCGCATACTTTTATACCGATAATCCGGAGGTGGTGCAGCTGACCAAGCAGTTCCTTCTTTTCGCTATCGTCTACCAGCTGTCCGATGCGGCTCAAGCTTCGCTGCAGGGGGTGCTCCGCGGCTACAAGGATGTAACCTTCCCCTTTATTATCGCATTGGTTGCGTATTGGGTCATCGGTATGCCGACCGGCTATGTACTGGCTGCATATACGGATTGGGGACCGTATGGCTTTTGGCTGGGGATTACCATAGGACTTACCTTCGCCGCGTCGGGCTTTTATCTGCGTCTGCTTCGGGTTCAGAGAAAGTATAGCGGGCGTGCAGTGGGGAAATAGACTTTCGGAGAATCAGAAGAGTCGGCAAGTCTAGTATAAAAGACTTAAATAGAAAATATTGGTTACAAATACATCCTCTGCTGATATAATAATAGGAAATCTATCCTATTAGAGGAGTGTGTGAATTGAAAAGTAGATTAAAAGTCCTGGCATTTGGCGCCATTCTGCTCATTTCGTCACAAAGCGCGGTTTATGCCCAGCAATCACAACAGATCGATGTTGGCTTTAATCAAATCACCGTCAAGGTCAACGGGGAAACCGTGAACAGCAATAATATTCTTTATCAGGGGACTACGTATATTCCTATACGAGATGTAGCTGCCATGCTGGGCATTGCCGCCAACTATTATGATAAAACGAAAACAGCCTATATTGGACAAATAGGTGCAGGCGAATTTTCTCCCGGGAACTCAGATATAGCTTCATGGGATGTCATGAAGCCCGCGACTCCAAGCCATGATCCGATCATGCCCAAGAAAAATGATAAGATAGCGGTAGATTTAAATACCGTTAAGGTAAAGGTTCATGGCAAAGAAATTGCACAAAACAACATTTTATATAATGGTACTACCTATGTTGCTATGAGAGCTGTGGCTGAGTCACTCGATATGCCGGTGGCATTCGATGAAGTAACTTCAACTGCATACATAGGGCAAAGAAAGGAAGGGGACTCCTCAGAGCTTCCTGCAGAAACTAATGTTACCGAGCCGGAGCCTCCTGCAGAAACTAATGCTCCTGAACCTCAGCCTGTCGACACTGCAACGGGAAGCGGTCTTTATGCAGTTCCAGCAGAAGGTGATATGGCGGGCTGGGAAATTTTAAAAGGACATGAGTATGAAGATATAGCCAGAATTTATTTTAAAAACAATAGTAGAGGTACTATCATTTCTATCCAGGTTCAGATTGAAGATGCCCGAGATTTTGATCCTGATCAAATCATCCAGTGGACCGACTCTAACGGAAAGAAATTGCAGGGAAAGCTTTCGAATGTACATAAACTATTTGCTGAATTCAATAACTCTCTTACATCGGACTATTTTGAAAAAACCTTCGGTGATGTTTACATTAGCTGGATGGAGGTCAGAGGAGTCCCTGCGGATATGCTGGTTGAGAAATACTTGAAAGAAAGCGGTAAAATTGAGAAGCCAAAGAGCAATATCACGTTGACGCCGGATTTGAAAGTACAGACTAAATAGCCTTTTCCGGTGGATGAAATCAAATAACTCATTAAGCGAGACTACGCTGGCTTCGGTATATTACCGTCGTCAGCGTAAATTTTTTTATATGGAATCAACCTTCATTCCTATTTGTAATATGTAGTGATATCAAAGGGAATCAGAAGGTTACTCAAATTTCCGATACGAGGGGGATGGGGATGAGCAGCGATCTTCATAACGGAAAGAGATGCCCTTTATGCGGCGGTGTGAATGAATGCAGCGTCGGCAGCGGCGATTGCTGGTGTTTTC
Organism: Paenibacillus sp. OAS669; assembly: GCF_014873645.1. Classification (NCBI taxonomy): domain Bacteria; kingdom Bacillati; phylum Bacillota; class Bacilli; order Caryophanales; family Paenibacillaceae; genus Paenibacillus; species Paenibacillus sp. OAS669. The sequence goes on from NZ_JADBDR010000002.1 coordinate 537,910, forward strand.
ATACCAAGGTTCCTCAAGCCTTGCGGGACCAAATCACGGCAGCGTTGAGGGGCCAAGTGTGCATTTGCCGCAAATGCGTGGAGGCGTACCCAATAAATAAAACCACCTAATTATAGGCGGTTTTGAAGGTTATCAGTTGCCGTCGAGACTGGCTCTACAGGTTTCAGGCGTAGTCCTCTCCGATTCCTCGATAAGCTGGTTGTAGGCTTCAAGCTCTTCCGGGGTATTCAACACATCGGTAGCATCAGAGATGGCCCGCACTTGTTTTCTTGCTTGCTCTTTATCCAACGAAAGAGTCCTCCTTGTTATTGCTCAAAATTGGATGCCGGATTACCGAACGCATCCATCTTCTCATCTCCAATGATGTCGACGTAGGGCTTCACGCCTTCCGGAACTGATCCCGTGTCGGTGGCTTCGATTTCTTTTTCAATCAGGTCGTCTTGTCGATTGTTGTCCATAGCTTCCTCCGTTTTCATTATTGCTCCTGCTTTCTTAGAATCTGCATCGGTGCTCTTGATTATTCCGGGGCATCGAGCGATAGGCTCTGAGGGATGAGTTCAGCTAGGAGGACAAAGGACACGGCAATCTTTATTAGGGTATTGCTTTTATTTATATAGTTGCTATATAATTCGTTTAAGGAAGTTCGTATCGACCCAATTTGTAATACAAAGCCTCTTTTGCCTGAACCGTGTTGATTAATGAAGCACCATAAGACATATGAGGAATGGAAAAAATAGAATATTGGTCGATCTTCGGGGTAGGGTGAAATTCCCAACCGGCGGTGAAAGGCAAAATTATTGCCTGCAGCCCGCGACTCGTTAATCTGCTTAAATTGGCAATTAACGACTGATTTGGTGAAATTCCAAAGCCGACGGTACAGTCCGGATGGGAGAAGGTCAGAACAAGCGTGTATTTCTGGTACGTTTATTTTCGTATGAAAATTTTTCCAGATCCATGCCTGTTTAAGTACGCCCCGTTGTCACATTGCTGATAACGGGGCTGTCTTTCTTTCGAAGCTTCCTTTTATAATAACAGGAGGTTATGGGGATGGAACACACATTGACAGCATCACCGGAAAGTCCGGAACGTTCTAAGCCTGGCAGCCGGAGCGGGGTATGGCTCGTAGCGCTAGGAGCCGCTTTATGGGGAGTAGACCCCTTGTTTCGAATATTGCTTCTGAAATTTTTCACATCATCGCAAATCGTATTAATGGAGCATCTCATCCTGCTTTTATATTCCGTACCGGTGTTATGGATATATCGAAGCAAAATCCATGGCTTGACACTCAAGCACATTGTCGCGCTTATATTTATCTCTTGGGGCGGTTCCGCCATTGCAACGATCATGTTTACCTCCGCTTTTGCTCATGGCAACCTGAACGGTGTCCTGCTGCTGCAGAAGCTTCAGCCGTTATTCGCAATTCTGATGGCTAGATGGATCTTGAAGGAGAAATTGCCCGCGAAGTTCTCCATCTTTATTGTGATGGCTCTTGTGGGAACCTATCTGCTAACCTTCGGTGTATCGTTTCCGTTCAATGGACTATCGGAATTTGGGGTCGTAGGAGGCCTGCTATCTATAGGAGCGGCTGCATTATGGGGCGGTTCGACCGTCATGGGACGGCTTCTGCTGGATAAGCTGCCATTCGAATCAGTAACTGCGCTTCGGTTCATTCTTGCGCTGCCGCTGCTGTTCTTCACCACCTGGTTAGGCGGAGAAGCATGGCACTTCCCGACTCAGGCCGGCGATTGGGCGGGAGTATCGATTAACCTGGTGCTGCAAGCCTTCTTGCCCGGTTTGTTCAGCTTACTGCTGTATTATCGGGGGTTATCCAATACGAAGGCCTCTTTTGCGACATTGGCAGAGCTGTTTTTCCCGGCTATCGGCGTTTTTGTCAACTGGCTCGTCTTTCATCAAGCCATTACAATGGCACAAATCGCAGGCTTCGTGCTCATCTGGTTCATGCTGTTTCAGCTGTCCCGGCAGCAGGATGGACTGGAATCCAACGTGCCGGTGCAGCCGAAGCTGGCGAGAGAACGATCTTAACAGGAATACTTCAACCGTATCTTACAAGGTACGGTTTTTTATTTTTTACGCAAGTCTAATGCTCACCTTTTTTTTATGAAAATGGATCTGGAATCCTTCTGGAAATCTCTTCATGAAATATTCATAGTGTCTTCATCAGATCTTCATGAAACTTGCTCAGCAGAGTGTTAAGATACATTTACCAAATCAATTTTAGACATAGTTTAAATATAAACAAAGAACAGCTTAAGGAGGCGCTCTTTATGTACAAAACAGTGATAATTGGAACAGGCCCAGGGGGATTAACTTCTGCAATCTATTTGGCAAGAGCCAATCTGAACCCTTTGGTGATTGAAGGACCGGAGCCAGGCGGTCAATTAACGACGACGACAGAGGTCGAGAACTTCCCGGGATTTCCTGAAGGAATCATGGGACCGGAATTGATGGCGAATATGCGTAAGCAGGCGGAACGATTTGGCGCTCAATTCAAAACCGGCTGGGTGAACAAAGTCGATTTCTCCAAACGTCCGTTTACCCTTTGGGTGGAAGGCATGGGGGAAATTCAAGCCGAGTCGGTTATCGTATCGACCGGGGCTTCCGCCAAATATTTGGGCATTCCGGGCGAGAGAGATAATGTCGGCCGCGGTGTCAGCACCTGCGCAACCTGTGATGGCTTTTTCTTCCGCAATAAAAAAATCATCGTGGTCGGCGGCGGAGATTCCGCGATGGAAGAGGCGAACTTCCTGACCCGATTCGCATCGGAAGTGATCGTGGTTAATCGCCGAAACGAGCTGCGCGCATCGAAAATTATGCAGGACCGCGCCAAACAAAACCCTAAAATCAGCTGGAGCCTAAACCGGACCCCATTGGAAGTCGTTAGCGGAGAGCAAGGGGTAACGGGTCTGAAGGTCAGAAATAACGAGACAGGCTTAGAGGAAATTATCGAGACGAACGGGATCTTCATTGCCATCGGCCACACACCGAATACCAAGTTCCTCGATGGTCAGCTGACTACGGATGATCACGGTTATTTGCTGGTGAAGCCAGGCACAACCGAGACGAACATTCCAGGCGTATTTGCCTGCGGAGACGTACAAGACAGCCGCTACCGCCAAGCTATAAGCGCAGCAGGAACAGGATGTATGGCAGCCCTGGATTGCGAGCGTTTTTTGGAGAACGCAGAGTCCAGGCTTCAAGCCGCACAACATTAATCAATTAGGAGGGATATCATCATGAGTACAAACCTGAACGAGATCTTAAACCGTCAAATTGCTAACTGGACTGTGCTGCATATCAAGCTGCATAACTTTCATTGGTATGTAAAGGGCCATCAATTCTTTACGCTCCATACCAAGTTTGAGGAGCTGTATACGGAAGCTGCTCTGCATATCGATGTATTGGCTGAACGGCTGCTGTCACTCGGAGGCAGCCCGGTGGCGACGCTCCAAGGCGCATTGAAATTAGCCTCTGTCCAAGATGCCGAAGGGGGAGAGGATGCGGAACAAATGGTAGAGAAGCTTGTTCAGGACTTCCGTGTCCTGATTGAGGAACTGAAGGCCGGTATGAAGGCCGCGTCAGAGCAGCAGGATGAAACAACAGGAGATCTGCTGTTGGGCATTCATGCCGGACTGGAAAAGCACGTATGGATGCTGAACTCCTTCCTTGGCAAGTAACTCAGCCGAAGCTTGCTTTCTAAGCAGTCAAAAGCTGCCCTGATGATAGTTATTATCGGGCAGCTTTTTTATTTTCACTAGACTTGGCAGCGTACCGAGATCATCGGATGTGAAACGGCCGCTCGGATCTCTTGAAAAATACATAGAAGATCGTTATTTTCATAGGCAAGATGTCGAATCATGGTGTAAAATAAATATATAGCGCCTTTGGCGAAAATCAGTATCTATGCTCCTGAGGCATTAGTCCAAGAGCTGCGCTGGTCGTAATGTTTTCAATGGGAAGCGCATCCGGGTTTTCAATCTCTGTACGCGTGACAGGGGCGTGCTTGATTTCTTCAGCCTCGCCTTCCGTCAGCTTTCGGTCGAATTCATGCTCGAGCTTCTGAAGCTGCTCATTATCCACTTGTCATCCTCCTTCCTGTACCTAGAGTAGGCAAATCAGCAGCTTTTATACTTGGAGATAAGCCTTGCTGGCGAAATACAAGTGATGACCAAAATGAGATAGAATGCATAATAAGGAGTAGAGTCATGATATTTGCCATCGTCTTATTTGTTCTTGCCGGGTTGGCCGAAATCGGAGGGGGATACCTGGTATGGCTGTGGCTTCGCGAATCCAGGCCGCTTAGTTACGGAATCGCCGGCAGCCTGATTCTGGTTGTGTACGGAATCCTGCCGACCCTTCAAAGCTTTCCCAGCTTTGGACGTGTATATGCCGCTTACGGTGGCGTCTTTGTCGTTATGGCGGTGTTATGGGGATGGATGGTCGATAAAAAAATCCCCGATCTATACGACTGGATCGGCGCGGCCGTCTGCATCATCGGGGTATCTATTATGCTGTGGGCTCCAAGGGGTTAATCCTCCTGGGGTTGATTTTCTGAGAAAATGTCGATGAAACGCCGGGCGGTTTTAGACAAATAGCGGTCCTTCAGCCATAATAAGCCGACATCCGATTGAAACGCCGCATCCCGGATGGTCAGAACCTTGACATTGGGAAGCGGGAAGGACGCCATGACTGATTTCGGGAATACCGTAGCTCCGATGCCTGCTTCGACAAGCGCCATAATGATGGCTACGCTGGAGCATTCGCATATAACGGTGGGCTCGAAGCCGTGACGGCGGCACTCATTCATCACTTTCTCGTGCAAGCCGGTCGTTTTATCCGTTTTGAGCGTCAGGAAGGGATAATTGGCCAGCTCAAGCATGTCCATCGAATCTTTGCCGGGGTCCGTACACCAACTGCTTGGCAGAACCGTTACGAACGGGTCTGAAGGAAGCGGCAGGACGGAATAGGGCTGAGATTCGGAAGCGGATTCGAACGGCAAGCGGGCCACAACCAGCTCGATCTGTCTTTTTTCCAGATGGTAGCCCAGCAAATAATGATCCCCCTCCAGTATTTTGAAAGTGACCCGGGGATTTAACTGGCGAAACCTCTCGATTCGAGGGGGAAGAAGCGAGATGCAGGACACGACGGAGCCTATAGCCAGCATGCCGCTCATGCCTTCTTCGAGCTCTTTGACCTCTTGAATGGTTTCGTTGAATTGCTGCAGCAGGCTTTCGGCTTTGCGCTGAAGCAGCTCACCGGCATGCGTCAGACTCAGCTTATTGCCATTTCGGTCGAACAAGGTGACATTGAGCTCCTGCTCCATAAGCTTTAACTGCCGGCTTAAAGGCGGCTGCTCCATGTTCAGAGCCTTGGCGGCGCGGGTAATTTGGCCTTCGCGGGCGATAGCGAGAAAATAGCGTAATTGTCGGATATCCAATGAGCTCTTCCTTTCTTTCTCAATACCTAATAGGTATGGGAACCCCATAAAACAGATATTTTTAATATACCTAATCAAGTGATACGATTCAACTAATAAGTAAGATAATTATGGTAAGGGGATGTTATCTATGTCGAATGTTTCTATCAGAATCGAACGTACAACAACACCAAAGCAAAAGCCGGATGAGGCGAAGCTTCCTTTCGGTAAATATTTTACGGACCATATGTTCATTATGGATTATGAAGAAGGCCGCGGCTGGTACGACCCTCGCATCATTCCATACCAGCCTATTATGATGGACCCTGCTGCGAAAGTGTTTCATTACGGCCAGACCGTATTTGAAGGGCTTAAGGCATATAAAGGCTCCGACGGTAGAATTCTTTTGTTCCGTCCGGATCAAAACTTCAAAAGACTGAACCGTTCCAACGAACGCATGAGCATCCCGGCCATCGACGGCGAGGTTTGCCTCGAAGCTCTGAAGCAGCTTATCCAGGTGGACCAAGACTGGATTCCTTCTCTGGAAGGCAATTCGTTATATATTCGTCCGTTCATCATTGCCGACCAAGCTACCTTGGGGGTATCCCCGTCGTTGAACTATAAATTTATGATCATCATGTCTCCGGTTGGCGCTTACTATGCGGAAGGCATCCATCCGGTAAAAATCTATGTCGAATCCGACTATGTTCGTGCCGTAAAAGGCGGTACAGGTAATGCGAAGACTGCAGGTAACTATGCAAGCGGCTTGAGAGCGCAGGAAGAAGCTACAGCCAAAGGGTACTCCCAAGTACTATGGCTTGACGGCGTTCACAAGAAGTATATCGAAGAAGTGGGCAGCATGAACGTGTTCTTCAAAATTAACGGCACGGTCGTTACTCCGGAGCTTAGCGGCAGCATTTTGGACGGGATTACCCGGAATTCGATGATCCAGCTGCTTAAGCATTGGAATGTTCCTGTCGAAGAGCGTCAAATCAGCATCGATGAAATCGTCGAAGCTCATAAGAACGGAACCTTGGAGGAAGCGTTCGGTACAGGAACGGCTGCGGTAATCTCGCCTGTCGGCGACCTGTATTACAACGGCCACCAAATGATCATTAATAACGGTCAAACGGGAGAGCTGTCCCAGAAGCTGTATGATACATTGACTTCCATTCAACAAGGGAAGGTGCAAGATCCGTTCGGCTGGATGCTTGAAGTGAAGCAGCAAGCACTTCAATCTTAAAGCGGAGGATCATTCCATGATTCGCGTTCTGTTCGTATGTTTAGGAAATATATGCCGTTCACCGATGGCGGAGGCTGTTTTTCGCGCTAAAGTCAAATCAGCCGGTTTGGACCATAAGATCGAGGTGGACTCAGCCGGAACGGGAGACTGGCATGTCGGTCATCCGCCGCATCAAGGCACCCGCGGGATACTGGACCGGCATCGCATCGACTATAGCGGAATTCAGGCACGGCAAACAGGACCGGCCGATTTCGGCCGATTCGATTACATCATTGCCATGGATTCCAGCAATATGAGCAACCTCAAGGCGATGATGCCATCCGGCTCCAAGACGGTTCTGAAAAAGCTGCTGGAGTTTGTCCCCGACCGTTCAGTCGAAGATGTACCCGATCCTTACTATACAGGGAACTTTGATGAAGTATATGATATGGTTAGCGAGGGCTGCGACCGTTTGCTAAGCTATATCCAAGAGCACGAGGCGCTATAAGATGTGCCGATAGTCCATAATAAAAAAGCTTACATCACATCCATGGGGATGAGGTGTAAGCTTTTTTCAATCTTTGGGAACACGTCGGCTACTCCCGGATTTCGTACAAGCCCGACTTGGATTTGAACCATAGGAACAGGTGGGAAACAAACACCTTCAGTACGGCGTAGCCGGGAACTGCAAGGATGATGCCTATGATGCCGAACAGGTTGCCGGCGGTCAAGATAACGAAAATGATCGTTACCGGGTGAATGTGCAAAGTTTTGCCCATAATTTGCGGGGAAATGAATTTTCCTTCAATTAACTGCACGATCGTCCATATGACTATCATTTTTAAAAGCATCACCGGCGAGGTTACGCTGGCAACGACTAGAGCAGGTGTGATGGCGATAGCGGGTCCCAAATAAGGGACGATGCTGGTGCAGGCAGCTATAGCGGCCAGAACCAGTGAAAAATCAAGGCCAATCACCTGGTACCCGATGAAAAGCAAAAATCCGATGCAAAAACTGACGATGATTTGTCCCCGGATATAGGAGCTGATCTGGTGACTCATTTCTCCCATAACTTTAAAAGCGGAGTCACGTATGGCAACGGGAGCGAAAGATAGAATGTAAGACGGGAGGCGGTTACCATCGAGCAACAGGTAGAACAGAATAAAGGGTACGGTAACGATAGCAAGCACCGTTTCTGTCACTGCACCGAGGAAGCCGCTTAAACTCGATAAGGTATGATTGAGCACGTCCGTTGCTTTCTGAGAGATGGTAGTCATCAGCTTCTCGGAGTTAAAGTCAATGGTACTGGCGAGCTGGTACATTAGCTGGCTGCCCATGAGATGCTCGAACTGCTGATTGATGATTCTGGAATACGCAGGGATGTTCTGAATGAGACCCAGGATTTGCTCCCGTATTAATGGGATCACGATAGTGAGCAGCAGTGCTATGATTCCGATAATGATCAGATACAGAAGAAGAATGGTGTAGACCCTTTTGATTTTTTTGGTTTCCAAATAATGTACGATCGGATTAAGCAAATAGTAAAATACGCCGCTCAGCACTATGGGCAGCAGGACGGTTTTAAGCAGCACAATAAAGGGCTTGAAAATAAAATTAATCTTGGTAAGAACCAAAATGTTCAATCCTATAAGCAGCAGAAACAATAAGAAAAAGGTAAATTTATTATGGAGCACGAGCAGCCTGAAGCGCTCGGACCAGGTTCCTGTTGATCGCATAGGGGTTCCTTTCCGTTACGTCGTATATCTTTAAAGTATTGACAATATTTGAGATATATAACGGTTGGGAAGTTAAAAAAAGACGAACATGTATCCGAATCTCGGAACGCGTTCGTCTCTAGGGTTCACCCATTTGAATGTTAGTTTCACTTATGGTAGAATATCAGATACAAATAAATAAGATTTTTTATTATAACACATTTTAATTGAAATGTCAATGGCCTTACGCTTCATAAATGACCCATTGACAGGCCACTTTAAGGAGGTAATCGATGAAGAGTCTTCCATGTCAAGGCTGCAGAGGACTTTGCTGCGGTCCGGTTCCGGTTACGGGGCGTGAGCTGCGGCAAATAAGAAAAAAGCTTCAATCCATGCCGGCTAAAAAACGGGAGGAGCTGGAGCAACAGCAGCGTTTTTTCGGGACTTGTATATTTTATGATCTGGACCATGACCGCTGCGGCATTCATTCCGTCAGGCCGGCAGTATGTGCTGCCTTCGGACATTATGATAATTTGATTTGCTTTCGTGAGCCTGATGCAGCTGCTTCGACGAATTGGCAGGCAAAAGAAGAGGCGGTCGGCGTCCTGTCGATTGATTTTACATGGAAAGACTTTTAGATTCCTGTTATCTTCCATGAATGTTAAATCATGATTGACTTCTAATGATGAATTGGCTATAGTAAACATATTCCCTTTAAAGGAGAGATTTTGATGTCGGTGAGCGTTCTTAACTAATCAATTCCATATGGAGGTTCTTGAAGAAGAGACCCTATTATCTTTTGAAAATGCGATTTAATGCATTTCTATTTGTTATGGGATTTTTCAAGCCTCGGAATTAGTTAAGAACAACGGATATCATACAATGCCTAAGGGTAACTCTAAACTGCGTATCCTTATCCGTGCTGTTTTTTCGGCGCGGATTTTTTTGTTTATACAAGGATGCCGGTTTAGAGCTGCGATTTGAGAGCGGAGAATGACGAAGTTCATTCTGCGCTCTTTTTGCATTTCATTGACAGTAAAGGAGAGAAAGATCATGCAAGAACAAGCTTTGCAACGTCTGGAATTTCATCGTATTAAAGAAATACTTCTTCAATACGCGGTTTCCTATAGAGGGAAACAGCATGTTGAGCAATTGCTGCCGATGACGGGGATCAAAGTGATTCGGCAAAAGCTGGACGAAACGGCGGAAGCCAAAGCTATGCTTCGATTCGGCGCAAGCGTACCGATCCCTTCCTTGGAGGGGATTGAACCCGTTATGCAATTGCTGGGCACCGGCTATGTGTTAAATGAGAAAGACTTTATGCATATGCATCAATTCTTAACAAGCTGCGCTCAGCTCGCCAAATACATGGCGTCCAAGCAGGATGCCGCACCCAAAGTTAGCTCTTATGCAGCTTCGCTTCACGAGTTGAACTCGTTGAAGGGGGCTATCGACAGAAGTATCCGCGGAGGAAGAGTGGTTGATTCCGCGAGCAAGGAGCTATTGAAGGTCCGCAAAAGATTGGCTGTGTATGAAGATCGGCTGAAAGGAAAGCTGGATTCCCTGATGAGCAAGCATAGGAGCATTTTGCAGGAGCAGCTTCTTAGTACGCGAAACGGACGGTATGTGCTGCCTATCAAGAAGGAGCATCGGAAGCTTGTCAAGGGCAGTGTCCTAGATGAGTCGGCCAGCGGCCAGACCGTCTACATTGAGCCGGCGGAAATTATGAGCCTGCAGGTTGAGCTTTCGGCTTTGAGGGCGGAGGAGGCGCGTGAAGAGCTGAAGGTGCTTAGTGATTTAACCGCGGAAGCCGAGGGGTACGCACATGAATTGGAAATCAATGTAGAAACCGTAGGAACCTACGATTTTATCTTTGCCAAAGCGAAGTACGCCTTAGCGGTAGGGGGCGCTAATGTGGAGCTTAACGATCAGGGCATCATGGATTTTAGCGAGGCGCGTCATCCGCTGATGGGGGAACGAATGGTTCCGCTGGATTTTGTTATCGGACGCTCGTTCCAGTCCCTCATTATTACAGGCCCGAATACCGGAGGCAAGACACTGGCTTTAAAAACCGTCGGTTTATTAACAGCAATGGTACAATCGGGACTCCTGATCCCTGTGAGGGAAGGAAGCATGATGTCGATATTTTCGAATATCGCCGTGGATATCGGTGACGGCCAAAGCATCGAGCATGCGCTGAGCACGTTCTCGGCTCATATCCGTAACATCATCGATATTCTGCGGATTGCCAACCGGTCGACCTTGGTGCTGATTGATGAGATGGCTTCCGGTACTGATCCGGGAGAGGGAGTCGGTCTATCTGTAGCCATCCTGGAAGAGCTGCATAGAAGAGGAACCACGGTGGTGGCCACAACTCATTTTAGTGAAATCAAAAATTTTGCGGAAGCAGCACCAGGCTTCGAAAATGCCCGTATGGAATTCGATGCCGAAACGCTTCAGCCTTTGTACCGTTTGAGAATAGGCGAAGCCGGACAAAGCTATGCGTTCTTGATTGCTCTGAAGCTTGGCATACCCGAACAGATCGTTCATCGTTCCAGAGCTATTGCCGATAGCGGCTTCACATTCGACCATTTGAAGCCAGAGGAGCAAGAGGCAGAGCGGCCTCTTGTTCCTGCTGTCTCGGTAGAAGTGGAACAGCCTTCCACATCCACTAGCAAAGCTTCCCATTCCAGATCATTTCAATTAGGCGACAGCGTGTATATCCCTTACATGGGCCGAACCGGTATTGTGTGTGAACTGGAGGATGCCAAAGGAATAGTGGGCGTACTGATTCAGAAGCAGCGTTTTAAGATTAATAAAAAACGTCTTTCTCTTCATATCGAAGGCAAGGATTTGTACCCGGAGAATTACGATCTGGATATAGTGTTTGAGAGCAAAGATGACCGGAAAAAGCGCAAGCTTATGAATCGAAAATATGTAAAGGGTCTGACCATAGAAAAGAAAGCCGAGGACTGAGCACTCAAGTCCCCTCATTTGGAACCGAACGGGGAATAGGGTACAATAAGGGCAGTCAAGACAGACCGTACATTACAACATGTTAGGAGAGAGGCAGCTATGAACGCTCTGGAAACCATTATTACGATTGTGGTTATGAACGTTGTCTATGTATCCCTGTTTACGATTCGAATCATTCTCGTTATGAAGGCCAGAAGGCTGCTTGCTTCTTTCATCAGTATGTTCGAGGTGTTTGTCTATTTAATGGCATTAAATATTGTGCTGCAAAATATTAATCAGCCTCTGAATCTGGCCGCTTATTGTATCGGATGGGGGGCCGGCGTGTGGCTGGGCATTAAGATAGAAGAATGGATTGCCTTAGGCTATTCTACGCTGCAAATCGTCGTGAATTACGAATCCACTCAATTGCCAATTACGCTTAGGGAAAAGGGCTACGGCGTCACCAGCTGGATGGCGGAAGGAAGAGATGGCCCGCGGCTTGTCATGCAGGTGCTGACGAAACGCAATCAAGAGAAGCGTCTCATGCAGCTCATTCAGGACTTGGCGCCCAAAGCCTTTGTGATTTCCTACGAGCCCCGTACCTTCCGCGGCGGCTTTTGGACCAAACGATTGAAAGACCTCAGAGAATGAGGTCTTTTTTTTGCAACGGCCATTCCTCTCTTTCATGTTTCAATTAAGGCTGATTAGGGTAAACCTATACAATGAAGGAGTGATGGCAGCGGATGATTCGTTTTGAACATGTAATGAAACGATATGAAGACGGATATGTCGCCCTCAAAGACATCAATCTCGAATTTAAAGAGGGAGAAATGACGGTTCTGATCGGCCCAAGCGGCTGCGGGAAAACCACACTGATGAAGCTGATTAATCGTCTGAACAATCCTAGTAAGGGGAAAGTACTTATACGGGGAAAAGATATCTCGACCATCGATCCTGTAGAGCTGCGGCGCAGTATCGGGTATGTCATTCAAAATATTGGTCTGTTTCCTCACATGACCATAGCGGCTAATGTTGCTGTAGTCCCTAAGCTGCTGCATTGGGATAAGGCTCGTATCGACAGCAGGGTCGATGAACTGCTGCAGCTGGTGAATCTGGAACCGGAGACTTACCGTAATCGCTATCCCGCGGAGCTCAGCGGAGGACAGCAGCAGCGTATCGGCATTATTCGCGCTCTTGCGGCCAATCCGGATATTATCTTGCTGGATGAACCGTTCAGCGCATTGGATCCGATCAGCCGGGAGCAGCTGCAGGAGGATCTGGTACGCCTTCAGCAAGAGCTGAAGCAGACCATTGTGTTCGTTACCCACGATATGGATGAGGCTTTGAAGATTGCGGATACGATTGTCCTTATGAAGGACGGGGAAGTCGTTCAGAAGGGACGCCCGGAGCATATTTTACGTCACCCGGCTAATGAGTTCGTCAAAAGCTTTATTGGAGAAAAGAGGCTTCAGACCGAAGCACCGGGCGAATCCATTTCCGTTGATGAAGTGTTAACGGAAAATGCGGTCATAGCCTATCCGACCCGAGGGATGGCGGAAGCCATCAAATTGATGGAGAAGCGCCGAGTGGATTCCCTGATTATTGTGGATCGGAATCGCGTTTTACTCGGGTATGCAACGATATTCCAGGTACTGGACCGGTATCGGGAGGAAAATGCAACCTTGGCGGATGTGATGAAGCCTTTCGAGCACGTAGTCGAGTCCGGTACGCCTCTAATGACGGCGATCACGATCATGAATGAGCGGGGCTTGCCCTACATACCCGTTGTTCGGGAAGGCAAATTTGCGGGATTAATGACCAAAGGCAGTATCGTGCGGCACCTTGCCGAAGTCTACACGCCGGCGGAGGACGTTAATGAGCAGGTGCAAGATGAAAATCCTTCTGCGGATATGGGAACTGCGGATGAGAGGGAGGAGGAAAAGGGATGATGGGCTCCTACTTCGATTTTTTGGCCAGCCGGCAGGCGGATATTTTTCAAGCGCTCAAGGAGCATTTGATGATTTCCTTCGTTTCTGTGCTGCTCGGTGCGATTATTGCGATTCCTATCGGTATTTTATTGGCGGGGAACCGGATAGGTTGGTTGAACCAACTCGTCTTTGTAATTGCCAACATTTTACAGACGATACCGAGCCTTGCGCTTCTTGCGATTTTAATTCCGCTGTTAGGGGTAGGCAGAACTCCTGCTATCTTTGCATTATTTCTGTATTCCTTGATGCCGATATTACGCAATACCTTCGCCGGCTTTCAGTCGGTCGACCCGAATCTGCTGGAGGCGGCGAGAGGAATGGGGTATAACAAAACCCAGACACTGCTTCGTATTCAGCTTCCCTTGGCCTTTCCTTACATCATGTCGGGGATCCGGGTGACGACGGTGTATATCATAAGCTGGGCAACCTTGGCGACATTAATTGGTGCAGGAGGGCTTGGGCAATTGATCTTTTCAGGGATGGGCACGAATAAAAAGGAACTCATTGTTACCGGAGCCATCCTGGCCGTGATACTGGCTTTAGTAACAGATTTTATTCTCAGTCTGGCGGAAAAATGGGTCACCTCCAGCGCCAACCCGGCAGCCCGCCGCACCAAAGCCTCCCGGGGGGGAAGCCGATGAACAGATTCAGGCCTATTTTCGTTCTGCTCATGTTGGGAGCGGCTTTCTCGGCATTGCTGTCCGGCTGCGGAAAGAAAGATACGATTATTATCGGTACCCAGACCTTTTCGGAGCCCAAAATTCTCGCGCAGATGCATAAGCTGCTTATTGAAAGCCGTACCGATCTTAAGGTCGACGTCCTGCCGGATTTGGCATCCAGTACTGTAGTATTTCAAGCTATGAAGAACAAGGATATTCAAATGGCGGTCCTGTATACCGGGATGATCTTCGATAACTATTTTCCGGTACAGCCGACCAAAGACCGGGCAAGTGTGCTTCGGCAGGCAAGGGAAGGCTTTGACAAATATTTTGGTATCCATTGGTTCGATCCGTATGGGTTTGAGAATACGTATGCCTTTACGGTCAGGGATGAGCTTGCCAAGCAGAATCATTTTGAGAAAATTTCCGATGTCGGTCCCAAGGCTGCCGATATGACACTAGGAGTTGATACGACGTGGCTTGAGAGGCAGAGTGACGGCTACCCGGCCTTCCGCAAACATTACGGGATAACCTTCGGAAAGACACTGCCGATGGAAGTGGCTTTAGTATACAAAGCAGTTGCTAGCAACAACGTCGATATCGTACTGGCTTACTCTACCGACTCACGAATCAAGGAGTATAACCTGAAGTCGCTTCAGGACGATAAGCAGTTTTTTCCGCCTTATGATGCCGCGCCGGTTGTCCGGAATGATATATTGTCCAAGCATCCCGAGTTGAATGAGATCATCAATATGCTCGCGGGCAAAATCGATGTGAAAACCATGATCGAGCTCAATTATGAGGTCGATGTGAATAAGCGCAATGAAAGAAAAGTAGCTGAAGAATATTTGCGGAAGGTCGGATTGCTTCAATAAAGAAGGAGAGGTGCGTATGGATTTGTTTTTTCGGTATGTGGGGGAGAATGGCTCCTATTTGTTAGAGCTTGCGTACCAGCATATCTTGATGGTGCTGTTCGGCTTGCTGCTGGCTCTCGCGGTCGGTGTCCCTCTTGGGATCGTGGCCGCGCGTGTTCCGAGGCTGGCTAACCCGATCCTGGTTCTGGCTAATGTGATTCAAGTATTCCCAAGCATGGCTCTGCTTGTTTTATTGATGATCGTATTCGGGCTTGGCTTCACCTCTGTTGTGATAGGGCTGTTCCTGTATTCCTTGCTGCCTGTTATTCGCAATACTTACGTAGGCTTGACGCAAGTCAATCCGGCGTTATTAGAAGCGGGACGGGGGGTTGGAATGAGCGGAATGCAGCTGCTGTTTCGGGTCCAGCTCCCGCTCGCACTGCCCTTTATATTTACAGGGATCCAGATTGCTGCCGTAATCGCCATTGGGGTTGCTACGATAGCTCCTTTAATCGGGGGTGAAGGGTTGGGCAGGGAGATTTATGCGGGGATCAATATGGACAATCCTGCAAGATTATATGCGGGTGCCATTCCGGCCGCTCTGCTGGCTTTGCTGGCGGACTTTCTTCTTGGACGGTTGCAGCGTCGAGTGAAATGGGGAGGAGCTTCGTAGTTTGCGGCTCGCACAGGCCAACAATCAAGTCACTTCACTGCCTGAGTTAAGGCAGGAGGAAGTGACTTATTTCTTTTAGATCGCTTCACGGGCGTAGAGAGGGAGCAGCGGCTGATGCGGCTGTCCAGACTTCGGTACAGGCTGGCAAATTCCGGCCGGGTACAGCGTATTGTTCCAATACCGGAAGCCGCTTGTAAACAAGACCTCCTCTTTAGACAGAGCGGGAGGGTGAAGTTTATTACAACATAGGCAATAATACATATTCCTTCTCCTTTCGACATCTGTTACTAATTATAGACAATTTTTAACCTATTCATGTGATTCTAATCACTTTTTTATAATTCCATTTTCATCTGAATCGTCACTGATGTCTCACTGCACCAAGAGCCCATGACTGCATACAATGTGAGGAAAACACTCCATAGGCCGCGATGGAATCAGAACGGGGGTGGCCTAAAAGATGGGGGAGGAACAAGATGCTGTACCCTCTGATAGATAGTATGCTTCTGTATGCGAGGCTGGCCTGGGACCAGCCGGATTACGAATCCCAGCAGGCCCTGGAACGTGCGGCACTGGATGCTTATATTTACGGATTTCCGTTGGTATTGATGGATGTTACGAAAAGAACCGGAGCGGCGGGTCTGGCCCAGAAAAACCGCTTTTACCACCAAAAGGTACTCTCAACTCCCAAATTTACGCAAGTGATCAGACCGAATGTCGATACGCTCTATTCATCTGCTTGGCTTGATCTGTCAGCAGGCCCGCTGCTTCTGCATGTCCCCGATACGAACGGCCGTTATTATTTGCTGCCGATGCTGGATGCATGGTCGAACGTATTCGCTTCGATAGGTGCGAGAACGACTGGAACGAAGGAACAAATATTTGTGCTTGCCGGGCCGGGGTGGCAAGGGAATCTGCCGCCTAACCTTCCTGTCATCCACGCTCCCACCAATACGGTTTGGGTAACTGGCCGGATTCAAACGAACGGCCCTCAAGACTACCCGGCTGTTCATGCTATTCAACGGGAGCTTCATCTGTCCCGGCTCAATCCGCAGGCTCCCGAATTGTTGCAAGATCACCTCATTATAAGCCAGCATTCACCGAAGGACCTGGTGGCTTCTATGGATGCGGCGCAATTCTTCAACCTTATGATGTCGTTGATGTACCGGAATCCGCCTTATCCGGCTATACAGAGTCCGGAAATGTCGATGAAGCTTCAAGCTCTGGGTTTAATCCCGAGCCCGAGCTTTCAATTCAGCAGCTTGAATTCCCGCGCTCAAGAGGCTTTAACTAAAGCGGTAGCAGAGGGGCCTAAAGCAATAGAAGCTGCTGAGCATAAAATATTCACTGAGAACGAAACGAACGGATGGAGCATGCTGCTGCGTGATATCGGTCATTATGGAACGAACTATATCCAGCGTGCTGTAGTGGCCAAATCGCTGTTTGGAGCCAACATTCCCGAGGATGCTGTTTACGCCTATAATTTTAAGGATAATCAGGGGAATCCTCTGGATGGGAACAACCAATATACGATTCGGTTTCCTCCCGGCCAGACACCTCCGGCACAAGCCTTCTGGTCCATAACGCTGTATAATACTGATGGCTTTCTAGTGAAAAATTCCCTGAACCGATATGCTATCAGCCCGCATCTTGGAAATCTTCAATATAACCGGGACGGCTCCCTTGATATTTATGTTCAGCACGCCAGTCCGGGGACCGAAATTGAATCGAATTGGCTCCCTGCTCCGGAAGGTCCGTTCAATCTGATGCTGCGAATCTATTGGCCTCAATCTAACGTACTGCATGACCAATGGCATCCGCCTGCGGTCGCAAGAAGCTTTTGATCGTAATCAGCTCTTCATTATCCCGGCTATGAATCTATAGTCCGGGATTTCACTGTATACGGTCATATCTGGCTTTTCCTTGCATACTAATAGGCATGAAATTGTTGTTGAATCTTGCAGGGGGAGGCTTAAGATGAACGACGAGGTGAATTGGGAAACGCATGTGAAGGCTTTTTTGCCGCCCGGAGCCGAGCTGGTTGTCATTCCTGCTGCGAACCAAACCGCCGCTATTGCCGCCGCCGATCTGGACGGAGATCAGGTACAAGAAATCGCTGCGGTATATCGGATGGAGCAGGAGCAGCATCTGATGATTTTGAAATATTGGGATCAAGATTGGATTGTCGCCGATGTCAGGGCGGTTCCATCACTGCCGGTAGGTATTATGCTGGCCGTGCCTGTCATTGACAACAGCAGGAGCAGTCTGATTATCGGCTGGCAGGAGGAAAAGGCTTATCGGTTGTCTGTATATGATTGGACTCCTGCCGGTCTAAGAGATGTCGTGCCGGGGACAGTATCATTTTCTTTCATGGAAGCAGCGGATATTCCCGGACGTTCAGGCTGGGATGGCATTACGGAACTTGTTTTATGGACTCATGATGAGGCAGAAGCGTACCGCGTATCGGTGCTGAGATGGGACGATGGAGAGTTCATCGATGTTGCCGATGAACATCCGCTGTATTACCATAAGGTCGTCCGATATTATGAGGGCTTAACGCGGCAGCGTCCTGATGTGCCGCTGTACTGGTACTATTTGGCAGATGCACAGCTGAAGGCTGATATGCCGGATTGGGCGCATACCACCATGCAGCATTTGTACCGGTCGGGATTATCGCTTCCGCTGGAGCAGCGGCTTCTAGCCTTACAGCAGGAAATCACGGACAAACGCCAGCCGGACCCCCGATTCCTATGGCGGATCAAGCTATTCCCCGCGTCGGTCAAAACAACGAGCGGAACCAAGTGGGGATATATCGACAGTAAAGGGAATATGAAGCTGCAGCCTCAATATGATTATGCCTATGATTTTCAAAGCAATGGGCTGGCAAGGGTCCACACGCATGGCCGCACCGGGGTCATCAATGCCTCGGGTAATTATGTTGTAAGGCCGATATACGATTCGATCGAGGAATTTAAAGAGGGAAGAGCGGTTGTTATTGACAAACAAGGCTTCAAGCTGATGGATGAGTCGGGACGCATCGTGACCAAAAGAGGATACTCCTACATGGCTTCATTAAGCAACGGCCGAGCTATGTTTGCTATCACGGAGTCATCAGGTTCGAATAAGTATGGGTATCTGGATGCGAACGGTAATGAAATCATTCCTGCCCAATATGAATCTGCGGGCATGTTCAGTCATTCCAAAGCAGTTGTGAAGATAAAGAAGAATGAGTTTGCGTTGATCGGGCTAAACGGCGAGATCCTTGCCAGATATCCTTATGCCTTTGTCGGGGAACTGGGAGACGGTCTGCTTCCTTTCCAGCAGGAAGAGAACGGTAAATTCGGCTACATAGACGAGAATGGGAATATCGTGTTAGAGCCGGCCTATACCGGGGCGCAGTCTTTTTCCGAAGGCCGAGCCGTCGTGAACACGGGTGAAAATTTTACGGCGCAATATGGGCTTATTGACCGCAGCGGCCATACTATCGTTCAACCGGAATATAATGATATTCAGCAGCTCGGTGAACAGAGGGTGGCGCTTGGCAAAGCCATTGATCCTAATCAGCCGTTCATCGGTTCGATCTATGCTATTGCTGATCTTAACGGGAAAATACGGACGGAATTCAAGTATTATGAAGTCAACCCCTACCATAAAGGACTGGCATCCGTCTATGACGCGAGCCAAACCTATTTCATTGACCGCAGCGGGAATGCCGCTTCCGGTTATCCCAAAGTAAACGGCAGCGGAACCGTAAAGCTGGAGGACTCCCTGATCCAAGCGAACGTAGACCGCCGATTATCTTATTTGGACCGCTCCGGGAGAGTCGTATGGCATCAGAATACGGTCATACCGCTGCGCTTAACGTATAAAGTGAAGGAAGAGAAATATAAGCCCAACCGAAATTATCTGGTCTATTATCCGCAGCTTGAAGGGATGAGGGAACGGGCTGCCCAGCAGCGCGTCAATGACAGGCTGAAGAGCTTGTCCCAAGTCAAGCCGGTGCCCGCCGGGGAACAATTGAGCTACAGCTATGACGGGGACTTCGAGATAACCTTTTTCAAGAAAAATCTGCTTGTTGTGGAATTGGACGGCTACAATTATCCATTCGGGGCTGCTCACGGCATGCCTACCAGAGTTTATGCGCATGTGAATGTAGAGGACGGTCAATTCTACGAGCTGAAAGACTTGTTCAAGCCCGGAAGTCCATACGTTAGGGTGCTTAGTGATATCATCGCCCGGCAGATCCGGGAGGATCCCCAATATTCCTATGTGTTTCCTAATACTTATCAGGGCATTAAGCCGGATCAGCCGTTCTATGTTACGGAGCATGCGCTGCATATTTATTTTCAGCCTTATGAAATTGCTCCGTACGCGGCCGGCTTTCCGACGTTCACCATTCCGTTTGTGCAGATCATGAGCTTGATTGATGTCAACGGCAGCTTCTGGAACTCATTTCATCCCTGATGCGAAGGGGAGACAAAAACAGCGCAGATAGAGCGGGATCTGCGTTGTTTTGCGTTCTATTCTTCAGAGTCCGGTAAAAAAGGAGGAGTTGTTATGCTGTACGATTGTGCCATCATCGGCGGAGGACCGGCAGGCTTGAACGCGGCCCTGGTATTGGGGAGAGCAAGAAGACAGGTTATCGTCTACGACAGCAATCAGCCGCGCAATGCCGTGACCCGCGAATCGCACGGTTTTTTGACAAGAGACGGGATCGAACCGGCGGAGTTCCGCCGTCTTGCTCATGCGGATATCGCCAAGTACCCTACGGTTCGCATACAGCATGCCGAGGTGACGATGGTCAATAGAAGCTATGCGGGGTTCGAAGTGATTACCTCATATGGAGAGCGGATAGAAGCCCGGAAGCTGATCCTGGCTACGGGTATAAAGGAGGTATTTCCGGACATTGCCGGACTTAGCCGATTCTATGGTCAAAGCTTGTTTAATTGCCCGTATTGCGACGGCTGGGAGCTAAGGGACAAAAGGCTGGTCGTTGTGGCGGAAGGGCCGCACTTGTTTCAAGGCAGTAAAATCATCAGCAATTGGAGCCGTGATATGCTAATCTGCACGAACGGGCATCGCAGCCTGACACCCGAACAAATTAGGCTTCTTGAGTATAAAGGCATGCGAGTGATGCAGCAGCCGATA
The DNA here is from genome assembly GCF_014873645.1 of Paenibacillus sp. OAS669. Taxonomy (NCBI): domain Bacteria; kingdom Bacillati; phylum Bacillota; class Bacilli; order Caryophanales; family Paenibacillaceae; genus Paenibacillus; species Paenibacillus sp. OAS669. The sequence continues at coordinate 558,558 of NZ_JADBDR010000002.1, forward strand.
GCGGCCTTTGAAGGCACCGGGGGACAGCTGGAGCAGGTTGTGTTTGCCGATGGAACGCGGGTCCCGAGAGACGGCGGCTTTGTAACGCCGAAATGGGTCCACGCCGCGCCGTTCGGCGAGTGGCTTGGCTGCTATAAGAATGAGCTGGGCGCTATTGTGACGGATGGCTTCGGCCGCACGAATGTCAAAGGGGTCTACGCGGCAGGCGACGCCTCTGTCATCGCACCGTCGCAGCTTATTATTGCCGCAGCGGAAGGAAGCCGGGCGGCCATCGGATTGAATGGGGATTTGACAGAAGAGCTGTTTATGCAGTGGTAGCCAACTGCCGCCGCGGATAATGACGAAGGCCATACCGCATATAGAGGAATGGCCTTTTGTGGGCATAGTCTAGAACCGTCCCGATTTAAAAATCGAGAAAAGAAGAAAGACGAACATGAGCGTGGCTACGCAAAAGCCGATCTCTATAACCGGAAAGTCCCAGAGCAGGGTGGATTGGCGGCCCAGGGACGAGCCGATAATGAGTCCGACCATAATAATGCTGAACGAGAGCAGGACGATGCTGAACGACAGGCGGTTGCTGATCCGGTCCATCTTTTTCATCAACGTATCGAGCTCCGAAATGGAGATATCCAGATGCAGCTTGCCCTTCTTCATCATGCCGAACAGCTCGCGGAGCTTGGACGGCATCTCCAGCAGCAGCTCGGTATACTCGCTGAACTGGCTCCAGGCATTCCCGGCGAGATTGCGCGGACTGAAGCGTTCAGCGAACAGCTTGCGTCCGAACGGTTCAGCAACGCTGACTATGCTGAATGAGGGGTCCAGAGAGGTTACAACCCCTTCCAGCGTAAGCAGGGTTTTACCAAGCAAGGTCAGATCGGCAGGGATTCGGATGCGGTGCTCGTATGCAACGCCCAGCAGATCGGTAACCGTTTCTCCCAGCTTAAGCTGGCTGAGAGGAACATCGTAATATTTTTCGCGAAGCTCGTTAATATCGTTTCGCAGGGTATCCATATCCACTTCATCCGGAATGGCTCCGATTCCTTGAATCGCCTTGATCACGCCCTCCGTGCTGTTGCGCCGCAAGGCGATGACGAGGGAGCCGAAATGATATTTCATCATAGGCGTCAAACGGCCTACCATGCCAAAGTCGATAAGGCCGATTACCTGATCCGGTAATACCATGATATTGCCCGGATGCGGATCCGCATGAAAGAAGCCCTCACCGAAGATTTGCTGGAACACCAGCCGGGTGATTCGCTCGGCGATGACTTTCCTATCGTAGCCCAATTCGTCCAGCGCTTTATCATCGGTTATTTTGACCCCTGCCAGATAGTCCATCGTTAGTACGTTGGTGCTCGTATAATTCCAATAGATGGAGGGCAGCCTGATCTGTGGATTACGGAGAACAGGCTTCGCCATCCGTTCGGCGTTTCTTCCCTCATTCATATAATCAAGCTCGGCACGCAGAGATTGAGACAATTCAAAGACCATGTCGCTTACTTGGTATTTCTTGGCCCAAGAGATGCGATGCTCCGCGAGTCTTGACAAGTTTTCCAAAATCTCCAGATCGGTCTCTACGACCGTCCTGATATTAGGCCGTTGTACTTTAACGGCGACCTGTTCTCCTGAATGGAGCCGGGCAAGATGAACCTGACCTATAGATGCGGCGGCCATTGGGGTCTCATGAAATTCGGCAAAGAGAGAATCAAAGGGCTCGCCCAGCTCGTTCTTTAGCACTTGCAGCACTTGTTCCATAGGGATGGGATGGACTTGATCCTGCAGCTTGACCAGTTCCTCTATGATATCCGCCGGCAGCAAGTCCGGGCGAGTGCTTGCGATTTGGCCTATTTTGACAAAGGTAGGACCCAGCTCCTCGAGGAAAAGCCGGATCCGTTCACCGATCGTTCGGGAGCGTGCATCCTGCCGCTCCTTCAAGCTGATGCGCGAGCCGGTGAGAAGCTCCGGCAGGCCGAGCTCTTTGATAAGGAAGCCGAAGCCGTTGCGGGTGAACGCCTTGGCAATATCCCGGTACCGCTGCAAGTGCCGCAGCTTTCGGCCGAAGCTCATGGATGGGATGGAGGAGGGAGCTCAGCAGTTCCGCCGGTTTGCCCCTCAAGCTCCGTGACTCGGCGCTCAAGCTCCCCGATCCGTTGGGTGAGCCGCACATAGTCATCCTTGGTTGTTAAGTTCGCTTCATGAAGCACTTGGCGTACAGTGCTGCGAATTTTTTCCTCCAGAGAGCTTTGTGCTTCCTTCCCTTTACGAATCAGATCATCCACATACTTTTGAGATTCCGCTTTATTGACTTCACCTTTTTTGACCATTTCCTCTACGAATTTCTCTGCCTGTTCCTTACTGGCAACGGCCAGGCCCAAGCCCAGCGCTACGGCCTTCTCGAATAGTTCTCTCATTTCGATTTCCCTCCATACGAATAATGAAGCGGTAAGATGCGCCATTTCATATAGTATACTTAAGTGAGAGAGGAATTATGTAGGAGCTTGAGCAAGTAGGGTTATTGGGTAGGGAGGGGAAATGGATGCTTCTCTCCGGATGGTTGGAGGCGGAATGGCGACGATCGAGGCTTTCCCGCATCAGGAATCTGGTTCCCTGGTTAAGCTGGAAGCTTGCTATGTTTAATCTTTTTTCGGCTTCCGAAAATATAGCACTAACAGCGTCAAAATTATCAACAGACTAATGGCAGGAGGCAGGAAGGCCTTGTATAAACGGAAGTACCGAATAATGAGATACCATTTCGCTCCCAGCCCGTTGCCGGTCATAATGAATACAGTGGTCCAGATAAGGGCTCCTGTATAGGAAAAAAATGCGAACTTCTTATAGTTCATATGAGACAAGCCTGCGGTGATTGCAATAAAATGACGCACTCCGGGAATAAAGTAACCGATGATAAGCAAAATGCTGCCGTATTTCACGAACATACTCCGCGATTTCTCAATATGCTCTAGATTGACGTGGAGCTTCGCGGCGAAGCGTTGAATGACGGGGTAGCCCAATTTGGCTCCGATCAAGTAGCTTATTGATATTCCGGCAATGGAGCCCGACAATGCGCTGATCATTGCCAATGACAGTTTCATAGTTCCCTGTGCTACGTTATAGCCTACATAGGTTAATAATAATTCATCCGGTATCGGTAATCCGATCACGCCGAACGCTAATGCGAGAAAAATGCCGACGTAGCCGAAGCGCGAAAGAAACCAAGTCAAATGTCCGTGCATCATATCCTCCTTCAGCTATGCAGCTTAGCTAATAATTCCCAATATAGCTATGCACTCTAACGATAAGGATTATGTATTAACCGATGGATAATAAAATGAAAACCTATATCAAAGACTTTTAAAGATAAGCGACCTTAAACATACCACGTTAGCAAAACTCGCTTCTTTAAAAATATGGATGATTTCGCAAAACAAAAAAAAGGCGGCCTCACGCCGCCTCCTTCTTATAAGAGCAAGTATAAAAGAATAATGATTGCCAAAGCGAGTGTAGATAGCAGGGATAGCCATAGAATAAAAAGTCTGAAATACCGGTCGGAATCCTGTTCTCTATCACGGTTATGCGGGTCAGAAACCATTTGAACTAATCTCCTGAGCTGTTTGTTCTGTAAACAACGAGGATGGTGCTTCTTTGAACTGCGCTTTTGTCCGGTTTGCTCTTGATCATCGTTCCATAGCTTATGCTAATGAACTGTTCTTCTTTAAGCGTTGCCAAAAATTCGTTTGCTTTTCTCTCGGCGTAGCTGCTGTCGGAATCAATAAATTCTTTTACTTGAATCATCACTTTTCACCCTTTATCATCTAATAATGAAGCAGAGGTCTTTTATACATTTAATGTAAAATTCCTCTGGAAGTAGCAAAGCATTCCGCTCTCTTTCTAAGAGGGAATGCCTTATTAGTCGAAGATACCATACTTGGAATCTTGAGTCAAACATGAAAAAAGTACCAGATAATAGAAAAAGCGAATCCATGTATCCGCATAGCTGCTGTTATAAAGGCAGATTAAAGCTTTGGAGCTTGCATTGCTTATTAACCCCCGCTTGTTTACAATAGAGAAAATATAGAGTCTTACAATGAATGAGGTGGGTGCAATGCGGTCGGAAGACCAGATCAAACGTATGGTAATTCAATTGGAACAGATGCTTCAGAGGCTGGATACGGATAAGAATCGGGATGAAATCAAAGAGGTTCATGCTCAGCTGCAAATGCTGCAATGGGTTCTTGACGCTCCTGCCGGCAAATATCATGCTTGATTGTCATAGATAGAAGAGGAAGTTAGAATTAGTAGTCAGCATAACGAAGAAAAGGTGGACTGCAGCAATGACTCCATGCCCTAACTGCAAAAGAAATACGGAGCTTCAAAAGCAAAAATGTCCTCACTGCGGCAAGACCTTTCAGTATACCGTCGCCCAGAAATTTGACCTCATGGCTGAATCTGTGGAGGCTGCCCTTCGATTAGAACTGGAAAGAAGGAAAAAAGCGCAGAATCATAACCCAGTTATGTAGCCTGAAGGGCCCTTGAAGGTCCTTTTGCGAGGAGGGAAATAGATGAGAGTGAATCGGCTGGATCATCTGGTAGTAACGGTTCTCGATATCGAAACGGCATGCGATTTCTATTCTCGGGTTATGGGAATGGAGATAATCACCTTTGGTAATGGCAGGAAGGCGCTTCAGTTCGGCCGTCAAAAAATAAATCTGCATCAGTATGGACAGGAATTCGAGCCTAAGGCTGCTTCACCGCTGCCTGGGTCCGCAGATCTATGCTTTATAGCCGATACGCCGTTGGATGAGGTGATTCGGCATTTGGAGCAATGCGATGTGAAGCTGGAAGAAGGACCTGTTCAGCGGACAGGCGCTCTCGGAGCCATAATGTCGGTCTATTTTCGCGATCCCGACGGCAATTTGATAGAAGTGTCCAATGAGATGGAGTAATTCTCTTCTCTCACCAAGTTGGACAAGATTAAATCAGGTTAAACGATAAACCCCCCTTCCAACGGAAGGGGGGTTCTAATGCTATCTTATTTCCAGTTAGATCCAAGAACGGCTAACAATAACCAGAAGGATGAACAATACCAAGATAACAGCTGTGCTTGTAAATAGTCCGCCGCCGATGCCGCCTCCACATCCAAGTCCGCCAACTAATCCACCCATTGTTGGATTCTCCTCTCACTAACGTAGTTTAGGGGGTATTGCGTAATCCCAATTCTAAGATATGTAAATCCAGCAAGTGATGCTTGGATATATGTCATCGAAGTACAAATGGGGCTGCAGTATAGAAATCATCCAACCGGCTTCGGAAGCGGGACCTTTTTTTCTGTAACCTTAACCGTGTAGGTATGTCGGATCGTATTGTTAGCTTTCCACATCTCATACCGAATCGTCGGGATACCTAGTTGAAGAATAATACGATCGCAATCCAAGGGTTGCTTCATCTTCTGTACCTCCTGTCCTTGGTTTATAGTTGTCTAAAAAAGAAATGCCACCTTTCCGCAGAAAGGTGGCCGGGTTGCACTACTCGCTCCATCGAATCTAAGTGCCCATATACAGATTCGATCTCATTGCTTGCCTGAAACCATCATACCAAAAAATCGGAACACTTTCTGTTTGAAAATACACAGAAACTAAGATTTACGAAGAAAAAATGGGGAAGCAGGTAAGAGATACAATATTGCGGAAATAAATGTTATATGGTAATATTTATGTTATTATTTCCATTCGAATCGGTGAAGGAGGTGTCAATATGTTGCAAGTTACTGAACGTAGCAAATGGTCCCTATTCTGGGTGCATCTGACTACGATCGTATTCCGTTCAGCTGTAAACGGGAGAGGTCTGTCTTCTTACGGTAACTGCAACATTTTGACCCATCCAATCTAATCAGCTGCCGGCTCAATGTCGGTATGATTAGTATGATCAGGCGCACGTAAAGCCATGGGTAAAAGGTTGCCTTTTGCCTGTGGCTTTTTTGTGCTGTCCAACACTAAATCGAATGTGAGCGTGAGGAATATGTTACTATGTGCAATGGATAAATTGAGTAAATCCTGGGGCGGTACGCCTGTGATTCAACAGCTGTCATTGGAAATCCAGGAGGGTGACCGGATTGGAATGGTTGGCCCTAATGGATGCGGTAAAACCACACTGATGAAGCTTTTAGCAGGGATAGAGACTCCTGATGCCGGGGTCATTCATTATAAAAAGGGGAGCCGTACGGCTCTGCTTGAGCAAATACCGGATTACGACCCGAGGACTACGGTGAAGGGTGTTCTTCAGGAAGCATTCGCCAAGCTGTATAAGATGCAGGAGAGAATGTCGGAATTGGAGACATGGATGGCGGACCCTCGCGAAGCGGATAAAGCTTTGATTGAATACGGAAAGCTGCAGGAGGCCTTCGCCTCCGCCGGCGGATATGAGATTGAAGCGAATCTCTCCAGGGTAGCTAACGGATTAGGGATTTCGCAACTCCTTCATCATGCATTCGGGCATTTGAGCGGGGGAGAGCGAACCAAGGTCTGTCTGGCTCACATCCTGCTGCTCAATCCGGATTTGCTTCTGCTGGATGAACCTACGAACCATCTGGATTTGAATGCGGTAGAATGGCTGGAGGGTTACTTGCAGCAATACACCGGGAGTGTCGTGGTTGTGTCCCATGACAGATATTTTCTGGATCGGGTTGTGAATAAGATCTTCGACGTAGAGGGCGGACCCATTGACGTGTATCATGGCAACTATTCTTATTTTGTAGAGGAAAAGGAGCGCCGATTGCTGCTCGAATTCGCATCCTATCAGGAACAGCAGAAGAAGATTAAGAAGATGGAAGAGGCGATCAAGCGAATGCGGATTTGGGCTGCGCAAGCGGATAATCCTAACATGTTCAAGCGTGCTGCAGCCATGCAAAAAGCACTGGACCGCATGGAGAAGCTGACCAAGCCGGTTCTTGAACGCAAGAAGATCGGATTGATGTTCGAATCGGGGGACCGAAGCGGCAATGACGTGCTGAAGCTGGAGCAGGTAGGCAAGGTCATTGACAGAAATGGCAAGAAGCAGCTTCTCTTCGATCAGCTTGATTTGCTGATCCGGCATCAGGATTATGCAGCCATTGTCGGTGAAAACGGAAGCGGCAAGTCCACCATCCTGAAAATGATTGCGTCCGAGCTTCAGCCGGATCACGGGAAGGTCACCTTAGGCAGTGGAGTCAGATTAGGTTACCTGGCTCAGCAGGATGCGTTCGGAGATGAAGACATGACGATGCTCGATGCGTACCGGCAGGTGGTTATGGTAGATGAAGGAGAGGCACGACAGCGGCTTGCCGGGTTTTTATTCTATGGCGCCGCCGTGTTCCGCAAGCTGAAAAGCTTGAGCGGCGGTGAACGCATGCGGCTCCGATTAGCGCAGCTCATGGCACAAGACGTGAATGTTCTGCTGCTCGACGAGCCTACGAACCATTTGGACATTGATTCCCGCGAGGCGCTCGAAGACACCTTACAGAGATTTACAGGCACCGTCCTTTGCGTTTCGCATGACAGGTACTTTTTGAATAAACTGTTCGATGTGACTTATTGGCTTGAGCATGGGAGACTGACGAAATTTGTCGGCCGATATGATGATGCAAGGGCAAAACGCGAGGAGTTGAGCCAGTCTCTGAGGCCTTCCCATAGCGAACCGATGGTAAAAGAGAATGATTCAAAGAAGGCTCAGGAATCCAAAGAGCGGACACATAGTTCCAGGGAGATGCCGGGAAGGGATAAAAAGCTTGCTAAGCTGGAAACCGACATTGAATCGCTGGAGCGAAAGATTACGTTGTTGGATGAGGCGATGCTGCTTGAAACGGATTCCGGCAAGTTATTCGCTATGCATAGCGAGAAGATGATCCTGGAAGCAGAGAGGGAGCTTCTGTACCAGCAGTGGGAGCTCCTCTCCGGGGATTGAAGGGATATTCTGTTCTTAATCCCAGATTATGAAACATAATCTGTGAAAGTACGTAATGAACTGTACGACATACTCACCACTGGAGGTTGATGGTATGAATGCAGAAGTGACCAAAATTCCCAAGAGGCCTAACGTTGGCTTCGTCGTGACGTCCGTTTTTATAGCGCTGCTGATCGTCATCATCGGATTGAACAGCTTTGCATCCGTACAATACGGGCATGTGGGACTGTACAAAACGTTCGGCAAGTTAAATGACGAGATACTTGGCCCTGGAATACACTTGAAGCTTCCTTTCGTTCAGAGCGTTATTCAGGTCAACACCCAGGTTACCAAAGCAGAGACGGATACGTCCGCTTCGTCCAAGGACCTTCAGCCGGTTTCTACGCATGTTGCCGTTAACTACTCTGTCAACAAAGAGGCTGCCTTTAATTTGATGAACAATATTGGAGGCAATTTTGACTCGGTTATTATCTCGCCGGCAATCCAAGAGATCGTCAAGGAGGTGACGGCCAAATATCCTGCGGAGGATTTGATCGCCAAGCGGGACGTCGTCGCGGGAGAAATCAGCGATCATTTGACGAAACGGCTGGCCAAATATGATCTGATCGTGAACGATATTAACATTGTGAATTTTAAATTCTCAGATGCTTTCAATCAGTCGATCGAAGCCAAGCAGGTGGCGCAGCAGCAAGCATTGAAAGCGGAGAACGATTTGAAGCGTATTGAGATTGAAGCCAAGCAGAAAATTACGCAGGCCCAAGCTGAGGCGGAGTCGTTGAAGCTGAAGAAGCAGGAGATTACGCCGGATTTGGTTCAGCTCAAGCAGATTGAAGTGCAGGAGAAAGCACTGGAGAAATGGGATGGCCGTCTTCCGAGTGTGACCGGAGGCGCAACACCGTTTATCGACCTGAACTCGTTAGGCAGTAAATAAAACCGCGAGCACGCGCTCTCGACACCCATGGACAAAAATGGTAAATTGGAGGAGGGGTTATCAGTCTTTCCTCCATAAACAGTGTATTAATGATGGATACCGGTAACCGTATTCCGTGAATGCAATATGCTTCCTCTATGATTTGGTTCTAAACCGCATATTAGGGCTGTTGACCCTATAAGGCGTTTTTTTTTATTACTGCCTAAGGAGCTGGGGCAGCGGCGCAAGAATATCTTGTGCGGAAAAGCCCCGATTGGCAGGAGGAAAATGAATTCAGCAATCAGAAATAGTCGGTCCTGCCAAATCCGAATTCCTAAAAGACAGACATAACGGTAGTCAACAGGTTACAATCCGTCCCTTTTTGGTAAAAATGAGGATATGAGGTGATTCCTGTTGCAGGTTTTTACACCGTATCAGCCAATGAACGTCAGTATTCAACATGAGCCGTTTGACGATCCTCAATACTTGTTTGAGCCCAAATGGGACGGCTGGCGTATTGTGATCCATAAGCAAGGAAGCCGGATTGAGGCCTACACACGTCATGGGAATAAGGTGACGAAGAAGTTTCCCGAGCTCGAACAGGCTGTATCGGCTATTCAGACTCATACCGCGATTCTGGATTGTGAAGGGATCGTTATGCGAGACGGGAGACCCGTGTTTGATGATTTCAGCTACCGTGGACGACTCAGCAGCTCCATGAGGATAGCGCAAGCGGTTGCGACACATCCGGTAACTTTTGTAGCTTTTGACTTGCTGTTCACGGAGCGCGAGCATAGCAATGAGCCGCTAATGGAACGAAAGGGACGACTGCATGAGCTCCTCGTTCCTAACTCCGTCATTATGCCGACCCTGTATGTAATGGAGAGAGGGAAGGCTTTGTTCGAGCTGACACGGGAACGGGACATGGAAGGCATCGTGGCCAAACGAACGGATTCTATCTATAGGCCGGGCACGTTGAGCCGGGATTGGGTTAAAATCAAGCATTTTAAAACCATTGACGCTGTTATCCTTGGTTTCCGGACGAATCCCTTCGCGCTGGTGATCGGGCTGCAGTTCCGTACTGTCAAGAACAAGCCTGTCGGAGTGGTGGAATTCGGACTTACTTATGAAGATAAAGAGTGTTTTATGGAGCTGTCCAAGGACCTTTATCTGGAGCATGACAAGCAAACCCAATGGATACAACCCAAACTCTGCTGCCGCATCCAATATTTAGAACGTACGGATACCCATCAGCTTAGGACAACGATATTTAAGCAATTTTTGCCGGATAAAAACCCGGAGGACTGCATTTGGCATTCCTGAACGTCTCGAAGGATTGAGAACCTTATCCAGTCTATGATACTATGAATAAGAAAACGAATAAGAATTTCACTAGGGGTGCTGATGCAGCTGAGAAAGGCGGGAGCCTTAACCCTTATACCTGATCTAGGTAATGCTAGCGAAGGGAAGTGGACGTCACGGCAGTGCTGTGCTGCGCGCGTAAACCACTTTGTCCTGCGAAGTGGTTTTTTTGCTGCTATCGTATTCTGCTGAACAATTGAATAATGCGGGTATCCGCATGAATGAACTGGAGGAGATGGATTGAGTCAGGAATTGGAAGCTTTAATCAGGCAGGTCGAGGAGAGGCAGGAGGAGCTAGTGCAATTGGCCTCACGGCTGATACGATATAAGACCCCGGCGCCTCCGGCCAGAAATACAGAGGAAGCTCAGCAGTTTATTGCACAATTCCTGGAGCTTCACGGGTTTACGGTTGATCAATGGGAAGTGTATCCGGGAGACCCGAACGTCGTCGGTATCAAACAAGGACAAGCCTCCGATCAATTCAAGAGCTTGATCCTTAACGGCCACGTGGATGTGGCAGAGGTAAGTGCGGACGAGCCATGGGAAACCTCTCCGTTCGAGCCGATTGTCAAAGACGGCGTCCTCATTGGCCGTGGGGCCTCGGACATGAAAGGCGGGCTGGCGGGGGCGCTCTTTGCCATCCAGCTGCTGGACGAAGCGGGCATTAAGCTGCCCGGAGATTTGATGTTCCAATCGGTGATTGGTGAAGAAGTCGGAGAAGCAGGTACCCTCCAATGCTGCAAGCGCGGATATCAAGCCGATTTTGCAGTTGTTGTCGATACGAGCGATCTTCATATTCAAGGGCAAGGCGGAGTTATTACCGGTTGGGTCACCGTGAAAAGCAAGAAGACGTTTCATGATGCGACCCGGAAAAATATGATTCATGCCGGAGGCGGAATCCTGGAGGCCAGCGCGATCGAAAAGATGATGAAGCTCCTGCAAGGACTTCAGGAGCTGGAGAGACATTGGGCGGTCATGAAGAGCTATCCGGGGTTTGCACCAGGGACTAATACGATCAATCCGGCCGTTATCGAAGGAGGCAGGCATGCGGCGTTTATTGCCGACGAGTGCAGACTGTGGATCACCGTTCATTTTTATCCGAATGAAACCTATGAGAGTGTATGCCGGGACATTGAAGAGCATTTGAACCGGGTAGCACAAGCGGATCCGTGGCTTAGGGAGAATCCGCCGCAATACGAATGGGGAGGCTCTTCCATGATAGAGGATCGGGGAGAAATCTTCCCTTCTTTAGAAGTGGATCCGAATCATCCTGCGGTCCAGCTGCTTGGTTCAGCCCATGAAACCATATTAGGCCAGCCTGCTGTGGTGGATGTCTCTCCTACGGTAACGGATGGGGGCTGGTTTGGTGATGCAGGGATACCGGCCGCTATTTATGGCCCGGGGGATTTAAAAAACGCTCACGCTGTCAATGAACAAGTATCCATAGAGCAGCTGATTCAATTTACGAAGGTTATGCTGAAATTCATGTACGAATGGGGACACACGGCTAAATAAAGTTGCGCTGGAACCCGCTGGAGGAGGAATAGAGATGAAGTTTTCCGAGTATTTGTTAGAAAAACTGCAGCCGGTTTGGCGCAGCAATCATGACCACCCGTTCGTTCAAGAGATGGGCAAGGGAACGCTGGAGCTGGAAAAATTCCGGTTTTATATGATTCAGGACTACATTTATTTGATCGATTATGCGAAGCTGTTTGCGCTAGGTGCTGTAAAAGCGACGGATTTGACAACGATGGGCACGTTCGCCGCGCTATTGCATTCTACCATGAATGAGGAGATGGCGCTGCACCGGGCTTATGCCGCCAAATTCGGAATTTCCGAGGAGGAGCTGGAGCAAGCGCAGCCGTCACCTATCACGCTGGCCTATACTCACTATATGCTGCATGCCGCTCAGAACGGATCCTTGGCAGAGCTGGTCTCCGCCCTGCTGCCTTGCATGTGGAGCTATTGGGAGATCGGTAAGGAGCTGGCCCAAATCCCAGGATCAACCGAACACGAATGGTATGGAGAATGGATTCGAATGTACAGCTCGGAGGAATTCGGCACTCTGGCTATGTGGTGTATCGACCTGCTCGACCAGCTGGCTGAAGGCAAGCCTCAGAGAGAGCTGAATCGGCTGGAGGAGATCTTTGCGACGACTACACGATTTGAATATTTATTCTGGGATATGGCTTACCGTAAGGAAATGTGGCCGTCCTGAGTTGAGCCGGGCAGAATGACGCGGCTTTCTTTATATTCGCTTTTATCTTCTGCCGGCTCCATTACGGTAGGCTCTGGGAGAGATTCCCGTATGCTTCTTGAAGGATTTGGAGAAGTGGTACACATCACTGAAGCCGGTTACAGCAGCAATATTCGCCAGCGAATCGTCGGTGTTGATCAATAAATCCTTGGCCTTATCGAGTCTTCGTTTGTAAATGTACTGCATGGGGGTAATACCCAAATGCGTCTTCATAAATTGGTACAAATAATTCGTATTAAAATGCATTATGTCCGCCAGCTGCTCAATCTTAATGTCGTTATCCATATGCTGGTCGATATACTCCGTTACTTTTTGCAGCTTCAGAACGGAAGCGGGAGCTACGGACTTGATACCGGTACTGACGCAATGATCGATAAAGCAGCTAATGATATCGTAAATAGCGGATTTGACTCGCAGCGACATAGAGGAAGCCTGCCAGGACAGCGTCTGCTCCATTCTATGAAAAGACTGTACAATACCTGTACATTCCTCTGTATTCATAACGTAAGGAAGCCCATAATATTGAAACAGCGGGGAGAACATAACATTGGATGTAAAATGACACCAGTACTTGGTATAGGTGTTGGAGCTGACGGTTGAGAAGGAATGCAGTGTTCCGGCCGGTATGAATACGAATTGACCCGGCGCAGGATAAACATCCTGATCGTGAATGCGGATCCAGCCTTCTCCGTCGCATATGAAGTACATTTTATTGTACTCGGGCTTTAGATTCTGATAGCCCCAATCAGGCCGGCAGCGGGTAAACCCTCCGTTTAATAAATGGATTTGCAAGTCAGCTACATAGTTGTAGATCAGGTCTTTTCTGTTCTCCATCCAGGCATTCACCCTCTCTTGTCAAAAGCAGGAACCGATTCTATTTTAATATAAAACCGGCGGGAATTGAATGCTGCCGAAATGAGAAATGACACCCATTGATGGAGACATGGCCATAGTGATGCTGGAGCATCCGGCCTAATAGTAAAGCGATTTAAAGATGTACCCATATCATAAGGGTTACTTGGCCATAAAGTGAAACAGGAGGCTTGGGCAGCCTCCTGCTTACTTACGCATATGCTTTTTCCATGTACTCCAGCTTTAAAGCCGTTAAATGGGTAAGCTCCGGTGTGGAGAAAAACTCTGCCAGTCTGCGCAGCCTCATATAAATCGTGCGGAGCACGACGGAATCCATATCCGTAATCATGCTTTGGTTAGCGATATAATCCTGAAGGCTGACTTTGATAAGAAAGTCGCTTTCCCGCAAATTAACAGATAATTGCTTACTCGGGTTATAACCGTTATAAAGGATATATTTGGTCTGCTGCAGCGCATTTTGATACAGCTCAACACATCTTTTGGTAACAGGGACTTGTCTCTTCAATCCATATGAATCCTTAACGACCAGAAGTCGGTTAGCCGCATCCAAAGAATCCTTTTTTAAGTACACGATCTCGTGGGTGCCTATCCCTTCCATAAGCAAACGAATGATAATCGCATCTTGCGGATTGATGCATTGAGACTCGATAAAATTAATTTTTTCAAAAATAATAATAGCAAATCATCCCTTCAGTTTGTGTTAATGGGGTTTACTTGGAATATTTTACAATAACTGTTCCATTATTCATACGATGTAAAACAGGAAGTTTTGTCGTATGTTGACTTTCTTCTAAAATACTTTATGACAAGAGTTTTGGTAATATTACTGAAATTTTGAGTTTTTACAATAAGTGCTTAACGATGGTTGCCCGAAATGAGGGAACTAGCCTTCCAAAAGGCGGGATATTGAAGCGGAATGTAGAAAAATTTTAAAGGACGATACTCTATTTTGACAATTAGCATGCTGGTGATGAGCCGGCGAAGGAAGGGGGGAGCTCAGATCGTTCTTACCATATGTGGATAAGACATCGGGCTATAGGAGAGCAAAGTAACTCTTAAATAACCTGTGGTTAAATAAAGTGACGTTTCGACTGATTTTTAGTACAGCTATTAGACAATTTACGGTCACACAAATATTTAAACAATGATTTCGACAATCAGATCGCTGCATTCCATCATTTGTCGATTTAGATTTAACAAAAATGCTGCATTGGCGTTGACCATACAGCCATCCTTAACTCATAGTCAGTTTAGGTGTGTAATTAGGGGAGGTTTATAGTAAAATAATGGTATATGCCAGTCAAAGCAATCATAGGCTTCAAACGGTACCTTAAGGCAAGATATTACCAACCAAGCGATAAGAAAGAAGGGACATGGATGAAATTTCAAGATTACCTGTATGAGCGTCCGAATATGGAGCAGTTTGCCCATGATTTTGCCGTATTACTAGAGAAGTTCTCAGCTGCCGGGACTTTTGAAGAACAAGACGCGGCTATGAGCGCCATCAATGCTGCGAGAAGAGACGTTTCATCCATGCTTACGATCGCCCGCATCCGGCATTCGATCAATACGACAGATCCGTTCTATAAAGGGGAGCAGGATTACATAGACGAACAGTCCCCTGTATATCAAGGGTTAATTACAGATTATTACAAAGCGTTGGCTGAATCCAAATTCCGTCCGCAGCTCGAAGCCAAGTGGGGGCGGCAGCTGTTCGCGACAGCCGAGCTGTCACAGAAGACATTCCATCCGACCATCGTAGAGGATTTGAAGGAAGAAAATAAAAAATCCAGCGAATACGTGAAGCTGGTGGCATCTGCCAAGATTGAATTTGACGGACAGGAGCGGACGCTTTCCCAGCTGTCGCCTTTCATGCAATCGACCGATAGGGATATTCGCAAAAGAGCGACCGATGCAAGGTACTCTTTCTTTGAAGCCAATGAAGCTGCAGTGGACGAAATCTATGATCATCTGGTGCGTCTCCGTACACAAATTGCTAGGAAGCTCGGCTACCGCAATTTTATCGAGCTCGGCTATGCCCGCATGAATCGGACCGATTATGGACCGGAGCAGGTCGCTAAGTTCCGCGAGCAGGTGCTGGAGCATATCGTGCCTGCGGCATCGGAGTTGAGCGAACGTAAACGTATCCGGCTCGGTCTGGATAAGCTGCGCTATTACGACGGTTTGTCGTTCCTGACCGGAAATCCTAAGCCAAATGGGGATCCGGATTGGATCGTGGAGCAGGCTAGGATAATGTACTCCGAGATGTCCCCGGAGACGGATGAATTTTTCCGGTTCATGCTGGACAACGGCTTGATGGATTTGGAGAGCAAGCCAGGCAAGCGGGTAGGCGGTTATTGCACATATATCGGATCGTATAAAGCTCCGTTTATTTTTTCCAACTTTAACGGGACCTCGCACGATGTCGACGTGCTGACGCATGAAGCGGGGCATGCATTCCAATCGTATATGAGCCGCGATCTGGCTGTGCCGGAATATCTGCACCCGACACTGGATGCATGTGAGATCCATTCGATGAGCATGGAATTCCTTGCGTGGCCCTGGATGGAATATTTCTTTAAGGAAGATACCGATAAATACAAGTTCTCCCACCTGGGAAGTGCGATAACGTTCATTCCTTACGGAGTTGCTGTCGATGAATTCCAGCACATCATTTATGAAAATCCGGATATGACACCGGCGGAGCGGAAAAAGGCTTGGAGGGATGTAGAGCGTAAATATGTGCCTAGCCGCGTGTACGATGATATGCCGTTTTTGGAGCGCGGAGGCTTCTGGCATCAGCAGCAGCATATTTTCAAAAGTCCGTTCTACTATATTGATTATACGCTGGCACAGATTTGCTCCTTGCAATATTGGAAGCTTGCCAACGATGACCGAGAAGCGGCCTGGGCCAGTTACTTGAAGCTATGCCGTGCCGGCGGCAGCGGATCGTTCACCGAATTAGTGAAGCTTGCCGGACTTCGTTCCCCGTTCGAAGAGGGCTGCATTGCTCCTATTATTGGCGATATTCGGGCATGGCTTGATGCCGTCGATGATACGAAGCTTTGATATGGCTAGGTAGTATGGCTTTGATGTATTTAGGAAAAGCAGCCCAAGCTGCTTTTTCTTATGTACATAGATAATCAACATGAAGCAGAGGAGAACGGGTGTATGGGAATCACGGTGAGAGAAGCAATGCAGTGGGGAGGTCTGGCCCGGTGCAAAGTCGTTGCAGGGGAAGCCGGCCTGGACCGGATTATTGATTCGGTTACCATTATGGAGGTGCCCGACGTCATTCGCTGGCTGAACGGGAATGTGCTGCTGCTGACCAGCTTATATCCAATTAAGGAAGATGAAAAAGCCATACGCAGTTTAGTTCCGCAACTGGTAGAAGCAGGAAATTCGGCGTTGGCTGTAAAAACTCAAGCATATGTGGACCAGATTCCCGAATGGATTATTCAGTCCGGGAATCGCTGGAGCTTTCCCATCATCGAGATTCCGAATGATATTGCTTATTTGGATATTATGACCCCGTTGATGCCGTATCTTTTACACAGGCCAGACCCTGCACAATCAAGAATGGAAGATTTTTTTCAATGGCTGAAGGAGCTTGCACTGGGTGGTAAGGGGATCCCGGATTTGACGAATGCGATGGAACAAATGACAGGAAATCCGGTAACGGTAGGTTCAGAGCTAGTTTCCATAGGGTGTAACAAGGGGATGGATATCGCCTCGCTTACACGCCGCGAACGCCATGAATTAATGGCTGCCAAGCGTCCTATCCGCATGCAGCGGCTATTGAACAATAAGCCGACCCCCTGCATCGTCGCTCCATTGCTATGGAATGAGGAAGTATGGGGGGATATTACGTGTTGGCAGACGGCAAGAGAGTTTATAGAGCAGGATTATCAAATACTGGATCGGGCAATGACGCTCATAGCCTTGGAATTTCATAAGCTAATAACGAAGAGTGACCTGGAGCAATCGTTAAAAAACCATTTTCTAACCGATTTATTGTTAAGCAGGCGGCTGGATAAGGCAGAAGCGTTGGATAAAGGGAGCAGATTCGGCTGGGATTTGTCACGAAGTTATCAAGTCGTCTGTATTCGCACAGAATCATCTCAGCACACACCGAATAAGTACGCGCTGGAGCGCTCCGAGAGCCGGAGAAGGCTCATGTACAAGCTGAATTCCTTTTTCCGACTGACCGGGCCAACCGTTGTTGTGACTGAAGTGAAGGAGTTCATCGTGATCCTGCTTCCCAGGGAGATGGAGGAGGATGGGCTTACGCTTCCTTATCCGAAGGACCCTTTAAAGGATAGCTTGGTTCGCCAAATGGAAGCTATAAGAGAACAACTGGCTCCCGTAGTGGAGGAAACGGACAGGATTCATGCAGGCATCGGCCGCTTTTATGGCGGGCTAGACGGAATCCATAAGGGATATGAGGAGGCAGTGAAAGCAATAAGTCTCGGAACAACCCTTTCCAATAGAAAGACAGTCCATTTTGAAGATCTGGGGATCTATCGTTTGCTGCATTCCGTGAGCAATCAAGAAGAGCTGAAGAGCCTTCATTCGGAAACGGTCGGGCGGCTCGATGCCTATGATTCGGTTCATGAATCGGAGCTGACGGCAACCTTGAAGAAATATTTTGAATGCAACGGCTCCATATCGGTGACAGCTAAAAAGCTGTATGTTCATGTAAACACAATAAAATACCGTCTCCAAAAAATTGAACAACTCACTGGATGCAGCGTACATGACTCCGGTCAGCAATTGCTTCTTCATATGGGGTTGAAAATGGATGACATTCTAAAGCGCGAATCGAACTATTAGCCAAACCGACGAAAGTCGGTTTTTTATTTTGTCCATTCCGACATAGGCTTTCTCCTCGTGGATGGGTATGATACGAGAGGGTTACTACTAAACGTGATTATTGGAGGTTCTATGAACAAACAGAAACTGGAGAAAGCTATCTATGCTGCAGCTCATCTAACAGGCAGCTTCAAGCTTCGGTCAGGACAAGTGTCGAATCAATATTTTGATAAGTTTCAATTTGAATCGAATCCCAAGTTATTGTCTGCCATCGCCAAGGAGCTCACGGCATTACTGCCGCAGGACACCGAAATAATTGCCGGCATTGAGCTGGGGGGAATCCCTATTGTAACGGCTTTGTCGCTGGCAACAGGCCTACCTGTGGTGTTCGTCCGGAAAGAAGCTAAAACCTATGGGACTTGCAAGCTGGCGGAAGGAGTAGACATCAGGGGGAAACGAGTATGCATCATTGAGGATGTTGTGACGACAGGCGGACAAATTCGGCTTAGTGCCAAAGCGCTTGCAGGGTATGGGGCAAAATTAGATGTAGTTCTCTGCGTTATCGAACGAGGGCAGAGCGGCAGAACGAATCTGGAACAGGACGGGTTGACATTAGTATCGTTGTTTCAAATGGGCCAAGCTGAGGTTAGAACTCTACAATAAAAGTCATATAGTGACAACGGGATTCGAGCGTATTTTTACTAGATTGCTGATACGATGGGAGAAATAGATTCATAGGAGGGCTAATAGATGCAGGAGATCTATGGAGTATACGCCGTGGCCGCAGTTCTGATCGGCATTATGCTGATGCTATGTTTCGATGTCGTGATCAAAAATAGGGAGATTCTTAATACGTTCAAGAGCCATGAAACGAAGGTTGTACCCGATACCAAGCATCAAGCCAGTATGCCGGTTTATCCGCTCTATATCGATTGTTCCTCCGACCTCATCCATAATCGGGAAGGGTACGAAACCGCTGATCACCCTATAGAGATTAAACAAGGCGCATAAGGAAGCGCAATAATGGTACTTATAAACAAAAGCCCGCGGCTTATGGCCCCGGGCTTTGTCTTCATGCTGCTCGTTAATTTTGCTTCACAACGGTTACGTCTGCATAGGCGCGCTTATCGTTAAACAGAACGGATACCAGAGTAAACCTGGTTACGTTGCCTGTAATTTGTACATTACCGGCTTTGTCGAAAGTGACAGTACCGACTGGTCCGTTCTGCGGATCCCCTGTAATATCTTCAGCTGTGAAATAGGTGTTCAAAGCGAAGTTGTAGTAGGCAATTTCGTCTTGTTCATATTCGGTGCCGAAATTATCGGTCACTTTCAAATCCATCTTCTCATATCCGTTGAATTGGCTGGAATAAACCCCGTTAGTCACGGTGGCATAAGCCGTAATCGAAGTGGTTCTAGCTTCCACGGTTTGAGCAGAGATTGCGGTATTGGTTACAGTAACCGGAATAGAGACTTGGTTCCTCTCTCCGCTGATAGTTGCATAAGTAAGATAGATGGTTGCTGTACCTGCTTTGTCTCCAAGAATGTAGCCTTTATGATCGGCAGATACTGCTGCCTTCACTACACTCGGATTCGAAGAGGTAATAGTTTGAACAAGTCCAGGGGTCGTTACTTCTTCTCCTGACTCGTTTGTAACGGTTATTTCAACTTCTTTGGCCAATTTGCTGAGAGTCGGATCTTCCGCTTCTGCTTTGGATACAGAGCCGTTGCTGCCTGTAGCGGCGGAGGTTAAGTTGGAATCGATGACGCTGCTCAGTTCATAGGAAGATGCCGTTGAATATTTGTACTTTCCTGTAGACGTAATAGTCCCTACCGTAAAGGAACCCGTAGCCGTCTTAATGGAAGCTGTGTCGAGACCGCCAAGAGTGACCGTGTAGCTGCCATTGCTCAGCTTCGTATCGCCAGTTAATGTTAGTGTGGCCGAATCATTGCTGAATGCCCAAGCAGTACTAGTTGCCACAACGGATCCGTCCTTGCTGAGTGCCAAAGTAGCCTTTGTCGCGTCCACGGCTTTGTCCAGCTTGACCTGGACCGCTTGATCGCCGGATGCCTGGACGGAAGTCACAGACACTTGTTTATTTTCTGCTGAAGGGGAAGAAGGGAGGGAACCATACGCTCCTACCACCAGGTCTTCCCGGGTGGCAACAGCATCCCCGGCTTTATCACCAGGGTGGATATTGGCTTCCTTGGCTTGCTTAACCGCGTCAGCATACCATGGCGTACCCGTGGTATTCACCGTTTTGCCCAGTCCCTTGAGGAATACAGTATCGAGCTGCCCAACCGTTACATTTTCTCCTGGAGCAAAGGTAGTGTCGGTCATTCCGTCAATAAGTCCCGCTTTTTTGGCCGCTTCGATATAAGGAATGGCCCACCCGTTGGCGGTGTCATCCGAACGGACATCCGTGAAGCTGGAGGCTTGAACGGCAGCATCAACTTTTAAACCGAACACTAAAGCTGCGACCTTAGCGAATTGGGCTCTGGTCATATTCTGGGAGATGCCGAAGCTATCCTCCGATACGCCTTCAAAGATTCCCTGCGCGAGCAAAGTATCCAGCTTGGTTTTCAGGGCGGTATCTACATTAACAAGATCTTTATAATCAGCGGTAGTTTTCGTTGTATTCGCCAATGCCGTCGAGGAGAGCATAGAAAGGGCAACAGCGGCGGTGGTTAGCAGGGTTAAGCCTTTTTTCATATAAGGTTGTTCCTCCATTAAAAATAGTTCTATTAATATATAATCATACTATTTTGTCAGATCAAATGCCAACTCTTTTAGTGCATGGTAATATGTAGCAATGATGTAAGTAAGTAGATGAAGGGAGCGAAGAGAATTTGAATATTGGTCATATCGATAAGGACTTTGAGTTTGTATCCTATATGAGGAAGCTAGGGAGTCATAACTTACAAGAAGGCAGTAATGGTTAGAATGGAGGGGATGCTAAGTGGCTGGAGTTAGAGTATTCGTGCTGGATGAAGAGGATCGTCTATTATTAGTTCAAAGCGATTATAAGAAACAGGGGCCTGAGCATATGATTTGGGTGATACCAGGCGGGGGCATTGAGCCGGGGGAATATAGCAGAGATGCAGCGATTCGTGAAGTCAAGGAAGAAACAGGACTTGACATAAGGGTGGAACGACTTCTTTGGGTTGTTGAAGAGAAAGAACCGGACGGTGAGGTCGACTATTGCCATTATTTTTTGGCGGAAGTGACTGGAGGGCAGATGAGAAAGGGATACGATCCTGAATGGGATATGGAGAACCAGGTTATTATGGATGTTCAGTTTTTCAGCAGGGAGGACATGTCCAAGTTGTCTAACGTGTACCCCGAGGCAGCTTTGGATGAGTTCTGGGACTTGGCAGGTTCGGCTCCAACTCATGATCCATGGAGAAGCAGACTGTCGAGAGGATTTGGTAGTAGAAAGTAGTAACAATGATTAGGATACAAGGGCTGACCGCTGTCGTTCGGTCTTTTTTTATTCTCTCGTTTCAAAAACAAGAAATAAAGCTGCCAGGACATTCTCTTTATCTTGTAACGTTTTCCATATAATGTTATATGGTAAGGAGAGTGAGCAATGAACCGTCACGAATCAACCTATCATTTTAAAAATACCGGTGCAGGCACTGAAGCCGAATTGGCCAGGTTGCGCTCCCAAGTTCATATGAGCTGGGAGAAGGAATTCCGATTGCTACGTTGGTTTGGATTAAAGGATGGAATGCATATTCTCGAAGCGGGCTGCGGACCCGGATTCTACACGGAGCAATTGCTCGATCATTGGCCCGGGAGTAAGGTGACTGCTCTGGATATTGACGGTTTTTTGCTGGATCAGGCCAGAAACCGGACGAAGGATATCCCTGCTCATCAGCTGCAATTTGTACAAGCCTCTATTATGGAAACGGGTGTGAAGGATCAGACATTTGATTTTATTATTGTCAGGCTGTTGTTTCTCCATTTGTATGAACCGCTGAAAGCTGCTGTGGAACTTTACAGGGTTCTGAAGCCCGGCGGGAAGCTAGTCATTATCGATATTGACGATGGAGTATTTGGTACGCTATCTCCCGAGATGGAGAGTCTGCCCGTCATTATGAGCAAATTGGCTGCATCGCAAAAAAAGAACGGCGGGAATCGGCATATGGGGAGGGCACTGCCGCGACTTTTAAAGGAAGCGGGATTTATCCATGTAGATCTGGAGGCGGTTGTACAGCATACCGAGATTGCCGGAAAAGACGGGTTCAGCCGGCAGCTAGACCCCAAACGGTTTGAAGGCTTTCTTCAACGTGGCGTCATCACCCAAGAGGAATTTATGCAAATGATGAACTGGTATAAAGCGTTTCAAGAGCGTTCCGACGCATCTGCAATGATGATTTTTCTGATGGCTTGCGGGACAAAGCCGTGCAGTAAGGAATGATTTTATACGAAGGAGTAAGGAGGTGTTCAAGCTGATGTTGGGAAATAAGCGTATCCCTTCGCCCACTATGAAAATGGTAAGCTTGGGCTTATTGTACATAGCGTTGTTTGCGGCAAGCGGCTGTGCCGGATTAGGAGATTACGATATTTCATTACCTGGCGGTTATTCGGTTGTCAGGACATCCGCCCATGAAGTAGCGATACGTAAACAGGAAGGTGAAGGAGTCTGGGGAGGGGAGATCGTTCCCGCTAAGGTTGTCCAGGTCGGTTGGGATGACCGGTATATTTTGGCAAAGCAAGAAGGACTAAGGAATGACCCCAAGAGAACCGACGGCTCTTATCAAATACCGGATGAGACCCTCGTGGCTTATTGGATCGTTAATCCGCAGACGAATGAGGTTTACGGTCCAATGACAGAGGAAAACTTTGCGGCGCGAAAAAAGGCTTTGGGGATTGAGGAGAGTGTCACTTTAAAAGGACTCGACTCATTGCATTAAACGGCTATGAGATACCCAAACGGTGAGCATAAAAAGAACAGCCAAGGCTATTGAGTCTGTCGAGAAACCTAGTTTTGCGATAACTTTGCTAAATATGGAGGTGGGGTAATCCTCGGAAGAGTTTACGTCCGCCTTTGAAACCCGTGAAAATACCACTAAATCTGATCCCTTTCACGGGTTTCAACAGCGGCTGGAGGGGCATACCCCACCGTAGTATATTAGCAATAGTTCAAGCCTTATAGGTTTCTCGACAATCTGAACAGCCAAGGCTGTTCTTTTATGTATGCTGCAGGCCGCTTAGGTGCCGGTAAGCTTCAAACCGATCACACCGACAATGACCAAGCCGATAAAAAAGAGGCGCTTCGGAGATTTGGATTCTTTATACAGCCAAATACCGACGATCGCCGCTCCGGCTGCCCCTATCCCTGTCCAGATGCTGTACGCGGTACCGATAGGAATATGCACCAGTGCCTTCGATAAGAAGTAAAAGCTCAACCCCATCGAAGGGATACAAGCCAAAGTCCAATATAATCTTCGAAAGCCCTCGGATTTTTTTATTAGAATCACACCAATAATTTCCATGAAGCCGGCTAGAAGCAAGAAAACCCACGACACGCCCATCAGTTCCTTTCTTTTTCTTTCTGAGGCTGTTCTGTCTCCGATACGCTCAGCTTGAGACCCAGGAGACCTGCCAGGAGCACAACGATAAAAAAGATCCTCAGCCCGTCCCGCGGCTCACCTAAAAATAACATCCCCACAATAACCGTCCCAGCGGCTCCGATTCCGGTAAACACCGCATAGGCGGTACCGATAGGAAGCTGAGTCATAGATTTGGTGAACAAGTAGAAGCTGATTACGATACAGAGGATGGTTAACACAGATGGCACCAGCACGGTAAAGCTATGTGTATATTTAAGCCCCGTAGCCCAACCTACGTCCATAAGTCCCCCTAATACTACGTAAAGCCACGCCATTCTTATGAACTCCTTTCTTTACCCATTGCATGCAAAAAGCACCTTCTGGAACATTTTATATCATTATTACAATACTGTCTGGAAGCAGCTTTTTCAAATTTATTTCCGTTCGGGTTCGACAAAATGAGAAAATGTACTCTATGATTGGGCAAAACTTCCTGTTATATTAGTACATAAAGCGACAAAGCCATTATATGAATGAGGTATTCTAATGAAGCTACAGCCATTGAAGAAAGCCATCGTTACTATTCTTGCATTTGGACTCCTTGCTTCCCCTGCGATAAATGTGGAAGCTGCAGCGAATTCCAATGCGATTGTGACGGCAACTTCACTCTATGTCCGCAGCAAACCGGATATCCAATCTACCATCGTGGGGTCCTTAAAGCAAAATACGGTCGTCGTCACATCCCAGGAATCGTACGGATGGATCAAGATCAAAGCAGGGAGCCTGAACGGTTGGGTAGCAGGACAATATTTAAAAATGCAAAATGGTATACCGTCGGACAAGCTTACGAGCACCAGTACAAAAAGCTCGGACGCGGCTAAGAAAGGAACGGTTACCGTTCTTGCTGATTCGCTGCATATGCGCAAAGGGCCCGGAACTCAACATGCTGTCGTAAGCGTTCTATCCTCGGGTCATTCCTTGTCCGTGCTTGACTCATCACAAGACTGGGTCCAGGTCCGAACGGCCGAAGGAGCTACTGGTTGGGTGATGGGGAAGTACGTAGGCAAAGCATCGGCCAACAACGTATCGGTATCCTCGAACAGTCCGGGCCTGAAGGGGAAGAGGATTGTAGTGGACCCTGGGCATGGCGGCGGCGATACAGGGACCCAAGGGAAGAAATACGGCACGAACGAAAAATCATTGAATTTGTCTACGGCCCGTTATTTGGCAGATCAATTGCGTAAAGCCGGCGCCCAGGTGACCATGACCCGCACACGTGACGAGGAGAATCCGAATTTATCCGCGAGAGTCTCCGTCAGCGAGAAGAACCGCGCGGACGCTTTTGTCAGCATCCATTACAACTCCTCGCCGAAAGCGAATTCCGGCACGTTAACCTTCTTCTACTCAAGCTCCAAGGATATGCCTTTAGCCAGAAAAATAGAAGCTCGGCTGGATCGTGCGCTGGATTTGAAAAGCAACGGGATATCCTATGGCAATTATCATGTGCTTCGGGAAAATGCTCAGCCGTCTGTTCTCGTGGAGCTTGGATTTTTGTCCAATGCCAAGGATGAGCAGCTCGTCCGTACCGCTGCCTATCAAAAGAAAGCGGCCGATGCGATTGTTAACGGCTTGCAGGATTATTTCAACGGATAAACGAAAGGTTGCTGCTTATGCAGCAGCTTTTTTCGTGTTTATAGAATTGCTAAAATTCAAGGCCCCCGCAAAGCACCTGAATCAGCTTCAAGCTTATAACCCCACTTTTCGGAGAAATGATGCCCTTCCCGGGCGGTAGGTTTGCAAAAGCGCGATATCTTCATCCACCCGACAAATATTCCTTCCAAACTGTCTTCTTTATCAGTATCCATGGTATTTCAACTCCTTGGTCTTCATGGACTGCCGACGCCATTTGAAGAGCCTTGCCTCCCATGACACTGTTTGCTCCAGACAAGAAAGGTCAGCATGAATCTATTTCTACTAAATTAATTAATCAGTCTATCAATTTCACCCAAACTTTGAAACTAACACTTGCATACAATGTGCTATCACTATCAAGGAGGTTATGTAATGAAAAAACAAGTGAAATCAAAAGTAAGCAAAGCGGTAGGGAGAAAAATAGTCCTTCGTCCAAGCAACGCCCGTGCCACACAAAACCTTGGAAATGGCTTCCGCCGTTCCGTGTTCAGGCCACGACTGATCCCTGCCCACAGCTTCCTTACGATTACTTTCACTGCAGGTACCGGTAGAGTAGTCATTAATGCAGGTTGGACGATTACCGGTTTCGCATCCGCCTGGCCGACAGATAGCTTCCCAGCCACAACTACCGTCTGGGTCTTGATTATCGAAAATCCTACTGACGTCGACCGCTTTGTGACTCCGTACTTGATCACCAAAACACGTTAATGGAATCTGCCTGAAAGTAAACAACCCGGCACCTGGAGAGTGCCGGGTTGTATTCTATTTTTTAGCAGCAGCTGTTCTGCTTCTAGCCAAGATGATTCGTATGGAAGCCAGCTCTCTAGCCGTTAGCCGCCGGGCAAAGGCCGGATTACCGTTGGTTTTCACGTTTTTGACGATTCCGGCTCCATTGGGACGGGCAACCCGCAACCGAAATCTTCTCATGAACCAATCTACCGGAAAGGCGATAGAGGTTAGGCCGTCTTCGGTACCTGCGAAGTTGACGGCAGCTGCGAAATTATCGGCTCTCCTGAGCCATACAGAGCCCGAATCACCGGGAAGAGAGACGGGACTGGTACCTACAATGACCGATTGATTGCGAAAAGGAATTACGCCCAGATTCCCCCCATAATCGACTAGAATATCCGTATTAACGGAATCGACCCTTCCAAATCGCAGTCCCGTTGTTCGGCCAACCTTTTTGAAGCGATCCCCGACTCTATACGAGGTTACATAGCCAGGGACAACGCCGACCGTAGCATAACGGGGAGTGACTATGTTATTACGGACCGGCAGGGAGATAGCCGCATCTATAAAGTTAGTGGCGTTCCTTCTAAGCAGTGCGTATCGGGAGAGAAAGCCGACTCTATCTATCACTGGCCTTCCATTATCCGCCCCACCGGGCTGTAGTGTCTCGGCACGTACATTGGAATTCAAGGGATTAGTAAGTACGTGAGTGTTACTGAAAATGTAACGCTGATTCGCTCCGGGGAAATTGGTGACAATTAGTCCTGCGGTTCCGGACCCGGCTGCCGTCCCAATACTGTATCCTGCCGGGACAGGGCGTATACGTCCCTGGAAATTGGCATGGGAGCGAATTTTTCCTGTTCGAACAACCCGTATCGGAACCTGTACGTTTTTACCCTTGACACTTATGGTAACGGTTGAAGCGATTCCTAAAGCAACTGCAGACAAAGCGTCGGCATAAATAATGACCGCCGCGCCTTTTTTCGGCCGTTCGGGATCATGGTAGCCTACACCGACCCCCTGTACTTTGGAATGTTTTAGCAAGGCTGGCGCCATTCGCTCCTTCATGGCATAAGCTGCAGCAAAAGTGGCCAAGCTCATCACCTAACTCTCTCTTAGAATAGGATAGTGTATTAAAAATGAAGAGAAAGTGATTGGGTAGATGAACCGAGGTACATGTTTATCCTAACGTTGGCGTTGCAAAATCGCCGAAAGGGGCGGATTTTCGACAAAGTTATACAATTTTCTTCGTTTCTTGCTATAATAGGCATGGAGCGGGGTGGGCACAGATAGATGAATTTTACTAAAACGATTCCTCTGAAAACATCTCTTGTTTTTATCATCATGATTATTGCGTTGAACACATCGTATTATTTGCACTATAAGACGCTGCTTGAAGATAATCAGAAAGAGAAGATGGCAATCCTGTATAGCAGCATCAAAACGAACATGGAACAGACAGCGGCAGGAGAGAAATTCGTAGAAGACTTGATAGGCGAGAACCTCCGGACGGCGGCCATTGCCGCCAAAATAGCTTTGGACCCGGATATACATAATATAGAGAATCAGGATTTGGTCGAACTAAAGAAGCTGATCGGGGTAGACGAAATCACTCTTTTTGCTAGAGCAGGGGATGACATCGTAGGTCAAAAATCTTCCGATCCCAAGGATCTTAATGTAAGCTCCAAGGGTTGGGACCATTATTTTTCCGCATTTCAGCAATTATTCGCTCGTGAACCTGTGAATGTCGGCATTGGTCAAGCTCTTGACAACTATTGGAGCGGTCCGAGGGACACAGCAACAACCAGTCAGTCCGAGATTAATAAATGGGGCTATTATTACGACGGAACGACCAATTATATTATCAATCCCTTTGTTCATGATACGAATTTCCGGAAGTATCAGCAGATAACCGGTGTGGAGGATACGATTCAGCGAGTGATGAACGACAATCCGCATATCGCGCTTGAAGTGGCTATTTTGAATGCAGACAAATTCATGGATCATACTCTTCCTGAGAGTATTCCGACGCCGAGCAATTGGTTCTCTGCAAGAGAAGTATACTTTGGTTCTTATGATTATAGGGACCCGGAAGAAAAGCAATATGCCCAATTGGCATTGACCAAGGATACGACGGTGTTCTATGTGACGGAATCCAATGGGAAGTCCGTGATGAAAAGCTTTACCCCGATTCATAATTCCTATTTGAAATACAACGCGATGAGCTCTCCGCCCCTGATTGCGATCACATCGGACTACTCGGAAGTTAACAACATTCTTCATAAGCATTTAATCCAGATTATATGGTTTATGAGCGTCTGTACCTTGCTGGCTGTTGTTATCGTGTTCGCTATCTTTTGGATTTTTAAAAGAACAAAAGACCGGGATCTTCAAGACGTACAAGAAGCCTATGTCGGGAATATTGAGACCTTGTTTCAATCCGTCAGGGAGCAGCGGCATGATTTTATCAATCATATTCAAACGATCCATGGGTTCCTGGCCCTTCAAAATTACGATGAGCTCAGGAAGTATACGAATACGCTGGTTGGAGAAATTAGAGTCGTGAATGAGCTGGTCAATTTGAAGGATCCGGCTCTCATTGCTTTGATTCAGGCTAAGTATGCCCAAGCCGAATCTTTGAACATCCATTTCGAGTACGATTTTCAGCATATGGAATTGTTAAAGAAAAGTCCGATCAAGGCGACGGATGTCGTCAAAATGTTGAGCAATCTGATCGATAATGCGTTTGATGCGACCTCCGCTTTGGAACCGTGCGAGCGTAATGTCACCGTTAAAGGGTCGATAGTCAACAACCGGCTGGAGTTCATAGTCCGCAATACAGGCCCTATGATTCCGCTTGAAGCCCGGGGACAGCTATTCGAATCGGGCTATTCATCGAAGCCATCCGGCAAAAATTCCGGCTTGGGCCTGCATATCGTCAAACAGCTTGTGAGCAGGTATAAGGGCTCGGTACAGTATCATAGCGATTCTAGCGGAACTGAATTCGTCATCGCCATCCCCATCACGCCATCACTATAATTTTAAGGAGGAACTATATGTTACCCATCAAATGGGGTGTACTAGGTTACGCCCGTATTGCTAAAAATTCCGTCATCCCTGCCATTCTTAAATCGGAGAACAGCGCACTTCACGCGGTAGCTACACGCAGTGAGGAGAAGCAGAACGAATGCCGTGAATTATTCCAATGTTCCCGTTTTTACAACGACTATGACGCTCTTCTAGATGATCCGGAGATCAACGCGGTCTATATTCCTCTGCCGAATTCTATGCATAAGGAATGGGCGATAAAAGCGATGCAAAAAGGCAAGCATGTTCTCTGCGAGAAGCCTATGGCCTTGAATGCGGCTGAATGTGCGGAAATGATCCGTACTGCGGAACAAAATCAGGTTCTTCTAATGGAAGCCTTCATGTATCGTTACACGGATCGAACGAAGAAGGTTAAAGAGATAGTGGAGAGCGGAGAAATCGGTGAGGTTCGGTATATCCAATCTACCTTCCGTTTCTTGCTGGACCGTCCGAATACGATCAAGGTTCAACCGGAGCTGGGAGGCGGATCGTTGTATGATGTCGGCTCCTATCCTGTGAATTTCGTTGGAATGATCATGAACCAGCTGCCGGAGTCCTGTGTGACGGAATGTGTTAAGGAGAATGGGGTCGATGTCCTGTTCTCGGCACTTTTAAAATACCCTAATGGCGTGATCGCCAGCATTAGCAGCGGCTTTAATGCCTTCAATCAAATGAATTCCGAAATAATCGGTACGAAGGGCAGAATAGAAGTCCCTGATACCTTTCAGGGAAGCGATGGCACGATTCGTGTTGTCACTACGGAGGGAGCTCGTCAGGTACCGGTCGAGGAATCGGATCGTTACACCTTGCAGGTAACGGATTTTGCCGACGCTATTGCAAATCAACGCAAGCCGCTGGTGTCTCTGGAGGAATCCTACCGCAACATGCAGGTCATTGATTTATTATTAAACCAAATGAGGGGCTAAATTATATCCCCTAAGACCCATTAGAAAGTAAGCAGCGCCGCTTAGGGCTCATCGTTGCAGATGGCTCCTGACGGCGCTTTTTTATCGTCTATATGTAGCCTGTGCTAAAGAACAGAGCCTGCCTTTGGAGCTCTGCTAACCTCAAAGGCGGCAGCTACGAACGGTTGATTGATGGCAGCATGGATGACGGATTTTTTTGTCCCTGATAGACAAGCTGGAAAAAAGAAGCATAAATCAGAGCGTTATGACTAAAAATAATAGGGTAATAAGAGAAAGGAAGAAATCGTCGATTGTACAAGCCAGGAGGTTGGTATTGATGCCGCAACAGAGCGAGCGGGCAACATCCCGAAAAATAACGGCCAATATTTTTAAAGGATCGGTCGGAAATTTAATTGAATGGTATGACTGGTATGTCTATGCAGCTTTTGCCGTCTATTTTTCCTCCGAGTTTTTCCCCAAGGGAGATGCGACAAGCCAGCTGTTGAATACAGCCGCCATATTTGCGGTAGGCTTTCTGATGAGGCCGATTGGCAGTCTGCTGCTGGGACAGTACGCCGACCGATTTGGACGCCGGGCTGCGTTGACGCTCTCTATCACCATCATGGCAGGAGGCTCCCTAATTATTGCTTTTACTCCGAGCTACAGCACTATTGGAATCTTTGCACCGATCATCCTTGTCATCGCACGGCTGCTTCAAGGTCTCTCTTTGGGAGGAGAATACGGCACTTCAGCCACCTATTTATCGGAAATGGCAAGCAGCGGCAGACGCGGTTTCTATTCCAGCTTTCAATATGTGACGTTAATTGCAGGACAATTGATAGCGCTTGGCGTTCAAATCATTCTTCAGCAGATATTAAACGAGTCGGAGATGAAAGCGTGGGGCTGGCGTATCCCCTTCGTCATTGGGGCGTTCGGGGCATTAGCGGTTCTGTGGCTCCGCCGGACCATGGACGAATCGGACCAGTTCAAGAAGATGGACGCCAAGAGCCGGCAGAAGGCCGGAACCATCCGCGCCTTAATGAAGCATCCTAAAGCGGTGATGACGGTAGTCGGTCTCACACTGGGCGGAACCGTCGCCTTCTATACCTACACGACCTATTTGCAAAAATTTATGGTCAACACGGTTGGGTTGAATAAAGAAGTGGTCAGCTGGATCAACTTCATCGCTCTGCTTGTGTTTGTCGTACTCCAGCCGCTTGCCGGCGCGCTATCCGATCGGATCGGACGCCGTCCGCTGCTGCTTGGGTTCGGACTTTTTGGCACGCTTCTGACGGTGCCGTTGTTTCTGTTGATGGAGAGGGTGACCCAGCCTGTCGGGGCTTTTATCCTGATGCTTATCGGTCTTATTATCGTGACAGGCTATACGTCCATTAATGCCATTGTGAAGGCTGAATTGTTTCCAACCGAAATTCGAGCGCTTGGCGTAGGATTCCCTTATGGGCTTACCGTTGCGATTTTTGGCGGAACCGCGGAATTCATTGCTTTGTGGTTCAAATCGATAGGAAGCGAATCGCTCTATTATTATTATGTTGCTTTGTGCATATTTCTCAGCTTCATCGTGTATTGGAGGATGGGCGAATCCTCCAGGAAGTCTTACATAGAGAACGAAAAATGAGTTCAACAGAAAAAGGTCCTGCGGGGAGCACAATGTCATTAAGTTAAGATGCAGGACCAAGAATTATGTAAAAGAGCAGGTTATCGAAAAGATGGCCTGCTCTTTTTTTGTCCAAAAGAGAAAAAAATACTTGACAAGCAGTTATAAGTGTGTGGCGAAGCCCCTTTGAAAAAACAAGGAGGTTTCGCCGCCATGAATGAGTACGCGAATGCACTAAAACAAACGCTGACATCCCTCATACGAGAAATGTCAGCCGTACCAGCACCTTAT